>CAYSDZ010000041.1:0-22823 GCA_964429915.1 uncultured Alteromonas sp.
GTAATTATTCAACATAACTGGCATGAACTGCGTTTATTTATGTGGGATTATGTTGGCATAGTGAGAACAGACAAGCGACTTGCAAGAGCGTTGCGTCGAATACAGCTGCTATCGCAAGAAATTCAAGAATACTACGGACATTTTAGAGTAACGAATAATTTGCTGGAATTGAGAAATTTGGTCACGGTAGCTGAATTGATCGTACGCTGTGCGATGCAACGTAAGGAAAGTAGAGGTCTGCATTTCAATACGGATTATCCGACTTTGTTAACTAGCGCTGAGCCTTCAATACTTGCGCCCGAATTAGACAAAACCTTTATAAAGCCGGGCAGCCTCGCCACGGGCATAACGAATCAATAAATGAACGATGTCTAGGTTGTCTTTTGCATGTAAGGTAATAAAGCGGTCTTTGTCGATACAGCCAGTGAGAATAGTAGCCGTAGCCGGAATAAAAACAGGCTTTAAAAAGTCGCAGGCTACTTCTATCGGCAAATCAGATTTTTTAAATTTGAGTGCGGTTTCCTCTACCCCTAAAGTTAACGCCAAACTAGCCATACCGTGAATAATGGCGCGTTTAAACCCAAACAAACGTGCGGTAATGGCACTAATGTGGATGGGATTAAAATCTCCAGAAGTGTAGGCGTAATCAAACCCCATTAAACGAGGAAAGTGCACATCGCTTAGCTCTCTTCTAAAAAGGTTTGCGGAAGGTCTTAAATACGGTAGGTGATGGGGCGTGTCGGCAAAGGCAACCGCATGCTTTTTATTCAAGCGCTTTAAATACGTGCTAGTCGCTTCGTAAACGACTTGATTTGCCTGACTCGCGGTTACAACGACTTCTACCGCTAAGCCTTTTTTATGAGCAAACACCTCACCAAACTTTACCTTTAAATTGAATGGTTGTCCTTGTTCCAATTCAGGCTTTTGAACAATTCGGTTATGAATATGCACCAACCCCATTGGAGTCACAGGGCTTTCCGGCAACGACAGTAGCTTTAGCTGCATGGGTAAGGTGATCATTTGCAAATAGCAAGGATGGGTAAAGCTGCTATTCCACTGCATCATGTGCTGATACAGGCCATAGTGTTGATAGTTGATTTTATAGTGCCGTTCTTCTAAACAGGCCAAGTAAAAATCAGCGTGCTGCTTGGGGTGGAACGTTTTATCCAGTCTAATTAAAGAGCTAGACACCGCACTAAACAAAGCGCGACTGCTACTGATCATACCTTTCTCTTAAGAGGATTCATGTTATGCTTTTCGTCGTTGACGATGTACCCAGCGACTCATGCGCCTAAAGTTTTCGTCGCTGACTGCCTCGCGACTTACCCAACCTTTAATCACAATACCCATTCTCGTCGCTAACACTAAATGAATAGCCCAAGTATTCACCAAACAAGGCATACGAAAATAGCCCTTCACTTGCTTACCTTGTAGGTTTGTTACCTTCATCCAACTACTGTTATTATCAAATTCAAGGTTTGCCACATTGGAGCATTCAAATGATAAGCTTGAAAAAAACCAACGTGACCAACCGACGCTTTCTGACTGAATGGGAGCGCTAAACACGGACTCGTTTAACTACCATCGCTATCATTTCTACAAACTGAGGGTCGTCACATTGTTGATGCCCCATTATCCATGCATACAAGTCGGGGTCGTCGCTCGTAAGCAGTCTTTCAAAGGTTTCCTGCTGTTCATAGCTCAAACTATCAAACGCTTTCTCTACGAAAGGCAACAACAATACATCTAACTCTAACATGCCACGTCGACATGCCCATTTGAGCCTTGCTAAACGTTTTGGTGAAAACGTTTTTTCTGAAGACTCTGTTTCTAAGAACTCTGTTTCTAAAGACACGGGTACTCCCCTTTTTATTGATTGAGAGTTTAACACTGCAACTCTTAATTTCTAAACTCTACCGAAGTACAGGTTATCGTACTTTTTAGACTTGTAAATCGTTAGCTTAGCCTCATTTTACAATAAAAGACACGTAAACGAGACCTACCGCTTTATGGAAGAGATTATACTGACAACAGATGACCACCTCTCATACATCAAGATTTCGGGGCCAGATGCCGACTCTTTTTTACAAGGCCAATTAACGGTTGATATAAAAGCGATGAAGTTACGCCCTTTACGTTATTGTGCACAGTGCGATACTAAAGGGAAAATGGTTGGATTGGGTTTTTTGTTTTATCACAATAATAATTATTTTTTCATCCAATCTAGTGCTTCTATCGAGAACAGCCTGAGCCAGTTTAAAAAGTTTTCAGTGTTTAGCCAGGTTGAATTCACTTCATCAGACATGGATAAAGTAAAAATCGTACTAGAAGATGCCGAGCCTGTCGATGAACACACTATGCTATTTCAAACACCGCCAATCGAAATATTAAAGCATAAAAGGCTAGTTGCTTATGAGACGGCCAGTGGCAAAACGGCAAACAGTGATATAGATGCGCAAGCTAATGTTAGTTTGAGCTTTATACAATGCGGTGTCGCAGTATTAAAAACAGGCATGGCAGAGCAATGGATACCTCAAATGTTAAATGTACAGGCACTTGACGGTATTGATTTTGACAAAGGCTGTTACATGGGCCAAGAAACCGTTGCTCGAACCCGTTATCTTGGTAAAAACAAGCGAGCGTTATTTACTGCCACCCTTAAAGCAAACAACCTTCAAGCCAAAAAAGTAGAATCCGGGCATGCCGTATATCTTCGCATGGGCGAACACTGGCGCAAATCGGGCACAGTGGTTAATGTTGCACAACAAGATGATACGGTATGGCTTTCCATTGTATTGCCAAATGATGTATTGCCAAATGATGTGTTAACGAACGATATGGGTAGTGAACAACGCATTGCATTGGACGACAATGGCGAGATCTCACTTCAGCTACATCCCCTTCCTTATGTGATACAATCAGAAACGAGTTCGATAAAGAAAACAAAGCGACATGATTAAATTAAACGATGTGGTAACCCTGCACTATTCTGTGTACACGCAGGATGGTGTAAATTTGGATACGTCTAGAGACGGAGAGCCTTTGTTAGCAATGATAGGCAGCCGCCTGTTGATAGAAGGTTTAGAGCAAGCGATTATAGGAAAAGTAAAAGGCGACACGTTTGAAGTTAGCCTTAACCCAGAACAAGCATATGGGCCTCGGCACGATAACTTGGTTCAGACCGTTCCTTTAAGCATGTTTGAAGGCATTGAGGTCGAACCTGGCATGAGCTTTAGAGCAACAACGGAAGAGGGTGAACAATCCGTTATTGTGATAGAAGTTGATGATGAAACTGCGGTTGTAGACGGCAATCACCCTTTAGCGGGTGTGCCTTTGAGTTTCGATGTCGAAATACTGGATGTTCGAGCACCCACTGAATCGGAATTAAAAAACGGAAAAGCCTATGAAAAATCCGACAGTCAACATTGAGCGGCCGAGCTGTTAGGATAAAACAACTAGAAGATGCCATTACAAGGCATCTTCTCCTGTTTCGCCCGTTCTTATCCGAACAACTGATTCAACCGGATAAACAAATATCTTGCCATCTCCAATCTTGCCGGTTTTTGCAGCTTTCACAATGGCTTCTACGGCGATATCAACTTGCTCGTTTGTAACAACAATTTCTATTTTCACTTTAGGTAAAAAATCAATTTGATATTCCGCTCCTCTATACAGTTCTGTATGCCCTTTTTGCCGGCCGAATCCCCTCACCTCAGTAATTGTCATACCGACAATTCCAGCTTCCCCCAAGGATTCTCTTACGTCATCAATTTTAAACGGCTTAACTACGGCTTCTATTTTTTTCATCCATCAACTCCATCGTAAATAGTGGGTATAGGAACCCGCTTATGTTGCGTTTTTGTAAAAATTTCTATTAAACGCGACTCAATGTCAACACTTACTGGTTTTCCTTCCAAGAAATCATCAATTTGCTCATAACTAAGGCCTAAGGCCTCTTCGTCGGCTTTCTGAGGTGTTAACGTTTCTAAATCCGCTGTCGGGGCTTTAGTGATAATGGTTGAAGGTGCGCCTAAGTGACTAGCTATGGCTCTAACCTGACGTTTACTCAAGCCAAATAAGGGAGCGAGATCACACGCTCCATCGCCATACTTTGTGTAAAAGCCGGTGATATTTTCAGCTGAATGATCAGTACCCAATACTAAACCGGTTAACAAACCTGCAATTTCATATTGAATGACCATCCGTGTTCTGGCTTTAACATTACCTTTCACAAAATCGACGTGTTGCTCATTGTCAGGCAGTAAATCATTGTTAGATAGTGCTTCTAAGGTACTAACGTGTATCGCATCTGCACCGGGTTGAACATTCACACTCACCGCGGAAGATGGTTGAATGAAATGAATCGCTGCTTGCGCATCTGCTTCGTCAGCCTGCGTGCTATACGGCAAACGTACAGCGACAAACTGGTAATCTGCGTCTGTTTCACTGTTTAATTCATCGACCGCTAATTGCGCCAAACGCCCTAGCGTGCAGGAATCTATCCCGCCGCTTATACCTAACACTAACGTTTTTAAATGGGATGATACAAGTTGAGACTTAATAAAAGACACTCTTCGCTGAATTTCAAATTCGACATCGATAGAGGGTAGCACCTTCATTTCATTCAGAATGGTCTGTTTGTCCATGGGGTTTAACTCCGCTTTGTAAAAATACTAACGTTTCGGTTTAAAACGTGATAAATCTAACCCTAGGCAGTAGCCTATTTCTCTGGTAGCAAATATTACACGTATTTACAGTTTTAAATACGTATTTTTAAGGCGTTTAGAGTACAATCACGACAAATGAAATTAATCCGTCTTCACAAACCATCAAAAACTCCTATTCAGCAGCGTATCGTTTACGGGTTGACCTTGCTTGAACTCATGATCACTATTGCCATTGCTGCCATTTTGTTAACCGCTGTTGGCCCAAATATCCAGTCTATATTGGTAACGAATCAAGTAGCCGGTAGCATCAACAATGTCAGCAGTATTATTCGGTTTGCACGGAATAGAGCTATCAACGAACAAACCGAAGTAACCGTTTGCCCATCATCTGATTTTTCTAACTGCGCCACAAACTGGGCATTACCCAAAATTGTATTTATCGATACAGACAACAATGGCCAGATCAACGGTATAGAAGCTCGGCTTGCGAGTACCGAACCCTTACCCGAAACCCTGAGCGTTAGCGGTATAAACGGTACGCTTATATTCGACGATGACGGCAGCACCCGTGATGCACGAAGCATAACCATTTGTCATAACAATAACGATACACGCTTTGCTAGAGCTGTGCTCATCGCACAATTTGGTCGAGTCAGTATTAGTGCCGATAGCAATGGCGATGGTGTTGCTGAGGATGTCACGGGAGCTGCCCTTACTTGCTCGTAACTCGCTCTTAAACGCACTTACCAACACGCTTTGGGATGTTTAATTAAGTCGTGATTAATGGTCATCGTATCGCAGCCCGATCCACTTTGTTGTGACGCCAGTGCTTTGGCAACAATGATGAAATCATCCTCACTCTCTTGCTGAATGTTTACTGCGTAATGTTTCGTTGTAGTAATAGTTAGGTCTTTTTCGCTAGCGTATTTTTGATTCGAAAGGTAAAAGTGTTGCTGCTGTAAATGTAACGACAGCATTTGGTTTTGCACCATGTGTCTTCTTCCTTTACGGATCGAATGTTGATACCCCGGTATTGCAATGCTCCCAATAACCAAGGCTATCGTGAGCGTTACTAACAATTCGATCAAGGTAAATCCATTCTTTTTTTGCTTTTGTTTAACCTGTTCCATAGTCGGGTTTTTAGTCGCATCTCTTGCTAATCGATAAACAAATCCTATAGCGTAATAAATAGATTGCGAACCCTAAACCAAAAAAACTGGACCAAACCTGCCAAGGAGAGTGCGACAATGACAAGTAAAAAGCAGTATGGCTATACACTGATAGAGCTACTTATTGTGATTACCTTAATCGCTATTCTTGCGACCCTAGGTACAAGTAGTTATTCCCGACTGCAATTACAACTTACCCAACGAGCGGTATCGACTCAAGTAGAGACCGCCCTCAATCATGCCAGACAAACTGCTATTTCAAGCAAAAAAGATGTTTATGTGGTGATACGCGATGATCTCCAATGCATTGGCGTTAGCTTTGATACTTCGTGTGATTGTAGCGCAAGAAGTAATTGTAATATTAATGAAGCTCGACTCAACGTTTCTTTGAGCGACAGTAAAGTTACATTGAGCAATGTGCGGCTGGCCAGAGACAAGCATATAAAGTTTGATGGCAGACTAGGATTAGCAGCAGGGAATAATGGTTCGTTTGGCCTTTCAACAGTCATTGCAGAAGTACGAGTGATTGTTTCTGCATTGGGCCGAAGTCGTCTTTGTATAGCCGATGGCCACCTTTCGGGGATACGACAATGTTAAAAAAGTGTGGTTTTACTCTCATTGAAATCATGATTTCACTTTCGCTGAGCGGCGTTGCTGTTCTTGCGACCACTAGCCTTCTCGCTTCAACAACCACAAGTTTGTATAAGCTTGATCAGGTCTCACGACTACAAGCTGAATTAAACACCCTAGCTTCAGTGCTTTATGAAGATATTCGAAATATGGGCTACGACGCCTTGGCACTGCAACGATTGACCGATACAAGCTTAGCGTCCTCGCCCTTCTCATCGCGCGCAGAAGTCGCTGCTTTTACCGGAGAGGCTTCGCTAAGTTGTATTTTGTTTACTCACGACATTAATCAAGATGGTCAGCTGAACACACACTCGCCGAATGAACGCCGAGGTTACAGATTAAGAAATGGTGCATTAGAAGTACGAATAGGAGGGCGAGGTTGCCGTGAAGCAGGTTGGCAAGACCTCAACGCTTCCGATTTTATTCACATTACTCAATTGCACTTCGACGTACACCGTAATCGCTCCATTGTGATCAGTCTCTCAGCTAAGCTAGCACAAGATGACACTATTCAACGCACCATCACCATAGAGGTGCCGATAAAAAATGCACACATTTAGCGGATTTTCTTCTCTGATCATCGTGGTTATATTAGCGGTGTTATCTGGCAGTATAATGGCTTTATCTGTCGATAAATCGTATCGTCAGTCCAAGGCAATTATCCATCAAAAACAGCAATTTGATACTGAAATAGCAATAAGCAACGCGCTCAGTCAAGCCGTTTTCAATTTTATTGCAAGTGGTCGCTTATCCGACGAAAGTGCACGATCGGATGCAATAAGCTCGTTATCCGTATCAATGATAACAAATGAACACAATATTGATGGGAAAAACCTGACTCTCATTGACCTTTCGGCTAGTAATACCTTAGATGATGCTATTAAAATAAGACACAGTGTAAGCATGACTCAAGTTCGACGCTTAGAGCGTGTTCCAGATGAGGCAACCAAAGTGTGGTCCGTCTCGTCGGTCAACAGCTTAACCGAAACGCTTTTTACTCTTCCTTTTACGCATTTCACTGCATTTAGAGAGAGTGCTGATTATGGTTCAGCACACTGTGACGATTTTCCAAGGCAGGTGCATGGTTTTATTTGGATAGGAGGAAACTGTACCTTAGACCGAATTAATCTAGGCTCTGCAAAGCGTCCTGTTATTTTGGTGGTTGAAGGCAATATACAATTTGCAGACGTAACCCTACATGGCTTGCTAGTTCACTTATGTACTTCGACATCGCCTTCTTTGTCTTCTCTTTCTTTGTCTTCCATAGCAATGTCTTCTACAACCGTGAACGGTGGACTTGTGAGTTCATGTACAGACGACCCGACTACTTCTCTTCCTGCCAAGTCAAGTGTAAGCTACAACCCCCGTATTCTTGATGTATTGGCTAAACACTCTGATAACTTACTAACTCAAGTGGTAAAAGGCTCATGGCAATTTCAGTAATCAAAGGGTTTTCTCTTGTTGAAACCCTTATTAGCATGGCCTTACTCGCATTGCTCGCTGTAGGTCTGGTTTATAGTTCTGTTTCGCTTAGAGAGTACGCTAACCAGAGTTTATTAGCCACCGACCGAAATTGGCACAAACGTAACTTAGCTGCCAATGGTAAAATAGCTGAATCAATCCTGTCCAACCCTGAATCAGCAGTATCTATTACCGATTGGCAATTTGCTGATACCAACGACGATGGAATAGAAGATACGTGGATTGAAATAGATCATGGCATCGATGGCTTTCGCAGTGATAAAAGCCTATGGCACGTTGCAATTTCAGAAAAAGAGTCGCTAACGTTTGTGTCTAATCGACCGTTTTAACAACTCCAACAAAATTCTGAACTTGCTATATCGCCATTGTTGTTTTGATCCCATGCTTTCCTACCGTCGGCCCAAAAAAACAAGTCCCCATCGCCTGCTTGAGATGTGCCTGTAACCGGTCTCGCTCTTATCTGAAAAGTGGTAGCCGTGGCGTTGATGACACTTAAATCGTATCGCCTGTCGGCAGCAGGCTCGGATGCGGGTGAGTGTGCGGCAAAACCTACAGGAACGCCTGTTTCAGACGCGGCTCCTAGGTAAGTAAAGTTGGCATTATAATGCCGCTCTAACACCGCCGCCAATGCCATTAAATCAGCTTGGGCCGTTCCTCGGTGACTTCCTTGAATTACATTTTGATAACTTGGGTAACCAATCGCAGCAATGATCCCTACAATGGCCACCACTATCATTAATTCAACCAATGTAAATCCGGCTTTTGTCATACTTTTATCTACTCTCAGTTTCAGTGCGCCAACTGCCTTTTCTTACTCGCTCTTTCTCTGCAAAAATGTTTTCAGTAAGACAACCTAATCCTTCTACACAAGATTCAAATGTTCCATCGTCATCAACATCGGGTTGAGTTCTCGAACAAACCGTACCCAAACAAATAGAAATATTGCCATCATCAGCCACATTAAAAGTAGGTGACGGAGGAATACCCGATAACGTTGTTTCCGCAAAGCGGCTATTTACGTTATCCGTTTCGTCTTTGGGTATCTCAATAAAATTAACCGCGTTTGCATTCAATAGATTAACCAAATACGCACGGCTTCGTCCAGTTGCCGGTGCACACTCGCTAGGGTCGCTCTCTGCAGGGATATAAGTAGAAAAGAAAATGTTATGGTCGATGATTAAGGGCGATGCTAAGACTTTTTCACCCGAAACATTGAAATCTAACAACCAGCCACTTTTGCTAGCGAATTCGGCTGATTCCACGCTCACCACCCCGGAATCTGTGCTTGCTAAAAGTCCCAACGAAGCGTCGTACAAGTCGCTCTCTGTTGCAACCTCGGGAAACGAGAATAAGCCGCTTTCGTTTATATTAAACGCTGACTGATCCCTTAACATATAAAATCTGTCCTCTATGACTCTATCAAGCGGCGACGCACGCTTTCCGCTGCCAATTGCTACTGCGTAGTAAAGGTCTGATCCTATTGCTATTTGTGCAATATCAGGGCCGTAGTAAAAACGTCGATTGTCTTGTTCTGTATTACCACCAAAGTCAGCAATACGTGCGCCCTTGATAAAGTCACTGCCCGTTCTATCATTGTAAATATCGAAACGAAACAGCTGCCCGCCCATGTCTGAGGCATACATATGATCAGCAAACCCGTCGTTGTTCCGGTCAACAACAGAGACACGACCCGGTATGCTGTATTCCATTTCAGGCACCACTAATGAGCTACCCGAGTTGCTCGCAGACCATATTAAAGAACCAGAATCGGCATCAAACATGTAGATTGCGTTACCTACTGTGTCAGGAGAACGTATCACTTTATTGTCTTGAGATTCATCATAACCGCCCCCGACAATCATCACGTTCCTCACCGTACCACCTGTGCGGATTTTCGTGATAACTGGCGCCGACCAAGTTTGGCCTAACTTTTCTAGGCCTGTGTCACCATTATTTATGGTGAACATGAGAGAGGGGCGCTTGGAGTCTGAAATATCGAAAGCGAAATAGGTGGAGCCCCCCCTACGCATGCCAACATAGAGATACCGCTTATTCCCATTAGTTCGCAATACAAGATCGCCATCTAATCCGTAGGTGTGATTAATAGTGTCTTGATTAAAGTAAAAATCTTGCAGGTTTGGCAGCAGCTGTTGTGGCACAATAGCAAAATTCTCATCGCCCGTTTGAGCATCAAAGGAGTGAAGGTACCCTTGATTCGTTGCAACAAATATCGCAGTTTCATCTTCACTGTAATCCACTACAGCAGGCTGAGAGTGAATGGGGTCACCAATGGAAAGCCGAACGTCAGTGATGTCGCCATCACCGTCCTGATCGCGCACATCTACGCCTCTTGCCCACTGAAGAATAACGTCTCTTAACTCCTCACTATTGGGTTCGCCAGCTACGCCTAGCATTTCTGCTGTTAAACTGCTATTTCTTTCATGCAGCTCGTTGCTTGCTGAAACAATCAAACTCGATTCACCTGCAACATACAAATTTCTGCTAGCAGTCAACAAGCTTGCAGCTCCACCTGCACCTACGTTCGCACCATCGGGTGCCAATGACCAAAAACTTTGCGCCGAATCTTTGAAGAAACCGCTTGTTGAATCGATTGCTGGCTTTTCTGCTGCATCAAGCACTGTGTTATTGGCAATACGGTAGCGTTTTAAGTTGCCGGGCCAAATTTTCCCTTCATCAGGTTCAAAGACCGCATAGTAAAGCTCGTCTCTGTGCGTTAGACGATTCAATTGGTTCACCGCGACACCGGGCGAGACAAAGGTAGCACTGACATCTTTTGCTGACTGAATAATACTATTAAACGCTTCAATGAGCTTTTCGCTGCTGTCAGCAGTG
Source organism: uncultured Alteromonas sp. (assembly GCA_964429915.1). Classification (GTDB taxonomy): domain Bacteria; phylum Pseudomonadota; class Gammaproteobacteria; order Enterobacterales; family Alteromonadaceae; genus Alteromonas_F. The sequence continues at coordinate 10,802 of CAYSDZ010000041.1, forward strand.
AAAAAAGACCCACCGCTTTGAATAGCAAGCTGATTGAGATAGTTTTCTGCTTCACTATTCGCTGCAAAACCAATAGTGTGAGTAGTGACACTAGTACCGACCACAGAGGTGCTCGCATCTGCAATGTTCCTTACTAAGTCCAATCCGCACTCTTCATCAGCGCTTGTTCCAGCTAAACACTCACTGGTACCCAGTAAAGTTTTAATTCGGTTTTGGCTAACATTGCCATTCGCTCTTCCGTCAGAAAGGAGCACAATATGATTGTTTGTTTGGCATTGAAGATTCGTAATAGGCGAGATGTATTTAGCACCGGCTGGAATGAATTCTGTACGGCAATTAGAGGAACTTAAATTATCTTCGGTACAACCCGCGGGGCGCACGGGTGATTCTCCGATATAGGAAAGCTCGCTAGATACTCGAGTAAAGTTTCTAATACTGGCCCCACCGACAGAGTCATTCGCTCTCGTTAACCCAAAATCAACTTCGTTACCCGAAAAATACGTTACGGCTTCGTACAGCGTATCTACAATCGGCGTAGTACCAACGGCTGACAATTCATCGACTATTGATGATAAACGGTCTCTTACCGTTTGCGATGAGCCTGGAATAGCATCGCCTTCAAACTCCACTTCAAACCGCACTGCACGTCCTGCATCACCATTGAATGTGTACGCCTCTCTGGCGCCTGAAAAGTTTGAGAACGCAAAGGCCATGGCATTACCGGGTTCCCATCCGTCTCGGTCTACTATTTCTTGAACCAAGGCACTCACGTCAGGCGAATCGTACTCCTCATTCGTTTCGAAACGCGGCATAGACATTGTTACAGCCGACGTTTTAGGCGCCCTTTCAAGCTGGTTGGTAATATGACTGCTGTAATCAATCGGGTTATCTTGTGCGATGCCCTGAATCTTCATTGATGCTGCGCTGGAATCACTGTCTCGCTCAGCCGTCAACACTAACTTTGCCGACTTAATTGTTGCGTTTTTCGGGATCAAGACATTTTGAAAACGCACACCAATAGACTGATTCTGGCTGGCTTGCATGTTCAAAATCGCACCCGTATTGTCGGTCCCATCGTTGCGCTCTTCAACGTTATTGTTTTGAGATTGAACCTGATACACATCTTCACCGGCCATGCATCCGGTAGACGATTTTGAATCGTAATTTATGACTAATTGAGGAGTGAGGCCTGAGCCATTATCCAAAGCTTGTGCTTGTTTCAATCCTTCGTTGGTCAGTGCCGAACTCGACAAAATAAGACTTAGCGCATTTCCGCCACACCAACTTTCTTGATCAACCACATTTTGAATAACCAAGCTGATGTCTGGCGTCGTCACTAACTCATCTTTGACAGGAAAGTGAGTACCTAAAGACCATATAGCTGGACTCGTGAGCTTTCTCGACGAAATATTGTTTCTTGTCGTGCTAAACGAGGCACTGTTTGGCGATAACTCGCCGTGAATTGAGATATTCGCACTTTTATCGTCTAAACCCTGTGAGAACAAGCGCATGTATGCACGAGTGATTCTCGCATTTTTGGGGATTCTGACATTATCAAATCGAAAACCACTGTACACTTTCTTTCGACGCTGAGTAATGGTGACTGTTTCACTGTTTGTTGTGACTATACCGTCTATTTCATGTGCGTCGTCTTGGTTTCGATTCACGGCATACACTAAATCTGTGGAGACACCTTCATCCAAATTAGTGACTGGATACAAAACAGGGCCACCAATATTAGAGAAACGCATTAACCCTGCATTAATGTTAGTCGCTTTGCCCAGCACTTCTTTTAAGGCGTTTTGCACCCTTAACAAACGGGATTCACTCCCTTCATCTAAATTGCTCATGCTACCGGAGGTATCCATGATAAACATGACATTAGGCAAGAATTCTTCACCCGATTGGTTTGAGCCTATATAAATTTCTAAGTCATCTGCCCAACTTGTCATTGTAATAGCACACGACAAAGCGCACGCAACGAAAAATGAAGAAAGGTTGTTCTTTAAGTTAAATCGCACGGCAGCTCTCCTCTAGTTTCCAGCTGGCGCAAACACAGAGGCAGCAAGAGTATTTGCGACGACCGTAGGCTTATTCACTAATGAACCGCAACCTCGGATAACAAATACATGACAATTAATGTTTATTCCACCAATGACTGCACTGGAACCCAAGCAGGACTGTTCCTTTACAAACGCCGTTCTCGACCAACTACGCGTATTAGTTAAGCTGTGAAATTGACCGTTGGCGGTATGTTGAGTCTGGTTCTGCATACCGGCATTGGTAACAAAACGCTCAGTCCAAGCCTCTTCATCATTACATTGCAGCGTGTCAGTGTCTGGGTTGTAAACATCGCCTAAACGCGCTTCGCTCAAAGGGTCCTGCAAACCACTGGATAGCAAGTCTTTGTCTTCAGATTCATACAAAACCCCCACTAGTGCGGCTTCAGCGGCATCGAATGCCAGACCCGACTCTTGTACTGAGACTGCCATTTTTGATTGCAACAAACTGCCAGAGACCGCGCTCACCCCCAAAATGGTAACAGACACTAAAATCAGTAATGATAAAACCAAAACCAAACCTTTTTGATGGTTCATTAGAGACTCCTCACATAATTTTTCACATTGCGTAGCGCTACAGTGTGGCTGAAAACCTGACCATAGTGATCGTTATCTACCGTTTGCTCCGACACATCCAAAACGGTGAACGTTTTATCAGGCGCTGAAGACACCCGACTGTTACTTTGAATCAACACAGCTATTCTTACCGATACTACAAGTTGATTTAAGGCTTCAGCAGCAGGAAGCTGATCTGCCGTTATATATTGAACGGCACGATCTTTATCGCGAGGATTAACCGAAGAAATACCATATTGCACTTGAAAACTTTGGACCCCATCCATGAGTACGACAGTGCCACTTGAGCTGGTTGATGCACTTGGCACAACGCCTCGTAATATTCGGCCGCTGTAACCATCGCAACGCAATTCATTACCCACCACGTAATAGTGATTTACGACATGTTGCTCTTCTCCATCTATCGCCCCCCACGATGAGCCATTGCAGTCATTTTCTCCCTGCAAACTGACAACTAATTGGTCGTTTGCAGTACCCTCACCATTGGTTGAACCCAAACCCGCTCGTGCTAGCAAATGCCCTGGTAAAATAATAGGGTGGTTACGAACGAAGGCCTCTTCTTGTGTTATGTCGGCACCAGCGGCAATGTCTGTGTATACAGAGTCGTAAAGCCCAGTTTCGAGTAGTTCATTACGAATACGAGTTAACACGAAACGGCCAGATTCTTGTACCTCTGCCAACGTTTGATTGACCTCATTGGTAACACGGTTGCTTACCATCACCTGTATAACACCCAAACTAACAACCAAACCTAGAGCGACTGAAATCATCAACTCAACCAAAGAAAAACCGCAGTTAGTTTGCGTAGTCTCGCCTTGTATTTGCGAGTAATTATTGCAGTGTGTAACAAATAGGTTCATAGCGCAATGACCTTGGTGACACACGAAAAACGTTGGCCATCTTCTGTAGGACACCTATCATCGGTTTGAACTTCTTCACCACCGCCTGTGCCGCTGGCGACGCGGAGCGGCCACCTCAATTGAACCTGAATAAACGACCCAGGAGAACAAGCTAATGCATCAACAACCGTTCCATTGTCAGCGCAACTGATAGCTATTTCCGTCAAGGGATTCGCTTGAATAGCGCTACACGAAAGTGCCCATGCATCGAATCGCGCCATTTGGGCTTGGCTACAAATAGCGCCTTCGCAATCAGGAATTGACTCAGGACGTGAATCACAATGACATGTAAAGCGATCGGAAGAGCTACAACTCAAGCCATTAAAGTTGTAGTTGCTTGGGTCAAAATATTCGTCGTGTATCAGTTCACCATCGTTAATGGTATCTATTATCGCGGCAGCCCTAAGTCGCTCAACAGCTTGTTCAGCAACAAATTCCGCTTGTGTTCGGCTTAGCGCCTCAGCGTTAGTAAACGAACCCACCAATTGCAAAGAAGCAACACCTAGTAAGCCTACGGACAAAATAAATAAGGTGATTAACACCTCAATCATTCCTACTCCCTGTTCAAAACGAATAGACTTCATTGTTTATCTGCTTACATTATTAAGGTTATATTATGGAATCTTGCTTTAGATTAAAGTGTTCAAAAAATATTAAAAGTATATACCGCTATTTTTGGTTATTAAATTAAACACCTAATTGCTCGAATATTCAACACTCAGCGCTTCGTTTCTTTGCTTAATTGACTTGTCTAACTCTTAGCTCTTTGGGTACTGCAAATTCGATATTTTCTTCTCGCCCACTACGCTCTTGTACTACATTTGCACCAAGTTCTTTTAATTTTTCAACCACTCCTTGCACTAACACTTCAGGGGCAGACGCTCCTGCTGTCACCCCGACTGACGTGTTCGATGTAAACCATTCAGATTTCAAGCAATTAGCATCGGCGATGAGATGGGCTTTAGCTCCTATCTTATCAGCAAGTTCTTTTAATCGATTCGAGTTAGAGCTATTTTGCGCGCCGACCACTAAAACCACATCACATTCTTGCGCCAGTTCTCTTACTGAATCTTGCCGATTTTGTGTGGCGTAGCAAATATCGTCTTTTCTTGGCCCCTGAATATTGGGAAAGGTTTGCCGTAATGCATCAATAACATCGGCTGTGTCATCAACTGAAAGTGTAGTTTGACTGCAATAATAGAGTTGATCGGCATTTTTTACTGAGAGTTTTGAAACATCGTCAACGGATTCAACGAGGTAAATCCCGCCCTCAGCGTTGTTGTACTGCCCCATTGTGCCCTCTACTTCGGGGTGTCCGTCGTGACCGATTAATATACACTCAATACCTTTATTACTCGCACGGGTGACTTCCATATGCACTTTGGTAACCAGCGGACAGGTTGCGTCAAATACCTTTAAACCTCGCTGTTCGGCTTCTTGTCTTACCGCTTGTGATACACCATGAGCAGAAAATATCACTATACAATCGTCTGGCACTTCGCAAAGTTCGTCTACAAAGATGGCGCCTCTTTCTTTTAGCCCTTCGACAACAAAACGGTTATGTACAACTTCGTGACGAACGTATATGGGTGGAGTGAACATTTCCAAGGCACGTTCAACAATGGTTATCGCTCTATCTACCCCTGCACAGAAACCCCGAGGGTTAGCCAACAACACTTGCATTATTTTTCTCCATTGGACACGGTTTTTGGTGGAAGCACATCAATGATTTCTACGTCAAATACCACGGTTTGTCCCGCCAGTGGATGATTGAAATCTACCGTCACTGAATCGCCAGCCACACTTCGAATAATACCGGGTATTTCGCTGCCATTCGGTTGGGAGAAGCCCATGATATCGCCCTCATTGAGGGTTGTATCGGCATCGAATTTGCTTCTGTCTAAGTAATAAATATTGTCTGGATTAGGCATCCCGAACGCATCATTGGGAGCCAAAGTGAACGACTTTTTATCCCCCTTACTCAACCCCAGTAAACACGCTTCAAAGTTGGGCGTAAGACTTCCGTCACCCATAACCATTTTTGCGGGCTTGTTATTCACGCGCGTACTGTCAGCAGCCGAGCCATCTTCCAATTTCAAATCAAAATGTAGAATCACTTCGCTATTTTCAACAATACTCAAACTCATAGTTTTATGCCTCTGCGTTTTCCGAGTTTTTACTGATAAACATATCTATTATGATCAACGCAGCACCAATAAAAATCGCGCTATCGGCAATATTAAAAGCGGGCCAATGATAAGTGCCTACATAAAAATCTAAAAAATCAATCACGTAACCATACGCAGCGCGATCGTAAACGTTCCCTATTGCCCCCCCTAATACAAACGAGAATGCGATAGGCAGCAGTCTTTGATTGCGATTGGTGTGTGCTAACCACCATAGAATCACTGCGCTTACTACCAGAGCAATCGCCGTAAAGAACCAGCGTTGCCATCCGCCCGCATCATCTAAAAAGCTAAATGCTGCGCCATAATTATGCACGTAGGTGAAATTAAAAAAGGGTAAAACCTGAACCGACTGATATAGCGACATGTGGTCTAACACTAAGCCCTTCGTCCATTGATCTAGCACAATCGCAACGACTGTTATCCAAATAAAACGTAAGCCCGTTTGTGTGAAGAGCCGACTAAGCACTTTAAGCATACTTACGTCGCTCCCCTTCCCCGTCTACGTTCACAATACAGCGGCCGCACAACTCAGGATGTGCATCTGATGTACCCACATCTTCTCGATGATGCCAGCATCTTACACATTTAATATCGGTCGATGTTTCAACAACTAAAGACAAACCTTCTACCTCAGTTCGCTGAGCATTGGCTGGAGCTTCGGCTAAACGAGCGAGTCTTGCACCAGAAGTAATAAGTACAAAACGTAATTCGCCTTCTAACTGAGATAACGCAGCGTACCTTTCTTCGTTCACATACAAGCTTACCGCTGCCTCTAAAGAGCTGCCGATACGTTTTTCGTTTCTTGCTTTTTCCAATGCAGTATTAACGGCTGTTTTTACCTGCATCACCGAGTCCCATAGATTGTCGTCGAGCGTACGCTGTAAATTAATATTGTCTAGACCGGTGTACCAAGTATCGGTAAATACGTACTTATCTCGCTCGCCAGGCATCGCTTCCCATATTTCTTGGGCGGTAAAACTTGTCACAGGTGCCATCCAACGCACTAAACATTCAGCAATGTGGTATAAGGCCGTTTGACATGATCGTCGCGCGTGTCCGTCCGCTTTGGCTGTATATTGCCTGTCTTTAATGATGTCTAAATAAAAACTGCCTAAATCAATTGAGCAGAATTGCATTAAACTTTGCGATACGCCTAACATGTCATAATCAGAATAGGCTTTTGTTATAATTTTTTGCATGTGCTGGGTGCGTGCAATTACCCATTTATCCAGTTCCACTAAGGTATCAAACGAAACACTGTCTTTTTGTGGCTCGAATCCGTTTAGATTGGAGAGTAAAAAACGGGCAGTATTACGTACTCGACGGTAGCCATCAGCGGCGCGCTTTAAAATGTCGTTTGATACCGTCATTTCGCCGCGATAATCGGTAGATGCCACCCAGAAGCGTAGAATGTCTGCGCCTAGTTTATTGGTCACTTCTTGCGGTGCAATGACATTCCCTAGGGACTTCGACATTTTTTTGCCGTTGGCATCCACCGTAAAACCATGAGTCAATACGGCTTTGTACGGTGCCTTGCCATGCATGGCCGTTGATGACATCAATGACGACATAAACCAACCACGGTGCTGATCAGATCCTTCTAGGTATAGGTCTGCTGGACTACTTAGCGCTTCGCGACAATCAGTAACAAAGTAATGGGTTACACCGCTGTCGAACCATACGTCTAATGTATCCGTTACTCTGTCGTAGTTATTTGCATCGTCACCCAACAAGGTTTCATCACTTAGATCCCACCATGCCTGAATGCCCGCTTTTTCCACTTCTCTTGCAACTGACTCGATAATATCAGTGGTATTAGGGTGAAGGGCTCCAGTTTGTTTATTGACAAATAAAGGCATGGGTACACCCCATGTACGCTGTCGTGAAATACACCAATCAGGACGCCCTTCCACCATTTTGTTTATGCGCTCTTCTCCCCAAGCGGGCACCCATTGGGTTTGCTTAATTTGCTCAAGAGAAGCTTGACGCAAGCCTTGTTCATCCATACTAATAAACCATTGAGGCGTCGCGCGAAATATAATAGGCGTTTTGTGTCGCCAGCAGTGAGGATAACTGTGCTCATATGGCACATTAAGCATTAAGTTACCCTGTTGTTTTACCAGTTCAATGACGGTATCGTTCGCTTTAAAAACATGCATACCCGCTACGTGAGGCGTGCCTTCTATATACACACCGTTGGCACCGACTGGGTTGTAGACTTCAAGATTGTACAATTTACCGACATTGAAATCGTCTACACCATGAGCGGGTGCGGTGTGTACACAGCCTGTTCCCGATTCGGTAGTGACGTGTTCACCAAGAATGAGTGGTACGTGAAGGTCTAAAAACGGGTGTTTAACACTCACTCGCTCTAACTTGGCACCCTCAATACAAGCCAAAACCCTGAAATCATCTATGCCGTAGCGCTGCATGCACGATTCAATTAAATCTTCGGCAAGTACTAAGAGTGCGCCTGTAGCATTAATTTGTACTAACGCATACGGCAACTCTGGGTGTAAGGTCACAGCTCTATTAGCGGGTAACGTCCACGGTGTGGTAGTCCAAATTACAACGCCTTGCGATGCGTTTTCGAACACACTTTGTTCTACAGAAAAAATGTCGGCAACGCGTTCGATGTCTACAAATGGAAAATTGACATCAATTGCCGGCGATATTTTATCTTTATATTCGACTTCTGCTTCTGCTAATGCCGAGCCACAATCCGTACACCAATGAACCGGTTTAAAACCTTTACGTAAATGCCCAGATTCCACCACCTTGCCCAGCGCGCGAATGATGTTGGCCTCTGACGAAAAATCCATGGTGCGGTAAGGATTCTCCCAATCGCCCAGTATGCCGAGTCGTTTGAAATCTGCTTTTTGACCTTCAACTTGTGTTTGGGCGTAATCTCGACAACGCTGTCTGAACTCTGCTTCCGACACTTTGCGTCCGGGCTTGCCTACTTTTTTCTCAACAACCAACTCAATTGGCAAGCCGTGACAATCCCACCCCGGCACATAAGGGGCGTCGAAGCCGTCTAACGTTTTTGACTTAACAATAATATCTTTAAGAATTTTATTGAGCGCGTGCCCAATATGTATATTCCCGTTCGCGTAAGGAGGGCCGTCGTGCAAATTAAATTGGGGTTTGCCTTTTTTTGCCTCGCGGATCTTTTCGTACAAACCATCGGCATACCATTGTTTAAGCATGTTGGGTTCACGTTGCGAAAGATTGCCCCGCATCGGGAATGCCGTTTCAGGCAAATTTAAAGTGGGTTTGTAGTCAGTCATGAATATTAAGATTCCGTAATTACATCTGCAAACATAGCATTGAGCTTTTGTTTGGCGGTCTGTGCATCGAGAAAAATCTGTGCTTTTAAATCGTCAAAAGACGCAAACTTTCTTTCCTCACGAATTTTAAATACAGGGGCAACGTCGATACGCTGCCCGTAAATATGCTGTTTAAAGTCGAATACATGTACTTCGAGTTGCAAACGCTCGCCGTTAATCGTTGGTCGGCACCCTATATTTGCCACCCCATAAAAACAGGTCGACTGTATGGTTACCTTTACAGCAAACACGCCCCTTATTGGTGTTCGAACACGATTCACCAGTAGATTTGCTGTCGGGAAGCCAATCGTTCGGCCTTTTTTATTGCCGTGTATGACTTTTCCAGAAAACGCAAAGTCTCGTCCTAACATGTTTTTCGCTAATTCGAAATCGTTACTGGAAAGAGCTTGCCTGATTGCCGTTGAACTTATGCGAGACTCTTTCAAGCGAAAGCTTGCTGTGCTCACCACATCGAAACCCTCATTTCGACCTGCGCGTTGCAACATGCTAAAGTCGCCCGCCCGTTTGCAGCCAAATTTGAAGTCGTCCCCCACTACCAAGAACTGCACTCCCAATTTTTTGACCAGAAGATCGTGAATAAATGTTTCTGGGGTTTGTGCAGCAAACGCCTCGTTAAAACGAATACAAATGAGCCTTTGGATACCCAATTTTGCCAATAAACTCGCTTTATCTCTGAGAGTTGACAAACGAGCGGGAGCACTGTCGGGCATAAACACTTCTTCGGGCTGCGGTTCAAACACCATCACAACACATGGCACGTTCAGTTGTTGCGCTTTTTCTCTGAGTTGGTAAAGCACGGCCTGATGCCCTAGGTGTACGCCATCGAACTTACCGATCGTTAACACGCATCCTTTGTGCGAGTTTGACAAATTGTGTAAACCACGGACCAATTCCACGCTATTTGATTCTTTTGGGTCATTTAAACGGTAGGATTATAAACAACACGGATAAAGATACCAATGGCTAAGACGCAGGTTTTAAGTGCTTTAGGCGAATTCCTAGTATGAAACAGACCAAAAGGTAGGATAACGCGCCGAATATTATAGCAAAGGCTAACAAAAGAGCTCTGTTCGCAAAAACGGTATCCGCAAAAGAAACCATCGTGGTGTAGCCTTTCAAGCTGAGGACCATGACCAAGGTTGCGCATAGACTTTTAAGAATAAACTTTTTTGCATTGTTACTTAACGCAAACACCTTGTCTCTGCGTAAACCATAATAAAGCAATACTGCATTTAGTGTTCCCGAGAGGCTAGTTGCTAATGCAAGCCCAATATATTCAAAAGGCACTACTAAGATAAGATTAAATACCATATTGGCAACCATGCAAATGATGCCGTATTTTACTGGAGATTGGGTATCTTGCCGGCTAAAATAGCCTGGTGCTAATACCTTCACTAGCATAAAGCTAACTAGACCTAAGCCGTAAGCGGTTAAGCTGAATGACGCCATGGTGGCCGTTTGAGCTGTAAATGCTCCTCTTTCAAAAATTACTTTGAGTATCGGCTCTGATAACACTGCCAACCCGGCTGCGGCAGGTAGTCCGATAAAACACACCATACGCACAGCCCAATCCATGTTTGTTTTGAATGCATTTGCATTGTTTTTGATGTGGTTTTTTGACAGCGTAGGTAGAATAACGGTGGCGATAGCAATGCCAAATAAGCCAAGAGGAAACTCTAGTAGCCGATCTGAATAGTAGAGCCAACTAATGGACCCCGTTACCAAAAAACTGGCAATAAAGGTATCTAAAAGCAAATTAATCTGAGCGACTGACACACCAAACAAAGCCGGTATCATTAGTTTTCGTACTTTTTGAACTTGGGGATGAGACCATCCCCAACTTGGTTTTATTAATAGCCCTTGTTTGTAAAGAAAGGGGATTTGAAACAACAACTGACAAATTCCGCCAATAAACACTCCCCATGCTAGACCAAAAGCAGGCTCTTCGAGACGAGGAGACAGCATGATGGCACAGGAAATAATAGAAATATTCAATAATACTGGGGTGAAAGAGGCTACAGCAAACTGATTAAGCGCATTCAATATTGCGCCCGACAACGCCGTTAAGGCAACAAAAAATAAGTAAGGAAAGGTAATTTTTAGCATAAGTGCCGCTAACTGAAACTTTGCGCCATCAGGGTTGCCATTTAAATAATCAATAAACCATCCTGTTCCAAACAAGGCGGCAATAACCGGAGAGGCAAGCACACCCAACACAGTCGTAACAAATACAATGCCACCTAAGGTACCCGATATCTTGGCGATAAATAACTTAAACGCTGCGTCGTCGTTTTTTGACTGCTGTTCAGTAAGAACGGGAATAAACGCTTGGGCAAACGCACCTTCAGCAAACAGTCGGCGCAAAAAATTCGGGATTTTATTGACGAAAAAGAACACATCCGCGGCGGCACCATCCCCCATCAAACGGGCCACTACAACATCTCTTACTAACCCGAGAATACGAGAAATGAAGGTCATAGCACTAACTATCAACCCAGACTTTAGCAAACTATTGGTACTTTTTTTCGGCGTCTGTGCCAATTCATTGCTCATTTATTGATATTACTGATTAAGAAACTATTTAGATATGGTGAGCAAGACGACAATTTGTTGCAAGAAAAACCTTTGTAAAAATGAAAGACTTTGATTTATTTTTCGAATATTGGATTTTTTATTGAAGTGAAAGAGCATTTCTCGTTAAAAACAAGGGGCGGTTACTTAACATACTTTGGTCATGGAAACGTCAGAATTGAACCATGAAATGCGAAGAATTTGAGTCGTTACTATTAACTTGTCATTTTGGTGTAATTAATTACACCATACTTTGAAAACTGAGTATTTATTGTGAAAGTTACGGTTTTTGCTAGTGGTTTTTACGAATTTGAGGTAGTGTTTCGAATATGATTGGCGTACTTTATTACACCACGTTTAAATATATTAAATTGTTA
>CAYSDZ010000042.1:0-8602 GCA_964429915.1 uncultured Alteromonas sp.
GCAAGCGCCTAGCAAATGATTTAATTAGGGTTTTGCCATAGAGCTGATTGAACACTTGGCTCTGTGGCCTTTTGTGTGTAAGTGAATTAAAGGTATTCAAATTCGCATGCTCTGCCAATAGCCTCTCCTGCTATTGAACTGCTCGCTCGATTATCCAAGCCGTGACAGTAGCAAACGTTTCTCGCAAATTGTTATGGCCTGCGTTAGAGAACAACACGTATTCAAACTGCTGATTGTTCTATTTCAACGCTGTTAATCGTTCGATAGAGAGATCAACAGGAATACTGCCGTCGTTTCCACCGAAAACCCACAAACCGGGCACAGACAATGTGCTTAAGGCGTCAGATGGGTTCATATCTTCACCGAGAAAATCGGGCCAAACATATGGCGTTCTTCGCGCCTCCAAAGCGCTTCGGTAACTTGGGATCCCTTTGCTATCGTTGTCGTTTGTAAACTTACTAAAAATATCTTCTTCACTAACTTTGCATACAGGTGCACTCCACAATGCAATGAAATCCAGTTTGTCTAGCCCTTGCGCTGCTATGAGCACTATCCATCCGGCCTGACTGATTCCCGTTATGCCAAGAGCTACGTCTTTAAGTTTGTCGTGATTAGCTAGTGTTAAAAATGCCGCTCGCGCATCTGCCGCAAGAAGCCGTAAATTCATTTCGCTGACGCTATGGTTACCTTCATAGTCACCCTTAGATTGGCCAACGCCTCTTTTGTCGTAAACAAATGTGCCCGATAACATAACGCCTTCACTTTCAAACTTTGCCTGTTCTATTTCAAAAGCAACAGCCTTGTTCAACAGCAAACAACTGCAAAGTAATAAACCCAAAAACACATTCTTTTTAAACAAGTGTAAATCCCTAAAATTCTATCGACACAATGTTTCGTCGACGAAAAAGGTTATAAGGTTTAAACGGATATAAAATTTATTTCTGTTTAACTACGTAATTGATTGCACTACCGAGACTAACTTCACCTAATATAACGTCTGGTATCACCGGACCTGCTTTTTTATCGCCAGAAGGACAGATGTGCCTCCTAATGTCATATCTAAGCGCTTTTGGTTTGACGCAACGGCATGTTTACTGGCGCACTGTCATCAGAGCAGTTAGATACGTCCGAAGCAAAACTGTTACTTGAACGCGCTAGTAGAATGGCAGCCTGCTTTGGGTAATGCCATTGCACTGCGTTATCTTAACGTGGGAAACCAATCAAGATGATCTCACCAACCGAATATGCCGCGACTATGCGGTCAAACTGGCACCGCTTTCGATTTGTGATGCCTTCTAGATAAAATCAGCCTAACTTTTCTGTTTTTCAATTAAAAATTGATATATTTATACAAATAGTTTGAATATTTATTCCAAATCATTACAATTGCCAACCTATTTTTATTTACCCAAAAACTCAGCTTATTCGTCATGACAAAAACAGCAATATTTGGTGCTAGCGGATACACAGGCGCAGCATTAGTCGAAAAAGTAGTACAGCACCCGCACTTAACGCTGAACGGTGTGTATGTTTCCGAGCACAGCCAAGATGCCGGAAAATCTGTGGCTTCTCTACATCCCTCACTCTCTCATTTATGTTCTGATGCCCTTGTCGCTACGAATACCTCAATGCTAGCAGACATCGCCAAAAACAATGACGTTATTTTACTGGCTACACCCCACGAAGCCAGTCATGACTGGGCACCGCTGTTGTTAGGTCATGGCGCGGTTGTTTTCGATTTGTCGGGTGCATTTCGACTGGGTTCAAGTGACGATTACGCACAGTTTTACGGTTTTGCTCATCAATACGAACAATGGTTAGACAAGGCGGTGTACGGCTTAGCTGAACACAATGCGGAGCAAATTCGCCAAGCTGAGCTAGTGGCAGTGCCAGGCTGTTATCCCACCGCGTCATTAAGCGGTTTATTACCACTGAAAAAAGCAGGTTTATTAGACGAGACCAACCCACCTATCATTAATGCAGTGTCTGGTGTGAGCGGTGCGGGCAGAAAGGCAGCCTTAAATACCAGCTTTTGTGAAGTGAGTCTGCAAGCTTACGGGGTGTTTACTCACAGACATACACCGGAAATTTCTCAGCACCTAGAGCATGATGTCATTTTTACGCCTCATCTTGGAAACTTCAAGCGCGGTATTTTAGCGACGATTACAGCAAAATTATCCGAACAAAGCCTTGCCAATAACGAACTTACTGATTCAGTACAAAAAGCGTTTACAGACTGCTATGCCAACAGCCCCATTATTCGCCTATTGGCTGCCAACCCGAAATTGGACGATGTGGTCAATACACCGTTTTGCGATTTACATTGGCATATAAACCAACAAAGTGGCTACATTATTGTTTCGAGTGCTATCGACAATGTGCTTAAAGGAGCAGCAACACAAGCCATTCAATGCGTGAATATTCGTCACGGTTGGGCGGACAACACGGGACTAATGGGGACAATTCAATGAGTCAACCCGTGGTTATTAAAGTGGGTGGGGCTTTGTTGGAATCGCCCGATGCGCCGCTTGAGTTTTTTGAACAACTTAGCCAATTGAAAAATATTCAAGCTATTTTAGTGCACGGCGGTGGTGCACAAGTTCAAGCTTTGTTAGGCAAGCTTAACCTGCACTCCGAAAAGCTCAATGGCATGCGAGTTACGCCAAACGATCACATGCCGATTGTGGCCGGAGTATTAGCAGGCACTGTGAATAAACAACTGGTTGCTTATGCTCAATCTAAGCAATGCAAGGCCGTGGGTTTAAGCATTCTTGACGGATATATCAGCCAATGCGAGGTCAGTGATGAGGCTTTGGGGTGTGTTGGTACCCCCGTTTCAGCGAATCCAGAGTTAGTATTACAGCTCATTGAAAACGACTGGCTGCCTGTCATTTCATCTATTGGCGCCAACAAAAGTGGGCAACTTTTAAACATTAATGCCGATCATGCGGCAGCGGCCCTAGCCAGTGCGATGCAATGCCCTTTAATTTTACTTTCAGACGTAGCTGCTGTGCTCGATGAGCATAAACAGCGCATCGCCAGTTTATGCGAAGCAGAAATCCAACAACTCATTAAGACCAATGTCATTAAAGACGGCATGGCCGTTAAAGTAGAATCAGCCCTACAAACAGCAAATTCCACAGGTAAAAGCGTGACGATTGCAAGTTGGCAAGATAACATCAACCTTATTATTCACGGGCAATTGGGTACGCAAATTACGCCCTCAAACGGACCATCATTATGACCAATGACCTACTTACTTTCTCAAACTGGACGGTAGATCAAGCAGAAGCCCTATTAAAGCTTGCACTCAACATTAAACAGCAGCCAGAAAACTACACACAGGTATTGAAAGGCAAGAGCCTAATCGGCTATTTTGAAAAACCCTCATTACGTACTCGGCTGAGTTTCGATATTGGTATCAACAAGTTAGGCGGCCATTTTGTGTATGTCGATACGGCCTCCAACAAACTGAATGGACGTGAAGATACCATAGACATGGCAGCCAATATGAACTGCTGGGCAGACGGCATTATTGCTCGTGTGTTCGCACATTCAACGCTCGAAACCTTTGCCGATGTAGCCAATGTACCCGTTATTAATGCCTTGTGCGATAAATACCATCCTTGTCAAGCTATTGCTGATTATTTATCTATGTATGAAACCTTTGGTGAAGTAAAAGGCCGCACCATGGCATATGTGGGAGACGGTAATAATGTTACCCATTCACTGCTTATTTTGGGTGCGTTACTTGGCTGTCATCAGGTAGTAGTGACGCCAGAAGGGCATGGTGTTGATAAGCATATTCTTGCTCACGCAAAAACGATAGCAGAAAAAACGAACACTACGATCACCGTAGGTAGCGATGTTGATATTGCTAAAGGTGCCGATGTTATTTATGCAGATACTTGGTTATCCATGGGCGATGACACGCCGTTAGCAAGCATTAAAGAAACATTCATGCCTTATCAGGTGAATCGCGAAATGTTGGCGCTGACAGGCGCGAGTCATGTTATGCATTGTCAACCTGCCCACCGAGATTTGGAAATTACCAGCGAACTGATTGACAGCGAACAATCTTTGCTTATGCTGCAAGCAGAAAATCGTATGCATGGTCAAAATGCGGTATTAACCACTCTTTTCGCTTAAAGGAAGCCTTATGTCTGATATTAAAAAAGTTGTTCTTGCCTATTCAGGCGGACTCGACACCTCTGCTATCGTGCCGTGGTTAAAAGAAAATTATCACTGTGAAGTGATCGCATTTGCAGCCGATGTAGGCCAAGGTGATGAAGAACTGGAAGGACTACATGAAAAGGCCATTGCCTCTGGTGCATCCGAGTGCCACATTGTCGACTTGAAAGAAGAATTTGTGCGCGAGTACATTTACCCCACCATAAAAACAGGTGCGGTGTACGAGGGTGAGTACTTACTCGGAACCTCTATGGCTCGCCCGGTTATTGCCAAAGCACAAGTTGAAATTGCCCGTAAAGTCGGTGCTGATGCCTTATGTCACGGCTGCACCGGTAAAGGCAACGATCAAGTGAGATTCGAAGGTACCTTTGCTGCACTTGCCCCCGATTTAAAAGTGATAGCACCGTGGCGTGAATGGAGCATGGTGTCGCGTGAAGATTTACTGGCTTATCTGGCCGAGCGAAACATTCCCACCACGGCGTCAGCCACTAAAATTTATAGCCGAGACGCTAACGCGTGGCATATTTCTCATGAAGGCGGTGAGCTTGAAGACCCATGGCAAGCACCGACTGATCAAATCTGGACCATGACCGTCTCGCCAGAAGCCGCGCCTGACAAATCAGAAGAAGTGAGTTTATCGTTTGATAAAGGTGAATTGGTCGCCGTTAACGGCAAAGCCCTCTCTCCCTATCAAGCTTTAGTCGAGTTAAATTCTATTGCCGCAGCGCACGGGGTAGGACGCATCGACATCGTCGAAAACCGTTTAGTTGGTATGAAAAGTCGAGGTTGTTACGAAACGCCTGGCGGCACAGTTATCATGAAAGCATATAAAGCCTTAGAAGCCCTAGTGCTCGACAAAGCTGCGCTTAAGTACCGCGAACAACTCGGCTTAGAGTTTTCTCATGTGATGTACGATGGCAGATGGTTTACGCAACTCAGTAAAGCACTTTTGGCTGGCGCCGAAGCCTTATCTGAGGGGATTACGGGTGATATTGTCATCAAACTGTATAAAGGAAACGCTACCGTGGTTCAACGCCGTTCGCCTAATAGCTTGTATTCAGAAGATTTTGCGACGTTTGGCGCTGATGATGTTTACGACCAAAAACATGCGGAAGGCTTTATTCGTTTATTCAGCCTATCAAGCCGAATTGCTGCGCTTAAAGGTGGGGAGTCTAAATAATGGCACTATGGGGCGGACGGTTTAGCCAAGGCAGTAGTGGCCTATTTCGTCAGGTAAACGATTCGTTACCTTTTGACCACGTGATGGCGATAGACGACATGACGGGTTCGATTGTTTGGTCACAAGCGTTGCGCTCTGTTGGCGTACTTAGCGATGAAGAACAAACGCAGCTTGAAAACGCGTTGAATGAAATGATAGCGCAAGTACAAAGCGGCGAGCTCGATGTATCACGCGTGGATGAAGAAGATATTCATTCTGTAGTTGAAGCTTTGTTGACTAAGAAGTTAGGCGATGTAGGACGAAAACTGCATACAGGCCGAAGCCGAAACGATCAGGTAGCAACCGATTTTCGTTTATGGTGCCGTCGTCATGCGACTGAACTGTCTGCCGATTTACAGCACCTTGTTAGCAGTTTGCTTGATGCAGCCAAGCGCTATCAGCAGGCCATATTGCCGGGATACACTCACCTTCAGCGTGCCCAACCTATCCTTTGGGCGCATTGGTGTTTAGCCTATGTAGAAATGTTTAAGCGCGATCTCTCACGTCTTACCGATGCGATTGAGCGTTTGAATCAATGCCCTCTAGGCAGCGGTGCATTGGCAGGAACCACGTATCCAGTAGACCGACATAAAATAGCCAGTGATTTAGGCTTCAATGGTCCCTGTTTAAATAGCTTAGATGCCGTATCGGACCGAGATTTTGTACTCGATTTACTGTTTTGTGCTAGCACTAGCATGATGCACCTGTCACGCATGGCCGAAGACCTTATTTTTTACAATACGGGTGAAGCTGGCTTTATGACACTGGGCGATACGGTAACCTCTGGTTCGTCATTAATGCCACAAAAGAAGAACCCAGACGCATTAGAATTGATGCGTGGCAAGTGTGGCCGTGTGTTTGGTCATTTACAAGGCATGTTGGTTACCTTGAAGGGTTTACCTTTGGCTTACAATAAAGACATGCAGGAAGACAAAGAAGGTGTCATGGATGCCGTTACGCAATGGCATATTTGTTTGCGTATTGCAGCAGACGTATTAGACAGCGTAAAACTAAACACTGAACGCTGTAAAGCCGCTGCTCAGCAAGGCTATTCTAATGCGACTGAATTAGCAGACTACCTTGTTGAAAAAGGCATTCCATTTAGAACGGCGCACGACATTACCGGCCAGTTAGTCATGTTAGCGATTGAAAAATCATGCGCATTAGAAGATTTAGCGCTTGAAGACATGCAAGCCGTGCACAGTGTGATAGGTGAAGATGTGTACCCTGTGTTAGATATTCATTACGGCATTGGAAAACGCAACGCGCTCGGGGGTACGTCGCAGCAAACGGTTGACGACGCACTTGCTCGCGAAATAAAGGCGGCTAAACCGTAGGAAGAACAGGAACAGCATAATGGCAATGCCCGATTTTTCACAATCGCAAAGTGTGCGCTTGTTTAGAAGTTCAGCCCCTTACATTAATGCGCATAGAGGTAAAACCTTTGTTTTAATGTTTGGTGGCGAAGCCTTTGAACATAAAAATTTTGCCAATATTATTCACGATATTGCATTGTTAAGTTCTTTAGGTGTGCGTTTGGTCCTTGTGCATGGTGCTCGGCCTCAAATAGACGAACGTGTTGCGTTACGCGGTATGCAGTCTCAATTTGTCGACGATGTGAGAGTCACCGATAAAGCGACGCTTGAAGCAGTCAAAGACGCAGCAGGCTCTGTTCGGGCTCAAATTGAAGCCTTACTGACTATGGGTTTACCTAATTCGCCCATGCACGGAGCACAAATAAGGGTCTGCGGCGGCAATCATGTGGTTGCACAGCCTATGGGGGTGCAGCATGGCGTTGATTTTGAAAATACTGGCGTAGTTAGGCGTATCGACACCGAAGCCATACACGACCATTTGAATGATGGTTCTATCGTATTGCTTTCTCCCATCGGCTATTCGCCCACCGGAGAAGTATTCAATTTAAGTCATGAAGATGTGGCAACTCAAGCCGCCATAGCTCTTAAAGCCGATAAATTTATTGCCTTTTCAGAGCAAATGGGCTTACTCAAACAAGATGGTAGTTTGTTACGAACAATACAAATACCTAACTTTAATGCACTGTTAGAAGCTGGCGAAGTTGTCGTTGAATCAACAGTGAGCTATGCCTTATCAAAAACAGTCACTGCAGGTGTTACCCGAGCGCACTGTGTCAGTTTTCGGCAAGACGGCGCATTGTTGCAGGAACTCTTCACACGTGATGGTGCTGGCTCTCTTATTCTACACGACCATTACGAGCGTTTACGTACTGCCACTATTGATGATGTAGGTGGCATTCTTAAACTAATTAAGCCACTTGAAGAAAACGGTATTTTAGTAAAACGCTCAAGAGAGCGCTTAGAGCGAGAAATACAGCAGTTTGTAGTGGTTGAGCGCGACGGCATGATCATCGGTTGCGCCGCTTTATATTTGTACCCCGAAGACGGTAGCGCCGAACTCGCCTGCGTTGCAACACACAGAGAGTACAGAGGCAAAAGCCGTGGCGAACGTATTTTAGATGAAATTAAAGCGCGTACCTTAGAAGCAGGGATCACACGCTTATTTGTATTAACCACCGTGACTGCTCACTGGTTTTTAGAGCAAGGGTTTACGCCTGCAAGCCTCGACTCTCTTCCCCAAGAAAAGAAAGCCTTGTATAACTTTCAGCGTAATTCAAAGGTGTTTGAATTAACGTTGGCTTAATGGTTTGATTCACCGAATTGCGTATTCATATGACATTCTGGCTGGCATGCTTTTAAACCGTTTTGCATTAAGATGCAAGAAACGCATCGAGCGGTACATCAATATTGCTAAACCAATGGCAAACCCAGTGTAAGTGGTAACAGGACCAATCCATCCTGTCGTCAATTCGTAGCCCGCGGTTATAAAAACAGACCACACTAATATCCATGCAATGAGTTCGTTTCTATACTTTGTGAATTTCGCTTTTTGAGCTTGCTCGTCAAGATATTTTATTGCTACCTTCGACGACCATAAAACGGCGCTAACTGCGACAGCAGGAGCGCTTGGCGCAATCAGCGCTGTCACTAATGAAGAGAAGCCAACCGCAGGAGCTGAGGTAAAAATGAGGTTACTCGCATGCTCCAGTAAATCATATTTAAGGCTTCGCCGAGCACGAGATAATTTTTTACGCACATTATCTGATGAGATATCTAAAAGCTTTGCAACTTGTTGGCTAGATTGTTCTTCGCGATA
>CAYSDZ010000042.1:8702-11594 GCA_964429915.1 uncultured Alteromonas sp.
CTGATGAGATATCTAAAAGCTTTGCAACTTGTTGGCTAGATTGTTCTTCGCGATAAAATAGCAACACAATTTCACGGTCTTCGCTTGCAAGTGAATCAATAAAGCAGTTAAGTAACTTATGAGTATCGCTTTTTATCAGTAGAGATTCTGATGACTCCGAAGGATCAGCTATTTCGGATAAGAGAATGTCAGCACGTTCGGTATTTACCCTTGATGATTTTTTGCTGTCTCGTATAAAGTTATAAGCACAATAGCGAGTACTTTGTCTTAACCACGGTAAAAAGCTCCTCCCCTGTTTCAGCGTTTTTAAGTTCTTCCAAAGGGATATAAATACCTGTTGTGCAACTTCTTCACTGTCGTTAATGTCTTTCACAATGGACAAAGCAATCGATGTCACTAGGTTTTTGCTCTTATCGATTAAACGTTCGTATGCTTGGATGTCGCCTGACTGAGCAAGTTCGATATCAGTGAGCATTTCATCGTATAGCATACTTGCACAGATTGGAGTGTTTGTGGTGTATTTGGAAGTCATCTCTTGCATCGTTTATCTCCCAAAAACTGTACTTAATAATCTAATGGTTATGTTTGGCGTGTTCATTTTCGTTCTTCTATAGCGTTAAATAGCTTGTGTGTAACCGACTTACCTATAAGAAACGAGCAAGAGAAACTGTGTGACAAATTCTAATGTATTTATTTGTATCCCCGAAAGGCAAAAGTATCTTCGCGCGATCCTAACTTAAAGGCTTGGGGCGCTGTTTGAACTCACCACTTAGATAATGAATGACCATGGTTCTAACATAATCTGCATCAACCTGTTTCAGCCAATGCACTGGCGTACCATTGTATTCATCCAGATACGTTTGGCCTGCATTGGGTGTCTTTGTACTCACAGAAATACGACTTGTGGCAATGTGCGTCTTTTCTGGGGGTAGCGCCAATACAGTAGTCGATAAAATGTCCCACAAAAAATAAGTAAATTCGTATGAAGGAATAGCGGTAACGGTAGATGCCCAAAACTGTCCGGCCAAATCGGATACAGGAGTATTTACCTTAGCTAACGTGTTTAAAAAATCCATGTTGACAGGGAGGGCATTGGTCGCGTCTAAAGGCACTAAGCATAATTTGACACCGCTTGATATCAAGCTTTCTGTTGCTTTGGGATGCCAGTAAGCATTCCACTCCGCACTTTTATTATGGTCATGCATAGCAACATTGCCATCGACTTCTATAGCCCCTCCCATCCAAATCACTTGTTCTATCTTGTCAACGATATTTGGATGTTGTGCCATTGCCGTAGCAAGATTCGACGCAGGTCCGGTCATCAAAACAGTAACGGGGTCGGGACTTTCTAAGAGCATGTTTACCATAAATTCATGGGCAGGTAGGTCACTTACCTTTACTGCTGAACCATCAACTCTTAACAAACTGGGTAAGGCATTACACATTTTCGGCTGAGCACGCCATTCTGGCGGAAAGGGATTAGGTCCAGCAATGTTACCTACACTCACTGGCACATGCTCATTACCCGTCAATGCAAGCAATTTTTGAGTGGTTAATAGTGCGTCGTCTGCATAGCAATCGGCTGGGGTAATTGAAACGCCTATCAACTTAACGTTAGGCAGACGAACCAATAAGAGTAATGATAGCAAGTCATCAATACCACCGTCGTGGTCGAATAAAATAGGGCGAGGGGTGTTTTCATTCAGTGGCATAGTTTTATCAGGCTTTGTAAAAAATCAATGTTTCTACCCTAAGCTTAAGACAAAACAGCACGAATAGTGAAATAGTTAGTTATTGAGAGATCTAGCTACTCACTACCTTGGTCTTTAGTTGGAAAGCTGACTATGTTTTCAACTTTGAGCTTGTATGCTTCAATAAATGCATTTTTCAAAAAGCCTGAAAAGGCAACAAAATAAGGGATATCAGGGTTTGCAATATCGCCCTCAAGCGGCACTCGCGTAGCGATAAGAGACTGCTTATCATTTTCCAAAAATTGCGCTATTAACCCAGAAAAAGCCTCCACAAAAGGCTGAAGAAGTGAATCGTCTTTGTCACTCCACCCTTTTATTACGTCGTCTTTAAATGAAAAAACACTTAATTCATAAACCCCAAACTTAATGTATCCATCTACTTGTCCTTGGTCCGCTTTAATTTCGGCAGCCATATCGAATTGGCCTGCATCGATGTCAAATGGAGCGTACAAATCGATAATTTGACGAGTTTCTGATAAAGGTAAAGGACTCATGTCGACGTTTATGTCGAATATAGGTTCAGCACAGCGTCATCAACTGATTCTGCTTCATTGAGCTTATCTTTAATGAATAAGCTAGGTTGATTAATCTGCATTACAGTGACCACTTCACCTCTAAGTAAAGCTGTCCAATCAAGCGAAAATTGTAAAGACTCAGCATTTAACAGCGGCCGTTTTTCGTCATTAACACGATGATAAAGTTCGATACCTTTTACTGTGTAGCTGCCGTAAAGGACAAAAAGATCAACATCTTCAACTGAACCTGCCACTCCATTTTGTTTATCCAACAAGCCATTTACATAACTTAAAACTATCTGAGGTGCGAGTAATCTCAAAATAAGTAATGGAATGGCGAGATGTAGCATCGCTCGAATCACCTTGTGCATGGGGTTTACTCCTCACGAAAAAACTAAATGATAGACTCGCAATCCCTAAGATTTTTTGCGCTATTGAAAAGGCATCTCTTATTAGATGCCCCACTTTCTTAAAAACTATGCTTTATCTTTGTCTGCACGGCGACGTCGTGCATAACCGACTAGCCCTACGACCAATGCAGCAAGCGACACTGAAGCAGGTGCGCTGACTTCAGCAGGTGATGACGCTGTAAAGTTATACTCAGCAACGATTCTACCCCAAGAGCC
>CAYSDZ010000042.1:11694-21744 GCA_964429915.1 uncultured Alteromonas sp.
AACTTGCAGAAAGTAATAACCCTGCTAAAAGGCTCTTTTTAAACATTAACTATACTCCTCATTAATTGACTTAGTTAAATAACTTGCGTAAGCAGTTAATGAGGGTTGAGCAAAAAATGCACCAGAACAAAAAGGGTTTTAAGGTTTATGATTCAGATACTTAGTGAGCTTGGCAAGCAAAAGAAAAAGTAAATATTGCTAATAGCTACGTAATCATTACACAGCATACGAGCATTAAATACTGACTCGCTTATAAGGTCGATATTCTGCATGCCAAAACGTTTGTTCTATTTTAGCTAACAACACGTCGTCTGGCATCGTCAACGCAAGCCCTTCTGCGATAGCAACCTTAGCCACCGCAAACGCAATTTCTTTACTCAACTGTGCAATGTTAGCCAAACTAGGCAACAACTCGCCTTCACCCAAATTAGCCAGTGGAGAGCTGTCAGCCAAGGCATTACTCGCTGCCATTAGCATTCCATCGCTGATAAGCTTGGCCTTGCTAGCTAGGACTCCCAAACCAATACCGGGGAAGATATAACTGTTGTTACATTGAGCAATAGAATAGTACTTATTTTTATATTCTATCGGTTTGAACGGACTACCCGTGGCAATAATTACATTACCCCCTGTCCATTCGATGACTTGCTCCGGACGAGCTTCAATTTGTCTTGAAGGGTTACTGAGTGGAAAGATAATCGGTAACTCAACTTGTTTGCTTATATTTCTGATAACTTCTTCAGTAAACAAACCTGGTTGACCCGATACACCAATCAATACGTCAGGTTTAGCGCAATGTACTACATCCAGCAAGCTTGGGTAATCGCCGCTGTAAGACCAGTTTTGCAGCTTGTTCATTTTTTGCTGTAGTGCAGCTTGAAAATCGCGTAAGCCTTCCATGCCTTCTGTCACTAAACCAAAACGGTCGATCATAAACACTTGAGCCCGAGCCTGACTATCTTCCAAGCCTTCTCGTACCATTTGCTGAATCAGCATTTCTGCGATACCACAACCTGCCGACCCTGCCCCGACAAACACAATATTCATACTAGAGAGTTTACGTTTTTTTACTTTACAAGCCGCCAGTATCGTACCCAAAGTAACGGCAGCAGTGCCTTGAATATCGTCGTTAAAACAACAAACTGAATCGCGATAGCGTTTCAATAATGGCATGGCATTGGGTTGAGCGAAATCTTCAAATTGAATCAACAAATTCGGCCAACGTTTTGTTGCTGAACGAATAAAAGCATCAACAAATTCATTATATTCAGGACCACTCACTCTTGGATGACGAGAGCCCATGTACATGGGATCGTTCAACAACTTTTTATTGTTGGTGCCCACATCCAACATAACGGGAAGCGTGTAAGCAGGGCTTATGCCACCACAAGCGGTATACAGACTAAGTTTACCGATGGGAATACCCATTCCACCAATACCTTGATCACCTAAGCCTAAAATACGCTCACCATCGGTAACGACAATGACTTTTACATTGCGCTTGGTGGCATTGCGAATAATATCGTCGATTTGATGACGATTCTCATAGGAAATAAACAAACCTCTCGAACTGCGATAAATATCAGAAAATTGCTCACAGGCATCACCCACTGTTGGGGTATAGATAATTGGCATCATCTCATTGATGTGCGCTTGAATAAGCTTGTAAAACAGCGTTTCGTTATTGTCCTGAATAGCACGTAAATAGATATGTTTATTAAGTGGATCATCGAACGTGCAATACTGCATGTAAGCGCGCTCTACTTGCTCATCAATCGTTTCATAGCGAGGTGGCAACAGACCATTTAAATTAAATGATTCCCGTTCTCTTGCCGTAAATGCACTGCCTTTGTTGAGCAAGGGCGTCTCAAGCAGCGCTGGGCCTGCATGAGGAATGTATAAAAAATCGCTATCTGTGTCTGTCATTATTGTTCTCGTTATTCTGTTCTTTTTTCAATTCAGAATATGTCTTCGGGTTCTTTTTGAGTTTCCTCGCCAAACTCAGCAGGATCGATAATATCCTGTTCCTGCACAAACTGCGTTGGCTCAGTGCCACGAGTAAAGTATTCAAATAGTGTGGTATGGTCTGTGCGTCTGGTCAAGAGACCGCTGCCTCTATCTATTCTTACTTGAACAATATCTTCAGGAGGCAAGCGCTTCTGCTCCTCTTTTTCAGCCAATACGCGTTGCATAAAACGTATCCACGCAGGCTGTGCCGCTTTTGCCCCATCTTCTGCACCTATCAAACCATTTCCTATCCAATTGAATTTTTCTGGATTGCGGTTCACGATATTTTGATTACGCGTCGTTCGGCCTAACTGTCGGCTAGGATCATCAAAGCCCATCCACGATGTTGCTACTAAGTCGTTAGAGAACCCGCTAAACCACGTATCTTTTGCATCATTGGTAGTGCCCGTTTTTCCCGCAATGTCCGTGCGCCCTAAAATATTACGTGCACGCCAACCGGTTCCAAGCCAATAGGTTTTTTTGTTCCAGTTGCCATTCGCTCTTACCGCAGTTCTCATCATGTCAGCTACTAAAAATGCGGTTTGTGATGAAATCACCTGTGGCGCAGAAAGACTAGGAGGCTCATTGTTTTGAGGCATTACACCATCCAATTCTGCGGCTAACTGCTCTTCAATGGTCATGTCATCTTCAGGCTGCTCACAAGGGTTACAAGCAAACGTGGGTTGGGCTGCCCATAGAACATCGCCTCTATCGTTTTCTACTCGCTCAATAAAATAGGGATTCACCAAATAGCCGCCGTTCGCAATAACACTCATCGCTCTTACGACTTCCAAAGGTGTGTGAGAACCAGACCCCAAAGACAAGGTTTCGTCACGAGGAATTTCATCAGGTAAAAAGCCAAAGCGACTTAAATAATCGACGGTATTATCTAGCCCCACGCCTCTTAGCAAACGAATCGACACAACGTTTTTTGATCTTCCCAACGCCCGACGCATCCGAATAGGACCATCGTATTCGTTGGGTGAGTTCTGCGGCCGCCATGCCACACCGCTACTTGCATTCCATTGATTGATAGGGGCATCGTTGATCACACTTGCTACGGTGTAGCCATTATCAAGCGCGGCAGCATACACGAACGGTTTAACGTTGGAGCCAATCTGCCTTTTTGCCTGAGTCACTCTGTTAAATTGACTTTGATAGTAACTGTAGCCTCCAACCACAGCCTGTACGGCACCTGAATAAGGGTTCATCGCGACAAATGCGCCACTTACTTGTGGTAACTGTGCCAAACGCCATTGGCCTTCTTGCTGACGTATCCACACAATCGCACCTTCAGAAACAACGTCAGAGGCTGTTTGCGGTGCTTTGCCTTGTCGGCTGTCAGTAATGTATGTTCTGGCCCACTCTAAGCCTTCCCATCCTATCTGAATGCGTTGCCCACTTTTATCGATAACCTGAATAGTTTGTTCTTCTACAACCTTTACCGCAGCGGGGTGTAAAGGACTGATGCTGTTGATCTGTGATAAGTACTCAACGATGTCGCCAAGCGATGGCTTGGGTGCCACTTCTGAAGTGTCAATATCTTGTTTAGATGCGTTGTCTGTCGCAGGCAAGTTCCACAAGTAACTTATAGGGCCACGGTACCCGTGACGTTCGTCATAATCATGTAAATTTCTTACCGTAGCCTGTTGAGCGGCTTGTTGAGTGTTGGCCGTTGCGGTGGCATACACGTTATATCCCCCCGTTTCTGCTTCTTCTTTGCCATAAATGCCTACCATTTCGGTGTAAATAATGTCGGCGAGATAAGGCGCATCCACTTCAATTTCTGCTCCGTGCTTTTTGGCAGTGATAGGCGCGTTTGCGGCTTCGTTGAACTGCTGCTGTGTAATGAAATTCTCATCGAGCATACGTAATAACACAATGCGCCTGCGCTGCATTGCTCGCTCGGGCCGACTGATTGGATTAAGTACAGAAGGCGCTTGCGGCAAGCCCGCTATCGTTGCTAACTGTGCTAAAGATAAATCGTTGAGTGTTTTCCCATAATAAACTTGGGCAGCTGCACCCACTCCAAAGGCGCGATGACCTAACTCGACTTTGTTGAGGTATAATTCAAGAATTTCATCTTTTGTTAGCACCTGTTCAATGTGTATTGCAATAAATACTTCTTTGATTTTGCGAACATAAGTTTTTTCTCGGCTTAAAAAGAACCCTCTAGCTAGCTGCATGGTAAGCGTGCTCGCGCCTTGCCCTTTTTCGCCGGTTATTACAAGGTTAACCACAGCACGCGCAACACCAATCGGATCAATTCCTTTATGTTGGTAAAAACGACTGTCTTCCGTTGCGATAAGTGCATCAATCAACGTTTTCGGTACGTCTTTTAACTTGACTGGGATTCTGCGTTTTACGCCGTATTGAGAAATCAGCTTGCCATCTTCAGAGTAAATGCGCATGGGTGTTTGTAATCGCACCTCTTTCAATACATCAACGCTAGGTAAATCGGGTTTCATATAACGATACAACCCGTAAAGCGAACCCACAGCAACCACTGCTAATAAAACACTAATAACAATAAAAAATTTTAAATACTTCACAAAATTGACGAATGCCCTGCAATATTGCAACAATGAGACTATTCTATACATACGGCTGGTTATTAGAACCATAAAAGGTTAAAAAACCAATAATAATGTAGACTTGGCTTTTACCAAGCACACACGAGCGCACGTAGATGAAAGGATTATTTTCCAAAAAAACTCCTGTTATTATAGGGCTGGACATTGGAACCCGCTTTGTAAAAGCGGTCGTTATTGAAAAAAAGAAAAACGGTTACGTTCTGCAAGCGATTGCGCGAGAGGCGATTGGAAAAGAAGCTTTTGCAGAAAGAGAAATCAAAAATTACGAAGCCGTTAGCCTTGCGCTCAAGAAGTTACAAAAATCTCTCAAAACGAAAATTAAAGACGCAGCGATCGCTGTTTCAGGCTCCTCTGTCATAAGCAAAATTGTTTACATGACGCCTGATCAATCCGATTTTGAGCTTGAATCACAAATAGAAATAGAGGCAGACAGTTTAATTCCTTACCCATTAGAGGAAGTGTATTTAGATTTTGAAGAACTCGGCCCGAGCAAGACTCATATCGGGAAAGTCAATGTGCTGCTAAGCGCTGCCCATAAAGACATTGTAGACAGCCGCATAACCTTAGTAAGAGAAATTCCACTCGAACCCAAAATTGTTGATGTTGAAGGTTATGCTTTCGGCAACGCGTTAAACTGTTTTAATGCAGGAGAACAAGAAGAACGAATCTGCGCAATTAATATTGGCGCCTCGCTGCTACAAGTCTGTGTTATTGATAAAGGCGAGGTCATTTATTCAAAAGAGCACAGTTTTGGAATGAATATGCTACTACAGGATATTGCGATGATGCACATGATGGAAAAAGACGATGTCGAAAGCGGCATGGTCTCGAATACACTAGCAGATTCGTGGAAAAACGATACCTTGCCTATTTTTATGGCAAACTGCACACAACAAATTTCTCGCGCCATTCAAATGTATAAAACCACAACTCACGCGCAAAGCCCTAAGAAACTGATTGTTGCAGGAGGCGGTGCTTGTATTCCTGAGTTAGTTGAAGCCTTAAATAACGACCTTGAAATGGATGTCGAGCATTTCAATCCTTTTAGTGAAATGACATTGACAGAGGGCTTAGACAAAGAAAACATTCATGCACTGGCTCCTCAGTACGCCATTGCTGTGGGTTTAGCAACTCGGAGTTTTTCTTCATGGCACATGTAAACCTATTACCTTGGCGTGAAACGCTCCGACAAAAACAGAAGCAAAACTATTTCGCGGTTCTTTTTGCTACGGCAGCAATTTGTGCAACGTTTTTTTGGCTCATTGGCCAAATGTTCGATCAGCAAATCGGCAATCAGAACGCTAGAAACCAATATTTAACCAATGAGATCAATCAGCTAGATGCACTTATAGGCGAAATCCAAAAAGTGAAAGACAGTAAAGCTGAAATTCAAAAACGCATGGCACTGATTGAACAGTTACAATCAAGCAGAAACCTAGCCCCTATTCTTCTCAACGAGCTGGTTCAGGTTGTCCCTAAAGGTGTGTCATTCGAAACAATGCGTCGCACACAGAACAAAGTCATCATTGACGGTATTAGCGATTCAAATAATCGATTGTCTGAGTTTATTCGCAAACTAGAGGGAAGTCGTGTTTTTTTAACACCTGAACTTTCTTCCATTATTGCTGATACCAGTGCAAGCGATGCAGTAAGTACATTTAAGTTAGAGGTACCGCTAGATGCCAATGCCGACAATATGCCTGAAAAGGAGTCGGCAGAATGAAGTTCGATTTTGAGAAACTCAAAGAGCTAAACGAACTGGATTTCGAGCAAGTCGCCATTTGGCCGTTTGAAGTTAAAACGGTTGTAGCCCTTTTTCTGGCAGTGGTTGTAAGCGGATTAAGTTACTACTTAATTGTTATGCCAAAGTTACCTGTGTTAGAAAATGCCGAATTGCAAGAACAAGAACTCAAACGTAAATTTGAAGCAAAATCGAGAATTGCGAGTAATCTAAGTGGGTATCAAGAACAATTGGCGCGTATTGAGAACGATTTTTCCTCGATGCTGAAATCGTTACCTACAAGTAATGAAACCCCAGGTTTACTGGACGATATCACTTATGCAGGCACAAGCTCAGGGCTAACCTTTAAATTACTCAATTGGCAACCTGAAATCCCCAAAGAGTTTTATACTGAGTTGCCGATAAGAATTGAAGTATCAGGGTCGTATCATGAATTTGGAGAGTTCGTTTCAAAAATGGCCGATTTGCCTCGTATCGTGACAGTGCACGATTTCACAATCAATAAAACGGGCGCTCAGCTGTCACTTCAAATGCAAGCCAAAACATACCGTACAGCAACAAGCGACAGCCAACTGTTATCCACTAAGGAGGGGGGAAAATGATACAGCGGTCTATCTTTTTTCTCGTGCTTGTTTTATTAACGGCTTGCACACCAAAAATGGATGATTTGCTTGCTTATACTCAAGAGGTAAAGCAACGCCCGCAAGCCAAAGTAGAGCCCTACCCCGAATTTACGCCTCAACCCGTTTTTGTTTATCAGTCTAACGAATTGCGAAGCCCCTTTAACCCCAATGGCAAGACGGCTCTTCCGGTTGAAACTGTCACACAAACGAATTGCTTACAGCCCGACTTTAATCGCACCAAACAGCCCTTGGAGCAGTTTGGTGTCGACGCCTTGTCGCTGACCGGCAATTTTGTGACCAATGGCGTGCGTTGGGTATTATTCAAAACCAAAAGCGGCGGGCTTCACAAAGCAACGCAAGGCAGTCGTTTAGGCTTATTTTTTGGAAAGATCATTGCTATAAATGAAACAAGCGTCACTATTGAAGAATTACTACCAGATGGCGCTGGCTGTTGGCAACGTCAAGAAACGGTGCTGACAATAAGGCCTCAAGCCGGAGTTAACAATAATGTTTGAGCGATACATGTATAAAAAACAAATAAAGCCATCGAAATTGAGT
The DNA here is from genome assembly GCA_964429915.1 of uncultured Alteromonas sp. GTDB lineage: Bacteria > Pseudomonadota > Gammaproteobacteria > Enterobacterales > Alteromonadaceae > Alteromonas_F. Next base: position 19,218 of record CAYSDZ010000042.1, read on the forward strand.
ATTCTAAGCGCTACAGCAGTGTGTCTACTTACATTAACGTTAACCACAAAAGCGCTTGCCCAAGAAACGCCTTCCTTGGTTAATCCGCTTAAAAACGTCAACGATGCATTTAACAAATCGCTCGATAAAATAGAGTTTAATAGGAATACAAAAGGTGGGGCCGAGACTCTCATCCAATTAAGCTCGAAAAACGTAAAACCGCAACTCATTGAAGCGAAAGGGCAAGTCACTATTACCTTACCTGCCACCCAACTCGGCGAAGGCCAGTATGTTGAGTTAGATGTACTCAACTTCGGTACTCCAGTTGAAAAAATAGAAACATTTCAAGACGAGTCTTCATCACGTGTCGTATTTAGCCACAGCGGAAACGTGGCAGCGCGATTTATTCAGGCTGAAAATACCATCACGGTGTTTATCTCAGAAATAGAGCAAGCTAAAGAAGAAGAGGAAGCCGAACAACAAATCTATACCGGCTCCCCTATTTCTCTTGATTTTCAAGACGTTCCAGTACGTCAGGTTTTACAAATTATTGCACAGGTGAACGGTTTTAATCTTGTGACCACCGACACCGTATCGGGTAATATTACCATCAGTCTTTCGGGCGTGCCGTGGGATCAAGCACTTGATATGATCCTGCAAATAAAAGGCTTGGGTAAGCGGTTAGAAGGCAATATTCTGCTGATCGCCCCCTCGGAAGAATTAACGGCCCGAGAAACACAAGAACTTCAATCTAAGCAACAGGTCGCTGATCTTGCGCCTCTTAAAAACTCGACCATAACGGTAAATTACGCCAAAGCCACCGAACTCGCTATTATACTGAACAGCGAAGGTGGCGGCATATTGAGTCCAAGAGGCTCAGTGACGGTTGACGAACGTACCAATACCTTACTAATTCGCGACACGATTGAGTCTATAGATGATGCAAGAGCCATGGTTGAATTACTCGACATCCCAGTTCGTCAAGTATTAATTGAATCAAGAATGGTCACAGTCAATGACAGCGTAGACGAAGAATTGGGTGTTCGTTGGGGATTTACTAGCAGACAGAATGATGTCTCTACTTCAGGGAGCATTGAAGGCGCAGACTCTGCTAACGCCGGAAACGTGGGAACCATTGACAATCGACTTAATGTCAATCTACCCGTTGCGAATGAGAACGCCGGCTTCTTAGCCTTTCAAGTCGCCAGTTTGGTTGACGGTACTATATTAGATTTGGAATTGTCTGCGCTTGAAGCAGAAAACAAAGGGGAAATTATTGCTAGCCCACGCATAACCGTCGCAAATCAGCAAGAAGCCTATATTGAACAAGGCACAGAAATTCCTTTTGTCGCTGCGGCCTCGAGTGGCGCTACCGCCGTTGAATTTAAAAAGGCCGTGTTAAGCTTGCGTGTGACTCCACAAATCACCCCTGATAACAGAATTATATTAGACCTTATCGTGACACAAGATACCCGAGGTGAAACAGTCTCTACCTCTACTGGAAACGCAGTAGCAATCGACACGCAAGAATTAAGTACACAAGTGTTAGTTGAAAACGGGGAAACCGTGGTCTTAGGTGGTATTTTTCAACAAACCAGCACAAATAGCGTAAACAAAGTGCCGCTATTCGGTGACTTACCGGTTTTAGGCGCCCTATTCAGAAACAAAGCCAATGTAATAGAAAAAAGAGAGTTGCTCATTTTTGTAACGCCCAAAATTATGACAGACTCATTGTAAATTTATAATACTTGCATAGCAGTGACGTTACCTGAGATAATCCGGCCCTCGAAATTTATGCGAGGTTAATTTGGGTACTTTTTTTGACATTATCTTTAGGTAAAGAAACGATAGGTAAATAATCTAGCGATAAAAAATGTCGAAGGAAAAAGTACAGAGTCGGGTGGGCGAAAACACTGCATTCCTCCCTAAACATCAATAGTTGTGATAAAAGCAAATATGGCTGAAAAACGTAATATCTTTCTCGTTGGACCTATGGGTGCAGGCAAAAGTACCATTGGTCGACACCTAGCAGACGAACTGCATTTAGAATTCTTTGATTCAGACCACGAAATCGAAAAACGCACAGGTGCAGATATCGGTTGGATATTCGACCTTGAAGGTGAAGATGGCTTTCGCAAGCGCGAAGAAGACGTGATAAACGATTTAACCGATATGCAAGGCATTGTACTTGCGACTGGCGGTGGTTCTATCGTAACAAAAGCAGTAAGAAACCGTTTATCTGCTCGTGGTATTGTTGTTTATTTACAAACCACCATTGATAAGCAGGTCACTCGCACTCAGCGAGACAAAAGACGTCCTCTATTGCAAAAAGACGACCCTGAAAAAGTGTTGCGCGACCTGGCTGAAGAGCGCAACCCAATGTATGAGGAAGTAGCGGATTACGTTGTGCAAACAGACGACCAGTCTGCACGCTCTGTTGCCAATCAAATCATTGGCAAAATCGGCCTCTAACGCAAATTCGAAAGGAGCTTACGCGCATGTCTAGACTAACCGTAGAGCTAGGGGCGCGTAGCTACCCCATTTATAT
>CAYSDZ010000043.1:0-21642 GCA_964429915.1 uncultured Alteromonas sp.
CGGCGTTTAGTGATTAAGCGGAAGTAGTTTTGCTATTTCAATAAGATGGTGCGTCCACCCTGACTCGAACAAAAGAAATAGGTGATTGATCTAATTTAAAATTATTTCTAATTTAATATTTAATGTTACTTTCCATGCTACTAAAAGTAATCCGCATATCTCTGTGGCTTTCCAGATTGATAGCTCTAATGATTCAGATGGGACTTTGCTACTCGGCCAAAGTTTTGCTAGACCATTTGAGAACGTTTCCTATGATTTTGTAACAAACGTAAATTAAAAATGGAAGTGCAAAGATTAGCGCCCAAGTATCCCAGTAAATCGACTCATTCTTTTTTAAGAATAAAATCAAAAAACCTCCCAAAATCCAGCACGCAACAGTTCCAAAACATTTGTAAAACGGAAGACTGAATTTTGTAGCGACTTTTTTAGTGACAGCCGCTAAAACGAATAGGATTACTAGGATTGAAATTATGCCAAACATTGCACAGACCTCTTGTTTGATAAAATCGAATTATAACAAGTGGAATATAGTTTTTTCCGTGCTTTATTCGACACCCTTATATGAATGGACATACCTAAAACACTAAGAACTAAGGCAAACTCTTTAGTGTTCAGGGATATATGTCATTTCAGTATTATTTCCGAAACAAGAATGAACTATAGCGACATTTGTGGTTCTGTTGAATATATTTACAGCACTTACGGCTTAAAAGCCTTTGTCAGTGGATTAACAGCCGCACTAAAACTCTAGTTTCAAGAGTTGAGACAGCGTCCTCTTGATGCGCTTTATTCGGTCGTTAGGATCGACGCTATTCTCGGCACGGGAGAATGGTCATTATGTCGGCTGGGCTGGCTTTCATCATATTGAGTGTTGATACGAAAGATGGAAAGGGTCTACTGAGCTAATATCTACCTGATTCAAAAAGTGTCAAATACTGGTTATCAGTGCTCACAAAAATACAAAACCTGGACGTTAAAGAAATTTTTAACGCCAATTTTGTCAGTTGTTACAGCTCAGCCGCTAGAGCTATCCTTAGTGGCTAGGCAATTAGAATACCAGATTAGTGATCGAACGGCAGACTAAGCCCAGAGCTCTCATAACAATTTAGCTTGCGCTATTATTCTCTAACTGTTGTGAAGGTTCATCTATACCTGCAAATTCATTCCATTTTTCTTTCGCGCTTTCAACGTGCTTTTCTTGAATGGCATCACCTACATTTCTCGCAGCCAGTGCAAGTGCAGCGACGTCATCAGTAAAACCTACACCGACAATTACGTCTGGTATAATATCAGCTGGCAACACAAAGTATGCCAGTGCAGCCCCAAGAATAGCCTTGTGTTTAGTGTCAGTTTCAGAATCAACTAGTGCTAAATAACCCTGCATGACTAACACATAAAGTTCTTCACCGACTTTCTTTGCAGAATCCTTTAGCTTCTCGCTTAATTCTCGCTTGTCGGGGCTATCTTTATCTTTTGTCCATTCTTTTATTACGTCTACATTAATAGCCTTGGCTTTCTTGGACATTGAATCGGCTATTCCACTGTCCTGTAGCTTTTCTTTTGCCTTGCCAGCGAAGCTTTTTCCCGAATGGCTTAAGTTTGTCGCTTTTTCTTTCAACAATTTCAACATGGTATTCTCCTTGGTAAGAGTTTGAGTTTAGCGCCTCAAATGAAATGTTCAGTTTTCAGCTCTATCCTAAGGTATATTTTTCAATATCAAATTTTTGAGAAGTTGGCTGCCTAAGCAAAAAAAGAAGATGCTCTTTTTGCTTAAAAAGCAAAAAGAGCATCGAGTTTAGCGGATACGGACTTATACTGGATACCATTCCCCGGATAAACAAGGAGGGTAAAACTCGTCTCTAGGGTAAAGATCTATCCACACGATTGTCCTTCTGCCCTGAATTTTCTGATGCCACTCGGAAACAACACACTCAGCTTTAAGCTGATAAAGAGCCGAGGAGAATCTAGAGGCTACTCTGAGCCCTTTTATACCCATTGCGCATCGCAAATCCGCAGCTTTTACGAACCTTTGATTAATATTTCGATAGCGACTTAGATGGTTGTTTATATAAATAGCATCTCGGATTTCCTCTGGAGGACGCACGAATTGTGAGCTGTAATAGTCTGCACTGTGTAAACATATTTCTTTAGCAAAATACAAGGTTTGCGCAGAGACCCCACCTTTATACCCTTCGAACAAATGAAAACAAGCTGCTACCCTTGAAATTATGTCCATCATTTTTGACGCATGATCACGCATACCTTCAAATTCACCACCGGGTTGCTGTTTAGACTCAATATCGTTGTGAATTTCAAACCACAATCGTTTTGCTTCAGACGTAAACCCAATTTCTATTGCTTCCTCTTCACCACACATAACTCTGTAGGATTGAAGCAACAACTCTCTTCCTCGCCTTTTAAAAACATTCAAAAAGTGTGACGATTGTTCGGCTCCATCGTCGAAACGCTGACCAGCTAATGATTCAGGCCTACAGATTAAAAACCTTGCAAACAAGCCAAGTACTCTTAAATCACCGCCTTTTTTATCCATAAATTTATCGAACAATTCAGGTTGAAGCATAAGCAAAAACGATAGTATTGCTGGTATTTCAAAAGTACCATCTCCAGCCCGAGCGATATCGATGACCTCGCCGTCATTTGCTGAGTTGAAATTGCATAAGTCTTGCTGTAGCCATTTCTCCAGTGCCGCACTAGCTTCAGACGAGACAACAGCCGCGCTGCGAACACACTCTCTCATGGATTTCCACAGTCCGGGACCTGTAATATCCTCGTAAAGAAATTTCGGTTTAAGTGGCTTTTTGGGCTCTTTTCTTAGATGAGCTCTTAGCTCACACTCGGCTTCAGAAATACTCCCTCCCTTTTTTATAGCAGCTCTAACTTTGTATTTAAGCGCTTTGAGTACTTCTTCCCATAATTCGTACTCATGCTCATAATTTTTAACCCTCACTTGGTACTCTAAGAGAAGATCTTGTTGTAACTCCTTGACCATTGTCCAAATCACTTTAACCAAGGGGCTCTTTCGAGCCCCAGAAGTAAGGAGAATTAACACCATTATTGACATCGGAGATAAACCGCCTCTAGGTTTTTTTACCCGCGCCATCCCCTGGCAACAATAAGCAACAAACACTAATGCAACCAGCAACGTCGCATCATAATTGGTACTTAGGTTTTTACTTACCTCAACTGTCGCATTGTAGAAAGTTTTAAATGGCAAATTATGGATATCACGATAAGGCAAATTTTGCCCTGTCGTTAAATGACGGCGAAGAGGATTTAATTGTTGAGGTAATACAGGTGGTTTGAAATCGTCTCCATAGTTAACCATTGTCGCCTCCCAAGCCCGCTACGTTGACTTTTTTGCATTCCAACCAGGCATCTAATTCACGTTTTAGATGTCCTTTACATTGCTGACTTAAAACCACCAACCTCGGAAAATGTTCGTCAAAATACTTTGAATTGCAATTACGATAGTTGTGATACGTACTACTACTGACACCAATGTATCCCGGCGTGTCTTTTACTCTTATGAGCTCTTGTAAAGAAGTATCGTTATTTTTTTCTCTTCTGGCGCCTTCATGAGTTGATGCCATTAACTCGCTTTTTCCCTTAACGAGACAAGCTCCTGCTCGTTGCGGAGGAATAAGCCCAGTTTTGGCTAAACGCTTTCGTCGCACCTCAACTATAACGGTTCGCGGTTTCGACGCTGCTGATCCAGAAAAAGTTTGACCGATAATTTCCATCTTAAATACCTCAAATTATAAAAATGATAACAAGCCCGACATAACGCTATGCCAGGTCGAGAGGTACAATAGAAAGCAATGGGGTCTTAGACGAGACGGTGCAGTAAAATAAAATTATTTGGACACTTCATTTTTTAATGCACCCTATTGACCAGGGCAACCGCACGTATGACTAATTTTTGAACATTGTCGTTAAACCTGCCTTTAGTCGGTGCGGCTCTGAGCATATTCAGTGAAATCTGTCGCAGTGTCGCCAGGTTTTCTGCACCATAGTTATGATAAACCTGACAATCATCCTCCCGCAGGCTGACATCCAACACCCAGTGCAGGTTATTCTCAATCGCCCAGTGGTTTGGCACTGCATGGGCAAGTTGCTGCTCCGTTAGCTCAGCAGAACTGACATGGTAACGATACGTCAGCTCTGGCGCTTTATTTTTTACCTGCCGATAGCTCATGCTCATTCCCAGCGTTTTCAGCCCAGGCCAGTCATGAAACATTTTGGCAATCTCATCAGCGGGTTGTGAGCAGTAGGCGCGGGCTTCCACCCGGCCCCGGTTTTCTTAATCTTAAATTCCCCCAGCGGTGCTTCCCGTATCTCGGCAAAGGCGTCCTTGACCGCCTGGTGCAGTGAACTCTGATTACCTTTTAGAGTGAACAGGTAATTTCCTTCACCTTGAAGAATGACGTTGGCAATCTCTTTCTGGCAGCCCATCGCATCAATAGAGACCAGTGAGCCTCCAATATCCAGCAGTCTGATGAGTTCCGGAATGGCGTTGATTTCGTTAGACTTTTCATCCTTTTTTACCTGACCCAACACCACTTTATTGGCACAAGCAAAGGCATTGACCATATGGATAGTGGCTTGTCTGTCGTCGCGTGTATGGGAGCCGCGCAGTGTTTAACTGTCGATGGCTATGACTTCTCCCTGGCCCAGCTCATACACTGACTGCATCCAGCTAACAAAGCACTCGCTGAACTGCTCAGGGTCAATGCGCGAGACGATGCGGGCACTTGTGTCACCAACCGGTATCCCATCAACCAGCAAGCCATGTTTCTTAAACCATTCCTGATGGCCTTGGGCATAAAAATGAATGTTGGCCCAGCCTTCAGCTCCGGCTATCACACCGCACAGGGTAATAAACAACACATCATGCAAGGGATACGTGACTTTAGCGGGTTGACGGGCATCGGTAATGGGGCTGAAATGCTGAGTGAAGGCTTCTAAATACAAGCTGGACTCTCCAAAAAGAGAGTATAAGATCACAGCCAGATAAGATCGTCAAATGCTACGTAAGTTGGTTAAAAACGTTCGCGATCTTACCCTGCCCTATTGACACAGCAATTAGCTGGTGGTCTAGATTTTTCTGTTTTTGGAGTACCCCCAATTAGGTTTTATCATTGTTGCGGCATACTTCGCTTCATCATCTGTAAAATTGATTTTTGGTAAGTGCTTTAGTTCAGGACAAAAGTGTAAAAACTGGTTAAGGATTGATCGTTGGTCTTCGCTCATTTCATCTTGTAACCGCATCTGATTTAACGCTAAGACCAATGCCTTTATATTTTTGTTAAGTGGATGTGATTTGTGATCGCTAGAGGCTATATTTCCCCAAAAGAACAATGCGATCTGATGAAGGAACCAGAGTTTAACTGGGTACAGCTTATGTAGAGATCGTTTGAAGCGTCCATCACTTCGTTTCTCAAAAGAGGGCTGGATTAATTTTGCTGCGATTTTTGCACACTTTTCTCCCGGTGTTTTTCCATCTGCAGAAATTCCTTCGATTTCTGCCATCTTCAATATCTCTTCCCGTTTTGTACCCTCATCAAGCCTACTGCCTTTTTTTAGTGCGCTGTTGACAAACTGTCTGAGTATTTCGGTAGCAGCAATCCCATCAAAGAATCGTATTCGACTCCTTATTTTTTTATCAACATCACTGTAGTTCCATCTTAAAAAGTGGTCTGCTTTGATATCTTCAGGCTCAAGTGTTCTTAATAGGAGATAATCTTTAAATGCGTAATTAGTCCAATATTTGTTATAGACATCTCTAAGTGAAGCAAGGTAATGGAAGTGCTCATCGTTTATTTCAGGAAATGCTTCAAGCTTTACTCGCAATGCTTTGGGGAACTCCTCATATATACCTAGCGCATGTCTTAAATCCTTTATGCTGGCAATTGAGTCCGCTTTGGTTTTACCTTCTGTTGTAACGCTATCGTCGTCACCTTGTTTTACCTCACCCTCGTCAGATGGCACTGCGCCAACATACAGGCTAAGGAACGAAATGGCTAGGTGGCCAATTTCTTGCTCGTTGAATGTGTTGGTTGTTTTGCACTCATTGAATAAGTAAATGCGAGGACTGTCTACAAGTAATTCAACCTCTGATTCACTCGTTTCATCAGTTGGTGTTTTTACGTCATATGCCCCAATGAAGTAGCTCAACTCGATGGAACCATCAGTTCGAATGTTCGATTGATCTATTTGCAAAAAATCAGGACTAATAATCTCGCCTGTTTCAGGATACAGTGACTTATCCTTCTGCTTACGTTCGCTCGACTCTCTCGAAAATTTGTAAATCGGTAGTTTCGGACTGCGAATACAAAACACCAGTTTATAATCGGGATTTGGGAAATTTAAAAGCTCGTTCATGTGGGCTTCAATATCGTTAAGATATCCGTATTCCCCTACTGCAAGCAGTTCAGTCAATTTAAAGATTTTCAACTTACATTTTCCCTATCCAATTGAAATTCCGTCATAATATAAGAGTGAGTTTTTAATCCAGCGAGTAGCTGAAAGCCTTATCTGGCCTGACATACAGAAGCCAAAATCTTCCTCAAAGCCCTAGGTTATTAATAATATAAGATCCCCTTATTACCTATGTTATGCATTAAGCAACCAGGTATTAGAGAGATGCAACATATAACATATCAAACACGATATCTAACCCTTCCAATACTACCTAACGAAGGAGGAATGTACACAGCTTACTTAGATAGCAATTGGGCACTGCTTGAATATGCACTACGGTGTTATTCAAAGGTATTTGCTTTCAGGTTAGACCTAAGGCTACCCGATGGATACAACTACTTAGATACTAATCTCATTACACGGTTCTTTTCATCATTCAAAGCAATGCTCAAAGCAGACTATCATGCAAAAAAAAGAAATAGTGAAGGATACGTACATCGAACAGATGTACTTGATGTATGGGCTAGAGAAGTCGGTAATAGCGGTAAGCCCCATTACCATGTTTGTATATTGCTCAATGGCAATGCACATTGGAGGTTAGGAGAGTTTAAAGACGACAGAAGTAGTATTGCCAATAGAGTGAATGCCGCCTGGTCAAGTGCACTAAACACCCACTCTAACGATAGTGCATTTTGGCATACAGGTGGTTTGGTTAGCTTTCCAGACAACTGCAGTTACATGCTCGATAGAAGCAAACCGGACTTAAACTACCATGTAGCAGAGCTTAATAAACGTATCAGTTACCTTGCAAAAGTAGCCACCAAACCACGTGGTGATGGCATTCGCTGCTATGGGACCAGCCGTATACCGAAACCACTATTCGTTGGTGGCGTTTAATCTACAAAACGAGCTCCCTAAAATCTGTATCAACGTCTTGCTGTGTCATGCCGATATAACGAAGCGTGTGGGCCTCTGAGGAATGGCGCAGCATCTTCATTACCCTGGCAAGGTCGTTGGTGGCATTATACAAATGAAAGCCTCGTGTCTTGCGCATGCTGTGTGTGCCAAGCGACAGTCCTAACTCGTCGCCAACTTCCTTGAAGGCTTTGCTGACGGCTCTCCTGGTAAGTGGACGCGGGGTTCTATTAAGCGAATAGCGACTGCGGTGTGACTGAAAGACGTACAAGTGGTAAGGATTATCGTGACGGACCCAGTTGATGATGTCCATCGCTTTGGGGTTAAGTAAGATGGTCGCGTGCTTACCGGTTTTACTCTCCCTTACCGTTAACCGATTGCCGCTGATTTGTGAAAACTGGATAGAGAGCAAGTCTGAGATGCGAAGTGCCAGGTTGAGGCCTAAGTCCCAGACATCGGCCATCTGCTGGCCATAGCGCTTTTTAAGCAAGAGACTCACCAGCTTGATGGTCTCTATTTCTTTGATTGCCAAGACTTCAGACATGTATGTTCCTCTTTTTGTGAAATATGGACATTTTGGGAAGTTAGCGGGCAGTGACTGCCCTACCCCCTTAATTTTAAAGGCCCGCAATGTTCCCGTTTGAGCAATTTGGGAACATTACAGATATTGACTACAACAAGCCTCTTTCGGCAAAGGAGACGCACTCACGCCCTACAACAACGTGATCGAGTACAGGCACGTCAATCAGCGAAAGTGCCTCTTTGAGTTTGTTGGTTACGTCTTTGTCAGATTGGGACGGCTCAGCAATACCCGAGGGATGGTTGTGTACCAGGATCACCGCTGCACTGTTGTGCGCGAGAACCGTTTTAACGACTTCACGTGGATATACTGCGGCGGCATTAATTGTGCCTCGAAATAGCTCTTCAAACTCAATCAGGTAATGCTGTGAGTTCAAATGCATGATACAAAAGGTCTCATGGCCCAGTGAGGTAAGCTTGAACTGCAAAAAGGATTTAGTTTCTGCTGCCGAGCTAAACGCGGGTGACTGGGTAAACTTCTCTTCCAAAATATTTGCTGCAGAGGCTAGGATATCGGTTTCAGAATAGCTGTCGGTAATATGTGGGTTAATTGGCATTGTCATTTCCTCAAGTGGTGTTAATGCCAATGGGTGATGTAGGTGCAAAAAAATGACGGTTGCGGCATAAGGGACCTAAAGGTCCCTTTGACTTGATTATCGTAATCTTCGCTTAGCCCAGTTGTATCCGGCGATAACGCCAGTGATAAAAAGCTCAAGCAATGGTTGGTTAGATGGAACGGGGATCATTGGCGTTCGCCTTTTGAAAGGTATTCAAATAGACTCACACCGGTGATAAACTCGGCAAAGAATGCAATTGGCATAATCTGCCTCCCTATCGCTGTTAAAGATATACAGACCTTTTACCAGGCACTGCATAGCGATGATGTAGGTTTAAGATTTGTTCGAGACTTCAATAGATTTAACTTTAAGAGAAGCTAGAGCCATTTGAGACAATGCGCTTTTGCAACCTTTCTATCAAATTCATAGCGCTCAATGTTTCTAGCTATGTCAGATTTATCGTTTATTTGTGAGCTACTCTTTTTCAACGGAACTAATTCACCGTCCTCACGAAAAATGATGTATCTAAACTTAACTTCCATTTCGGGTTTAGACAGAATGTTGGCAACTGCCTTAGCGTTCATTCGCGGTGAATGCTGCAATAGCTCATCATTATCATAAAAATGCTCAACGATATTACCGGTATTTTTTATCCTTTGTATATCTATAGTTAACCTGCATATATCTGGAAACTCGCAAAGGAAGTTATGTATGGCAATGATTATGTCGTCAGTGAATTGAATAAGAGCCTCTGTCATGTCAACAAGAGCAGCTAAGTCGCCGCTACCCATAATTTTTTCCATATCATCAAGAGACAAGCCGTTGTTTTGATTTTTCTGTGCCTTATCTAAGGAGTCTGCATATCTCTCTAATAATGCATTTCGCTTCTCCAGTATTGACAATATGACATTGTAGTTCTCTTGAAGCGAACTGATAAAAGATAGGTTTCGATGATTATCAAACTCTCCCGTGAACTCTTTAGCCGATAGTGTGATAAAAGAAAGCTTTGAAACATTCATTTGAATTGGTTTTTTGTACATTATTACTTGGGGAATCGTACACGCTCTATTTAAAGGCTCACTTGTTATTAATCCGTGATAATTCCGCTTTATGGTGATAAGAGTATTAAATGCCGTTTGCAAACCTAATATCCAGTCATTCGCATGTTGAAGCTTTTCTTTTTGGGCATCACGGTATCGCAAGAAAGCAGTAGAAAAGTGTGCAAACGTTCCGGCAAATAAAACAACTAACAGCGGAAGAATATAGTCTTTAATGAAATTTCCGTTAGATACTTCAGTTATTGCTACAGTGAGCTCCTTTAACTGTTGTTCCATTCGAATATTCCTTAGCTGTCAACAGCACTTTAATGTCAAACCCTAGGTTTCAAGGTTCTGCTGGATTTATGCACGATATTGAGCCAAGGGGCTGGATGTGCGAAACAATTACAATAAATGTGAGCTTACTCAGTTCATTCGTCTTTCAATTATTCAAATAATTGATTAATGATTTCTGAGACAAGTGATAGGGTTCCCACGCTATCAGGCGCCATTTTATTTAGATCATGCGCTAGAGAATTTCTCAGCTTATGTGTATTTTGAAGTACAACGGCTGCAAGGTCGAATCTTTTTTGTACCGTCATGATTTCAGATTCCGTCGGTTCATCAATGGGCATTTCTGGAAACTTATCAAAGTTATGACTTTCTGCCTGTCTCCACATTTTTTCATCCTGAGCATTGCGTTTAGCTCTTGCGTAAAGGCTTGTAAATTTTTCATTCGATAGCCAATTCCTTTTTCTCGCTTGATCCATCAAACGTTTCATTGTTATCGAGGAGAAAACGTCTTCGTCTAGGTTAGGTTCCTCAATTCTGTATTTTTCCCTTAAAGCCATTTCTAGCGCTGTATATGCAGTCATTTCAGCTATCTGATGAAAACGGTAAACAAACCAAGAATACAGCGACAAGTTCTTTGCCGTCTCAAACTGTACTTTAACTTTATCAGGTGATGATTCGTTTAATTCCAGTTGAGAAAGCAAATAGTAAGTATCTTCAAGGGTGTGATTGAGATATTTATTTCGCTCATCAGCCTCGCCAATTCTTTTCACAGCTTTTAAACAATCTTGATCATCCATAAGTTTTATATCTAGTCATTGAGTTGCACATCATCCGCTAGTGAATTAAAAATAATGCGACGTAATTTAGACGGAACCACCCACTCCTTTAAACTTCTCAACAAACGCTGCGATTTTCTGAAATACCGTTTGCTTCTGCGTGCGGTACTGCGGGTTCAATGGGCTTAGCTTTGGTAATGCGTCATTGAGTGCCGTGCCATTTTCAGAGGCATACTCTCGCTTAAGTGATGAGGCGATATAACGTTTTGCAGCTTGCACATTCAACTTTTCAGAAGCAATAATCGCATCAGCTTCGCGCTTCTGTTCCGCTTGAGCGAACTTAAAGAATGCGTCGATAATGCTGGCTTTGTCGTTGATCTCGTCAAGGTTTGTCTGATTGATAAAATCTACCACTAGGCTTTCTTTTGCTCGATTGCCAAGACTACCGCGTATCATTCGGCGGACCTCTTCAATCAAGGCTTCTTTGCTCTTGTTCTTCTTATTGTGCTCAAAAATTAATTCAAGAATATAATCGAGATTAATTTCTTGGGATTTAAGCAAATCAATTTCAAAGACCACATCGTCCCAGTCTACCGTTGACTTATCTTTGTCCTGGCCTTCTTTATCGCGTCGTAACCAGTCACGGGTATCGTTGTAAGTAGAACGATAATCTTGGACAGCACGTTCGCTTGGCATATCGATGGTTTGCATTGCCTCGATGTCAGCATCGTCCAGATAGTACTTTGACTTGAACTCTTCAACAGCTTGTTCATCACTGGTATCTAAGCTTTGCAGTGCTTTTAATCCAGCAAACTCATCGTAGTTTTGTAAAATATTTTCTGCTTTTAGATATTCACCAAACAGCTTGGCAAATTCTTTTTTATCTTGTTCTTTTTCAATATTTTCTGGGTTTGGAAAGCGTTCTTGCAGCTCTTTTACGATATTAACAAAACCTCGACGCGCCTGGCCAGTAGCAATATCGTTAAAGCCTTCCATGTATTCTTTGTAGCTCTTCTCCAGCACCACGTTTTTGGTATTTTTGTCACCAAACAAGGTGATAGCATCAATCGTTGCCTTCTCCAAATCACGGAAGGTGACAATATTGCCAAAGGTCTTGGTCGCATCATAAATACGGTTGGTACGAGAAAACGCCTGCATTAAGCCGTGATAGCGCAAATTCTTATCAACAAACAAGGTGTTAAGCGTCGGTGCATCAAAGCCCGTTAAAAACATACCAACCACGATGAGCAGATCTATTTCTTGATTCTTCACTCGCTGGGCAAGGTCACGGTAATAATTCTGAAAGCCATTACTGTCCACGCCATAGTTAGATTTAAACATGGTGTTGTAGTCAGTGATTGCGGCGCTCAAAAACTCCTTTGCGCTGCTGTTCATGGCACTGACTTCAAAGCTCTCATCTAAAATATCACCAATGGCGTCCTGCTCTTCATTGGCGGCAAATGAGAAGATAGTCGCAATGCGCAAAGGTTTACTTGTGGGTCCATTTTCGGCCTCGGCCTGCAATGTTTTGAAGGTTTCATAGCACGCTTTCGCTGCATCAACACTACTGACAGCAAACATGGCGTTAAACCCCTTGGCACCAGAATAGGCTCGATGCGTTTTCTGGTTAAAATGGTTCAGAATATACTGCGAGATTTCACGAATGCGCATTGGATGTAAGAACGCTTTTTTGTTCTCCGCCGCACTAAGCTTCTTATCATCCTGCTCAGTCTCAATGCTCTTAAATTGCGGACGAACATCGTTGTAGTCCACTTTGAACTTGAGTACTTTTTCATCACGAATGGCATCAGTGATCACATAAGTGTGCAACTGCTGGCCAAACACACTGCCCGTGGTTTCAGCACCCAAGGCGTTTTCAGGGAAAATTGGCGTACCGGTAAAGCCAAACTGGTAGTACTTTTTGAATTTCTTCTTCAGGTTTTTCTGCGCTTCACCGAACTGGCTTCGATGACACTCATCAAAAATAAAGACAACTTGCTTGTTGTAGATAGCTAAATCGCTTTCACTTTTGATTAAGTTGTTGAGCTTTTGGATTGTGGTAACAACAATCTTGTTATCGTCTTTATCCAGGTTGCTTTTTAGCCCAGCGGTACTGTCTGAACCGTTCACACTATCAGGCGAGAACCGCTGATACTCTTTCATCGTCTGATAGTCGAGGTCTTTTCGGTCCACCACAAAAAAGACTTTATCGATACAGTCTAAATCGGTGGCCAAACGTGCCGCTTTAAAGCTAGTGAGTGTTTTCCCTGAACCTGTGGTGTGCCAAATGTACCCGCCGCTCTCGGTGTTGCTCCAGTTCTTAGCGTTAAACGCGCTCTTGATCTTCCACAAAATGCGCTCTGTAGCGGCAATCTGGTAGGGGCGCATTACCAGCAAAGTATTGCTGACGTCAAACACCGAGTAACGCAATATCACTTCAAGCAGGGTCTCTTTCTGGAAAAAAGTGGCGGTAAAGTCTTTTAAATCCTTGATCAGCGTATTGTCTGACTTCGCCCAGTTCATCGTGAAGTCGAAGCTGTTCTTGTCGCGCTTCGTGGTATTGGCAAAATAGCGCGTGTCGGTGCCATTAGAGATCACAAACAGCTGCAAGAACTTGTACAACGAGTTCTCTGCATTAAAACTTTCTTTGCTGTAGCGATGTATTTGGTTAAACGCCTCACGGATCGCCACACCACGCTTTTTCAGTTCAATTTGCACCAAAGGCAAACCATTGACCAAAATCGTCACATCGTAACGATTGACATGGCTTCCCGTTTGCTCAAACTGCTTAATGACCTGCACTTTGTTGCGAGCAATGGTCTTCTTGTCGAACAGGTAGATGTTTTCTATATGGCCATCATCAAAGACAAAATCGAAGATATAGTCACTGTGCAACTTGCGAGTTTTATCTAGAATATTGTCGCTTGGGGTGTTTAAGTATTGCTCGCAAAAGCGAGCCCACTCGACATCAGTAAACTCGACCTTATTAAGGGCTTGTAGCTGCTTGCGAACATTCGCCAGCATAGCGTCTGGCGTGGTTAGCGCAGGTAAATACTCATAGCCCTGGTTGCTTAGGTCCTGAATCAGCTCACGTTCTAAATCACCTTCGCTCTGGTAGCCCTCAGCAATTTGGTCTTGTCGTGTGTATTTATCTAAAACAATATAATTTTTAGACTCTGCGATGGGCTTGGTGTAATCAACCATTCTGTTCTTCCTGCTGCCAAAAGCCGTTATTGCTAACTAAGTGATTCAATAGAAAACCCACTGTTTTCTTTTCAGGGTCACTAGGTTCGGCGACGGCTTCATTCGATAATGTCGAATGACTAGTAAATTGAATAATGCGGTTTAAATACGCCTGCTTATCACCTGGCAAGAGCTCCGACCATTTGGGATAGCCCAAAAAGCTCGCCGTTTTTTCGTAGAGGTTGCGCAACAGCGTAAAATGGTACTTCTGCACGGTGTTTTCAGCGATGGCTTTCTCCAGTGTCTGCTTCAAATACAAGTGATAAGAAAAGCTCTTATTGGAATCGCCGTGTTTATCTAACAGTGCAAAGGTGCCATCTTCAAACCGCTCCAACAGATAACAGGCTTTGCTGTTTAGCTCGTTGTAGAGCACGTTATAAAAAAGCGGACTATGGGTGGTGATAATGAACTTCAAATTAGACTTGCTAGACCTGATCAGCACAGCCAAGTTTACGGCTAATTCGATCAGGTGATTTTCATCCAATGAACTCACCGGGTCATCAATAAACACATACTCCAGCTGATCAAATTGCCGGGTCTCACGATTCTCTGGTTCTGCAACGTTGAGGATGGTAATCACCTGATCCAACAACGTGTAGAAAACACTCCAAATAAAGTTGCTTTCTTCACCCTTGGATATTTTCAGGGGCTCTGTGCCTTCATTGTCACCTCGCTCTAAGGTAAAGGTGACTTCGGTATAGTCTTCACTGAAATGGGGGGTTAACTTGTCATTGGCGAAGTGTTGAAAGTACTTAACGATATTCACATCTTGCCCAAGGTCTTTCAGCAAAGTGAGCAGCCAGCCGGTATAGGTATTCGGCTGAATTTTAAGCCTAGGTGCAGCATCCTCTTCTAAATCGTTATCCCAATAAAAGAGATCTTCCGTGAAGGCGTTGTAGTAAAGGATTTTCTCCCGTGGCGAAATAGTTTCGTCACCTTCGCCATTTCCTTTAGATGCAACCAACTGTTTGAACTCACGAGACAGACGAGTTTTTCCTGTTCCGTTGAATGCATAAATCAGCTGTACTTTAGGCACCTGCGTGACGACTTCGACCTCGGTAGTCTTCTTATTTTTCACTGTTCTCGGCGCATTTAGTTGCTCCGCGATCTGTTTGAGTGTCTTGTTCATATCAGGCCGACACTTCTGCGTTCTGTTTAGGAAAGCTCAACAACAGGTCACGATAATACTCGTATTGCTTTTGGCGTAACTCGATTTCGCGGGGAAGACCTTCGCTTAGTGAACTTGCTATAGCATCAAATTTATCAAGAATTAATACTATTCTTGCCTGTTCTGCTAAGGACTTAGCTGTGTCAGATGGATAAGGAACTGGTAATTTTACTTGTTTTAGTGCATTGGCATTGAATTGTGGTTGCCCTCCGCCTGAAACAAGCTTGTTGGCTTGATCCCAAAACAGGTAACTTTGTGCAAAATGCCAATAGTATTTAGGATTAACAATATTTGGATCTAAACTCAGTTTGATCAAGAATCCTGCGTAAATTGCAGGGTACTCTTCCTCAAAGATCATTGTTTTACCGAAAGTAGCGCCTGTTCTAGCCATAAGTAAATCATCTTTCTTTAGAAGATATCTTTCGTTTTCCTCAGAAATGTCTACATACATATGATCTGCTGGAGATAATTTTCCATTCGTATTTATATCAGTAATCCTAACAAACCGTGCATCGCCAGACTCCTGAGCTTTTGCGGCATAACCATATGTAAAATCGGAAATATCCCCTAACGTCTTCCACTCAACATCACCTTCATCAAAACTTAATAAGTGTTCGCGGTAGTAGTTGTATTGTTTTTTCCGCATGTTTAGCTCGGCGGTCAGCTCGGCGGTCAGCTCGGCGGTCATGGCGGTAAATGCGTCCAGAATGCGTACAATTTCGGATTGTATTGCCAGCGATTTTTCTGGCTTATCTGGGCATGGGATTAGGATTTGAAATTCTTCCATTTGTTTTTTTGAGACTGCAGGGATACCACCTTTTTGTTGCCCACCAATAAGCTTGCTTTCTGAGTTTTTAAGAAAGTAGTAAATAAATTTCCAGTTTACCTCCGATGTATTTTTTACTCCTATTGAATAGCAACTATTCCCTGCCCAATAGGGTTTCATAGTTTTATTAACGTACCCTGCATTTGCTCCTCTCGCACTTACAATTATTTTGTCACCAGTATTATTGAACTGATCATAATACCCAGTATTTGAAATACCACCATTAAAGACCGGATATTTAGCCGATGAATTTTGCTTATCTTTGCGCACAAACTCTCCAATGGTGATAGTTGCAATATTTCCTAAAGCCTTCGTCTCAACTTCAACTCCATCCATCAGTTTCTCTAAATAGCTCAAATGACTCATGCCAAAATCTCCTCACCTTCAATTTCCGCCACAATGGCGTCAATGTCACTGCGAAGCTCATCAATTTTAGCAACAGTGGTTTTGAGTTCTGCATTTAGTGCTGCAATGTCTAGTAGTTCTCGATTGTCTTTTGCTTCCACATAAGTACTCACCGATAAGTTGTAGTCAGCTTTCACGATGTCATCTAACTCTACGGATTTTGCAAAATGCTCTACATTCACTTTGCTAGCAAACACTTTCATGATGTCTTCGATGTGTTGCTCAGTCAGAATGTTGTTGTTGGTTTCCTTTTTGAAATAGGCCTCGCCGCTTGCATTGACAAACTGGGTGGTGGTATCGGCTTTATGTTTAGACAGCACCAATATGTTCACGGCAATGGTGGTGCCAAAAAACAGGTTAGGTGCTAAAGAAATCACCGTTTCAACATAGTTGTTATCAATTAAATACTGGCGAATTTTCTTCTCAGCACCACCACGGTAAAAAATACCGGGGAAGCAAACAATGGCAGCGCGGCCTTTGCTTGATAGGTAACTCAGAGCATGGAGCACAAAAGCAAAGTCGGCTTTTGATTTAGGTGCAAGCACACCAGCGGGCGCAAAACGGTCATCGTTGATTAAGGTTGGATCGTCGCTACCAATCCATTTCACTGAATAAGGCGGGTTAGAGACAATGGCATCAAACGGTTTGTCATCTAAAAAGTGTGGTTCGGTTAAGGTATCACCCAACTGAATATTAAACTTGTCGTAGTTAATGTTGTGCAAAAACATGTTCATACGCGCTAAGTTGTAAGTGGTGTGGTTGAGCTCTTGACCAAAAAAACCATCTTCAATGATATGCGCATCAAAGTGCTTTTTGGCTTGTAACAGCAACGAGCCCGAACCCGCCGCAGGGTCATAGATTTTATTCACACTGGTTTGGCCGTGCATGGCCAGCTGCGCGATCAATTTTGAAACGTGCTGGGGGGTGAAAAATTCGCCACCGGATTTACCCGCATTGGCGGCATAGTTTGAGATCAGGAACTCGTAAGCATCACCGAATAAATCAATTTGGTTGTCTTCAAAATTACCGAAGGTTAAACCTGCCACGCCTTTTAACACAGCAGCCAGGCGTTTGTTTTTTGCCTCTACCGTATTACCCAGACGATTACTGGTGGTATCAAAATCCGCAAACAAGCCTTTGATGTCTTTTTCTGAATCATAGCCATTGGCTGAGTTTTCGATTGCAGCAAAAATTGCTGCCAAATCCGTATTTAAATTTTCGTTTTTGTGTGCATTAGCCGCTACATTGCTAAACAACTGGCTAGGGTAAAGAAAATAGCCTTTGGTTTTAATGGCATCTTCTTTAGCAAACTTGATGTTTTCATCATCGTCAGACATGGCTGCATAATTAACGCTCTCATCTCCGCCTGTGATGTAGTTGACAAAGTTTTCACTGATAAAACGATAGAACAGCGTACCCAGTACATATTGTTTAAAATCCCAACCATCCACTGAGCCTCGAACATCGTTAGCAATCGCCCATATTTGGCGTTGAAGTTCGGCACGTTGTTGTATGCTAGTCATATTTTAAGTCTTCCAATTTTTTAATCTTGTCTATTTTTATTTACTCAGGTACGACATTAGTCATCACCTCTTATTCATCTTTTTAATTCAGCATCAAGCCTTGATAATTCTTTTCTGGGCTAGCTGTTAACCTTGATAATAGGCTTCTCATTTCTCTATCTGGCCATATGTAATCTTTCTGACCTTTTACGCCGCAAGGCCTATGGCTTAAATCTGCGCTGAATCGGTACGGGCTGATATCCGCTACCGACGTGGCCTTGTAATACAACCCATAATCTATTTCCTGAGCTACCTGATTCATCGTACCTTGTACCGAACGATTACAGGTTTTATCGAACGTAAGTGGTTGGTAGTTCGTCGCAGCGGCATTAACGAGCTCAGGAGGCATATCGCTTTTCAACAAGGCGTTAATAAACACATCGTTAAAATGCCAGTTGAGGTTTGCGAAGTCTTTCTTGGTTAGGCATGGAATAAACAACGGGAAACGTGTTGCGTCATGTACTGCGATTACACAATGTCTACGTTGAACAATGATGAGATTTGCATGCCAGTTTAGCCACTGCGCCTGAATACCTATTGCCGAAACAGGCTGCTCTGTGGCTTTCACTTTTTCAGGTTGCTTGGCGTAAAGCTTCTTGGTGCAATGGAGGATCAATTACTACCTCCGATTCCGTGATCTTTAGCTTCATACCCCGGTGCAATCGCCAAGTTTTGCACATTGTTCAGCGTAAAACGGTTTTGAAGCCAAAGTTGGTATTCCGCTCCTTTTAGTGTGCCGCGTTCGGTACAATCGACATTCCATCGTCTTAACAGATAGCCTGCCATTGCCGCCCGAACCTCTATAAACAGTTGCTTGTTTTCCATGCCATAATCCATTTGTATCGCGGTTGGATGTTCAACATTCTTGGGATGCGGCACAAGCTGAAGAGGTATAAGACGCTGCCATTCGGTATCTACTTGGACGCTTTCATCTTCATTAGGCGTGTCTTTCATCGTTACTTTGCTAATGCGCGTTAACACGAAGTCTCGGAAGCTTTGACTCTTACGGTCAAATGCACGAACGTGCCAGCGTAGGCCATTGTCAACTATAGAGTGCGGCACAAGTTCTCTGGCATTCGAACCACTAGAAAGTGACGTATAAATAGCGCTAACCGCTTTATTATTGAGAATGGCTTGCACTAGCCGCGCAACGATAAAGATATCTGGAACATTTAGGCTAGACGGTGCTTCTACTGGAAAATGGATATCACCAATCGCATCAAACCCATCAGAGATATCGTTGGCGAGTTTAGTTAAGGTGCGTCTTGCGTCGTGCTCGAAGACAGGTTTGAACTGAGGCGTCTGGTAATACCGCTTGTCTGCCGTATCGTAAGTGAGATTGGCTGGTGCTAGCTCTTTATAAATGCTGAAATCACGAGAGCTCGCCGAAAGACCGATCTCGAAACGGTTTATGATTTCTTGCCTGTAGATCGAGCCTTTAAACAACAAACAAAAGTCTATGTAGGCTAATCGTTGTTTTTGAGCATAACTAATATGTTCCAGCATCTTACCCTGCTACTTACCTGTATAATGGAATAGTATGGTTTGTTTCTGTACGGTTGTAAAGTGTACGCACTTTAAGTTCTTAAAAAGTTATTTGGTATTAAACGTTTACATGCTTCATACCGCTGTTCAGCTGGCATATCCCTATAAAAATCAGAGACTTCGTTTTTACTTAGAATTCGTTTTTTATGCCCTGTTTTAGGATCTTCGATATAACTTGAAATAGTCTTAGGTTCCTTTGCGTAACCAAACCATGAAATATTGAATGCACAAAGCTTTGGGAAAAAATACATATTTCGAACTTCTGGAATGTGGTGGTGAATCCACCAAGCCAGTGATGTCCAGTCTCCCGTTTGCTCGTAATACTCAAGGTAAGCCGGTATAACGATACAAGCTGTTGCTCCGGGGTATGTATTGCCATCAAAAGCCGTTCCTTCAACATCCCAAATGTGCCCACCGTAATTTTTGTCATTGGTAGCGCAACTGGCACCCGCTTGGTTTCCTGCTTGGTTCACCTCCTCGCTTCGAAACGCAGAACGTATATGTATACGTCCCCATGCCTCCTGAATAGGCTCAAGAACATTTTCACATAGTCCCTTGCCTGCTTCGATTGCTAATTCTTTATTGATTGGCACGTTGTTTATGCCAAGTACTGAAGCAGTCTCCGAAAATAGAAAATCGCGCATAAAAAAGTGTTTTGATAATCTAACGCGTGCAAAATCATTTAACGATTCAATTTGAGATTTACTCAAAACCTTTCTCCTTTTATTTTATCCATCCATTAACTATTATTTTTGGCAAAGTAACAATTAAGACTTGAAAGATTATATTCAACATAAACACTGAGTTTATTAACAAAGCGTCGACTTTATCTCTTTTTTCGTTTTAATCGGTTAAATTTTAGTAAGACTAACGTTCAAATTTGCAGCATCGACGATCTTGCTAGACCACCACTCCATCATCTCTCTTCTTTGTTCTACGTACTCAGCTCTGTTATAAGCGCGGCGTGTCGCGTTCCTATCAATGTGAGCCAGCGCTGTTTCAATCAAATCTGGATCAAAACCATGCTCATTTAGTGCTGTGCTAGCAAGAGCTCTTAAGCCGTGTGCAACCAATTCTCCATGAAACCCCATTCTTTTGAGTGCCACATTTGCTGTTGAGCTATTCAGATGACCTAGCGGTTCTCTATGGCCAGGAAACACATAAGGTCTGTGCCCGTTCATTTCTTTTAAGCGACTTAGTAGTTTTAGAACTGGTTGAGATAGCGGGATCACATGATCTCGGCCCATCTTCATTTGTTCAGCGGGGATAACCCAAATTTTGTCTTGAAGATTAATGTCAGACCATTTTGCACTAGCAGCCTCGATAGGCCTTGTTATTGTGTGTAATTGCCACTCAATTAAATAACGCGTGTTTGTTGAAATATGAGCATTTGATAACCTCTGCATCAATTCAGGCAAACGGTCTGGGGTAATCGTCGGCATATGCTTTTTCTTGGGTGCCGGGAAGAGTTTAGTGATATCAACAAAATAATTTGTATCGATTAGCCCAGATGCTAAGGCAACTCGCATTACTTCGTTTATATGTCGACATAAGCGCTTTACCGTTTCGTGATTACCACGCGCTGATATAGGCTTAATAACGTCGATGGCATGCTTAGGCTTCAGTGTATCGACGGGCATCTTGCCAAGAAATGGCAGAACGTGTTTTTCCATCAACTGCCATGACTTCTTTGCTGTTGTGGCTTTCACTTCTGTTTCTTTCTTTTTAATCCATTGTTCAGCGATTACTTGAAATGTATTCTCATGTGCCGTTTTTCGCTCATGCTTTGCTTCATCCCGATAGGTTTTAGGATCAATGTCACTAGCCAATTGTTCCCTACAATCACTACGCAACTTTCGGGCTTTAGCAAGTGTTACCTCTGGGTATCTACCAAAACTGATGTTTTTTCTTTTTTTGGTTATTGGGTGATAGTAATTGAAAATCCAGCTCTTAGAGCCGTTCGGCTTGATACGCAAAAACAAACCATCGCCATCAGTAAGTGTTGTGTCTTTGTCGGCAAGTGGTTTGGCTTTCGCAATTTTTGAGTCTGTTAAGGGAGGGACCTTTCTAGCCATTTTAGTAACACCAGTTTTCGGAGCGATTTATTGTGTTACTACATATGTTACCAAAACTGTTGGATTTGGTTGAGCAAGATTGGACCGAATTGGACTATTGCAGCCTTCAAACATTGAATATTACGGAGTTATAAGTCTGCATTGGACTTTATTGGATTTGTAATTGGTGCGTCTACCCTGACTCGAACAGGGGACCTCTACCATGTCAAGGTAGCGCTC
>CAYSDZ010000044.1:0-21258 GCA_964429915.1 uncultured Alteromonas sp.
GCTCTGAAACGAGTATAAGATCAAAAAGAGGTGTATGTGATAACAGCGACCGTATACTTTAAATAGCTTGGCGTAGCTTGCTTCGCTATAAAGTCGCTTTCCAAAAGTATGCAACTGACCTAAGTATTCAAGAGTATGTAATTTGGCGTTTTCGAGGTGAAAAGTACAATCAATGAGACGTTTTTTCATTTTTTTAGTGTTGATCGCGAGTTTAGTCGCTTTTTTCAACTCACAATTAGCAGACGATCTGTTAAATAAAAAGCAATACTCCATGACAAATTGGTTTAATAAAATTTCAAAAAGTGCGGAAGCCAAAGTAATGGAAAATTTTAGGCAAGACGCCGCTTCCATTTTATCGTCGCTAAGCAACGAACAGGCAGAGTATGCGACACACGTAATGAAAGATCGCCAAACTTTGGGGGTGTTTTATCTGCGGTATTGCAAAGGCAACGACATCAATCCCTATATTTTTGGTGTGAACCGTGAAGAGTTTTGTGAGTTAATTGGCAATGCGGATATTTTGAATCATTGAGCCATATTCTAAAAAAATAACCCCTTGGACTAAATGTTAGTGAAATTAATCACTTTTCAAACAAGGAAGAAAGTTAAGATATTGATTTATAATGTTTAAATAGTTGGCATAGGCTATGCTGGTTTAAGTGAAAGTAAAGATAAAGTGAACTTAAACGCAGTTAATTTCTTAGCTAACAGTAATGAATCTTTCAAGGAGATAGTAATGCCAGTAAATATCGAAGACAGACCCAGAGAGCAGGTTAAAGAGGAAGTCATTGATGTGCTTGTGCATAACTACAGCCACGGCATCATTTCTAATGATGCTTTTGAAAGACGTTTGGACAAGGTTATTGCTTCGACAACGGCGCAGGGAATGATGGATCAAATCGCTGATCTTGAACAAACCCCAGACCAGAGTATTTCACAACACAGAGAAAAACAGTTTTCAATTAATTATTCTGATGACCCAGTAAAAGAATCCGATTTTATGATAAATATCATGGGTGGCTCAGATCGCAACGGTTATTGGAGAGTGCCTAAAAACTTATTTGCAATTAGCATTATGGGCGGTGGAGAGATTGACTTCACTGATGCTTGTTTTGGCTCAAATACCGTTACTATTTATTCGTTCACCTTAATGGGAGGAAACGACATTTACGTGCCGGAAAATGTCAATGTGGTGTGTAAAGGGTTCAGCCTAATGGGAGGGGTCTCCAACAAAGCGCCATCGATGGCGGGTAGAAACGCACCCACCCTCGTCATAAAAAGCATTAACATAATGGGCGGAACCGATATAAAAATTAAACAAACCATTAAAGAAAAGTTTGTCGCCTTTGCTCACCAAATGAAAGCGACCTTTTCTAGCAAATAAGATAATGTTTATCTATACTCGATCTTAGTGCCTTTCAATCAATGGTAAAAATGAACTTTTGATCGCTTTGAGCGCTCATAAATACAGTTACCGAAAGAGTCTGCTTTGAGGAAAAATGTTTATGAGCCGCATTTTAGTTCTACTATTGTCATCCACTGCTCTTTTAGCGTCGTCGTTCACTTACTCACGGACCAATACTGATAACTCAGTTATTGAGGAAGAGGGCAATGTTCATATTGTCTGGCAATCGCCAAAAAAATACCGTGATATAAGACCGGCAAACGAGAGCCGACGAGGCTTTCAAAAACGCGTGTTTGCTCAATTTGACGAGAAGCTTGAATTACTTGCAAAAGCGTTACCCGATGGATACGTGATGAAACTCACTGTAAGCGATCTTGATTTGGCGGGTGAAGTATTCCCTAATGGAAACGTAGGTGGCAGTTTAGCACTTGGCTCTTTCAATCGAGTGGGTAACGGCATAGATATCCGCATTGTGGAGCGTGCCTATGTTCCACGAATAAATTTTAGTTATAGCATTGTGAATCAACAAGGCGAACCTGTTTTTGAAGGGGTAGAAAAACTAAAAGATGCAGGATTTCTGGATACACGCCTCGGCCGAACGAGAGCCGAAGCGTTTGAGCATGAAAAAAACATGCTTGAGCGTTGGTTTGAACGAGACATTGCGCCCCGATTCAGCAATTAACTCGTAGCATCTAGTGTAATACCGTCTGAAAATCCTCTGGGGTATAACGATTCAACGACAAACTGCGGAACAAAGCCCTTACTCGAAGCGACGATAACTTTAGTTCGCAAGTCGATCATCCTCACATTTAAAATAACCCCTCTATCGTTATTCGTCATCGTACCAGACAGTACGTATTTAACATGAGGATTTTGATCTAATTCATTTAGGTCTCGGCTAAAAACAAAGTCACCGGCTCGACCCACGTGGATCGTATTGGTTGTTTTGTAGTCGATAACCTGAATACCAAAAGCTTGTAGTTCAGTGATAAAACTTTCAGCAAGTTGATTACCCAAAATATTTGTTTGTGTCAATGAACCGTCTAGATGAACAAATGAGGCTACCGCAACCGGCGTATTGACTTTGACGTAACGCATATTCTCTACCAATTTCATGGTGATTTGTTCTGCGTAGTCGCCCAGTAATTTGTGAGTATGCAAAGGCCTAAACGCATGAGCGGGAAGTGTCCATGCGGCTGAGGCAGCGTTGTATCTTAATTGGTCAGCAACGTAGCCATCGGCATCTTGCAGTGTGTTATCAACGAGTTCGTGATGCAAGACATAATGATCTGCATTAACCGAATGATAATTGGCTCTATGTCTCCATGTTGGGCCATGATAGCCATATCGCTTGTATGGTTTGTAAATACTGACTTTATGTGACTGGTTATGCACATGGTTGGCTGATATGTGTCGATGGTGGCTGTGAGTGCAAGCCGCAGTGCTAAGTGCAGCACCCACAAATAATACTATTTTTAATCGATTTACATTTTTCATTGTGTTTCCTCATTAACCTCAATGAAAACTATCGACGCTATGAATGAATATTTCATCGGACTTTCACCGATGCACACTAAGAAAAATGCTTAGATTAAATCGGACAGTTGCAACAAACCCTGTTTAAGGCCTAGTTGTAACAGTTCAAACTGGGTCTTTGTACGTGTTTTTCTAAAAATATTAGTGCGATGCGTTAATACTGTCTTAGGCATGGTATTAGTAAGCTGAGCAATTCTTTTTGGGCTTTTCCCCAATGCCAAAAGTGCGAATATTTCGCGCTCTCTTGGCGTTAAGTGTCCCAGTTTGCCCTCGTCCTTATTCTTAGTAAATGCAAAATGGTTGGCGATTTCAGGGCTTAAATAGTTAGTGCCTTTCTGAATGCAATGAATAGCAAGTATCAGTTCTTGTGCTGCCGAACGTTTAGATACGTAAGCCATTGCACCAGCCTCAATCGCACGAGACACATAATAAAAGTGTTCGTACATGCTCAACATGGCTACTTTAATATCCGGTCTATGTTTTTGAAGATGCGCTAAAACATCTAATCCATTGCCCTCGGGAAGCGAGATATCCAACAAAAAAAGTGAACATTCGGTGCTGCCGATGCCTTCTATTGCGCTATCGAAGCATCCATATTGCTCCTTCACGCACCACCCTGATTCTTGAGACAAAAGGTTGGCGAAACTCTGTCGCACCATTGCATGATCTTCCACTATCGCAATATTTAGCATTTTTCGTCCTTTTCTGTTTAGCCTTATTTTTGTATATGGCGTGTCGACAACATCATTAAGCCTGTATTAATCACCAATGAAGGTATGCGGTTTGCCCTGTTTACATTGGTAATTCTATCTGTATCGTGAAGCCGCTAGAATTTTTGATATAAAAACGTCCTTTAAGCGCAGCAACACGATCTTTTATGCCTTGTACACCGAAACCTCCAAGGTTTTTTCGTTGGCTAGTTTGCGAAGCTTCTCGCAGTCCAATTCCGTTATCTGAAACAGTTAATGCGATAGAATGTGATGTATTATCGAGCGTCACTGCAAATGTGGTTGCTTTACTGTGTTTAATACAATTCACTACCGCTTCCTGAACGATGCGAAATATTGCTATCGAAAGTTCGTGTGAAAATGTGCCTGCACAAGAAGCAATATCGGCCTGATACTCTATACCACTAGCCCGCAGTCGCGAAGCGAAGTAATTACCCGTTAATACCTTGTATAAGCCAAATTCATCTAACACTCGCGGGCGAAGCCAATGCAGCATATCGTAAGTGGCTTGGTAAATATGACGAGCAGAAGCGTCAATTAATTTTACGGTTTGATTATTATTCAAAGAGGGTTGTGATTGACGCAATACTTGCATTTCTGTTTGAATAACAACTAAATGCTGCCCGATATCGTCATGCAGATTTTGAGATAACGTTTTGCGTTCTTGCTCTTGAATATTAACTACTTTTTTGGCCAGTTTTTGACTTTGTAATAGCGATTCCCGTAATTCTTTATTTAATTTATGTTGATCTGAAAATATGGCACCCAACAGCGTTCCTGCGATCTCATAAATAAAAAGGTAAAACTGCGTATCGTGGATAGGATAGGAATCTACTTCACCAAAGGTAGAGGCCATTAGTAGCAACGTTACCGCAGACGTACTCAAGCATGCGCCAACCCATAGATACCGATAACTACACAATACAATGAATAAGAACGCGAGTGTACGCATCAAATATAGAGTATCTGGGAACCATTGATATAGGCAAACAGCAGCTGTGGAAAAAACCGATAGGGCGAATATTGTAGGTGCTATCTTTCGTTTATTTATCTGTGTTGGATTTTTGATAAAGTGGTTAAGGGCAAGCAGAGTAGGAAGAGTAATCAAAATACCCGTAAAACCGCCAATAAAATGCGCCATTATCATTTCAACATGAAAGGGCTTATTGGTGTCGTTTATCGCCCATTCATACAGTGTTGCGACATTGCCAATTTGATTCACTATAATCAAAATGAATAGCGATTTTACTCCTCCTAAGCTGTTTAGATATGTCTCGCCAGCCCTTAGCCCTAAAACCCTATGACAAATATATAGGGGTATTAAATAACAAATAGCAGTGATGAAATAACTGTATAAGCTCATGTATACCGTTAAAGGAATTGTCTGCAATATGAAAATATAAGAAGCAGGTGGGCCCATAGTGATAGTAGGCCAGAAGCGATAGGGAAGTACTAAATACCACGCAAGCATCCAGCCCAAAGGCATAAACCAAGTGCTGACTCCCTTAAAAATAAACCAATTTTCCGATATTTCGTAAAACGCGGAATAGCCAATGGTTACGATGATTGCGAGTAAAAGATGCGTTCCTATGCGATAAAGCACTGTTACCTCTTCCCTTCTATACATGTAGAGAGCAAAAAGATAGCATCAAATTTAAAATTACATAAGGTAAATCCATTGTCATAGCGCAACACAAATACGTCAAAAGCGCTCAATCAGCCAAATAAGGTGACGAAACAAAACTTCTTTGTAAAAGAATAAGTACACTATATCTATTCAATAAAACAATCGTCGTTTTAATTTTTTTACAAGGTTCATTATGGCTAAGGGTCGTATTTTTTCACCGCTGATCATCGCAGCAGCACTACTTGCCGCGTTTTTACTATACCTTAATTGGCCCAGTGAGTCTGAAACTGCGACGCGAGCTCCTAGTGCTACGCCAGTGAGAACAGCTGTGGTTCGACAGCAGGCGCTGCCTATTTCAGTTGAAGCGCTGGGTACCGCTATTGCCAATGAATCAGTCACTATCACTGCACAGCAGGCCGAAATGGTAACAAAATTGGCATTCGATGATGGCGATATTGCTAAAAAAGGGCAATTGCTTGTTGAACTTGATAATCGTGAAGAATTGGCCCGTATTAATGAGCTTGAAGTGGGTCTTGCCGAAGCAAAAAGGCAACTATCTCGTATTAAAAATTTACGCAAAGAAAGCGCAGCATCAGAACAGTTATTAGACGAACAAGAAGCGCGTGTGCAAAGTTTTAATGCTCAAATCGACGTGCTGAAATCACAACTCAGCGACCTCAATATTTATGCACCTTTTGCTGGGCAGCTTGGCATACGTCAAGTTAGTCTCGGATCGCTTGTTCAGCCGGGTAACCCCATTACCACACTAGATGATATTGCGAAGATAAAAGTTGATTTCAGTGTGTCGGAAACACATCTGGCCAGCCTGGAAGTGGGGCAAACAATGCGCGCGCGCTCTGTGGCGTATCCTGATGAGGTCTTCGAAGGAAAAATTACAACAGTAGGTTCGCGAGTCGATCCCATTACTCGTTCGGTATTGGTGCGAGGCATTATCGATAATGCTCAAGCAAAACTAAGGCCTGGCATGTTGCTGCAAATTTTACTTGAAAAACAAGTGTTGCAAGCCCTAGTCGTGCCGGAAAAAGCACTGGTTCCCAACGGCGATAAGCAGTTTGTTTATGTTGTTAATAACGATACCGTCACTCAAAAAAGTGTTGAAATAGGCGCGCGTCGTCCAGGCTTTGTGCAGATTCTTTCAGGCTTGAAAGCAGGGGAGGAAGTGATTGTAGATGGTACACTGCGGGTGAGAGATAAATCGACAGTCCGCGTGCTTAACGCCAACGGAGAATAAGTATGTGGTTAAGTGATGTGTCGGTAAAACGCCCCGTTTTCGCGAGCGTAATTAACTTAATTATTATCATCTTCGGTATTGTTGCCATTAGTTTACTCTCACTACGAGAGTACCCCGATATCGACCCGCCCATTGTATCAGTTAATACTAATTATACGGGGGCATCGTCTAGCATCGTCGAAACACGCATAACGCAAGTCATTGAAGATAGAATAAGTGGTATAGAGGGCATTAAGAATATTACTTCTACCAGTCGAAATGGCCGCTCTAACATCACCATAGAGTTTAAACTCTCGCGCGATATCGATGCAGCGGCTAATGATGTAAGGGAGCGAGTAAGCCGAGTTCTAAACAATTTGCCCGAACAGGCTGATCCACCCGAGGTGTCAAAAGCAACGTCAGACGATGACGTGATCGTATGGTACAACTTGCGTAGCACGAATTTGGATGTCATGGAGCTTACTGATTATGCTGAGCGATTTATCGTCGATAGATTGTCTATTGCCGAAGGTGTTGCCCGTGTTCGCTTAGGAGGCGGAAAAACCTATGCCATGAAAGTGTGGCTCGATCGCAATGCGCTTGCTGCGCGAGGCATAACGGTGGGCGATGTCGAAGCGGTGATCCGTGCTGAAAATGTGGAATTACCGGCAGGTCAGGTGGAGTCGCAATCGCGCGATTTTGAAGTAAGAGTTGCGCGGTCCTATCTCACACCGGAGGATTTCGCTAGATTGGCCATTGCTTCTGGACCGGACGGCTATTTAGTTCGTCTTGGAGAGGTAGCAAATGTTGAACTGACAGCAGTTGATCACAAAACAGAATTCAGAGGCGATGGCGTTAACATGATTGGCTTAGGTATTATTAAGCAATCAAAAGCCAATACACTCGAAGTCGCACGCTCAGCAAAAAAACAAGTTGAAATCATCGAACAAACCTTGCCCGACAATATCTTTATCGTACCCAGTTACGACTCTTCCGTCTTTATCGAAGCTTCTATTAACGAAGTGTATAACACGCTTGGTATAGCCATGCTAATGGTCATTATCGTTATTTATATTTTCCTTGGGAACGTTAGAGCCACGTTAATTCCAGCAGTAACGGTACCCGTTTCTCTGATTGGCGCATTTATTGTGATGTATGCCATGGGTTTTTCAATCAATTTATTGACCTTATTGGCATTGGTGTTGGGAATAGGTTTAGTCGTCGATGACGCGATCGTTGTTCTAGAAAATATTTATCGTCGAATAGAAATGGGAGAGCCGCCTCTTTTAGCTGCCTTTCGAGGTGCAAGAGAAGTGGGGTTTGCCGTTATCGCAACGACCTTGGTTTTAATATCTGTATTTTTACCTCTGCTGTTTTTAGAAGGCAACGTGGGTCGTTTATTTACTGAATTTGCAATTGCCATTGCTGCGGCCGTGGCATTTTCAAGTTTTACGGCCTTATCGCTTTCTCCGATGATGGCATCAAAATTATTGAAAAAAAGAGAGCGTTCCAATGCTTTTGGACGCTTCGTCGATAACACCTTTAAGCGTGTAGAAAGTAGTTATTATTCGATTTTAGGTAAAACCTTGCATCAGCCTATTACGATGGTGATTTTATTATTGCTTTCCATGGTGTCGATTTATCAAGTCTATTCCGTTATTCCTCAGGAATTTGTACCCAAGGAAGATAGAGGAACCTTTTTTATTGCTATGCAAGGGCAAGAAGGGGCAAGTTTTGAGAGTAATTCTGAAAACTTACGCCAGTTAGAGGCCATACTCATGCCTTATAAGGAACGTGGCGAAGTTGAACGTGTGATAGTGCGTACACCGGGTTTTGGTGGTGGTGCGGGTGTCGCAGTAATCGGAGGTCCTTCGTGGGAAAGTCGAACGCAAACAACGTTTGAATTAATGAATAAAATCAGTGCTGATATTAGTCAAATTCCTGATGTAAGAGCCTTTACCATTATGCGCAGCGGTATTTCTGGCGGTGGTTTTGGCCGTCCTGTCCAATTCGTATTGCAAGGTGATACCTACGAAAACTTAGTTGAATGGCGCGATGTTTTACTTGAAAAAGCAAGGGAAAATAAGCGTTTGATTCGCCTAGATTCTGACTATAAAGAAACCTTCCCACAACTTTTGATCAACATTGATAAAGACAGAGCCGCAGATCTAGGCGTGTCGATTTCTGAAATAGGAAGAACCTTAGAAACCATGTTGGGTCAGCGAACTGTGTCTACCTTTTTAGACCGAGGCGAAGAATATGATGTCATCCTTGAAGGCATTGATAATGACTATCGCAGTCCCGATAGTATTGAGAATATTTACGTTAGATCGGCTCGAACACAGCAGCTGATCCCACTGGATAACTTGATTACGTTCAAAGAGCAAGCCACCTCAGCGCAGTTAAATCGATATAATCGCATGCGCTCTATTACGATTGAGGCCAATTTGGCTGATGGTTACACCGTAGGCGAAGCGCTAAGTTATTTAGAAAATCTCGTTCGCACTGAGCTGCCAGACGCAGTGTCTATTGACTATAAAGGCGAATCACTGCTGTATAAGGAATCGGGAGATTCGTTCATCTTTATTTTTATACTGGCTCTGGCAGTCACTTATCTAGTATTAGCAGCACAGTTTGAAAGCTGGGTTCACCCGTGGGTGATAATGCTTACCGTACCTTTAGCTTTGCTAGGTGCTTTTGTGGGGCTTTACTTAGCCGGAATGAGTGTGAACATATACAGTCAAATTGGCTTGGTTATGTTAATTGGCCTAGCCGCCAAGAATGGCATTTTGATTGTGGAATTTGCCAATCAGCTAAGAGATTCGGGACTTGAGTTTGAAGACGCCCTAAAGCGCGCTGCTGCACTACGATTGCGCCCTATAGTAATGACAGGCTTTACGACCGTATTTAGTTCATTACCATTAATTTTGGCGACAGGCCCAGGTGCAGAGAGCCGCGCAGTAATCGGTATGGTAATTTTTGCAGGCGTACTGATTTCCACCTTTATGACTCTATTTGTTGTACCCACTGCCTATGCATGGATGGCGCGAAATACAGGATCACCCGAACAACGCGCCCAAAAAGTAGAAGTACTTCAAAAAGAGATCCCGTATTCAAAAGGTGAGCTTAATTAAACCAATGTCGAGTGGTGTTAGCAAACCAAACCAATGAAAGCATCACCGGCACCTCTACGAGTACGCCTACCACTGTGGCTAATGCTGCACCCGACTGTAAGCCGAACATAGAAATCGCGACAGCCACCGCTAGTTCAAAAAAATTAGAGGTGGCAATCATGCACGCAGGCGCTGCGACTTGGTGTTGTAGTTTTAGTTTTTTTGCCAGCCAGTAAGCGATTGCAAAAATGCCGTACGTCTGGATAAGCAAGGGTATGGCAATCAGTACAATAATTTGTGGTTGAGCAACAAGCGTTCGCGCTTGAAAGCCAAACAATAAGACGACCGTACCAAGTAAGCCCATGATAGACCAAGGTTTTAATTTTTTGAGAAGGATAGATATTCCCGTTTCAGTGCTATGCTTGTTTAAGCCTTTTCGTGTTAGTACACCTGCAAGTAAAGGCAATAAAACATACAACACCACTGAAACAATCAGCGTATTCCAAGGAATACCGATATCATTGACTCCCAACAGCAATGCAGTAATAGGAGCAAACGCAAACACCATAATGATATCGTTAACGGATACTTGTACTAAGGTATAGTTGGCATCGCCTTTGGTGAGGTGGCTCCACACAAATACCATGGCAGTGCACGGTGCAACACCTAACAAAATCATGCCGGCTATGTACTCTTTGGCAGAAACAGGGTCGACCAAATCAACAAAGAAAACCTGAAAAAATAGCCACCCTAAAGCAGCCATCGTAAAAGGTTTGATCAGCCAGTTTGTGACCAATGTTAACATTAAGCCTTTGGGGGCTTTTCCCACGTCTTTAAGCGAACTGAAATCAACTTGTACCATCATTGGATAAATCATAATCCAAATCAGTATTGCAACAGGGAGGTTCACGTGTGCAATTTCTAGAGAAGCAATATAGGCAAAAGTGTTAGGGCTTAGTAAACCAAGACCCACCCCACAGGTTATCGCTAGACCTACCCAAAGCGATAAATATCGTTCAAATGTACCCATGTCAGTTTCTTCTGTACTAAATTGAACGCTGATTGACGCGAGCACTCACTTGTTCGGCATTTTCCACTCGCTCTGAATAGCGATCTAGCAAAAAGTCATTTTGGTCACGAGTGAGTAAGGTAAACTTCATTAATTCTTCCAAAACATCAACAATACGGTTGTAGTAAGGTGACATTTTCATTCGATGATGTTCATCAAACTCCATAAACGCTTTTGCAACAGAAGATTGGTTTGGAATGGTTAGCATACGCATCCAACGACCTAAGATACGCATTTGATTCACTGCGTTAAACGATTGAGAGCCTCCGCACACTTGCATTACTGCTAGCGTTTTTCCTTGGGTGGGGCGAACACCGCCTAGCGACAGCGGGATCCAATCAATTTGTGTTTTCATGATACCTGTCATTGCTCCGTGTCGCTCTGGCGAACACCACACTTGCCCTTCAGACCACAAAACAAGTTCTCTTAGCTCTTTTATTTTAGGGTGATCGGCGTCCTCATCGTCAGGTAAAGGCAGTCCTGAAGGATTAAATATGCGGGTTTCGGCTCCCATCATATCAAGTAAACGCTGACTTTCCTCCACGACTAAACGACTATAAGAGATCTCTCTAAGCGAACCGTATAACAATAAAATTTTCGGTTTGTGGGTGCTTAAAGGAAACGAGAAAGTCTGTTGGTCAACCGTGAAATGTTCTTGTAAAACAGGCTTCATTATTGCGCTCCCAGTTCTGCTAATGCAGTACGTAAACTAGAAGGCTCATTCACTAAGGGCGCTAATGGGATTAGGCGTTTAACCCGTTGCTGAATTTGCCTGATAGTATTGCGAAAAGCGTCGGCCTTTTGTTCTTCCGAACCTTCTAGTTTACTGGGGTCAACCAAACCCCAGTGTACTTTTACTGCTTTGCCAAACCAGACAGGGCACACTTCGTTCGCTGCTGAATCGCATACGGTAACAACGATATCGGGTGAAAACGCCTCAAATTCGTCCCACGATTGGCTTTTTAAACCTTCCACAGCAATATTTTGCTCAGCAAGATATTTCAATGAAAGAGGGTGCACTTCGCCACTCGGCTGGCTCCCTGCACTACGTGCTGTGATGATGCCATTACCTAGTTGGTTGGTAATCGCTTCTGATAATATGCTTCGGCAACGATTATGCGTGCAAATGTAAAGTATTTTCATGCGGTATTCTCTTGGTTAGCAGACGCTTTGGTTTTGTTCGCAGGCGTTCAGTTGAATCAATTCTTTTTCAATAAAGCCGGGATTGTTTTCAAAAGTTTGTTTGACGATATCGCTAGCCCATTTAGGTAGTGCGGGGTTTAAAGCGTAGTGCATCCATTTTCCCTTACGCGTACTGCAAACCAAACCGCATACTCTTAATTCCGCTAAATGACGCGAAATTTTTGGCTGGCTTAGGCGCAAAACAGACACTAAGTCGCATACGCATAATGATGTTTTTTGTGACAACAGCAATAGTGATTTGAGTCTTGTTTCGTCAGAGAGACATTTAAAAAAACGGACTGGATGTATGTGATGGTCCATGCGATGTCTTTAAATGATTAACTTTCATATATGGTATTTCATATATATTGCAGAAAAAAGTCACTTATTCGCTTTTTTAATTCAAAAAATGCTACATTGTATGTTGCACTTTAGCTTTAAATGAACTTGTAGCGATGCCCGTATTTTTAGTCTCCATTTCTTTTTTCTTTTTCCTTTTTGCTGCCTTTCCTGTTCTCAGCTCAGAATCAACCGATGTTGATGCATTTATTCTGGCAAATAAAGCCCCCTCCTATGATTGTCCAAATCAAGATAACTTTCTTGAACTCGAAAAAATACTAGCCATGTCCTCACTGAGTGATAAGCAACGGTTTGAACTGAGCGTCGAAAAAGGACAATTTCTTATTTGTAACGGAAAATATGAGAATGCAAAAACCTTTTTACTGGAGGTTCTGAAAGATCCAGATATCGATAAGTCCTCGTATTTTTATGCCTCAGCGGTGTTTCAAATTGGGTTTATTTACGATGTTAACGAAGATGAAAAACGCTGTGATTATTACACTCGGGCGGGGAAATTATCGTCACCTACACGCCACAGTGACATCTATTTAAGTGCAAAATTAGCAGTCACCGCTTATTGTGAAAATGAAAGGGAAGTAACCGATCGCTTAAGGGATATGTACCGCTTGCTTTATTCTACCTCCACTGCTCGAAATGAGGCGGCATTGGCGCATGTGCACAATACTATAGGCTTGGTATACGGTAAAGAACTACAGCAATATGCAATGGCGGCTGACCAATATTTAAAATCCTACTTCGTAGGTAAAGATGTGTATGAAGGAAGTAACAAGCTAAGTACTTTGATTAGTGTCGTTACTGCACAGCTAACCAGCGGCTCTTTTGAGGAAGCCTTGGATACAATTGCTTTGCTAGACGAAATGAATAATGAGATTAATTCGAAAATTACAAATTTTTATTATTATCATGCACTTACTAGCTACTACTACCGTACAAATGATATACAAAGCATGGAGTCAGTGCTGCCAAAGTTCAAAGAATATGGGCAGGCGTTGAATAGTAACTACGTGGATAATATTTTAGCATGGTATGAATTGGTACCTTGTGTGTATCACGAAGATATTGATTGCCTTCAGAATTATTTGGAAGGTGGTTTTTTCTTCCCAACGAAAACTAACCTTTTATACAAAGGCTTGGTATTGAAGATGCATTTATTACTGGGCAATACTGAAAAAGTAATGACGCTTTTCGATGAATACGTCGCTTTTTCTTCAGAAAGGTATCATCGCTCTCAAGATTCAGCACATATTTTAGGCGTCTCAAATCTATTTAGCCAAATTGAGCAGTTAGAGACTGAAATTAAGAAGCAAGAAATGGCTAAGCAAAGGCTGCTGTATGGCGGTATCGCTATAACTGCAACGATATTTGTCGCATTTGGTCTGTACGCGCGCCGAAAATATCTCGCACAACTTTCTATAGATCCAACAACCCAGTTGTTGAATTCAAAAACAACCATAAGCCGTATCGCTAAACTACGTGCGCCTGATGAAGGTAAAACAAACGCAATAGCGCTTTTTGATTTAGTCAATTTTAAAGCAATAAACCGCGCAGTCGGTTCTACCAACAGTGAGCAAATGCTGCGTAAGATTGCACTTTCATTTAGCAGCGTAACACGAGATACCGATGTGTTAGGGCGGTTTGCACCTGAACAATTTGTACTTTGCTTGCACAACATCGAAGAAAGAAATGCACGACTGTTTTTCCAGCGTGTTAAAAATGCCTTAGATATGGTCGAGTTTCAAACGGATAGGGGGAACTTAGTTACGGTAGACTCAGTCATGAGTATCTATACGAGCACGGAAAAGTTCAGTGACCTTGATACGGTATTTGACGATATGCAGCTTTCTCTTGATATACAGAATCAAAATTAAATTTATTGCTAATATTTAGTGTGTTTAACCACTTTTTTAGGGCTATTTCGCTTATGCAAAGTGGTTAAAACCTTCTAACTCCAGCAAGTCATTGATTTATAGATAAATATTTTTATGGCATCACCTTTGCTCTCCCTTAAGTGAACACCATCGTTATTAAATGTTGACTATTAAGGGACACACCATGAAAGCACCTATTCGTTCATTGATTGCTATTTCTTTGTCTATCGTTTCGTTGAGTACAGTACACGCGGCACCTGAGTTTGAACCGACGAACAATTCTAAATTTACTCAGATTTGTATGGCAGCAGCAACCAGTTCGCCAAAAAAGTTGCATAGAACGATTCGTAAAGCCAAACTCACCAAACAAAAAGCCTTAGTGACTGTTCAATGTAACGACATGACTTTAGTTGACTTTGTTGCTCAGTACAGCGAGAACGCAACTGAGATCACTGGGTTTCTTACCGATAATAGGATTGATCGTAGTCTCTCAGCAAAACTGTCTGAGCAATAAAGCGAAAGTAAAGCGAAACGTAAAAGCGCGAAGCTAGCGACCTCTAACAAACGAGGTCGCTAAGACTTAGCGTTGTTTTCTCTACTTAATGCTTTGATACAAGATTGATGGTCAGGAAAAGCTTGAAGTAAGTCGCTGGTTTTTCCTAATTGCATATCTTCATATTCAAACCCCGGAGCAACCGCTTCACCAATAAGACCATAGCCATATTGGCCGTGGATATCGAGTTTCGACGCTTTCCAAACTCCGCCGGGAACCACGAATTGTAAAAGCTGGCCTGACATTATGTCTGGCCCCAGTATGATTTCTTTTAATTCGCCATCAGGATAAATGAGGTAATAGTTAATTGGGTCGCCAAAATGAAAATAATGCATGATGTGCGAGGTATTGCGGTGAAAATGCCCAATAGGTGATGCTTTGGTCAGCAAATAATAAATAGAAGTAAGTAATGTCCGTGTTCCATTTTCAGTCGCAATAGCGAGGTCGCCTACCGATTTAAATGTTTGACGGAAATATCCACCTTCGACATGCGGTTCTAGATTTAACGATTCAACAACATCCTCTACCGACAATAATTTATCCAAACCAACTGCTCCTCAAAGAACCTATTTTACCGATATAAAAAACGAGGCGTAAGCCTCGTTTTCATGTCTTGGTCTATTCGTCTAAAAAGCTTCTAAGCTGTTCAGAGCGACTCGGATGACGCAATTTACGTAAGGCCTTAGCCTCTATTTGTCGAATACGTTCTCGTGTAACGTCGAACTGCTTACCCACTTCTTCAAGCGTATGGTCGGTGTTCATGTCGATACCAAAACGCATACGTAGCACCTTAGCTTCACGTGCCGTTAGACCTGCTAACACTTCTTGAGTTGCGTTTTTCAAACTTCCACCCGTCGCTGAGTCGAGTGGCTGAACAATCGTGCTGTCTTCTATGAAATCACCCAGATGCGAATCTTCATCGTCTCCGATTGGCGTTTCCATTGAAATCGGCTCTTTAGCAATTTTTAACACCTTGCGAATTTTATCTTCAGGCATGATCATACGCTCAGATAACTCTTCAGGTGTCGGCTCTCTACCCATTTCTTGCAACATCTGACGAGAGATACGGTTCAATTTATTGATCGTTTCTATCATGTGCACAGGAATACGTATTGTTCTCGCTTGGTCAGCAATCGAACGAGTAATAGCTTGCCTAATCCACCAAGTTGCATAGGTTGAAAATTTATAACCACGGCGATATTCAAATTTATCAACCGCTTTCATTAGACCAATATTCCCTTCTTGGATAAGGTCTAAAAATTGTAAACCGCGGTTAGTATATTTTTTCGCAATCGAAATCACCAAACGCAGGTTAGCTTCAACCATTTCTTTTTTCGCGCGGCGTGCTTTCGCTTCGCCAATTGACATACGACGATTAATGTCTTTGATGTCGGCAATGTTTAATCCGGTCTCTTGCTCAACCGCATTCATTTTACTGATGCTGCGTTCAACTTCTTCCTTGTATCCACTCAATGCGGGTACATAAGCTGCGCTTGAGCCTAAGGCTTTGTGTAACCAATCAACCGACGTTTCATTACCAGCAAAGGCTTTAATAAAATCCTTTTTAGGCATTTTTGCTTGAATCACGCAGTGCTTCATTATCAAGCGTTCTTGAATGCGTACTCGGTTCATCATGTCGCGCATTCCACGTACCATCCGGTCGAACTGTTTTGGTACGAGACGGAATTCTTTAAAAATTTCGCTCAATTCTGCAATTTCGGCGCGAGCGCTTTTATGGTTACGACCTTTAGACTCGATAACCTTACGTGCTTTTTCATATTGCGCTCGTAACTGACTGAATCGCTCTCTGGCTAATTCAGGATCGACACCGCTGTCATCTTCATCGTCGTCGTCATCCTCGTCGTCATCTTCGTCATCGAGATCTTCATCAGACAGCTCAGACCCTACATGCGTAGCAGTGGGCGCCATGTCTTGTTCATCATCAGGATCAACAAAACCAGAAATGATATCGCTTAAACGAATCTCTTCTGCTTCAAATAGATCCCATTGATCAAGCAACTCAGTAATTGCTTCAGGATATTCCGCTACTGAACACTGAACTTGATTAATGCCATCTTCGATTCGCTTGGCTATTTCAATTTCGCCCTCACGAGTCAAAAGCTCAACCGTACCCATTTCGCGCATGTACATGCGTACAGGATCGGTTGTTCGGCCAATTTCACTTTCTACCGTTGCTAGCGCCTGTGCGGCAGCCTCTGCTGCATCTTCGTCGGTATTGGTTTCTTGCATGAGCAATTCATCGGCTTCGGGCGCAGATTCTGCTACCTGAATACCCATGTCGTTTATCATGCGGATGATATCTTCAATTTGGTCTGAGTCTACGATGTCTTGAGGAAGGTGATCGTTGACTTCCGAAAAAGTAAGGTAACCTTGTTCTTTACCTTTAGCGATAAGAAGCTTAATCTGTGACTGCTTGCTTTGTACCATACACCCTACACTAAGTTAATTTTCACTTTTTGCTTTGTTAAAAGCCGTATTCTTTGATGAAGTCGCTTTCATTGGAAAGCAGCCAATTCGGTAGTATAACAAGTAAGCATATTTATGACCAGTGAAAGTCTGACCAGATATCACATCTTTCTATGGCAACCGCATGCCTAACAACACTTGTTCAACTAATTTTTTGCTTGAGTTAACAAAGCCAATTCTTTGCGCTCATCGTTAGACAACCCGCCTACTCTGGATTTTGCGATTAACGTTTCCATTCGGCTTTCTACCATCCAGTCGATAAGTTTGCTGAAGCTGTCCTTATATTCTTGTACTGCGCCCTCTAGCGAGACTAAATTTTCGCGTAGCAGTAACTTATTGATGGCGTGTATATGGGGGTGATTATGAAAGTGATCAAGTAGCCTAGAGGTTGTGATTGGTTCGATTTCTGTACAGGCGCGATGTATATCAAGTAATAAGTTTAATCCTTTAAATCCACCGTCAACCAACAAAGCAGGTTGAACTTCCTGTACTTCGCGTGCGAGCTGAGGATACTCTAATAACAAGTGTACTAACTTTTTGATGGGTGTGGTCTCCGATTTCTGCTGCTGAAATCGATGACTTAAATCTGGTTTGCTTGTCTGCTGTTTCGCGTGTTGAATATCTCGGTTTAACTTATATCTATTATAATCGCCAATGTATTGGCTCAAGGCTTCTTGCATCATCATTTTTTGATTTTCACCAGGTATCGCTTCAAGCATAGGGCTTGCCTGCGCCTTCATCGCTGCCTTTCCCTCGGCCGTACCAATTGAATGACTATTTAATAGCTGTTCGAAAAAGAACTGAGATAGAGGTTTGGCTTCGTTCAACCGTTGTTTAAAGGCTTCACTGCCTTCTTTTCTAACCATGGTGTCGGGGTCTTCACCATCAGGTAAAAATAGGAACTTCATTTGTACGCCATCTTGTAAAATGGGCAGGGCGTTTTCTACAGCGCGCCACGCGGCTTCTCGGCCTGCTCTGTCGCCGTCATAACAACAAATAATAGTTTTACTGGCACGCATGAGCATTTTAAGGTGATCGGGCGTCGTTGCGGTTCCAAGTGCAGCGGTAGCATTAGTAACATCAAATTGGCTCAATGCCACTACATCCATATACCCCTCTACAATCAGAACATTATCCAAGGTTCGGTTATTCTGACGGGCTTGATAAAAGCCATAAAGTTCATAGCCCTTGTGGAAGAGCCGAGTTTCTGGCGAATTCAGGTATTTAGGGCCACCGTCGCCCATCACCCGACCACCAAAACCCACTACTCGTCCCCGTTTGTCGCGAATAGGAAACATAATTCGGTCGCGAAAGAAGTCGAATTGTTTACCAGAGTCGTTTTGCGAAATTAATTTTAAATCGAGCAATTGTTGAATGCGTGCTTGATCTTTCCCAAACGTATTCAGCAAAGCATCCCATTCGTTCGGGGCATATCCGATTTCCCATTGTTTTACGATGTCGCCAGACAATCCTCTTTGTTTGAGATAATCAATGGCGTGTTGTCCGTTCGGGTGATTTTTTAATTGGTGTTGGAAAAAACGCGTGGCCTGTTCCATTAATTGATAATCGTTGTCTCTTTGTTGTTTTTGCGCGTCGCTTTGTGCGGGTTTAGCGCCTTTTTCCCTTGGTACTTCCACGCCCACATGACGAGCGAGTTCTTCTACCGCATCTACAAAATCGAGTCGGTCGTACTCCATGACAAAAGAAATGACGTTTCCATGTGCACCACAGCCAAAGCAATGATAAAACTGTTTATCGGGGCTGACTGTAAAAGAAGGCGTTTTTTCATTATGAAAGGGGCAGCAAGCTTGATAGTTTCTGCCTGCTTTTTTTAATTTCACACGAGAATCGACGATATCTACAATGTCATTGCGTGCAATTAGGTCATCTATAAAATCGCGAGGAATTCGTCCGCTCATGCTAATGCGCTTATGCTAATGTGTGAGTACTAACAAAGTAAATAAAATAAATTACCACAGTTACTAGCGTATTCTTAACATTAATTTATCGGCTATGGTGTCGGGAAGTACACGCAAAAACTTGATCATTTTCGCACGCTTACTCACGATATAGCGTGTTTTGGGGTTGGGGCTTGAGCAAGCGTGATAAATTGCAGCTGTGGTATGCGAAACATCTAAAGCAGAATCAACGGCATTATCAATAGCCTTTTTAAACGAACGCATTTTTTCGCCGTAGGCTTCTTGTAACAACGGTGAAAGCGTAGCGATTTTATCAACACTTTGGTCGACGCCTTTTTCCCAAATTTTGGTTTTTATTGGGCCAGGTTCGATTACACTCACTGATACGCCAAAGCGCTGTACTTCGCGACGTAAACTATCAGACAAACCTTCAACAGCAAATTTGCTGGCCGCATATATGCCCATAAATGGCGACGCAATCAAGCCACTAATTGACCCAATATTGATAATGCGGCCTTGAGACTGTCGTAAAAACGGTAACAGCTTCCTTGTTATATCGACTAAACCAAACACATTGACAGCAAACACCTGCTCCCAATCTTCGCGGGTAGACGTTTCAATAGGCCCTCCTACCGCGATACCTGCATTGTTGATAAGGACATCGAGTTTGATGTTCTCGTCATTCAACCAGTCAACACAGGCATCAACTTGGCTTGTTTTAGCAACATCAAGAAAAATACAGCGAATATTAGTATGTTTGGCGCTAAGCATATCAAAATCAGCCTGTTTTCTGACGCCTGCCAGTACAGTCCAGTTTTCATTTGCCAGTTTAAGTGCAATATCTTCACCAATCCCTGATGAGCAACCTGTAATTAATGCAACTTTGTTTTTCATAAGTGTGAGTGCCTTGCTGTATTTTGCATAGTAGGTAATCTTGGACGATGTGGAGAGGGCTTTATTTTTTAAAGTCGCTATGAACCCATCCTTGGGCGCTCGACGAAATCATCCGTGATTTCGACGCTTTAAAAAATAAAACCCTCTCCACATCGTCCAATACTCCGGGCTATATTAACCTAGGCGAGCTTTGATCAGACCACTGACTTTTCCCATATCCGCTCGGCCTTGAAGCTTAGGTTTCAATATGCCCATTACCTTACCCATATCTTGCATTGACGATGCGCCACTGTCTTGCATGGCTTGGTCAATCAG
Organism: uncultured Alteromonas sp.; assembly: GCA_964429915.1. Classification (GTDB taxonomy): domain Bacteria; phylum Pseudomonadota; class Gammaproteobacteria; order Enterobacterales; family Alteromonadaceae; genus Alteromonas_F. The sequence continues at coordinate 20,288 of CAYSDZ010000044.1, forward strand.
TGCATTGATTTCGTCATCGCTTAGTGGTTGGGGTAAAAACGATTCAATGACTGTGATTTCATTACGCTCATTATCTGCTAAGTCAGCTCGCTCCGCTTTATCGAACTGTGAGGCTGCATCTTGGCGTTGTTTGACCATTTTGGTCAAAATGGCCAAAATATCGGTATCGGTCACGGTGACTTTTTCGTCAATCTCTTTTTGTTTGATTGCTGCAAGCGCCATTCTGATGGTACCTAAACGAAGCTTGTCTTTTGCTTTCATTGCGTCTTTTTGTGCAGATTTTAAATCATCAATTAATGCCATGGTGGGACGACCTCTTTAATTGGATAGATACCTGCTCCACCTCAACATGCTCGATTCAGCGAACGAATAAAAGCGCTGTGATAGCTCTGAAACGAGCATGTTGAGGTGGAACGGGTATTTAAAACAAAAAAGCGCTGATGTTGTCAGCGCTTTTTCAATATCTTGCTTTTGAAACTCTTAGTAGAGTTTGACGCGACGCGCGTTTTCACGAGAAAGCTTTTTAAGATGACGCTTTTTCGCAGCCGCTTTTTTACGCTTACGTTCCCAAGTTGGTTTTTCAAAGAATTCACGACGACGTACTTCTGATAAAATACCAGCCTTTTCACAAGAACGCTTGAAACGTCGTAAGGCTACGTCAAACGGTTCATTCTCTCTAACTTTAACTATGGGCATTCAATTCTCACCTGTAATCTTTCTATTATGTCGGGCGTAACATGCGGCCTTTAATCTGATTTGAATCCGGTGTTTTGTTCCGGTATGAAATTAAAGTTCCGCTACCCGTGTGCTAAAAAATGGTGCGAAATTCTAAACATAATAAAGAGACTTGTAAAGCTTATTTGTAGTCATTTTTTGAACAAAAGCACATAATATTGTCGGGCTCGGTTAAACACATACTTTTATGCCGATGTTAGAGAGCCAACGAGGGGCGGCCATAGAGTAAAAGAAAG
>CAYSDZ010000045.1:0-20398 GCA_964429915.1 uncultured Alteromonas sp.
CAGATTTTAGGTAACACCAATACGCCTCTTCCTGATGAAGCTATACTCTCATTCGTTGACGGTACCAATATTTAGTACTACACTCACCTTATGAAGACAAAGCACCACAAAACTCTATCAATCATTTTTTCGCACCCTACTAGTGGAAATATCAAATGGAAAGATATTGAGCAACTGTTTGTTGAACTCGGGGCCGAGATCAGCGAGGGAGAGGGTTCTCGAGTCGGTGTTAGACTTTTCGGCGATAGGCGAGTATTTCATCGACCACATCCAAGCCCAGATACCGATAAAGGGGCAGTAGCAAGTGTAAGAAAATGATTAGAGTCAAACGGGGTTAAACCATGAAGAACGTGATGAAGATAGATGGTTACGAAGCTGTTATTAACTACGATCCAGAAATTGAAATGTTTCGCGGTGAGTTCGTGAATCTAAATGGAGGAGCTGACTTCTACGCATCCGATATAAAAGGATTATATGATGAGGGATCCGCTTCGTTGAAAATGTTTCTAACAATGTGTGAAGAAGACGGAATTGAGCCTAAAAAGAACTTTTCAGGAAAATTTAATGTTCGAATTAGCCCAAAACTTCATGAACAGCTCGTGGTAGCTGCATCAGCAACAGGCAAAAGTATTAATCAAATAGTCGTAGAGTCGTTATCCGAAAATGTAGGTGGCGAGCTATAACAAATCAATAATCAGAGTCGGTGCATAAAAAGCAGCCTAGCGCCTCGTATTGAAACGTTATGGCTAAACAGAAAACTCTACGACAATTCTATTTCCGTTTCCTTCAAACCACAACGCATCGCAAATTTCAGATAGTAACAGTAAGCCTCTTCCCGATGAAGCTTGGTCGTTCACAATAGAAGTTTCCATGAAATCAAAGCCTTTGCCACTGTCGCTCACAGAAATAGCCATACGATATTCGGAAGGATAAAGGTTTATTTCTATTTTGACGAAACCTTTACTTAAGCTTTCTAGCCGAGTAAACCGATCTTCATAGTATGCCATGAATCCCTCAGGCGAGTCTTTCAGCTTAGAGTCTAGGCCAAGTACGCCATGTTCGAGTGCATTGGCATACATTTCAGATAATACTGTGAATATATCAGACCGGAGAGGCGCCATACCGGGTTGACTGGCGATGACATTTACAATTTGCTCTACGTTGTCTTCATTGCGTAATTCGTGAGGCCCTAGCGAAACCGTAAATGAAAAGGGTAATCTGCAAATAGCTTGTCTTACTTTAAGCGAGCGTAAATCGGTAGCAGTAAACTTCACCATAGTAACATCGTCATCGAAGGTAGAGCGATGAAGTTGTGATTTAACTTTGGTAAGCAAGTCAGTAACAGACAGATCGTCACCTTGTTCAATCCACTGACGAATTTGTTCCTCCCCTAACATATCTTTGGCGCCGACTTCCTCGTCATTTTTAGGTGTAGGTGTCGCTTCAATAATGCCATCAGAGGAAAAATAAAGGCTGTCTCTTGGTTCAAGCTCAATGATATTGCAGTCAGTCTCAAATTCTTCTGGGCTTAATATCCCCAAAGCCATGTGTTTCGCACTGTAAGTAACAAGCGTGTCGTCTGCGTGTTTTTTCAAATACATATCCGGCAGACCACCGTGCCAAACGATTGCACGTTCCCCCATATCATTTACATGACCGATTATGGCTGAGCAAAATCGATCTGGGGGCAGTATGGTGCGTAGCGAATTGTTAAGCGTAGACGCAATTTCAACGACAGACTGACCGTTTTTCGTCATAGCTGCAAACGACCTAAAAACAGGAATAGCGCCGATGGTTGAGGCAAGTCCATGCCCAGTAAAATCGCCTAAAAAGAAATAAATTCCGCCACTGGGATGCGGCTGCGTAAGAAAAAGATCGCCATTAAAATTATCAGCCGATATTTGTTTTACATCAAAGAAATCGAGCGCCTCGGGAGGATTCGTTAGAGCATGCTTGTAGATATGTTCAATAATCGCATGCTCTCTATCTACTTCTTGGCGATAGGTATTAAGTTCAGTGTTTTGCGTTGCAATTTGGCTCGCCAAATTGCGAATCCGTAAATGTGCCTTAATTTTTGCGGCTAAAATAAACTTGTCAAACGGCTTCTGTGCGAAATCGTCACCGCCAACTTCCAAACAACGTAACAAGGTACTGCGGTCATCGGAAGCGGTAATAAAAATAATCGGTATATAACTGGTACTGTTTTCCTTGAGGTGCTTTGCCACTTGAAAGCCGTCTAGGCCTGGCATGACGATATCTAACAATACAATATCAGGATTATATTTTGCCGCTAAAGCAATCGCTTCCTCACCATTTTTCGCTTCGTAACATTCTTTGTACCCTTGCTGCTGAAGCATGTGCAGCAACAAGGTTCTATTTATCGGATCGTCATCGACGATCAATATTCGTTGAGAGTCCATCAAAACGTTTTAACGAATAGTAAATTTTTTATCAAAACGCGAAATTTTTAAGATCCGCAATACTTGTTCTTGGCAATGTATTATCTCGAAATCTATGTTTTTCCCTTCAAAGGTTTTCTGCATGTTTAACAGCATACCCAAGGCAGAACTATCCATATATTCGGTCTGTTTGAGATCTACTACGATAGTTTTTACTTCGTCATCGGGCTGCGAATAAGCTCTTCGAAAATCCTGAACTTTACTGAAGTCGAATTTATTATCCATCCGAATAACTAGGGTTGACGAATCGGTAGAATAGTCAGCTTCTATACTCATAGTAGGTCCTGATTTTACTCAAATTAATTAGACTGTTTAACAAGAGTATAGGCTCATTTTTTTGGTCTGTACTATTTCATCGCAAGAAAATTTTGTTCTGCTTGAGCAATGTCAACGAGATTGACATAATCATGCCACCTCAACAGCGTGATTAAAGAGAAATATTCATGTCAAACCCCTTAGTCTATTCAACCTCCGGAGGAAAGTTGTCCAGTAAATCAACACAGGAGGAGCTCTCTTATTCTGCCGACGGCTATGTACGTATTCACAGAGAAACAAAAGGCCGAAAAGGGGCAGGCGTGTCCGTTGTCAGAGGATTAGAGTTAAATAAAGCTGACCTGAAACCTTTATGTAAAACACTAAAACAAAAGTGTGGCTGCGGGGGGGCGATAAAAAATGGCACAATTGAGCTACAAAGCGACGACAGGGAAAAAATACGTTCTATACTTGAGAGTGCCGGCTATAAAAGCAAAATTGCTGGTGGTTAAAAACGCGACGTAAAAACGATCTCAGGAAAGTGAATGGAAAAATTATTAATTCCCGACCTTAATATCATGTTGGTTGAACCTTCTGATACTCAGCGAAAAATCATCTCGCAATTACTCATTAAAGAAAAGGTAAGTGAAGTCGACCCCTTGAGTAATCTTGCAGAAGCCAAAGCGGCTTTGAAATCTCATTGCTCAGATGTAATTGTAAGCGCCATGTATTACGAAGACGGTACCGCCATTGATTTACTTAAATTCATTAAAGAAGATCCAGAACTAGCCTCAGTGCCTTTCATGTTGATTTCTAGTGAAAATCGTTTAAGTAAACTAGAAGAATTCAAACAAGCCGGGGTTGCCGCAATTTTACCTAAACCTTTTGAGCCCTTGCATTTATCACGAGCGTTGAAAGCCAGTTTAGACTTAATTAATACTGACGAACTCGATCTGGAACTGTTCGACGTAAACAAAGTCCGTGTTCTTTTGGTTGATGATAGTCGATTAGCTAGAAATCATATTCGTAGAGTATTAGAAGGTATGGGTTTACATGCCATCACCGAAGCTGAAAATGGTGCTCAAGCTCTTACGTTTGTAAAAGACCAAGAATTCGACTTAGTGGTCACCGACTATAATATGCCAGAGATGGATGGTAGAGAGCTTTCTGAGTTTATTCGTTTTAATCCACAAACCGCCCATATTCCCATCATCATGGTGACATCAGAGTCTGCAGACAGTGCACACATGACCAACATCCAGCAAACGGGCGTTAATGCACTGTGCGACAAGCCATTTGAACCTGCCGAAGTACGCACTATGCTAGCTGCATTGCTCAGTGAGTAATATCGCTCAGTGAGTAATAAAGCGCAGCGCGCAGGGCAAACGCACTCTTTATTTTAACTTCGTCGGAAGCTGAATAAGGGGCGGAGAGTAACTAAAAGAAAGACGCTGCGAGCATATCCCTATGGCGCTCGGCAAAAAACGTCCTGTTTTTTGACGCTTTCTTTTAGTTACTCTCCGCCCCTTATTCGCTTTTTTGAATTCTTATTCAAGAGTGCGTTTGCCCTGCGCGCTGCCTTTACATTAGCGAATAATTTACATGTATTTCGATTGAAAGCACTTTATAATTGTCACCTTATTGTTAACGAACCAATTTACCCGTCGATTGGGTGCTATTTTTTACTAGGCTATATATGTCCAACCCGCTACACACAATTAGAGACGAAATTACCGAGTTAGATTCAACTTTGTTGTCTTTGTTTGCAAAAAGACGCGAACTAACTACAACGGTGGCAAAAACCAAAATTGCTCACAATATTCCTGTTCGCGACCAGAAACGAGAAGAAGAGCTGTTAATACGTCTAATTAAGCAAGGTAAGGAGTTTGGTTTAGACGCACATTATGTGACTCAGCTTTTCCATGTAATTATTGAAGATTCAGTGCTTAATCAACAAGCTTTGCTAGCCGCACATGCTAATCCAGGAACGGATTTATCTGTGACCCGTGTTGCGTTTTTAGGTGACAAGGGGTCATATAGTTACTTAGCCACCCAGAAATACTTTTCGAGAAGAGTTAATCAATTGGTTGAGTTAGGGTGCCAAAGTTTTAACGACATTATTGCCAAGGTAGAGAACGACGAGGCAGACTATGCTGTCTTGCCGATTGAAAATACCAGCTCAGGCAGTATTAATGAAGTGTATGACCAATTACAACATACTCATTTGAGCATCATTGGCGAGTTAACCCACCCCATTCGCCACGCAATGTTGGTAGATCAAGCAACATCGCTACAAAATATCAAAACGCTGTATGCCCACCCTCAAGTGTTTGCACAGTGCAGCCATTTTCTCGCTGAATTAGGCAACGTTGAAGTTAAACCCTGTGACAGCACTTCATCTGCGATGATCGCAGTGAAAGAATCGGGTCGGCATGATGTGGCAGCCATCGGCAGTGAAGCGGGTGGCAGTTTATATGGTTTATCTGCGATAAAGTCGAACTTAGCGAATCAAAAAGAAAATCACAGCCGCTTTATTGTAGTCGCAAAAGAAGCAGCGAAAGTACCACTTCAAGTACCTGCAAAAACCACATTGATCATGTCTACGGTACAAACCCCTGGGGCTTTACTTGAAGCGCTGACTATTTTAAAAGACCACAACATCAATATGACAAAACTGGAGTCACGACCTATAACGGGAAACCCTTGGGAAGAAATGTTTTATCTTGATGTTGAAGGGAATGTAGAAGACGGCCCCATGCAAAACGCTCTTGATAAGTTGCGTAAAAGCACTCGGACATTAAAAATACTCGGCTGTTATCCGAGTGAGGAAATTAGCCCTACCCGAGTAGCGGCGGTGAATGCATTGAGCGAATGAACTCAGTGGCCAGGTATGTACCTAGGCCCTGTCATCGTTTGCTTTGAGTAATAATTGCTTACTATTTATCAGACATTGTTTAGCGTAACCGCCAAACCAGTTACCCACTTTTAAAAATTCTTTAATAAAGGTGCCTTTGTCGCCCCGTTCCAAAAAACCGATAGCATCACCAAAACGATGATGAAAGCGTTTTAACAAGGCTATATTTTCAGGATCGTTGAATATAATATCCGCATAAAGCTGCGGCGCTTGTGCAAACAAACGCCCTACCATGGCCAATTCCAGTCGGTATATAGGTGAGCTGAAATCGCGTAAGGTTTGTAAATTTGGGTTTTCTGCGGCCAAATGCGTGCCATACACAAACGAACTAAAGTGGCGCATAACCTGAATAAATGCCATGGCTTTGTCATGCTCTTGTGCGCTGCTTTCGTAGAGCGTTGCTCCCCACACTTTCATTTGTTGGATTAACCAAGCGTACTTTTCTTGCGAACGGCCATGGCAGATCACCACCACCTGTTTAATCATGCCGGGGGAATCTGGCCCAAACATCGGATGTAATCCCACGACAGGTCCATTGTGGGCTTTCATCATAGCGTTAAGAGGTGCGGTTTTGACACTGGTTACGTCGGCGAGAATGCAGTGCTCAGGTAAATTATTTAACTGTTGAATTAGGTTGCAAGTTATATTTATTGGTACTGAAACTAACACAATATCGGCTTTTTCAAAAACCGTAGAGGCTTGTTCCCAATCGTTTTTTTCTACAATGTCGATGTTGTAATTACTTCGCGAAAACAAATCGACAAAAATTCGCCCTAACGCACCTTTACCACCAATAACAACCACATTATGTATGTTGCTATTTACTTTAATGTATTTTTGATTTTGCGTCGCGTAAGATTCTCGCATCATGCGCCGTAACAAATCTTCCACTAACTGTGGCGAGACCCCTAATGACTCTGCTTGAGCACGACGAGATTCGAGCAAGGACTTTTCCCTTTCCGGGACATAAATAGGAAGGCCATGCTCAGATTTTATTGCTCCCACTTCAGTTGTGAGTTCGGCACGCTTGGCTAGTAATTCAACAAGCTGACTGTCGATTTCATCGATACGACGTCGACAGTCATCAAGCTGTGTTTGATGTTGTGTGCTAGAGGTGTTGTTTGTCATCTGTATATTTGTTAAGCGACCTCAGCCTTCTTTTTAAGCCTGTTCGGTAGCACAGTAAGTAACTTATCGCGAGCGCTAAGTAGCAGCGACTCGGTAGCTTCCCAATCAATACAACCATCTGTAATTGATTTACCATAGTCTAGCTCATCAAAGCGTTTTCCGATACTGCTTTGATTACCCGCAAACAAATGACTTTCTAACATAATACCGATAATGGACTGATTTCCGTCAATGATTTGATTTACCACATTTTGTGCAACTAAGGGCTGACGGCGATAATCCTTACTTGAATTTGCATGGCTGCAATCAACAACAAGCCCAGCGCCTAAGCCCGCTGTTGACAATTCTTGCTCACAGTCAGCCACGCATACCGAATCGTAATTAGGTTGTTTGCCACCACGAAGAATAATGTGCCCGTCTGGGTTTCCCTCTGTCGCAACCACTGTGACTTGTCCAGCTCGATTAATGCCCATAAATTTATGCGAAGAGGCTGCCGATTGAAGCGCATTTATCGCAATACCCAAGCTACCATCAGTGCCATTTTTAAAACCAACCGGCATCGAAAGGCCGCTTGCCATTTCTCTGTGAGTTTGTGACTCTGACGTTCGGGCACCAATTGCGGCCCAACTGAATAATTCAGCTAAATACTGTGGACTAATAGGATCAAGCGCTTCGGTTGCTACGGGCAAGCCTAACTCTGCAAGCCAAATCAGTAGTTCTCGTGCTTTACGAAGACCAGACTCAATATCAAAGCTGCCATCAATATGGGGGTCATTAATCAGACCTTTCCAGCCGACGGTAGTACGCGGTTTTTCAAAATACACGCGCATAACAATGTAGAGTGAATCTTTTGTTTTTTCACGCAGTGCTTTTAAGCGCAGTGCATACTCTTTTGCCGCAGCAACATCGTGAATAGAACAAGGACCGCAGATGACTAACAGGCGGTGATCTTTGCCGTGAATAATGTTGCTGATTTCATTTCGAGCCTCCGCGATAGCAGCCAGTGCTTCAGATGTAACTGGTAACTCGTTGGCTAATTGTTCAGGAGTCACTAGGACATTTTCTGCACTTACGTGCACATTGCTGTGTTTATCTTTTTGCATGAATTCACTCTAATTATTTTCGGGAGTTTTGCGAGAAAGAGGAGATAAAAAGCATTACGTACACTTTTATTTACACTCTTTCTATTAAGCTGCCTGACAAGGGTTGACTTTGTAACAAAAGCGGTTCTTATGATCAAGCGATGTTTGCTCTGATAGGGTCAAATAGATAAAAAATAAGCAAAAATAAACCCAGCGAACTGGGTTTATTCATTAAGAGTTGAGTAATGATTAAACGGTCTTTCTACGTACCAAACCGCAAACGATTAATAACATCAGTACAGAAAAGGTTGCTGGCGTCGAAACCGTCACGTTGGCTGAGCTTCCTGTTGCATTTTCTGCAATAGGCGCTGAGAAGGGATTAAGCGGATCAACAAACCCTGCCACAATATCAGTCACCGAAAGATCGCCATTACCCAAGCCAATGGCACTCAAATTAAAGGTGATCACAAAGTCGCTTACCGGACCACTAAAAAATAAGAATCCAAAGTTAACGCCTCCAGTCACATCATTCGGCAATGCTAGGCCGTTTGAGAATAAAACCGAGCTTTCATCTAAATCGAATACCGAAGTATCAAAATTGAACAAAAAGCTGAGCGCATTCACACTCGTAAAACCACTGCCCGTTAAAGTAACGGAGAAAGATTCGTTTAAAGCCACTCCATTATTAGTCGAGACTTCGATAATGCCCGCATTAGTATGAAAGCAGGCTAATAAAGTAAATAACGCAATTAATTTTTTCATTTTGTTTTCCTCAAATCATTTATTCTGGTGCGCAAGCTGTGCGAGTACACAAGCTCTGCAACGCAAATACATCAAATATGTTTACAGTGCCGTCGTTGTTTAAATCGAACGAGCGATCAATATCCTGACCTTGGCTTATTGCTGCGAATAACGCGCGAATGTCGTTGATATCGACGTCACCGTCACCATCAAAGTCACCGATAACGGGTTCATTCGCTGAAGACAAGTCAAAACCAATCACCAATGGGTCGTGGTCAGAAGAGCGGAAAGGCACCGTACCGTCGAATATTTCCAAACGGGTTTCTGTACCAAAGTCAGTGTTGTAATCTAAGGCATTAGACTCATCAGCATTGATATGCCAATCGGCTGCGCCCGTCATTTGTGCAAGTAATGACGCACTGGCTAAACCGTGGTCCAAATTCCCAGACTGACCGTCGAACACGAACGAGTAAGCCTCAGGGTCAGAGATCACGTTAGTGAATCCGTTTTGCTCCAACTCTACTAGTGGGTCTTCCTTGGCGTACGCGTTTAAGTCGCCGATGATAAGGAAATCTTCGTCATTAGAGCCAGTCGGGTCAGTCGCTAACCACGTATGCAAAGCTTGTGAAGCCTGAACACGGGTTAAGTTACAGTTGCCCTGCCCTGTGGTGGTATCGTCATCTCCAGGCCCACAACCTGATCCTTTTGATTTAAAGTGATTCACTGCAATAGTGAGACTTTCTTGAGTCGCAAGCTCAGTAAACGTTGTCGCCAGAATCGCACGATTTGAGCCACGGCCAGAGAATAAAGGAACCAAGCCTTCTAAACCTAGTTCAGGCAAGCCATCATCATCTAAAATAGCCACAGACGTTCCCTCTGCAACACTCACCGTATCAGCACAATACATTAAGCCTACCGCAATCGCATCACTGCCAATGCGCGTGCCGGGGTCAACAAAGTCGTAACGTTCACAACTGCGCGCTCTTGGGTCTGCGTTGACTGCTGCAATTAGCTCAGCAATCGCACTTTGTGCATCAACATAATCGTTTTCAATTTCAATCAGACCAATAATATCCGCATCAAGCTCAACTAGCGTCGTCACCAACTTATCAAGTTGTCTTTCAAATTCCACTTGATTGTCTGCGCCTCGACAGTCGCCGGTTCCACCACCGATAAAACAAGTGTTGCCATTTTCATCCAGCGTATTAAAGAAATTCAATACGTTGTAACTGACTACCGACAATGAACCACCCACATCCGGTCTTTCTGGGCGGTCGAACTGAGTAAAGCTAGGCGTTATAGTAGGAACAACCCGATAGACTCCGAAAGAGTAGCGTATTACCCCTTCAACATTGGTGGTTTCATCACCAATACGGACATAGTTAGACGTACTTAAACCCGGTGAAGGGAAAGGGATCGGTTGAGGGTTTTGCACAGTAAAACCATCGTCTAAAGTGACTCTTCGCTTAGCTGTGTCTTCTAAATAAGCTTGGAACGCCGCCTCATCCGGTGTGTTAATTTGCGTAAACTGGAATAAACGTCCACCTTCAATTAAGCCCAATTCACCAAAACGGCCTAGGTTAAAGATTTCAGTCACCCCCAATGTTTGCGCAAACTGCACCCACATACCTTCGTACGGTTCAAGGTTGGCAAGTAAGTCGCCATCACTGTTCGTAATGGTCGTTTCAGTAGGCAAGGTAATGGCAGTGAGTTCTGTTTCACCAAGATTACCTGAAGACACAACACTGACGTTGGTGACTGAGCCAATTTGAGTTTCTTCAAAGAACTCAGCAACGGTACCTGTAACTGTCACTTTATCGCCAATTTGCACATCAACGATGTCGCCAGAACCGTCGAAAATGAAGATACCCTCAGACGTTAGTGGATCTGCATCGAAATCGATGGTCTCTTCTTGCAGATAGAATCCATCAAAATTACCATTACTGCCTGCTTCGCCATTTTGGAAGTCTGCAACCACGATCCCTTCAACGGTAACTAATTGATTAACTAAGGGGCTACTTTCGCCACTCCCTTGTATTTCACTGATTTTCACAGCTAAACCTGTGTCGGTATTTCCATCACCCTCATCGCCGCCGTTGTCACCACCGTCATTTCCACCCGTAGTGCCATCGGTAGAAAACGTAGCGGTAGGGAAAGGAATTTCGGCGGTACTATTCGCACTTTCGCCATCTAGCGCGTTAGGGCCGCTAAACGTCCAGTTGTCTAAAATGAATGCAGCACCATCTGGTCCAGTGCTGCTAACTCGGTAAGCCCATCCATCGAGGTATTCCCACGGTGTTCCGTTTCCATCTACGTTAATATCGCCAAAGGTGTCAGTAACTTCACCGTCCTTAAACAATTCGATTGCGTCATCACCATTGATATTGGCTACACCCGATGTGAAATTAGGCGTAAATCCGAAGAACGCTTCAAACCCTTCACTTTCTGACGCAACATATAGGTAATCACCTGCGGAAATCGAAATTGCTGGAAAGGTAAATTCCTCACCATCAGTTCCGCCACCATTGTTTGCTGAACCCAACCCAAATACCGATAGATCGTCGATATTTGAAACCGCATAAACTTCGACAAATTTGGGTACGCCACCAGATAAGGGGCCATCGAAAACGCCCGAGATAACCAATTGCTCCGGTACAAAGAAACTTGCAACAGGGAAAGGAGTGGGTGCTGATGCATTCGTGTCTACGTTATCTAAAGCATTGGTACCACTGAATGTCCAACTGTCTAGCACAAAAGTCGCGCCGTCTGGACCGGTGCCAGCAACACGAGCGGCCCAACCATCTTGATAATCCCATGCAGTGCCGGTTCCGTCTTGATTAATATCGCCAAATACGTCTACCACTTCACCATTACAAAACAACTCAACCGCGTCATCACCGTTTAAACCCGCAGCGCTTCCGCTTATGTAATCTGGGGAAAAACCAAAAAAATTAGTAAATTGCGTGTCTTCTGTCGCAATGTAAATATAGCTTCCAGCCTCAGCCGATACTGCGTCAAACGTGAGCTCTTGTCCGTCAGTACCGCCACCATTATTGGCTGAGCCGACACCACAGAAACTCAAATCGTCGATGTCGTTAACAACAAATATCTCGATGGCTTTGGGTAAACCACCTGAAAGCGAACCATCTACCACGCCAGTTAGTATTAAGTCTCCAGCTTGGGGACCGTCGCCAGCACCTACTGTTGATTCAGACACCGTGAAGCTAAAACTCACATCTTCCACAAGGTTATTGCTTTCATCACCATCTAAGTCTTCAACATCATTCGCGAAAATAGTGAGCGAACAAGTTTCTCCAGCAACGAATTCAAGCGCTGGGGTAAGAGAAAAAACCGTATCGTCAACGGTAGCACTACCTAATGCAATATCGCCACTTATGCTGCAACTTAGTGATTCCCATGCAGACACCGCGGCGGGCTCTGAAAATGTGACCTCAATTAGCGCATTGGTAGCCACATCTACATCGCCATTGCTTGGCTGAGTTGACACAACTTGCGGAGGATTATCAGTATCTGACGATTGAGAGCCATCAAATGTTCCGAAAGGAAACGGACGGCCAGCGGTAGCATTTGAAGATTCGCCGTCTAGCGCATCAGGACCACTGAATAGCCAATTCGCCAAAATAAAGTTACTACCATCTGGACCACTTTCTGCAACTCGATATGCCCATCCGTCTAAATATTCCCAAGGTTGTCCTGTACCGTCGGTCTCGATGTCGCCAAACACATCTACCACTTCACCATCACAAAATAGCTCAATAGCGTCATCACCATTCACGTTGGCAGCGGAAGACGTATAGTCTGGAGTGAAACCGAAGAAGGCGTTGAATTGAGTATCTTCTGACGCCACATAAATGTAGCTTCCTGCCGTTACCGCAGTGGCTGGAAAAGTAAACTCTTCGTTATCAGTGCCTCCGCCGTTATTCGCTGAGCCGATGCCGCATCGACTTAAATCTGCAATGTCATTGATGACGTACAGTTCTACTGCTTTGGGTGTTCCACCGCTCAGTGTTGCGTCAATTACACCGGTGATAGCAATGTCACTGGCCTGAGCAGAGGCAGATATCGCCAACGCCAGAACAGAGGGGATAGGCTTAAACATTAGGTTCTCCTAAAGGGTTCTATCAGTTAGTTTCGTGGATGCTTGGTTGGGCTGATTGTAAGTTTTATTTCTATTAGTTTTGTCTTCAGCCCACCTGAACTAAAGTCCAGTTGCGACCATGACGCTACGCCTCATTTATGACACTTTCGTTACACTTTTGTGGCGGTAAATTGAAGCGTAAAAAACAAAGAAGCGACTTGATTTAGATAAGTTTACGTAAAGAAAAATAACGTTATCTTGTAAAAATTACTGACATCACACAGCCCCAGTTTTGTTTAGCAAAGCCTATTGAATAAGCAAAGTGTTAAACTAAATCGTTCTGTATAGGTGTAAAATTTCTCGACAGGTGGTGAGAACAAAAAATTTTCTTTAAAAAGTGGTTTGTTCCGTTGTATGTTTTATTTTTGTTCACTTTTTAACCATTCAAATGTCACCTAAAAGCGTACAGATCAGCGCTATTCTCTGCTATCATTTTTATCTTTTATTCAAGGAATCCAGCTATCAGTTCCCCTACCCGACCCAATACGCTTATCCTACTTGCAGCGTTGATTTTTGCTTTGCTGTGCAGTGTGAACCTACTTAGTGGTGATGATCAAGGTCGAGTCAATTTATTACACCTAATGGTGTTATTTGTCATTTTACCATTGCTAGGCTTATTTTCTTCTATCATCTCGCTTGTCATTCAGCGCCCCATCAATATGGTTTACTTCATCACTGCGCTTCCGATTTGGTCAAAGCAATCTAAACTCGCTCTTTTTGATTTTAAAAAGCAAGGCCTTACGCGGGAGTGGATGTTAGTTCAAGCGCAATTCGCTGCAATTATTTATTCATTTACGGGGATAGCGTGTTTTCTTGTAGCACTCCTTATTACCGATGTGAATTTTATTTGGCGAAGTACATTGCTATCGTCTCAACAGTTTTTTACTACCCTTAATGTTCTATCATGGCCTTGGTCGTTTTGGGACATGGCGCAACCCTCACTCTCTCTGGTTGAATACACGAAAGACAGTCGCTTGACGCAAGAGTATCAAAACCTAAGCCGTTTTGGGCAATGGTGGCGTTTTTTACTGGCTACACAACTTTTTTATGGGCTTATTCCTCGCCTTGCATTACTAGCAGTGGGAATTTTAACAATAAAACGAAAACAAAAGATCGATGCAAAGCGAACGGCACTTGCCACAAAAACACCAAGAGCTAAGCAGGCACGGCCTAAAACATCAACATCAAATAAAGCTATTATTCATACTCTTCCACCCAAAATACAGCTTGTAAACTGGGCGAGCGTTCCTTATTGCTATGTTGAAAATATCTTTACACAAAGCGACGTCAATACCTCGCTACCTTCTGGCACACTGGTTAGCGATGAGGCATTGAACAGGCTGCAACACTCTAAGCTACCCATATTGATACTGGTGAAAGCGTGGGAGCCACCGCTGGCTGAACTAGGGGATTGCATGCAAATCAGCGCAGGATTCGTTTTTCCAGTTGACCTTACCTTAGCCGCAACACACGTTGATACAAAACAAGATGCGAAAAAAAATACGAAAGAAACAGTATTGAAAAAACCCAAACAAGAGCACCTAGAAGAGTGGCAACGCTTCATCGAAAGCTATGCCGAATGGCAGCTATTCCAACCCGAAACGTGGCCTAAAGAGTGTAATAATGCCCCTTAGTTATAATGAAAATGATACTGCAAAATTTGCTGTCGTCGGCCACCCCAATAAGGGCAAGTCGTCTATTGTTTCAACGTTGGCACAAGATCAGGATATTGCCATTTCTAGGCGCAGTGGTACTACTGAACTTGCGAGTCGCTATACGGTTGAAGTCAATGGGGCTAGCTATAGCTTAATCGATACGCCAGGCTTTCAACGCCCGACGAAAGTGCTTAACTGGTTACATGCTCGATGTAACAATGCGAGCGAAAGAGCGGCCACGGTTAAACAATTTGTTGAAGATCCTGAATGCCAAGCACAATTTACCGACGAGGTTGAATTGTTGCGTCCTATTGTTCAAGGCGCCGCTATTTTGTACGTGGTAGATGGTTCGCGTCCTTATGGTGTTGAATATGAATCTGAAATGGAAATTCTTAGATGGACAGGCCAACCCTCTATGGCCCTGATTAATCCAATAGAAAATACTCAATTTATTCAACAATGGGAAAATGCGCTATCGCAATACTTTAAATCAGTACGCGTATTTAATCCGCTTACCGCTGATTTTGATAAACAAACTGAACTACTCGCTGTTTTTTCTTATTTGAATCCGCTCTGGACAACATCACTAAATAGAATGATTGCAGCGCTTAAACAACAACGGCAAAATAAAACGAAGCAAAGCGTGTCTGTGTTGGCTGAATTGTTGGAAGACCTGTGTCACCATAGCATTAGCCAAAAAGTACTGACGAAACAACAAGCTCAGAACTTAGAAACGCTATTGCTCGAACGATATCGGCATTGGGCGATTCAGCGTGAAAAAGAGGCGATCCATACCCTATTGCAACTTTATGCTCATAACCAGACTCTGTTTGAAATCGATACGCTTGATTTACCTCCTAACTTATTTGATTGCGACAATTGGTACGCGTGGGGGCTGTCTAAAAAACAACTGGTGTCCGCTGCGGCCATGGCAGGTGCAGTGAGCGGTGCGACCATCGACGCTATGGTTGCTGGCTCTAGCTTTATGCTCGGTACAGTAGGAGGAACCCTTGTCGGCGCAACAAGCGCATGGTTTGGCGCAGACAAATTGTTAAACTACAAAGTAAAGGGGTTACCTTTGGGTGGTTATCTCGCCAGCGCTGGTCCTATCAAGCATAAAAATTTTCCCTATGTGATCATAGGACGCTTTTTAAATATGTACGCACAAATCTCTCAATTAAACCACGCAGACCGAAGAGGCGTTCAGGTATCGCCTGAGGCATTCCAAAAAACCGTTGTTCAGTTAGAGCAAACAGACCAACGTGCACTACACAGTGCCTGTGCAAAACTGGTTAAACAAAAAGAGGTCTTTGAGTTGGAGGATGTACTCAGTAAGTTATTTAACTGAGGGAATGAGGGGATACTGCATAATCAACGCGTCTTCTTTGTCACTTTGTTCTGTTTTCGAAGACGAGGCTACCGTTGGGTAGTAATTTTTTCTCAGCGCCACTTGTTCAAAGCCGCATGTTTTATAAAGCTGTATTGCGTGCTGGTTTGTTGCTCTCACTTCTAGTAGCACTCGGCCTTCATGTGTTTTTGCTGCATTGCTAACAACATGGTTTATCAAAGCTGTACCTATGCCCTGTCGACGTTTACCTGCATCTACAGCAATATCCATGATCGTGGTTTCTTCTAGCACTTGCAAGGTAAGCACATATCCCAAAACAGGCGTGTTTTCATTAAAGGCAATACTGAGTGAATACGGTTCACTTAGCATGTCAGAAAACGTGCTGAATGACCACGGAAACGGCTGTGAACTTGCATGCAACTCATAGCAGTCAGCGATGCGGTTGGAGTCGTTTGGACTGAGTTTTTGAACCTGAGTCATAATTCACGGTTTCCTTGAGTCCTCTGTAGTCTAAGATACGCTAAAGACGAATGGATTTTTGTTTTATGAATTCTTTGTTTTATGGGCTAAGCGAAATCTGCACTTGCAGCAATTGCCTCCAAAGGTGTTTTTTATCTTCAGCCAATAAAGCCTTAACATTAAACGGTAGCGCCATGAACTGGTCGTTAAGTGTTAATTCTTTACTATCAGAAACCAACCAGTTTTTTTCATCTGGTGTGGGTAGGTTTAAGCTTGCTAACGCCAAATGAATATCACCAATTAAGGCTTTATTTTCGATGTCGACAGGCCGTGGTTTAGGTTTATTGGGGCTTTGGTTTATATGGGTAGTATTCGGGCTTGCAGTATCGGTATTTTCGCCGCTGTTTTTAATCAGTGTTTCGCGTAATGCCGAGATTTTGTTACTTGTTGAACGCCGGTTATTTGAATCATTGCTTGCGGTAGGGAGTGTATCTTGAAATTTGCCGTTATCGGAAGATACAAACACAGTCAGCCCCATTTCATTGAGCACAGCCAATTGGAACTCATTAAGCATAGACATGGTTTTACCGATGACTAAAATAATTGAAAAGGTGGCAGGGGTGGAGGGACTCGAACCCCCAACCATCGGTTTTGGAGACCGCTGTTCTACCAATTCGAACTACACCCCTAACGAGACGCTGAATTATACGTAAGCAGCTATAAAGGTAAAGCGCTTTTTGCTTCATACCATAAACCATTTGTGACTTTTGTACATATTTTCATCGCCTTTGCGGAATTAAAGACATCGGCAAGAGCGAATCCAGACGCATCCGCATACGCTTTACACACCGCTTCTTCACCCTGTTCGTCAATATTGTTAATCGCAATCGCGCTCGCAATGTCAAAGCTACCGCTTCCCATCGCCGCGTACTCCCAGTCTACAACTATCGTCGGATTTACGTTTAAAATGTGACCCAATGACAGGTCATTATGGCACAACACATTGCCCTGTTGCTCGAAGTACTTGTAATAAGTCTGCGTGGCTTTTTCCACTTCCGTTTGCCAATGATGACGTGTACTTACTTTCACGTACTTTAAATAACGCTGCCACTGAGCAGGCAAGTGTAAACGTGGAACAGTGCTATCATCAATGTGCAATGCGTGGATTGCAGCGAGTGCTTTACCCAAGCTCACATATTGATTGCTGAATGCAGTATTGCTTGCAGATTGAACAAAGCGCTCAACCCAGATTCTTTTTTCTGAATGGTAGCAAATGGGCTCGGGCGCAATGCCTATTCGAAATAGCTGTTTTTGAAGGTCAAAAATGGCTTTGCGATCTAATTGAGTAAACGGGTCTTCTTCAAACTGCTTAATCACATACTGAATTGCATCGATGCAAAACGTATACACTGGGTGTGTTGTTGTGTTGGAT
This sequence comes from uncultured Alteromonas sp., assembly GCA_964429915.1. GTDB lineage: Bacteria > Pseudomonadota > Gammaproteobacteria > Enterobacterales > Alteromonadaceae > Alteromonas_F. The sequence continues at coordinate 17,630 of CAYSDZ010000045.1, forward strand.
AACAAGGTAAACGTTGCATTATCATCCATTAACAAACCACTTTGCCGTAACACCTCTTTCCATTTAAAAAACCGCGGGTCAGTATTGGTCGATACTTTAGGCGCTTTCACCACTTAATCGCTCTGTTTTTTTCTGGCTTGCATTGCATCAAAATTCAAAAATTTTGCTACAAATATGGCTTGTCCTACTTCTTCATGGGTTCGCTGCATCTCTTTTCCTAAGAGAGCCAAAACCACTTGATATTCTCCTGATACTTGAGTACTGGTGCTCGTCGTAGTCACTTCAATCTCGGTATAGGTATTGAGCCTTTCAATAAACGACTTTATTGGTCCGATGTAATCGTTCGCTAAAGGATAAAGCGACAATTCAACCATTACTTGCATCATATTTTTTCCTCAATTCTTAGCCTAATACTGTCATTCTAAAACTATCCCCAAAATATCACGAAATAATAACATTTTATTAATTGCTAAAAAAAACGCTTGTACCCCCCGAAATTCGCTTAATTTTTATGCTACCTCATACAAATGCACGTTTTTAATTTATTTACGTTTTTAACTTTTCAAGGAACGGATATGTCTATCAAAAACCCGACTCATACCTCCAATCACTTTAATATAAACACCTGTGTAAAACATCTAGCTATTCCATTGTGCTGTTCGTTATGTATCGCTTTCCATTCGGCTACATTAGCAGCACAAACCGAAAGCGATGACAAACGCGCTGAAAGAATTGCTCAATATAAAGCAGACATCACAGCCATGTCTGAAGCCTGTGTTAAAAAAGCCAAAGCACGCTTTGCAAAACGAAAAGACACCTCCCAGCGCATCGCGTTCATCGAAAAATGTCGCGCCAAGCATCTCGCTAAAGCCAAGTAAATCAACGCACTCTGCACAAGGACAGCATGATGAAGTCTCAATTTTCGTTCAGCCTATTTTTACCACAGCTTCTTAAACTAATCGCATTCAGTATGTGTATTTCTCTCGCCTCCTCTGCTTTAGCCCAGCAACGTCTAGAGCCCGAGGGTGTCAGGGTATCTCCCACCGTATCAAACGATGGCAATTTCACAGTAACATGGAACCGAATCCGCTCTATCCCTAGCGAAATCATTGGCGAATACCGATTCGATTACAATTGTTTTTGGGTAGAAATTGAAGTCATCAAAGACCAAGTGCTGCACGACTACATTCAAACTAACAACTGTGATGTAACTCGCCATCGCTTTACTGATTATGAAAGCGGTAATTACCAAATTATCGTCTCGCTATATTATGAGCAATTCGAAGAAAATATTAATGACGATTTAGATTACTTTTCTAGTGAATTATTGTCTGAGGCGGCGCCGATTTCGGTGCGCGTGAACAATGCAAACACCGGTGGTTCAGCATCGACGCCCGATTACACGGTCTACGTCAATCTAAACCAGCAACCAGATTTTGCTATTACAGCATCCACTCGACTTCGCACTGGCGATATGGCGTTTGAGTGGGATGGAAGAAACCAAGCCTATCGACCAAGCACAGTACAAAATACTGCGGGTTGGCAAGCTGTAGCAGATACGTCGGTGAATGTTCAGCTAAGCGATGTGAATATTGATGGGACTGACGATATCATCATCAGCGACTTGCAACGTGTAGTGCCGTTTATTGACAACTTGCCAGACCAAATTATCTATGGCAACCCTAACGCACGTGCGCCAGCCTTGGGCATTGTGCCAATGGATGAAGACTTCAATGCCTTTTTCGAACAAGTGACTGGATGGTTGATGAACCCACGGTATTTTGAAGAAAATGCCCCTCTTGTCACTCAACAAGTACCGAAAACAACCGGCGAAGGATGGTACTATTATGCGAGTAATCCTTATCAAGCCGCTGCTGCCTATGCCCTATGTGAAGCAACTCACAACCGTTGCGGTGCCCGTTTTGGATTACTTGCAAACTTCTTCTCTGCTGGTCAATGCCTCCAACTGGCAAACGATAATATTTCATGTAATTTATATGGTTTGCATGTCCTTGGCTTCACTGAAACAGATGAAACGGTGACCATTCAAGTACCCGACTTTTCAGTATTCAATACCAACGCATTAGAATTTGCTGCTGCCGGTGGTGATTTTGTTCAACCCACACCCGGTGCTGATATTGATTTAGACGACATTAGGCGTCGAATAGGAAGAACACTAGGACGAGCAGCACAAGCTAGAATATTAGCAGGAGTAATGAGAGTGCCAGTTTTGGGTGCGGTATTGTCGGTGCTTACACCTAGTCAGTTAGGGGACGGTCAGTTAATTCCAAGAGCAGTCTACGATATGATTGGTCAGGCTCGAATTATTATTGAAGCCGCTTGTATGGTTATAAAAAGTGATGCTGATGCAGACAGGTGTATAGAAGTTGGCGAAGCTGTGTCTGACGTGTTAGACGAAGCAGTCAGTACTGTTGGGACTTTTGTTCCTCCTTACAGAGAAAGAGATGAGGATTTGTATCAGTCTTTTCCTCTACTCTTTAGTGTGGTTCAAGAAAGAAAAGCAGATACTCGTATTGCGTGGTGCACTTACATGAAGCTCAATAGTAACACTGGTCGAATGTATATGGGTAGAACTAGCGGTAGAATTCGCAATGGTGATATCATTTCGACTTGCGATAGAGCCATTGCCAAACGAGATAGAACTCACATGCAATTAACATTTCGACAATCAATAGGGTGGCAATCTGCAAAAAGAGATATGCCTGTCGTTAACAGCCCAGCATTGCGAGGGATATTTTATTACTCTAG
>CAYSDZ010000046.1:0-14799 GCA_964429915.1 uncultured Alteromonas sp.
AAGCTTCTCCATGCTGAATACAGCGATAAAGACGTGTTAGGTGTAGTAAGACGAGCTTTAAGCCGATTTTTTTGTTCTTCGGTATTACGCAGATAGCAAGGCAGGGGTGAAGTTTCAAAATAAATACAGTCGCTTTTATGTTCACTTTCTAGCAATACATTAAGTGGCGTAAGGCTAATTGTCGGCATATCGACTGGCAAAACTAATAAAGGCTTTTCAGTAGCTAAAAGCCCTGCGTAAATACCGGACAAAGGGCCTTTGTTGGGGTATGGCTCTCGCACGTTTTCATAGTGTGTTTTTATGTGTGTGTTGACAAGAATGTGTTGAGCCCCTGCTTCATGTAGTAAACTCACCGCTTGTTCAAGCCAGCTTTTGCCTTGATACAGTAAAGAGGCTTTGTCGCGTCCCATGCGTGTACTTTTTCCACCGGCTAATACCAACCCAGTAAACCCAGAGACTTGTCTCATCACACTCTCTCCTTACACTAACTCCGGCCACTTTTTAGTGCGAGTATCCCATAATTCTTGGGCTTGTTTCATCCCATCATCGAACGACAGAGAATGTCGGCAACACAACGCAACGGCTATGGTCCCAAGAACGGCTTTTTCGCCATATTCACAGGGCTTGGCGCCAGTCCACACATCTTTTAAGCCATGTGTGCCCAATTTACGGGTTTGCAAAGCCCATTGCTCAAGAAGCACTGGACACTCTCGCTGCACAGCTTGATGGTTCTCAACGCTGTGCATTGTAAACGTTTTTTCCGGTGCCACTTCTACTTCACCGCTGTCTCCACGAATACAAGCGACGAGGTTATCGCCTAACAGTTTGGCGACCTCAATGTGCGTGGTGTCGAGATCACGATGAAAAATACCGTGAATGCTACATTGCGCTTTTGCGGGATTCAGCATTTTAGACAATGAATGTAAACACGATCGCAAACCCAAAATATGGCGTGTTTTCAATAAACGAGTCATAGCAGGGTGGAAACGTTCAATGCTCATATAGGTAAAACCAAACTTATCTAACTGCTGATTGGCATGTTCTGAGTTTTGTGCCATCGACCAACCTAAATCCCGAAAAACAGCATCTAAATAAAGCCGATCGGTATCGGTTTCTTCCAAGCCATGAATAAACACTTTTTCGCCCGAACCGGCTAAAGCCATTGCTGCAAGTAAAAACCAAGGAAGGTGACGTCGTTTGCCAGCGTAGGCACCAAAGTCAAAGCTAATAGGCTGTTCAATAGAGAGAGAAACGGTATTTCTACACGCTTCTAATAATCCAGCGAGTTCAGTAACCGTTTCTTCGCGCATACGAAGCAACATCAGCACAGCACCCACTTGCTCAGGAAGTGCCTCGTCGTTAAGTAAACGAGTCATTAAATCTTTTGCTTGAATTTGACTCAAGGTTTTACCAGACTTTTGACCGCGACCAATTAACGCTACGTATTCTTTAATGCTTTGAAAAATCTCTGACTCATCTCTCACACTATATTCGCTCTTTAAGGTCCTATTTTTTGTACGGATCAACCGCGTACTTTGACCCAATCAGTAGACATGCGGATTAGGTAAGCCTAGTGTTTAAAATAAAGCGTCAAAAAACAGGACGTTTTTTGCCGAGCGCCATAGGGATATGCTTGCAGCGTCTTTATTTTAAACACTAGGCTTACCTAATCAAGCTCGCGCCAATTTTGAGTCAAAGTATGCGGTTGCTCTGATTTTTAGTATATTCGAAATGTAAGTGAATAAGAAATAACTAAGCGGTTTGATACAATAATGACAAATCAACAGCTTGCTGATGATTAACCACTTCGCCGACAATGATCAAGGCAGGGCCTTCGAAATGGCGTAAGGCTTTCTGTGCGTTTAAGGTTGATAACGTAGAACAGACCACTTGTTGCTTGGCTGTCGTACCTTGATCAACAACCGCTATTGGCATGTTGTCGCGCATTCCGTTTTCGATAAGTGCTTGCTGAATTTGTGAAACGCGGTTTAATCCCATATAGAAAACTAAGGTACTGGGATCGTTAGCTAAATGGGCCCAGTCTGCCCCCATACTGCCATCTTTAAGGTGAGCCGTAACAAATTTCACAGACTGTGAGCACTCTCTGTGAGTAAGGGGAATACCTGAATATGCTGCAATACCTGACGCGGCAGTGACACCGGGAATAACTGCAAAGGGCACATTGAACTGAGTGAGGGTATCGGTTTCTTCTGCAAGCCGACCAAAGATACTGGGATCGCCGCCCTTTAGTCTGACAACCGTTAAGCCAGCCTGTGCTTTTTCGACCATCAACATATTGATATCGGATTGCTTCATGCTGTGCTTGCCGCACTTTTTACCTACAAACAAGCGCTCTGCATGGGCAGGGAAAAGTGGATAAAGTGCTTCACCAACTAGCCAATCTATCAAGATAACGTCGGCTTGCTGGATCAGTCTGTGGGCTTTTACAGTGAGAAGTTCAGGATCGCCAGGACCAGCACCAATTAAGTACACGTTCCCTTTCTTTGAGTGAGGCTTACTAACGGGCTGTTCGCCTGTAACGTCATTGTGTTGTTTAGCAGGGTTTCCTGAAAACACATCAAACATTTTTCTAAAACTTAATGCGAATGCCATTAACTCACCTGCCTGATTGGGATAACACTTTCATCGATCATTTGCTGTAACTCGCTTTTACATGAGCCACAATTTGTTCCGCATTTAAGCGAATTCCCTAACTCACCCACGGATGTGGCACCGAGTTCAATCGCTTCTTCGATCTCTTTTTCATGTACTTTAAAACAGCTACAAACCAGTTTCCCTTTCAAAAACGCTTCGTCGGGTTTGGCTTGTAACAAACTATTAATTATTTGAAGGTTGAGTTTACCACCAAAGGAAGCCTCTACCCAGCCTACCGGCAGGCTAAGTTGGTCTTTTCTGTTAGAAAAAGAAAAACTAATAAAGACTAATTCCTTATTAAGCATAAGCATGGAGACTTGTGTACCGCCCTGAGAGGCACTTATCCATTCACCTACCAGATTGTTAGATTGCGCTACGATATTCTGCGACCAATTGTGCAATGAAAAAGAATCAACCTCCATTCCGATTTCATAGTGTTCACTTTGGTTGCGCTTCGCTTTTACCCAAAAGTCTTCATCTACCCCTAAATCTGTTTGCGAAAACACAGACACATACTGTTTAAACGTTTGCTTGTAGAGTGAAACAGGCACTTGCTTACTTTCTGGCTGACCAGAAATAGGGTCAACCACTGAACTATACAAAGCACTCACAGCTGCACTAGAAGAAACTTGTTGGTTGAAATGAATCGGCATAAAGCAATTGTCTTTACGCACACTATCACTTAGCTGTGCGTAGGCTTTCGCTTCTCCAAATTCACTGGTCGCAACTACCACATCGCCCTCATCTATTTGATGTTGTAAAGCTACTTCAGGGTGAAGGACCACAGTGGAAAAAGGCGTGTGTTGACTTAATTGTGATGCTCTGCCGGTACGCGTCATCGTATGCCATTGGTCACGCATTCGACCCGAATTCATAACCAAAGGGTAGGTCTCACAAGGAGGTAGCTTAGGTAATGTTGGCGTAATTGAAATGAATTGTGCTTTGCCGCTGGCTGTGCTGAATTGCTTGTTGGCAAAAGGTTTGACTGATTCGCCTGAGGCATTAAAAGGCCATTGAACGGGTTGCATTTGGTTGTAAGCGCGTTCACCTAGACCAACTAGCGGAGCAAGATTAAGTTGCATAGCAGACGCATTCACTTGCGCTGTCATTCTTGCCCATTCGTCAAAAACATCGCTCTGATGTGCAAAGTCAAAACCATCGAAACCCATTTTTTTGGCAACATCGCACATAATTTGCCAATCGTGACGTGCCTCACCGTAAGGTTGCATAATCGCTCGCTGACGAGAGATTCTACGTTCAGAGTTGGTAACTGTTCCGTCTTTTTCCGCCCACCCTGTCGCAGGTAGCACGATATCGGCGTATTCAATCGTATCGTTCTTGTCGACGCAATCAGACACAATCACGCATTCGCAGTGTTCAAGCGCTTGCTCGATGCGCTTTCTATTGGGTAAACTAACCACTGGATTCGTTGCCATGACCCACACCGCTTTTATTTTTCCACTGGCAATGTCGTCAAACATATCAACCGCTTTTGCGCCTTGTTGAGTACAAATCGTCGGTGATTGCCAAAATGCCTGCACTTTTTCTCGGTGTTCTGAATTTTCTATGTCCAAATGTGCTGCTAATTGGTTCGCAAGCCCGCCAACTTCACGCCCCCCCATTGCATTGGGCTGACCAGTAATAGAAAAAGGTCCGGAGCCGGGTTTTAAAAGCGCACCGGTCGCCAAGTGGCAGTTAATAATGCTGTTGCATTTATCTACGCCAGAGCTTGACTGGTTAATTCCCATTGAATAAAACGTAATGGCTTGTTGGGTTTGGCAAAACCACTGATAAAACTGAGTTAACTGAGCTTCTGACACATCACAAAACTTAGCGGTATGCGATACGCTCCATTTTTTTGCTTCTGATAATGCGGTCTCAAACCCTTCGGTATGTCGCAAAACAAAGTCCGTATCAAGTGCATCGTTACACGCAATGAAATTCAATAGACCATTAAAAATCGCACTATCGCTGCCGGGGGCAAGTTGTAAGTGCAAATCAGCAATCGATACAGACGCGGTTTTTCGAGGGTCGATCACCACTATTTTTAAATCGGGGCGCTGCTTTTTGATCCTCTCAACACGTTGAAACAACACTGGGTGAGTCCAAGCTGCGTTAGAGCCCACCAAAATCAATAAATTAGTTTTTTCTAAATCACTGTAATCACACGGGACGACGTCTTCACCAAAAGCCCGTTTGTAGCCTGCCACAGCTGATGACATACACAAGCGAGAATTGGTATCGATGTTTGCGCTGCCAATGTAGCCTTTCATCAACTTATTGGCGACATAGTAATCTTCGGTGAGCAGTTGCCCTGACACATAAAATGCGACTGCGTCAGGACCGTGTTCTTTTATAATAGAGCTAAGTTTATCAGCCACAGCCGATGAAGCTTGTGACCAACTAACCTCTTGCCCTTTAATCAAGGGAGAGGTCAGCCGGCCAGTTTCTTGGTCGCTCGTTCTCAATGTGTCCAACAGATGTGTGCCTTTTACACACAAACGACCGAAATTAGCGGGATGCTCTCGGGTTCCTTCTAACGATTCGGGAAAACCATCCTGATTAACCGAGACATCCACACCGCACCCTACGCCACAGTATGCACAAGTTGTAGAAACCAGCGACTGGGCTTTGAGTGTGTCGAGCATTAAATCTTTCACCAGCTCATCTCTACGCTTTGGCCATTCAAACGAACGGGATAGGCAGTAACTGATACGCTGTCATCTTCCAAACACTCACCATTTTTAAGATCGAAGTGTTGTTTATACAATGGCGACGCCACAACATAACGCCCACCTAACGAACCTAAAATACCTCGGTAAAGCACATTTGCTTTACCAAACGGACAGTAGTTATCTACAGCAAAAAGCTTATCTTCGCCCAACCAAAACAGCGCGACTTGCTTTTCATCTTTGGTGTCTTCGTTAATTAATACACAAACACCTGAATCTTCAATTAAATCGTCGAGTTTACACACTGTTTTCCATTGGGTTGCTACTGCTACGCTCATTGGACTTCCTTTATTTTAATTCTATCTAGTTTTTCTAACTCAGTGGCGGGTCGAATTTGACCGCGCTCGTCGACAAATTGGATGTTAGTGTCGGTTTTATCTGAATTAACGAACTGGCGGAAACGCTTTAATGCTTGAGGATCTTCAATCGTCGTTTTCCACTCACATTGATAGGTATCTACAACCGCTTGCATTTGCGCTTCGAGCTCATCACAAAGGCCAAGTGAATCGTTTATTACCACCTCTTTCAGGTAGTCTAAACCCCCTTCTAGATTCTCCATCCACACAGAAGTACGCTGTAAACGATCAGCTGTTTTTACATAGAACATCAACACGCGGTCGATATATTTCACCAAGGTTTCGTCGTCTAATTCAGTGGCAAACAAATCTGCATGACGAGGCTTCATTCCGCCATTACCGCACACGTAAAGATTCCACCCTCCGTCTACTGCAATAACACCGATATCTTTACCCTGTGCTTCCGCGCATTCTCTGGTACAGCCTGAGACTGCAAATTTAATTTTGTGAGGTGAACGAAGCCCTTTGTAACGATTTTCCAAATCGATTGCCATACCAACGCTATCTTGAACACCATAGCGACACCACGTGCTGCCTACGCAAGATTTAACGGTACGTAGAGACTTACCGTAGGCATGCCCTGTTTCCAGTCCGGCAGCAATTAGCTCGCTCCAAATTGCAGGTAATTGCTCTACCCTAGCGCCAAACAAATCGATGCGCTGACCGCCCGTAATTTTGGTGTAAAGATTGTATTTTTTACCCACTTCACCAATAGCAATCAGTTGGTCTGGAGTAATTTCCCCACCAGGCACACGTGGAACGACTGAGTATGTGCCGTCCTTTTGCATGTTTGCCAAATACGTGTCGTTAGTATCTTGTAATGGAATGTGTGCTGATTGCAGAACGTAGTCATTCCATACTGAAGCCAAAATAGAACCCACGGCTGGTTTACAGATATCACATCCTAGGTCGCCCTTACCATGGCTAGCCAGTAAATCATCAAATGTTTTGATTTCGTTCACTTTGATGATGTCGAACAGCTCTTGACGGCTGTAAGCAAAATGCTCACAAATATCTTTGCTGACTTCTACACCACGGCTTTCCAAATCGTTATCGACTACCGATTTAAGCAAAGCCGCACAACCTCCGCAGCCCGTTGCTGCTTTAGTGCAAGACTTCACGTCTCCCACACTGCACGCACCTTCGTCGATAGAACTGATGATATCGCCTTTGGTTACATTGTGGCATGAGCAGATAACCGCCGTATCGGGCAGTGCATCAGCACCTAAACCTGGCTTGCCTTCTGCAAGTGGCAAAATAAGGGCCTCAGGCGAATCGTCAAGCGCGATTTTATTAAGCATATACTGAAGTAGCGTATCGTACTCTGAGGTATCGCCAACCAAAACCGCACCTAACAAGGTGGTTTTGTCTTCTGAGATAACTATTTTCTTATAAACACCTTCGGGTTGATTCTCGTAGATATAACTCAGAGCACCTTCTGTTCTGCCGTGAGCATCACCGATACTGCCTACTTCCACACCAAGCAATTTAAGCTTAGTACTCATGTCTGCACCGGCAAATTCAGCGTTTTCAATATCGGTTTGTAAAATATGACGCGCAGCAACTTTTGCCATTGAATAACCTGGCGCAACCAAGCCATAGCAAAAATTGTCTAGTGACGCACACTCACCTATGGCGTAGATGTCGGGAGCAGACGTCTTACATGAAGTGTCTATAGCGATACCGCCGCGTTGCCCCACAGTCATTTCGGCATCTTTTGCAAGTTGATCGTAAGGACGAATACCTGCCGAGAATAAAATCATATCGGTTTCTAAAAACCGCCCATCTGCAAAATTCATTCGATATCGGCACGTTTCACCTGCCTCAATCACTTGAGTCGCACAACCTGTGTGCACCGTTACGCCAAGTTCTTCAATTTTAGTTCGAAGCACCCGACCACCGGCCTCGTCAAGCTGCACGCCCATTAACTGAGGTGCAAATTCGACAACGTGCGTTTGTAAACCTAAGTTTTGAAGTGCATTCGCTGCTTCCAAACCTAATAGGCCTCCACCTACCACTACCCCTACCTTACTTTGGGCAGCAGACGCTTGAATATCCACTAAATCTTCAAGCGTTCGATAAACCAAACAGTGAGGTTGTTCGCGCCCAGGAATGGGCGGAACAAAAGGATAAGAACCGGTAGCCAGTACTAGCTGGTCATAAGAAATAACCGCGCCAGAATCCGTTGTTACCGATTTTGCTTCTGCGTCAATTGCAGTGGCAAAAGTACTGGTGAGCACTTCAACATTCCATTGATTGTATTGCTCTAATGTAGTCATTGCCAAATCTTCAGCTGTTTTTCCGCCAAAAAACTCAGACAAATGTACACGATCGTAAGCGAGGCTGGCTTCTCCACAAATTACGGTGATGCGAGATGCATCAGATTCACGAAGTTTTACCACTTCCTCAACAAAATGGTTACCCACCATTCCGTTTCCAATTACAACAATGTGTTGTGAAATGCTCATATATAGCGCTCCTTAAAAAGTCTTACCAACCCAGAACCAAAGGGCATCTTCATCCACTAAGTTTACGCCTGGGCCGTTATCGTCAGCGCTGTAGAACGCTGCTTTGGCGCCAGTGTAGATGCCGTTTTTAAATTTCTTGGTGTACTGGAATTCAAATTCACCACCGAGTTCATCGAGCACGTCAGTAGCGCTATCGGCTTTAAAGTCATGATAACGCGCAAGCCATGCACCGCCCCATACTTTACCGCCGAAAGAAATGTATAAATCGTTTAAACCAACGGCTGGGGTGTTTAAGAACTTATCGGTCCAACCGTTAAATTTGTGCAAGGTTGCAAGCGGTGTTGCAAAACCAAATTGGCCATCGTCAGAACCCAAAGATTCATAACCTAACTTTGCAGTGATACCAGAAAAGCCTGCGCCTACTTCGGCACGGAAGAAGTCAGCGTCAAATTCGCCAGCATTCGTTTCAGAGGTTTGCGTTGCGAATTCTATCAAATAACTGATTTTCGTGTCGCCAGCTGGCTTTGATCCTTTTAATGCAATACCGTAAGTATCTAATGTGTTATTCGCATCATCTAGGTCAAGTAAGTAACTGTACCCTGTCACCGTACCGATAGACGTCTTATAAGATGCGTGTAGGAAAATATCATTTGAATCCTGATCGCCCTCTTCTGCAAAAATACGGTTACGTTGAGTCACATAGGCACCGGTAATTTTTAAGCCTTTGATTGGCGTATAGTCAATCGTTGCTGCATCAAAGGTTTGCTTATCTTGACGCCATGCTACGTGACCAACAAAACGATGGTCGTCAAACGTAATTACTTGACGTCCAATTTTTGCTGTTAATTTTTCAGATTTGTACTGAATATAACCTTGATCTAATTCCGTTGTTTCTGGGTCTGCAATAACAGAAAAGCCCGGTGTACCCTGCCCTGTTATTGGAAACGCAGCGTTGCGATCGTCAACACCTAGCACAGTGCGCACGTCTTCCAATTCAACAAAACCAGACCAACCATTCACTGCCTTAGATTTAACACTAATTGTGGTTCGAAGTGTAAGTGCATCTGCATCTTGAAGTGCATTGTTTTCTTCAATGCTTTCGTAACGAAGACGGAAATCCGCTTTAGCAGAGAGAAATTCCTCCGCTGAAGCTGTTCCTGTAGCCAAAACAGATGCACCAAAAAGGGCGCTAGTAATTAAATTTCGTGTGTTTTTCATGTGTAACGTCCAATACTATTTTTGTTAAATGTCGTAATAAAACTTATGCAACTTCAGACTTCGCTTTCACTTCACTATTTTTTTTTGCGCGCTTGACAGTCTCAACCTTGGCTTGTTTTTCGTACAAGAAAGTCAATACTTCAGAACGCAAATGGTTATAGTGAGGGTTTTCAGCTAGAGACAGTCGCTCTCTCGGTCGCGGCAAATCTACATCTAGAATTTCGCCAACCGTAGCAGCAGGACCATTGGTCATCATAACGATGCGGTCAGACAGCAACACAGCTTCGTCTACATCGTGGGTAATCATTACCACGGTGTTTTTTAGCTCGTCCTGAATTTCCATCAATGAATCCTGTAAATGTGCCCGGGTAAGTGCATCAAGTGCACCGAAAGGTTCATCCATCAGAAGCACCTCTGGCTGCATAGCCAAAGCGCGAGCAATACCAATACGCTGCTTCATACCGCCTGACATTTCATCAGGGCGCTTTTGCATCGCATGGTCCATGTACACAAGTTTTAAGTTGTGTTCAATCCACTCTTTTGTTTCTGCGGGCGATTTGCTTTTACCGAATACTTGCTTAACCGCAAGCTCGACATTTTGATAAGCCGTCAGCCAAGGCAACAACGAATGGTTTTGAAACACCACCGCGCGCTCTGGTCCCGGCTCATTCACTTCTTTATTGTTGAGTATCACACCGCCAGATTTAGCCTGAACCAAACCGGCAATTACGTTTAACACCGTTGACTTACCGCAGCCTGAGTGACCGATCAGTGAAACAAATTCACCTTTTTGAATTTTTAGGTCGACATTTTTCAGTGCTGTGAACTCGCCCTTGGGTGTGGGGAAAGTTACGTCAATATCGCTAATATCTAAGAATGCTTTCATTGCTCTAATCCTAATAACTGAACTAACGGGCTGCTTGAGATTTATCCCAAGAAACAATGCGTTGAAGTGCTAACATACCTCGATCTAGCAAAAAACCGATGATGCCGATAACTAACACCGCAGTCATAATTCGACTTAGCGACGAAGAACTTCCGTTTTGGAATTCATCCCAAATGAATTTGCCAAGGCCGGGATTTTGCGCAAGCATTTCCGCAGCAATAAGCACCATCCATGCAATACCTAAGCTCATTCTCATTCCAGTAAAGATGGCAGGAACAGAAGCAGGAAGAACAATTTTTTGGATATTTTTAAGTGGTGATAAACGAAGGACTTTACCTACATTCACCCAATCTGAATTAACACTACTCACACCAATCGAGGTATTGATGACCATAGGCCATAAACAACACAACATGACGGTAATTACAGAGTTAACAAATGACTTAGCAAATATAGGGTCATCAGATACATACAACGCACTCACCACCATGGTTACCAATGGCAACCAAGCGAGAGGCGAAACGGGTTTAAATATCTGAATAATGGGGTTTAATGCTTCGTTAAAGGGCTTACTTAGTCCTACCGCAATCCCTAACGGTATAGCGATCGCAGCAGCAAGTAAGAAACCGGTCATGACCGTTACCAAACTCGTTCCTATTTGGTCTAGAAAGGTTTCCTTACCTGTATAGGCACGAATTTTTGGTTCGTAACTGGGGTCTTTCGCAACGCGGGCTGCGTTGCGCTTTTCCTGTCGCTCATAAAAAGCGTCAGCTTTATCTCGTTCAGCGACATGTTCTTGATACAAGTTTTTTACTTGTTCAGCTACTGAAGCTGGACCGGGAAATTTACCCAATGAAGTATCAACTTGCTTCGCTAAGATACTCCAAAGTAACAAGAACACTGCTATCCCCAGTACAGGTAAAGCTACTTGCTTTAGGGTAGCCAGGGCTTTCTGTGAAAAGCTCTCGCTATGCTCAGAAGCACCTGTGAATCGCTGAATCAAGGCATTCATAGTTTATCGCCTTCCTTTAAACCAATCGCAAACTTGTTGATGTATGCATTAGGCTTTGAACCATCATAAACAATGTTGTCAATGAAGTGGGTTTGTGGGTCTCTGAATCCATCTTCAGATGCAAAGTCTGGAAATTCACTTGCACTGATTAGCTTTTCTTCAATAAGAGACTCAGCCGCTTTTTGATAGAGATCAGGACGGTAGACTTTCTTCGCCATTTCTTTGTACCAACTATCTGGCTTGTCTTCGCTGATTTGTCCCCAACGGCGCATTTGCGTTAAGTACCAAATGGCGTCTGAGTAGTAAGGAAAGGTCGCGTTGTAGCGGAAAAACACGTTGAAGTCAGGCACAGACCGTTTGTCGCCTTTTTCATATTCGAAGGTGCCTGTCATGCTGTTAGCAATTACGTCATAATCTGCACCAACATAGTTAGATTGAGACAAAATTTTCACTGCCGCAGGGCGATTCGCGTTGTTATTGTCGTCCAACCATTTTGCCGCTCTAATCAGCGCTCTGACTAGGCGAATAGTGGTATTTGGATACTTCTCAGCAAATTCTTCGGTAATACCAAATACTTTTTCTGGGTTGTTTTTCCAAATTTCATAATCGGTCACCACGGGTACGCCAATTCCTTTGAATACCGCTTGTTGATTCCACGGTTCGCCTACGCAGTATCCGCTGATAGTGCCTGCTTCAAGTGTCGCTGGCATTTGTGGTGGAGGCGTCACTGAAAGCAACACATCTGCTTGTAACTGGCCAGAGGTATCACCTTTATGCGGTGCATAGTAACCTGGATTAAGACCCCCAGCGGCTAACCAGTAACGCAGCTCATAATTGTGGGTAGAAACGGGGAACACCATTCCCATGTTAAACGGCTTACCTGATGCTCTCACCTCATCAACAACAGGCTTTAAAGCATCTGCTTTAATGGGGTGAACTGGTTTTCCGTCTGCTTGTTTGGGAATGTTCGCCTTCATTTTTTCCCATACTGAATTTGAAACCGTAATACCGTTACCGTTTAAATCCATTGAGAAAGGCGTGATAATATTTGCTTTAGTACCATACCCGATAGTCGCCGCTATCGGCTGACCAGCTAGCATGTGAGCACCATCTAAACGGCCTGTAACCACACCATCTAACAGAACTTTCCAGTTCGCTTGCGCTTCAATGGTTACGTAAAGCCCTTCATCTTCAAAGTACCCATTTTCATAGGCTACGGCGATAGGTGCCATATCAGTAAGCTTGATGAAACCGAAAGTAAGCTCTTCTTTTTCTGGGTAACCTAATTCATCGGCAGACGCTGAAAACGCTAGCGTACAGGCTGCGGCGACGATTAACTTGCGAAGTGACAGCATTTTTTTCTTCTCCAAATAAAAAAAGCCCACCGTATGCTGCTACATTTAAAGCAGGTACAAGTGAGCTTCGATGCCATTATTAAATTTTAGTGTTACTGAAAACTACGCCATTGCAGTTCTTGATGTTCACTTCCATAGATACACAAGTCGTGCCAACTTACCCACCCCCAATAAAAATAGGGGTTTAATGCATAAACATTCATTTACGCGGGTAATTCTTCACAATTACGGTGCAAGTTGTGCGCGTTTATAGCGCAGTGGTAAATATCTTCTCTAAATACGTCGGCAACGAACTCTTTTGATGCAGAAGAAGCGCTTACATGCCCAGCCGCTACCATTTGATTCAATACCCATTCGCCCTGAGATACAGATGGACAATTGTCGTGCGTACCATTCTCTTGTCCAAATAAATTATATAGCGGTACTGCTCTGGGATTGTGGCCCGATTTAGTGAGGCAACTTCCTAAAAGTGAGGGGGTAAGTACGTCGATACGCGCACCCAAATAAGCTTGGTCAGTCAACATACGCGCCGCCTCAAACCGATTCGGTAATGGAACCAACCAAGCACAGGCTTCTTTTAACGCGCCGATCAAACTAATCACAGATTGCTCGTTATCTTCACACCATCTACGCGTTAAACCGAGCACCTTTTCAGGCATCGCAGGCCATATATCGCATGAAGTCACTACGGTTACTCCAATGCCAGAGCGCACCGCTTGTGCATTCCACGGACTCCCGACGCAAAAACCGTCTATTTCTTTGCGCTTCATCGCGTCGACCATTTTTGAAGGTGGAATTACCAATATGTTCACCGCATCCACGGGGATATTGTATTGCGCCAACCACGTTCTCAATTGATAGTAATGACAACTATAGGGATAAACGGTAGCAAAGGTAAGTTTACTGCCTTGTTGGGCCCGTTTTTCTATTAAAGCTAACAGTCTGGAAGCAGGTAACGGTAATGAGTACTCGATCCCTTCGTGATCCAGTTGAGCGCATTCATCAAATATGGAACTAGCCAGTGTGATGGCATTTCCCTGCCGACTTAACACATAGGGAGTCACTACATCGAAACGCTTTCCTGCAAGCCCCAATGCACTGGCAAAAGGCATCGGCGCCAACATATGTGCGCCTTCAATCAGATTCGCATGAAGTTTATCGCGCAATGTTGCCCATGAGTTTTGACGGACCAAGGTCACGTCTAATCCCCATTTTTCAAAAAAGCCCATGTGTTTTGCCACGACCATGGGAATACAATCAGTTAACGGCATAAAGCCAAGTGTTAAAGAAGTCATCTTACATTTCCAGCATAGTTGCCACAGATAGGATGTTCTTGGCAACGAGTTCTATAGTCTGACCAGTATCCATCGCATTTTTTCTCAGTATGCCGTAAGCCGCTTTTTCTGTAAGGCCTTTTGTTTCCATAAGCCAGATCTTTGCTTGCTCAACGGTTTTTTGTTTGTTTAACTGCTGCTGAGTGGATACCAATTCGTTTTTTAACTGCTGGTGTTCGTCAAATCGAGCAATGGCAATATCGATTATAGACCGAACACGGGTTGGATCTACGTCTCCAACTATGTAAGCACTCACACCAGACTTCACGAGTGAATTAATGGTGTTAGTGTCTTCATCCTGCGAGAACATCACCACAGGTTTCGGATTAGCCGCAGACATAACAGAAAGACTTTCGACGATATCCCTATCAGGCGATTCAACATCCATTAGGATAAGATCCGGCTGATATTTTTCTACTAAGTGCAAAAACGCGGTATTACCCGATCTAAGATGCGACACTGCATACTTTTCGGGATCTAGGGCGTTTATCATTTTTGAAGCTTTGTCCGTATCGTTTTCAATAAACAGCACTTGCAAGCGAGGATCTTTCGTCATTCAATTTTCGTCATTCAATCAAGGGAGGACACAGTTTTCTGTTATTCTAACAAATCAAGCAAAAAGCTCTCCATAATATTTCTACTTTATTGTTTTAAAACTAACCTTGAACTAGGTAGTCCATCAAAGAAGGGGGAAGTGCTATCAATACCGTAGTCTCTTAAAATAACTCTTCAAATAAAATATTCAAATAAAAGACCACACCACATTAACGCAAATTGCACCAT
>CAYSDZ010000046.1:14899-20189 GCA_964429915.1 uncultured Alteromonas sp.
TTCAAATAAAATATTCAAATAAAAGACCACACCACATTAACGCAAATTGCACCATGTTAGTGCTTAATTTAACGATAGTTAGCGATAACACAAAACAACGTAAGTGATATCAAACTAAATTCATCGTATTTTTCTAACATATTCAACACCTTATCAAACTGGTTATAGTATGACATCAAGCTGTCATTAATCCTGCTTATCATTAAACAAGAAGAAAGCACATCCAGCTTAAAAACGTTTTCACTTTTTGAACATAAAGGAGGCGGTCGGCTTACATCTATGCAGTTAGTACAATCCAAACACCCGCTTCATTTTACTAGATTTGATAGGGTGAAAGACACATCAATTTTGGCACGAGCCAGTATCGTGTTGCTATTTATCCCGCTGTTTTTTATCGACTTAGGGGCTAAACATTCTCCAATCACCGTAGAATTTTTTGAAGCTTGTCATTGTATTTTCTTTTTCTTAGCAGGGTTGCTCACCTTCCCTCTCATTAAGCTGCCAGCTAAGCAGGGTGTTGTTTGGGCAGTCAGTGCAGTGTTTTTCCTAAGTTTGATTATTGAGACCACTCAGGAATGGGTCGGGCGAAGTTTCCAGTGGGCTGATATCTACCGCAATTTACTTGGATTTTGCATGGGGGCTTGTGTCATCATATTCAGTAAGACCCCTAATTCAGCTAGAAAAATAAAGGCGGCGATCTGTTTTTGTATTCTGCTGTCACTTGCCTTGTTCGAACGAAGCCCTCTTATTACTCAAATCGCAAGCCAGCTTTATATGCGTACTAATTTGCCGATATTGGTAGATTTTGAGCATGAATTTGAATTGTTAAATTGGTCGGCGAAGAATGCCACTTTGTCGTATTCAGAAGACGCACTATTTATAGATGCTAAATCTTCTAAAAAAATGGCAAAAGTATCGTTCAAACACTTTCCTCAAGATTGGAGTGAATTTGAAGATGTTGTGGTTAGAGTTGAGAATGTGGGCAAGGGGCCGATTAAAGTGAAGCTTGTTATCGGCAATACGGAACAGGGCGATAAACTAACTAAAGAGATGATTGCTTCTCCTGGGCTTCACCTCATCAATATGCACTACCATAAGCGAGTTGAAGCATCAGATATTAACCGATTCACCTTATTCGCAAAGAGCACTGCGTCTCGTGATATGGCTCAATTAAAGTTACACTCGGTATATTTAGAGCAAGCAAACCAAGCCAATAATCGCGTTAGCGAAGACATGTGACTTGTTGCAAGTTTTCATGTTTTGTTTGTCTGCTTAATATGGTCGATCAGGCCTTTACTAGCATATTCAATTAAGTTCAACACCACTTCAAACCCTTTCATTCCTCCTTTGTAGGGGTCGGGTACGTCAATGACTTTTGAGCGGATATTTTCACTTGCATAGCTCATAAATAAACGTGTTTTAGCTTTAGTTTGTGCATTCCCTAAAACAACAAGATTGTCTAAGTTGTTGCTATCCATTGGTATGATGTAATCAAACGAGTCTAAATCCTCAGCGGACACTTTGCGACTATGTATACCCTCAAAGTGATACCCTTTTGCAGAAGCCACCTGAACAGAACGCTTGTCTGGTGATTGACCGAAGCTTCCGTGAGTGCCTGCTGAGTCTATTTTACATTGTAAACCTGCGTCAGCGGCCATTTTCCTAAACACTGCCTCAGCAGTAGGAGAACGGCATATATTCGCGTAACAAACGAACAAAACCGAAGGGATGTTATCAGATGCCATCATGTTAAGCCCCTAGCCTTTCTCGCTGATAACTGCCGTCTTGCACTCTTTTGCACCAAACTTGGTTGTCCAAGTACCATTGTACCGTTTTGCGAATGCCGGATTCGAATGTTTCAATGGGCTTCCAACCTAGTGTTTGAGCTATTTTACTGGCATCGATCGCATAGCGCATGTCGTGCCCGGGGCGGTCTTTCACATAAGTGATTAAATCTTGATAAGAGCCACTGATAGGCACCAATTCATCTAAAATAGTGCAGATGGTTTTCACCACATCCAAGTTTTGTTTTTCGTTGTGCCCGCCGATATTATAGGTCTCTCCCACTTCGCCTTTCGTAGCTACCACGACCAAAGCGCGAGCGTGATCTTCAACAAAAAGCCAATCGCGAATTTGGTTACCTTTGCCATATACGGGCAGTGCCTTTCCATCTAGGGCATTAAGAATAACTAAGGGAATAAGCTTTTCAGGAAAATGGTAGGGGCCATAATTGTTCGAACAATTGGTGACTAAAGTAGGCAGTTTAAAGGTTCTCAACCAAGCTCTTACTAAATGGTCCGACGCTGCCTTTGATGCAGAATACGGTGAACTAGGAGCATACGGTGTGGTTTCTGTAAACAGCGGTAATGCTTCGTTAGTTTCGACCTCGTCAGGGTGAGGTAAATCGCCATACACTTCGTCAGTAGAGATATGGTGGAATCGAAAATTGCCTTTTTTGGTGTCTGACAATCCCTCATAATACGCTCTGGCCTGCTCAAGGAGTTGATAGGTGCCCATAATGTTGGTTTGCATAAATTCACCCGGACCATCAATAGAGCGATCTACATGAGATTCAGCTGCCAAATGCATGATAATGTCGGGTTGGTGTTCATTCAGCACGCGTTTTATATTTTGTCCGTCACAAATATCGACTTGTTCGAAAAAATAGCGTTCGCTATCACTCACGCTATGTAATGATTCAAGATTGCCTGCATAAGTGAGTTTGTCCACATTAATCACAGTATGAGCGGTATCGTTTATCAGATGTCTTACCACCGCAGAGCCTATGAACCCTGCTCCACCTGTAACCAAAATGACTTTTGCTGCGTTATTCATAGTTAATTCCGTATCGTTCCTTTTGCTACTAGCCCACGCTTTCAACCATTAACTGGCTGAAGCTAGCTGGTCTAGCATGGTGCTTAATTGTTGACGCCAATGGATTAGCTTGGCTTGTTCAAAGGTGCGTCGAGTCGATATTTTATCCAACACACTGTAGTGAGGGCGAGTCGCAGGCGTAGGGTAATCACGTGTAGGAATGGGGTTAATCACACATTTTGAGTGCAATAAGCCTTTTTCCAATCCAAGCTGCTGAATAGCAATAGCAAAGTCGTACCAACTGGTCACGCCTTCGTCCGACCAATGAAATATACCGTTTATGGGTTTAGTAGCAGACTCGAAGCAAGCTTCCGCTAAGCCTTTTGCCCATGTTGGCGAGCCTATCTGATCATCAATAATCGCTAACTCTGGTTTGGTTGCCATTAACTTCAGCATCGTTTTTACAAAGTTATTGCCACTGCATGAATACACCCACGATGTACGTATAATACAACTTGTATTGGGCAGAATTTGCAATAGCGCCTCTTCACCCGCCGCTTTACTTGCGCCATACACACCTTGCGGATCGCGAGGGTCATTTGTAGCGTAGGGGGCGCCTTTATCGCCTCGAAATACATAGTCAGTGGAAACATGCACCATTGGAATGTTGTGCTGCTGACACGCTTTGGCCATTTCACTTACTGCATCGCAGTTCAGGGTAAACGCGGCGTCTTTATCGGTTTCCGCTTTATCGACAGCTGTATAGGCAGACGCATTGACTAAGGCACTAGCAGAATGCGTTTCGATAGCCTTGCAAATACTACTTTGCGAAAAAACATCCAGCTCTTCTCTTCCTAAACAAACCACCGACGAACCAAATTTTTCACTGAGTTCAGTCGCGAGTTGGCCGTTTTTCCCAACTACCAATACCGTTTGATTTTTCATTCGTGTTTTACAACCCTTTAAAAGGTAGGTGCGTCTTTAAACGCTAAACCATTTTCATCCTTGCCTGACAACGAAGGCATTTGCCCCTTTACTAAAGGCCAGTCGATATTCAAGGTAAGATCGTCATATTTTATCGAAATTTCTGATTCTGGGTGGTAATAGTCTGTACATTTATACACAAATTCGGCGTATTGGGTTGTCACATAAAAACCATGAGCAAATCCAGCGGGTACCCATAATTGTCTACCGTTTTCAGCACTCAATTCAAGCCCTACCCATTCGCCGAAAGTCGCAGAAGATTTACGCATATCAACCGCCACATCGAAAACCGCACCACTCACTACGCGCACTAATTTGCCTTGCGTTTTTTGCATTTGATAATGTAGCCCACGTAATATGCCTTGCGACGACTTAGAGTGATTATCCTGAACAAAAGCCACATCCGAACAGTGCTTACGAAACCAATCATCGCGAAATGTCTCCATAAAAAAGCCACGATCATCGCCAAATACTTTGGGTTCGATAATTTTTACATCAGGGATCGCTGTTTCAACTACCTTCATTTCTTCCTACTTTGTTTCTATTCTATTTCACTCGGTCAGTGAGCATTTTCAATAAATATTTACCATAACCACTTTTTACCAAAGGTTTAGCTAGCCGCTCTAGTTGCTCTGCATCAATATATTTCATGCGAAACGCCACTTCTTCAGGACAGCATATTTTTAAGCCTTGACGTTTTTCTATCGCAGACACAAAGACTGAGGCATCAAGTAAGCTGTCTAAAGTGCCCGTATCTAGCCAAGCTGAACCACGCCCCATTAATTCTACCTTTAAACTTCCGTCTTCTAAATACAGGTTGTTTAAATCGGTAATTTCCAACTCGCCCCTGTGCGAAGGCTTCACGCGCTTGGCAAAATCGACCACTCTATTATCGTAAAAATATAGCCCAGTTACCGCGTAATTGGATTTAGGCGCAGTGGGTTTTTCTTCAATTGAAAGTGCATTCCAATCGTCGTCAAAATCTACCACACCATACCGTTCGGGGTCGGTAACATGATAACCAAATACCGTTGCACCTTGCTGTTGACTTCCGGCATTTTGTAAAGACACTAACAAGTCGTGACCATAATAGATATTATCGCCAAGAATGAGCGTGCAAGGGTCATTTCCAATGAAGTCTTCACCAATTAAAAACGCTTGAGCCAAACCATCGGGCGAGGGTTGAACGGCATACTGCAAATTGATCCCCCACTGACTGCCGTCGCCAAGCAGTTCAATAAAGCGACCTTGTTCTTCTGGCGTGGTGATGATCAAGATATCTTTAATACCCGCCAGCATCAAAGTGGTAAGCGGATAGTAAATCATGGGCTTGTCGTAAACTGGCATCAGTTGCTTACTGACAACTTTCGTCAGCGGATGCAAACGGGTGCCTGAACCACCGGCTAAGATTATTCCTTTTCTCATTTTACTCTCACGGAATCATTAGATGTAAAAATGTGGATTGTAGGCTAGCGTGTGAGGAGGTAAAAGT
>CAYSDZ010000047.1:0-19633 GCA_964429915.1 uncultured Alteromonas sp.
ATGCACGAACAGCGGCCATTTGAAAATCGCTTTCCAATCCCAGAACGCAAACAGCCTTTAAAAATTCTAATGAAAAGCAATTAATGGCGCGCCCGGAGGGATTCGAACCCCCGACCAAGTGGTTCGAAGCCACCTACTCTATCCAGCTGAGCTACGGACGCACGGCCGATAATCTAATCTAAAATGAGCTTCAGGTCCAATGCTTCTAGATAAATTTGTTCTCTTTCTAGGTCTGCGGAGATAATTGGTCTATCTTTTAACCAATTTTGAGGAAAGTGCACGTTTATTTCTCGTTTGCTGGCATTTACTACGAGATCAGGTACACCGTTTTCCTGTCGTTTTACGTTAAGCAATGTTGCTAATCGGATGATGCAAATCAGCCGTGCAACGACATGCTTGTTGAATTGAGAAAAATAGGGAATTTCGGCGACGCGTATTTTCTTTCGCTGAAAACGCACTAAGGTTGCAAGAAGTATTTGTTCTTCCTGATTAAAACCTGGCATATCAACATTATTTAGAATATAGGCCGAATGCCGCTGAATACCGCGAGAATTAATCTGCATGCCAATTTCGTGAAGCATAGCTGCCCACGACATAAGGCTGCGCTCATTTTTTCCGCTTAACTTCCAATCTTTATGCACTTGGTCGTAAATATGTTGGCAAGTGTGATGAACGTGTAGCGCTTGCTGTTTATCTACATCGTAACGCATAACCAAGCTTGATGCGGTGCGTTCGCGAATGTCGTCATGTGCAAGGCCATTTACCATCTCGTACAACACGCCTTCGCGCAAGGCCGCAGGTGAAAAATGGAGTTTATCTATTTTCAACGCTTCAAATGCACCAATTAATATTGCCAGTCCAGCGCATAACACAGGGCGTCTGTCTTCCACTAATTCAACGAAATCCAATGCGTCCACGTGGCCTGCTTGAATACATTGTTTCATTAACTGTTTCAGCTGCTTGAGCGTAATATGAGCATCATTGCCTTCTTCCATAGCATTACACAGAGAGACTAATGTGCGAATAGTGCCAGATGTACCAATGCATTCGGCCCAGCCTAGTTTTCGGTATTTTTCTTCAATTAGCTCTAATTCTTGCTCTGCGCTGGTAATCGCATGCTCAAAATATTTTGCTTTAATTTCCCCGTTTTTAAAAAATCGTTTGGTATAGCTGACGCAGCCCATTTGCAAGCTTCTGCATAACTTTGAATCAACCCCATCGCCGATAATAAATTCGGTTGAACCGCCGCCGATATCTATCACTAATTGTTGACCGCGATTGTGGTGGGTGTGGGCTACACCGTTATAAATAAGCCGCGCTTCTTCAACGCCTGAAATCACTTCAATGGGGTAGGGGAGAATTTTCAGCGCTCGTTTTATAAATTCATTGGCATTGGTCGCGCGGCGCAAGGTATGTGTGGCGACTATTCTAACTTTATCTGGCTCAAACCCCTTAAGGCTTAAAGCAATGACACTGAGGGTGTCTAAACCTCGTTGTATCGCGTCTTCAGACAACACCGCATTTTCATCAAGCCCACTTGCTAGTCGCACTTTTTGTTTTACCCTGTGCACAATTTGCAGAGAGCCTGCAACTACTCGAGCAACGACAAGGTGAAAACTGTTCGATCCTAAATCGAGAGCGGCAATTTTCTCTACATCTCGCGTATTGGCATTTTCCAGCACATCAATAACTTGATTGCTCTGGTGGTTGCTCTCGCGATTGCTTTTTTGATGATTGTCTTTAGTCAACTGGGCTCTCTATCGTTTTTAAATACTCGTAGATTTCATGTTGAGAACGAAGGTTTCTTCTATTCCCTCGTTTAACGTACTTGTTGCTTTGCTCAGCGTCAATCACTCTTGCTTTGATTGTGTCTCTAAATTGCATTTCCATGATATCGACAATGCGATTTTGCAATACTTTATCGTAAACAGGGCAACCCACCTCTATGCGATTGTCCATGTTGCGAGTCATCCAGTCTGCCGATGAAATAAGCACTTTTCTGTCTCCGCCGCCCTCAAAAATCATCACTCTTGGGTGTTCGAGGAACCGATCTACAATAGAAATGATGGAAATGTTATCGCTGAGTCCTTTTACGCCCGGTATTAAACTGCACATGCCTCGCACAATCGCGCGAATTTTCACGCCAGCCTGACTGGCTCGGTATAAGTCGTCAATCAGCTCTTTGTCTACCAAGTTATTTACTTTAAAGGTAATTCGCGCTTTGTGGCCTTCTTTTAGAAATTGAATTTCTTGGCGAATCAATGACTGGATTTTTGTTCGCGCATTGAGCGGCGAAATCTGTAGATGTTGAAACTTATATTTCCGGTACGGGTATTGAATGAGATCGAATACACTCACCGCTTCTTCTGCAATTTCTTGGTTACGGGTAAAGAAACTGTAATCCGTATAGATTTTGGCTGTTTTTTCATTGAAATTGCCAGTTCCAATATGAGCATAATTCACTAAGCTACCGCGTTCTTCACGCGTTACGATGAGCAATTTGCTGTGAATTTTTAACGAAGGCACGCCCAATACAACACGAATGCCTGAGTCAGTCATGTGTTTCGACCATTCAATATTGGCTTCTTCATCAAAACGCGCACGCAGCTCAACCACGACGGTCACTTTTTTACCATTGTTTACGGCATCAATGAGCGAATTAATGATTCGGGAATTAGAGGCAACGCGATAAATATTGATTTTTATGGAACGAACACTGGGGTCGAAGGCGGCCTGCCTTACAAATTCTGTAACATGTAAAAAACGGTGATAGGGGTAATACAACAAAATATCGTGTTGGCTGATTGCTTCAAACACGGTGTCGTATTGTGAAAAAGCTTGACTGTTTAAAGCCGGAAGGGGCGGATTTTCTAAGTAAGAGCGTCCAATATTGGGGAATCCAATAAAGTCCTTAAAGTTCCGATAGTGCCCCGCAGAGTTAACGGTATCGAGAGTACGAATTTTTAATTGCTTGCACAATCCGGCGACCATATCTTTGGGCATATCAGAATCATAGATAAGTCTCACTGGTTCGGCAATAAGACGTTGCTTCACGCTTTCTGACATTTTTTCAACATAGCTCTCATCAATTTCATCGTTGATGGAATACTCTGAATCGCGCGTCATTTTAAATGAATAGGCTTCAAGTGAGTCGTATTTTACGAAACCTTTGAAAATGTTCTCAAGACATAGCTGAATAATATCGTCGATAAGAATAATGTGTTTTTTCTTGCGACTTTTTTCTGGTGGGATCACCGCAAAACGTGACATTTCCTCGGTAGGTATTTGAATAATTGCATACTTTGGCGCCTTATTTTCACGCCTTATGGCAACGTAAAAATAAAAAGAGGCGCTGTCGAGTCGGCTCACTAAGTCGGTTTTTTTTTCGATCAAAATCGGTGCAATGTGCCGCAGAATTTTATTTACAAATAACGATTTCACCCACTGAGTTTGGTAATCATTTAAGTCGTTTTTGGTACACAAATAAATGTTATATCGCGCCAATGCTTTTAATATGTCTTGATGAATGACATCAAACTTTTTAGACAAGGCCACTACTTTCGCTTGGATTTGTGCCATTAGGTCTATTTGAGCATTGGCTTGTTCGTCGTCGCCTTCTTCTTGAGCAATGGATATCAGACGTCTGACATCGGCGACACGGACACGGAAAAACTCGTCCAAATTATTAGAATAAATACCAAGAAATCGTAAACGCTCTACTGCGGGATTGTTTTTGTCTGCCGCTTCTTGCAATACGCGCTCATTAAAGGAAAGCCAGCTTAGTTCTTTCGGAAAGTAAAGATTATTTGGGTCCATATTTTTCTTTTAGATTCATATTGCAAAATGGAGAAAACATAGCAATAGTGGATGAAATTTTGATTACAATATTATAGTCAAAGTCAATATAATCAAAAGTTAATACTAGAACTTTAGTGGTCAACTGTTTTTGGCCACGGGTTTTAATCAATCCAAGGTAATCAACCTAACTTTTAGCCCAACTTTACTTTTATCCCAACTTTGCCCCATTGGGAATGGTTTTATCGGGTGTTGACAGAATCACCTTGCCGTTTTCGTCATAAAATCCAGTGACGAGGCATTCCGACATAAAAGGGCCAATTTGTTTTTTGGGAAAATTAATCACACATATCACCTGTTTTGCCAACAGTTCGCTTGCAGTGTAATGTTCAGTAATTTGTGCGCTGGATTTTTTCAAACCGATGTCCGGCCCAAAATCAATCTTCAGCTTATATGCTGGGTTTCTCGCTTCGGGAAAAGGTTGAACGTCAATAATTGTGCCTGCCCGAATATCGACGCGCTGAAACTCTTCCCAACTTAAGTCCGTACTATTGATAGTCATTGCAGCACTCCAACGTTTTAGGGTGAATTGATTGAGTTATCGATATGCTTTAATCGTCTTCGTTAGGAATAAAATAAGTTCCCCAGCCATCGTAGTGAACGCTGTGTTTGTCGGCGATTTTTAACAGAGCATCGGTGTCTTTGTTTAACAACTCCGCATTTAGCTTTCTTTCTGCAATGGCGTCAAAACAAAACACCAACCCGCCATCGTCGAGCACCAATTCTTCGGCATCGGTAACTTCAAAGCCAGCTTTGAATGCATCAACTGCGGCTTTCTCTAAAATATCGAAATTACTGCTCGCTAAATGATGCTCCATCGTGTAAACCGCATCGGCTTGACTACCGTCTTCTAGTAAAGCGTCGATGGTGTCTTGATTAAATTCATACCATTCTTCACGTTCTTCAAATTGTGTCATACGGGTTCCCATCGAGCCTGTTAATTATATAGATGCTGCACTTTTTTATGCTTCAGTGTCATTTATTTTGAAGCGTCAAGCATAGCAATTTCTTTTTGCATTTGCGTATGGAAGTAATCAGCCCACTCACGGGCAGTTTTTGAATGGTCGATTCTTTCAGGAGCGCACAATTTTACCGTTATAGTTCCATTATCCCAACGATTCAAGCGTATTTTGTTATGCATATTGCTGACACACACCTTCACCACAGGCTCGTTTGTTTGCAGGGCGAGCCGAAATGCACCTGTTTTAAACGGCAATAAACCCCGGCCATTACTCCGCGTACCTTCAGGAAAAACCCATACAGATAAGCTCTTTTCTTTAATTCGTCGTGCCGCTTTTTCTAAGGTCGCTTTTGCTTGGCTCGAATTGCGTCTGTCTATCATAATATTGCCAGACAACACATAAATCTGACCAAAAACCGGTATCCACTTAAGGCTTTTTTTACCAATCGTCACAACGCCTTTCTTGGCGGCTTTACATATCGTGAAAATATCGTAGGTGTTTTGGTGGTTGGCAATAAATACGTAGGGCGTGTCATTTTTAACACTAGGGTGCGAGACAATTTGAACTTTAACCCCTAATAACTTAGAGATTAAGCTGTACGCTTGGCCTGCAAAAAATACGTTATTTCGGTGAAAGGGACGCACAATACAAATTAGCAATACAACTGCGTTTATCAATAAAAAAACAATAATGATGAGAGGAAGTCTTAAAAGGGCTAACACAACGTTGCTCAAAAAAATTTGTGCAAATTATACTTACTTAGCTGCGGCTTCGCTATATTTAGTAGAGACAAATTAAAACAACATTTAAAATAGAGACGCAGCGTCATGCAAACTTTTCGTCCCGAAGATTTAGAAAGTGACATCCTTAACGACCTCATTGAAGAAATTAACGAGCTGTATGAATCTAGCGAACAAACGCTAATAGAGCTAGAGCTGAGGCCTGACGATAATGAGTTACAGCGCGCATTGTTTCGCTCTGTGCACACCATTAAAGGTGATCTGGGTTTGGTCGGGTTTTTACCGATGATCCCCATTTTGCAGCACGTAGAGGATTTACTTGATTATCTACGCAAAGGTCAAATGGAATACAGCAGCCTACTAAGCGACCTAGTATTACTTTCTATGGACGTTGTAAAGCGATTCGTTGAAAGCGTTATGAAGGCTGGGCAAGCGGAATATGACCCAGACCTAGAAACCGCTTTAGTTTCAGCGATCGAGCAAATAACACCTGAAAATCAGGCTGATCACGAGTTGAAGCTGATTAATGCAGTAAAGGTATTGAATCCAAACTTAGTGGTGGAAGAGGGCAGTCAAGGAATAGAGGTCAAGCCGCCAGAAGATAAGGCAGTATTGTCGAAATCGGGTATTCCTAAAGATCTAAGTGCAGAAAAACAATTAGATCTATTGTTTTTTCGCGACATGATGATGGTGGTAGAAAAGCGCTCAAACTATTGGAAAGGCAAGGGCGACAGAGTGGCCAAATTGGCTCAGTTTATCAATCAAACCGCAGGGAAGCCCATAGAGGAAGATCAGCTTGCAGTTGCATGTTACACGCATGATTTTGGTATGGCGTTTATGCCGATTAGTTTATTGCACAAAAAAGAATCGTATTCGGATGCCGAGTTTAATCTCATGCGCTCTCACGTTTACAAAAGCGCGCGTCTTTTGGAGCACCTAAATCAGTGGGACGCGGCGCGAAAAATGATACTGCAAGTGCACGAACGTGTTGACGGAAGTGGCTATCCTTTAGGTATTAAAGAAACGGATATATGCGATGGAGCAAAGTTGCTTGCGATCCTTGATACTTTCGACGCATTAACCCACTCCCGTTCTCATAATGGCGAAAAGCTCATGTCGAAGAAGAAAGCCGTTATTGAAATAAATCGCAGTGCTAAAGGGCAATTCAGTATGAAGTGGATGCGTCATTTTAATATGGCGATGACAAAATTGTTAGCGCGATGAGTGAGAATCGATGCTGTATTGCCATTTTAGCCGCCGGTTCTTCATCGCGCTTTGGTTCGCCCAAGCAGTTAAGCTTAAACGCAGATACCACATTAATTGATGCCAGTATCGCAATGGTAAAACGCACTGAGGTGCCTTATTTCGTGGTGTTGGGGGCGTATCATGAACAAATCACCCAGCATCTCGCTAATACCCATTCTGATGCTCGTTTCATCATTAATGAAAATTGGCAGCAGGGCATGGCTTCTTCTATTCATTCAGCGCTTGATGATGTTCAAAATAGCTTTCAAGGGCTTATGTTTGTTGCGGCCGATCAAAATAAACTCAGGTCTAAGGACCTGACATTATTACTATCGCGTTGGTACAACTCACCAAACAGTATTGTTGCTGCCCAGTACGAAAATACCAAGGGGATACCTGCCATTTTCCCGCGTCGCGTTTTTCCTGAGCTTCAAACCTTGCGTGGCGATAAAGGCGCGAAATCCGTAATTATGCAAAGTGAAAACACCCTTGCTGTAACCCTTCCAAATGCGGCCTATGATATAGATACACCTAACGATATATGTTGAGGTGGAACGGGTATATGTCATAATTACGGTTTTTGAGAACAGGTTAAAAGGGTAGGTAGGTTGCGCGTCATTCACATGTTTTTCTTTAAGATTTTTCTAAATGTGCCTTTTTGGGTCGGTCTGCTATTTGTCTTGAATTTGCCCTGTGTACAAGCGTCAAATACCGGTGGAGTACCCACACCGTCACTGCGTGCTTACGGCAAAGCCACCGAATACCGTCTGGGTTTTTCGCCAAGCGAAGAAGGAACAAATGCACAATGGCTTCACCGTTTTCAATATCAGCAGTCTTTTTCAGAGCAGTCTCGATGGCGAATACTGACTCAGCTTCGCGACGTCAATAACCAATTCGAATATGACGAACTGCGCGTGCAATATTTATGGTTGGCAAAGCAAAACCCGAACAGTCATCGCGAGAGTGCGTATCGAATTGATTTGCGAACACGCAAAGGTGAGCGGCCTGAACAACTTGCTTTTATTTATACCAATCGATGGCACCTTTTAGATAACCTAGCATTGACGGGTGTAGTCATCGGGAACTGGCAATTTGGTGGGAATGCTAACCCTGGTACAAGAATAGAAACTCGGGCCAGCCTCGTTTACAAGCTTGCCGACCAACAAAGCGTAGCAATCGAAATGTTTAATGATTATGGTGATATTAGTGAACAGTCAGGATTCAGTCGCCACCGACACTCAATTGGCGTGATGTACACAAAAAAAATCAATCACTTTCAATTAAGTATTGGATATCAGTCAGGACTTACTCCCAGTACCCCTCAACATACGCTTAGGTTATGGTTTACTAAAAACTTAACGAGCGGAGCTAATTCTTAAGCCAATGTGGCTGAGAAACGAAGTGGCAAAGTGCATCAAACTCAAGCGGCTTTGAGATCAAGCATCCCTGAACCATGTCGCAATGCATTTCGTGCAAGCTAAGCAGTTGTGAGTATGTTTCAACGCCCTCTGCGATGGTGCTTAAGTGGAAGGCTTTGCTCAATCTCATAACCGCGTCAATCAAAGCGTGTTTTTCAGTTTCATCCTTACTGAGTTTATTCACAAATGATCGATCTATTTTTATACAGTCAACGGGAAAGTGTTCTAATTGACTAAATGCAGTGTAGCCCGTTCCAAAATCGTCTAAAGCAAGCTTAATTCCAAGGTCTTTAATTGCCTGCATGGTTTGAATACTATTATTGTCTACATCAATTAAACTCGTTTCAGTCAATTCTAGTTCGATAAATCGAGGATCAATATCGTACTGTTCAATCAGCTGTTGTAGTTTCTCTACAAACCCATCAGTGTGTAATTCGACCGCTGATATGTTGATACAAAACACAAAATCTTGGCTAACAACCCAAGGCCGATTGGCGTTTATCACGCTAAACGTTTTTTCAATTACCCACATATCTACATGGTGAATAAGCGCTGATTCCTCAGCAATGGGAATGAATACGTCCGGACCAATACCCTCTAATACCCCTTTCTTTGTTCGTAAGAGCACTTCCGCTCGCGCGACACGATCGTTATGTAGATTCGCAATTGGCATAAATAGCAAGGTAAACTGGTTTAATTTCAATGCAGCTCTGATAGCGTCAGTCAGCTCAACTTTATGGATAAATTGATTAGATAGCTCCTCATCATAAATGACAAAGGTGTTTTTTCCTTGTTGTTTTGCCTTATACATGGCCATATCAGCAAGGTGAAGTAGAGCCTCGAAATGACGAATAGAACGATTACTAATGCTCACCCCAATGCTTGCTGAAAGTTTGAGGTTCAATTCATCAGTGATCATGGGCGTTCGACACGCACTCAACAAAAAGTAAGCCAGTGAATCCACCTTTTCTTCTGGCAAATTTTGTACGGCAACTGCGAGTTCATCACCCGACAAGCGCGCAAAACAAAAGGTTAAATCTGGAGCAAATGGCTTTATTGAACTTTCAAGAGTGTCGCAAATAAACGTTAAAAAGGTATCGCCAATTTTATGTCCGTACTTGTCGTTAATTTTTTTAAAATCGTCTAAGTCTATGTAAAACACACAGCACGATGAACCATTCCCTGTACTGTTTAATCGTTTGTTTACCCATTCATCCAATCCGCGGTAATTGATGTGGCCTGTGACCATATCCGTGGTTGCTTGCTTTTTGAGCTTTGATAAGTTGATGAGCATGAAGCTTAGTAAAAGTGCCAACCAAAAATACAGAGAAGAGGAATAAAGCGCTGCCTCTGAAATACGCTCTCCAGTGACTTCAAACTTCCGTAAAACAATATCATAAGTGCCAATGTTGCTGATGGTGTGGGGTTGAATTTCAATAAAAGCAATGTTTGAAAAGTCTAACTTTGACTGTTCAACTGGAATCGACATGACCTCTGTCCACCATCCGGCTACGCCAAACGAACTCATTGGCACCGTTTTATCCACGCTTTCATAGATAGGATCTAGGATCAGAGAATTATATTTAAGGGATTCGTAGTTATTTTCAATAACGTAATCGGGATGATAATTTCTAAATGAAATACGTAAGTTTTCGTCGTCTTTTACACCACTGTAATCAAAATGCAGATGGACCGTATCGTATTTGGATAAATCCTTGCCTTCAGACAAATGTTGAAAGTTGTTTTGTAATGCCAATAAAATGGTAATCGAGCAATAGTTGATGTCGCGAAGGTGAATGACATCACATATCAAATGCTTGGATTTACCGGTTTTGGTGATAGAAGACTGTATATTTTCGCTATTTACATGGTAGATAGCGGTATGATTATCAGGTGCAAGTAAGTCTAAGCCAATATCAAAAAAGCCCGCTTTATGCCCAGCTATTAGCGAAACATTAATCGCGATGAGTAAAAGCAGCACTGCGATTCTTTTATTTGACATAAAAATGTATACACCAAAACCTAAGCAAGGTTATGGCGTATTCCGTCGCTAACAATTAGTGCATTAACGGAATACGCAATGCTGTGAAATTGGGTAATAATTGAAAGCGCAATGCTTGACGGTAAGTCGCCTCCAATGGCTAATCCAGCTGGACCAGAAAGCTCGACATTCAACTTTGCGGTGTCTAACCCAGCACTGGCTACAACATCTTGAAAACGTGTTTTGGGCCCTAACAGGCTAATATGTTGCAACGATAACAAAGCAAGCTGTTGCAGAGCTTTAGCATCAATTTCCACGTTATGCGACATAAGAATGGCAAAATCAAAGCTTTGCTCTGCGCCAACACTCGCTAGTGATGTGGCATCTGTGCGTAGAATTGAATCTATCATGCTAAAATCTGCATTGTTGGCGTAACCTGAGCGAGGGTCCCACACAGTCACTTGCCAACTCAGTATTTTTGCGAATTCACAAACGGGAATTGCATCTTTTCCACCGCCAACAACCAATAAGTGAATCTTAGGTTTTATTGGCATGCTGACATTTGTATTCGCCAAATTTACACCGGCCGCTGCGATTTTTGTAACACCCGATGATTCGTCAAATACGATCCCATAGTGCCCGTGCTGACGCCGTTTTAGCGTTTTGTATAAATCAGGTAAACCGAGTTCATTCTCTGAATGAGATAGCGGAATGAAACGAATCCAAACCACTCCTCCGCAGCCCAATTGATAGGCGGAATCGCCCTCGTCTCGGCCATCGTATTCTTTGGTCATTATTTTATCTAGGCTCAGGCACTTCCTCGCCATTAGGTTGATGTCTGCTTCCAAACATCCTCCGCTCAGCATACCTAATTGCTCGCCTTTTTCGTTGACTAAAGCAAACGCACCGGTCTTTCGATAGCTGTGGCCTTCAGTGTTAATGATGATTGCCATTGCCCATGCGCTTTCACGTTTGTTCTGAGACCAAATACGTAAAATGTCATCGGTATCTGGAGTGTGTTTATCCATTGAATACGAATAGTTGTTGACTCGCTGATTAAAGTATAAATCACTTTACGCTATGTTAACGATTTGTTCGATAAATACCTTATCTTTGAGATAAGCCGTGTTGCTATTTAGTGAACGACTGGTTAACTTAAAGCCTACAAACGCTGGTTTTTTTGCGTATTTTTAAGTACCGACTGGGAGAAAGTATGAACAAAGCAATTAATATAAATGGTACCGACTACCCAGTTGATGTGCCCGATGACATGCCACTGCTATGGTTTTTGAGAGATCGACTGTATTTTACAGGCACCAAATTCGGTTGCGGTAAAGGCTTGTGTGGAGCTTGTACCGTGCATATAGATGGCAATGCGACACGCTCTTGTATTATGCCAGTAGGTTCGCTAGTGGGGCGAAAAATCACTACGATTGAAGGCTTATCGAAAGACGGTGATCACCCACTCCAAAAAGCATGGGTGGAAGTCGGTGTGCCGCAATGTGGCTACTGCCAAGCAGGTCAAATTATGAATGCGGCTAGCTTGCTCAACACCAACACCTCACCTTCTGAACAAGAAATCGAAAATGCAATGCAGGGTAATATATGCCGTTGTGGTACGTACCAACGCATCAAAAAAGCCATCGCCATGGCAGCCGATGAACTAGCAACGGAGGTGTCCTAATGCGCAGTGATATCGAAAGCTTAGTTGTGCAACAACGTGTAAAACAAGATTCTATTACCCCAACGCACAACTCGACGAACACTTCAACCCAATCGTCATCAGTGACTACGCTAAATCGTCGCAACTTTTTAAAAGTGAGTGCGCTAGCAACAGGAGGGTTTTGCTTAGCCGTTAGTGCGTCACCCACAGTGAACGCAAGTGCTTCATCATCCTCTTTTTCGCCCAATGCATTCATTCAACTTGATTCTGACGGAAGTTTGCTGATAAAAAGTGGCCGTTGTGAAATGGGGCAAGGGATCAGCACGGCTTTGCCGTCAGTGGTTGCTGATGAAATGGAAGCCGATTGGCAGTATGTAAAAGTAGAGCAAGCAGAAGGCAATATCGACAAGTATGGCCGACAAGATACTGGGGGCTCTGCCAGTATACGCACCCAGTACGAACCGATGCGTTTAGCCGGTGCGGCAGCCAGAGAAATGCTTGTGGCTGCTGCTGCCAGCGTATGGTCAGTCGATAGTGATGATTGCTATGCTCAAAATCACTTCGTTTTTCACAAGCCATCAGGTCGTCAACTTAGCTTCGGTGAGTTGGCAAGTATTGCTAGTACGCTTCCTGTGCCGGACTCACCTACATTAAAATCGGCAAAAAATTTCAATTATATCGGTTCATATCTACCACGCCATGACGTCAGCATGGTCGTGCAAGGTAAACGAGTGTATGGCGCTGATACCGTTGTACCCGGCATGCAGTTTGCCGCAATAGTGCATTGCCCCGTTATGGGTGGAAAGCTTAAATCGTTAGATAAGACACAAGCGATGAAAGTGAATGGTGTCACTGCGGTGGTTGAAATTGAACGCTTGAATGTACCCTTTGGTTCACTGGGTGGCGTTGCAGTGGTGGCTAATAATTCTTGGTCTGCACAGCAGGGCGTTGAAAAGCTTGTTGTCGAATGGGACAAAGGGGAGCACGGCAGCTACGATACTGACGCCTATATGCAAATGATGGTTGAAAACGTGAACAAGCCAGCAGAAAAAATGGCAGATCGAGGCAACGTTGATAAAGCCTTAGCTGAGGCAAGCAACACCTTGTCTGCTGTGTATACTCAAGGGCATTTGGTGCATGCACCCATGGAGCCAAATTCCAGTGTAGTGCATGTTCAAAAAGACAAATGCGAAGTATGGGCGTCTACACAAAGCCCTGACGATATTCAAAGTGTACTTTCAAGCTTTTTGGGTATGGACAAAAAAGCCGTTCACGTAAACGTAATGATTGCGGGTGGAGCGTTTGGGCGAAAATTCAAATGCGATTATGTACAAGAGGCAGCGGCAATATCTAAAGCCGTAGGTACGCCTATTAAATTAATTTGGACACGCGAAGAAGATACCCGAACGGGCTTTTATCATTCCAACAGTGCACAGCGCATTGAGGCAGCCTTAGATAAAAACGGCAACGTGTCGGGCTGGTTACATCGCATTGCATTTCCATCAATCAATACCTTGTTTAACCCGTCAATAGAGCGTGCACCGAAAAACGCAGTGGGTGATATTGAAGGGCACCCATTTGGGATCACGAATTTGCGTAGTGAGTCGGGCTATGCGCCTGCACATACGCGCATTGGCTGGTATAGAGCGGTCTATGCCATTTTTTACGGTTTTAGTTACGGTGTGTTTGCCGACGAATTAGCTGAACTGTCAGGCGTCGATACCCTTACCATGCTGAATCGTATTTACGACAATAACAACGACCCAGACAAAGCGGATCAAGTGAAACGCTCTAAAGCCGTATTAGCCCTTGCTGCACAGCAATCGGGATACGGTAAAACGCTACCCAAAGGGGAAGGTATTGGCATCGCGGTGCACTATAGTTTTCAAAGCTTTGTTGCCATGGCTGTGCATGTACGCATGAAAGGAAACGATTTTGAAGTGTTACGAGTAGATTCGGCAGTAGACTGTGGTCAGGTGTTGAATAAGGATGGTGCGACTGCTCAGCAGGAAGGCGCTGTAGCAATGGGCATTTCCTTATCAAAATATTGTGAAGTGAAGTTTAAAGACGGAGCGGTGGTTAACAGTAATTTTCACGATTACCCGGTAATGCGAATTACCGACATGCCACAAGTACATGTTCACTTCATCGACAGTGGCGCTAAACCAACGGGCTTAGGTGAGCCGGGAATGGCACCTTTTGCGCCAGCTCTGAGTAATGCTTTGTATCAGGCATCAGGTAAACGACATAGAAGTCTGCCGTTTAAAATTTAGCGGGTTTTTTCATTTGCACTTGCGAGCTTAATTAAAAGCACTCTATTTAAGAGTGCTTTTTACATCAGGCCACACGATATTCCGCATCACTCTGTAAAGCTATGCTGGATGACCCATGCTAGATGAGATCGCGTTGTTTTCTTCGCATCAACAACAGTCCTAAGCCACTGAACAGTAGTATGCTGGTTGCTGGTGCAGATACTTCAGCGATAGCAGTCGGCTCTCCAAATATAAAGTCGTCCATGGCTACGTTTCCACCGCCTAATTCAAACGATACTTTTGCAATTGAAGGAACGTCAAAAATAAGCCCAGTGAACGAAAAGCCGATATCGTTACCGGCAGCCACTTCTCGTTCAGCTAAAACATTGTTAAATTGGTCGTAGAACGTTAAAAAAGCAAAATCAAGCGGCTCAACATCCAAGAAAACCACACCGAGGCCTCTTGAAAGTGCTGGCGTTGTTTGGTCGAAAGGGTCAAAAAATAACACATCGAAGGTATCCCCTCCCACCTGCCTAAAAATTCGTTCTTGCGAGAAGGCTTGAAAGTCAGTAGGTAAACCGAATAAAGGGTCGACACCCGATGCTTCTGTCGCACTTAATTCAAACCCTGTTGTGCTTCCTGTTTCTCTAAACTCGATGCCTCTAGCGCGAGGTGCTGAGTCACCATTAAAAAAATCACCGGGGAAGGGGTTAGGATCAGAAATCCTATCAGGTGCCGCATCCCAATTAATTTGACGTCGCCCATTGGGGTTTTCGTTTGAAGGTACGTTAGCATTCAACGGACCCAAAAGGTCACGAAATTCATCAACCGTCGGAAGCAAGGCTTCCGCAGTGTCAAAATTCACATTGACCTCATGAATCAGTGATATAACCGACGCATGTGCGCAGTTTACACCGAAGAGAGTCGATGCAAGGCTAGCGACCAAGCATAGTTTTTTACAACTTTTCATATTATGTTCCTTGTTCTTTACTGTAAGCAATAATAGGTTTTCAGTGATTTCCCAATGCCTTAAGCCTAAATAGGCATGGCGATCATCAAGACTTACGGATTAAAACTGTTAAAGTTGCTTAGGCTATGAAATGTTTTTAGGCTATTTATATTCTATGGTCGGAATGGACGTTTCACGGAATTTAGGCAAATCTTTATATAAGTGAAAAAGTGACTGCTTCAAAATGCGGTTAGAACAACCCTCGCTTGGTAGAGCATCAGAAAGACGTATATCAGGATAATCACCTGCATTTCAGAGACAGTTGTTAGTAACAGGAGAATGAAAAAGTGGAACGTATTCTGTATCAAGTTAAACGTACCAGAAATCAAAAAGCTCAAGTTCTAATTAACATGGGGTTGGCGTGCTTATTTTATGTTGCCGCTTTTTATGCCTACGAATGGTATACAGACTCCGTGTTATTAGCTGGAAGCGGCCGCCTTTTAGTCGATGTGTCGTTAGCAGGGGCCAGCATTATCTTGTTCGCATTTGCCTTTTGGACTAGGCGAAATCCGGCAACTACTCCGCTGTTATTACATCAACTCGTTTTAAAATTGACTATCCAGGCTCTAAACAGTGGTCGTTTGACGTGGCAATTGATGATATTAAACGCTTTGAAAATCGAACCACGATTTCACATACAGGTAGTGGTATTATTAAGACAGGTGTGCTTTTGAAAGACAATATTTTTCATCACATTTGCTTAAATTATTTCAACGGAACAGGTTCATTTAGAGATTTGTTTGGCGGTGGGCCTATTGCCGATATGCATAAAGCTGTAAAACAGGTAAATCCTTCCGTTTCTTTTCCAAAAACGCTCAACAAGAAAGTTGAAGGCTTTCTTAAGCGCGATTATGAAGAATAGATTACATAAAAAAGGCCGCAAATTAGCGGCCTTGATACTTATTGAGTATTTCTAAATCATTCGTTAACGGTCAAGGTTGCTGTTTGATGAGATATCGAACTATTACCAACCATGATGTCGAACTGTCCTGGCTCTACGACTCGTTGCATAGCGCGGTTGTAAAATTGTAGGTGCTGTTTTCCAATCGTAAATTCCACTGTGGTACTCTCGCTTGGCTGCAACGAAACACGTTTAAAGCCTTTTAGTTCTTTGACAGGGCGCGTCACCGAACTAATTTTATCGCGAATATAAAGCTGGACGACTTCGTCGGCTTCCATTTTACCCGTGTTAGTGACTGTAACGCTGACTGAGGTGTTGCCATCAACCCCGATAGTTTGATGCTTGAGTATGGGAGCAGAAATCGTAAAGTTGCTATAACTCAAACCATGACCGAATGAATAAAGCGGGCTAGCGTCGGTAAAGGCGTAGCCGCGTTTTGCTGTAGGCTTGTGATAGTAAACCGCAGGAATTTGCCCGACAGTACGAGGAATGGTCACCGGCAACTTACCACTGGGGGATACATGCC
Source organism: uncultured Alteromonas sp. (assembly GCA_964429915.1). Taxonomy (GTDB): domain Bacteria; phylum Pseudomonadota; class Gammaproteobacteria; order Enterobacterales; family Alteromonadaceae; genus Alteromonas_F. The sequence goes on from CAYSDZ010000047.1 coordinate 16,553, forward strand.
CAAATAAAATGTCAGCCAGTGCTGTGCCCGTTTCTTGGCCGAGTAACCAAGCATAAAGGATCCCATCAAAATGCTCTTGTACGTTCTCCAGACTCAAAGGTCGACCTGAAATGATCACGCCTACCATAGGCGCGTTTAACGCAGAAAGGGCTTCAACTAATTCTACTTGTTGGCCAATCAGAGTAATGTCGTCTCTGTCGCCCATGTGGGTTTCAGACCAAGCTTCGCGTGAGGTCGATTCATCGCCGCCTATCGCTAATATGATCAGGTCTGCACCTTGCGCTTTTTTTACTGCTTCTTGAATAAGTGTAGCGTTTTCCTCAGGGCTAATTAGCTCAACTTCGTCATCCCACCATGAGCGGTTATCAGTCAGTTTTACGCCTTTGGCAAAATCAATCTGTATTTTGTCTTTTTCAAGTTCATGCTTAATGCCATCGAGTAAACTGATGGTTTGACGAGGCTCGTCAGAGTATCCGCCCAGAACAGTAACGTCGGCATTGGGACCAATCACCGCGACGCGTGTGTATTTACTTTTATCAAGAGGTAAAATGTTATCGCTGTTTTTCAATAACACAGGTGCTTGTTGGGCCGCTTTTAAGGCAACCGCCCGTGCTTCGTCATTACCGGTTAAGCGATCGGCCTCTTCACCATCAGCATAAGGGTCGGTAAACACGCCGCCGCGCATTTTCATGGTTAGGATACGTTCGACCGCTTGATCAACAAGGGTAATATCTATTTCGCCCGATTCTATTTTTTCACGCATGGCATAAAAAGCCACCCCGTCGGGTAACTCCAAATCCACGCCCGATTTAAGTGCCAAAGCACCAGCTTCGGAAATAGAACCGACGATTTTGTGACGACGTTCTAGCTCGTTAATTGCAAAATAGTCTGCGACGACGGCCCCATCAAAGCCCCACTCACCGCGTAAGATGTCGTTTAATAACCACTCGTTCGCGTGTGAAGGAATACCATCAATTTCGTTGTAGCTTGCCATAACGCTGGTGGCTTGGGCTTCCTTTACCGCGGCTTCGAAAGGAGGGAAAAATACTTCGCGCAGAATACGCTCTGGAAGCTGAGCTGGACCAATGTTCATACCCGACTCAGGTTGCCCGTGGCCTGTCATGTGTTTTAACGTAGTCAGTACTTTATCATCAGCGATGGGCATACTTTCGCCTTGGAAGCCTTTTACCGCAGCTACGCCTAAGCGACTGACTAAAAATGGATCTTCACCAAAGGTTTCTTCAATTCTTCCCCACCGAGGATCGATGGCAACATCTACAACAGGAGATAAAACATGATGCACGCCCCGAACACGAATTTCTCGTGCTGTAATGGCAAACACATCGTTTACTAATGCTTCATTAAAGGTACTAGCTAGCGCGATGGACTGTGGAAACGAAGTGGCATATCGGCCTTGAAAACCATGTAATCCTTCTTCATGAAATAGAGTAGGGATACCTAAACGCGTTTCTTCAATCATCCATTTTTGCACCGCGTTAGTTAATTTTACGGTTTCACTGGGTGTGCGCGCAGACAAACGGCGGACCACCGTAGCATCGTTCACATCTTTGCGCTCGGTATCGTCTTCCATGCCCATGGTATCTTGTGGGCGAGCAAAACAGCCTACACCGTGCGGATAATGTTGTTTCATTTTTGACGCAGAAAAATCGCCATTCTCATCTAATATTTTCGATTTCTCTATCCAAATACAAGATAGTTGCGCGAGTTTTTCGTCCAACGTCATCTTGGTAAGTAAGCGTTTAATCATAACTTGGTTTTCCGTTAATGCCGATGTCGAGTGGTTGGCGTTGATTGAATGCACCGTTAATAAGGTGCTTAGCAATAAAAAAACACGTTTTTTTACATTTTTATTCATTGATTATGGCCTTTATTTAACCTTATGTTAACGTTAACATTGTTGTCTTATTTCAGCAAGTCGATATTCTTTCAGTCATAGAGCAATCGCATTGATTAAAAACCAGACTGGGAAGCGAAAGAGGTCCGCCTAGTGAATAAAAAAAATAAACTGGTACGCCCCACTATTGTTGATGTGGCGAATTACGCCGGTGTATCTACTATGACTGTCTCTAGGGTTATCCGAAAGCAGGCTAAAGTGAGTGATGCGACGCGCAAAAAAGTCAATCACGCGATCGTTGAATTGGGTTATTCACCTAACTTGATTGCCAGAGCGCTAGTTGGTGCCAAAGTAAAGCGTATTTGTATTTTGTTTGGCAGTTTATCGTCACCGTTTTTAGGTGAAGTGATGTTTGGTGCCCTTAAAGCAACCAATGCTCACGATATGAACTTGTTGGTTGAAAATGTAGAGGGAGAGCCAGACCTAGTGCATATCGCTGAGCAGTTTCATTCGCAATGGGATGGGATAGTCATTCCTCCACCCATGAGCGATGTGCCAGCCTTACGCAAACTAGTAAAAACAATGAATTTCCCCGCTGTTTTTTTATCAAGTGCCATTGAGCCTAGTAAAGACGGCTTTCTTTTTAACGATATTCGTATTGACGACTACAAGTCTGCATTTGAAATGACACAGTTACTCATAAAAAAGGGCCACAAGCGGATTGCTTTTTTAAAAGGTGACGATGCGCTCGCTGTCAGTGAAAAACGGCTTCAAGGATATGCTGATGCAATGCTTGAAGCAAAGCTGCCTATTTTTGATGAATACATTGAGTTTGGAGATTTCACTTTTGGGTCGGGGGAAGAAAAGGGGTTAACACTGCTTTCATTGTCGCGCCCGCCAACTGCTATTTTTGCGAGCAACGACGATATGGCAGCCGGTGTGATTACTGCGGCCAAGCATAAAGGTATCACCATTCCTTCTCAGTTAGCCGTTGTTGGTTTTGATGATTCGGCGATCGCCAGTATTATTTCGCCCGCTCTTACAACAGTACGTCAGCCTGTTGCAGAAATGGCACAACAAGCGATTTATCAGTTGCTTGGAGACAATAAGCCGCCTGAAGTGGGGGTACAATGGCTCGACCATGCCATTGTCGAGCGAGAGACGACATAACAAAAAAGGCCGCTGTATTACTAGCGGCCTTTGAAAATTCAAAAATTAAAACTTAG
>CAYSDZ010000048.1:0-19342 GCA_964429915.1 uncultured Alteromonas sp.
TAGATAACGACGGTGCTGTTTCGAATGTGTCAGTCGTTAATCTTCAGGTTGCAGCAGCGCCAGTGCAAGAACCACCTGTTTCAGACGATGTTGATTCAAGCGGCGGTGCAATGGGGTATTACCTTATTGCGTTATTGTTGTTTATTACTCAAAGAAGAAAAATGACTTCAATTGCGTTTTAATGAACTTTTATTGATATTCCTTTCGTACTACTAGCTCTAAAGTCGCTGACACTATGAATCAGCGACTTTTTTTCAACATGATTTTTTTCGACACAATGAGTAGTAGAGGCAATAGAAGTGAATAGTCGCAGTGCCAGAAGGTCCTGAAATACGTCAGTCTGCTGATGAACTGCAATCGGTTCTTCTGAATCAGCCCATCACTAACCTTGTTTTCGGTTTAGCGTATTTAAAGCATTTTGAGGCGCAAATTGTTGGCGCTTGCTGCATGAAGGTAGCCCCCCGTGGCAAAGCCATGCTGATTAGCTTTGACAATGGCCTTTATCTGTTCAGCCACAACCAACTATATGGCAAATGGGTAGTGTTGAAAAAAGGGCAAGTGCATCACACAACCCGACAACTCCGTATCGCTATCACCACGCCTATGGGCGAAGCGCGTTTGTATAGTGCTTCAGACATTGAGGTGCTGACCAAATCGGGCCTATCTACTCATCCATTCTTATCAAAGTTAGGGCCAGATATTCTTGATGAAGCGCTAAGCGACGAGGCGTTTATTGAACGCTTTCACCTTCCTCAATTCCTCAAGCGTACCTTGGCTTCACTGTTACTGGATCAAGCCTTTATAGCTGGTACTGGTAACTACTTGCGTAGCGAAATTTTGTTTGATCAAAAACTAAATCCTAAATGTCGATTAGGCGAATTGAGCCAAAAACAGCGCACTGCACTCGCCATGGCGGTTCGAGAGATAACTCAGCGCAGCTATGAAACTCACGGAATTTGCGTATCAAAGCCTGATCAAAAACAATTGCGAGCCGAGAAAAATGACTATGAATATTATCGATTTTCCGTGTTTGGTCATGACGGTCGAGCCTGTTTGCGTTGTTCAACGCCTATCGAGAAAACAAACATCGCAAGTAGGCGGTTGTATTTCTGCCCGAATTGCCAAGGTGAACCATGTCGCTAACTAAAGGTTCAGTACGTAGCACGTTTACCAAGCTTTGGTTGCCGATGATTGGCGGCATTTTTGCTGTAAAAGCCATTGATTTATCTGACGCCATTTTTATTGGCATGTTAGGTGAAAAACCGCTTGCAGCGATCGGGTTTACCTTTCCGGTATTAATGGTGCTAGTTAGCTTGTCTATTGGCTTAAGTGCTGGGGCTTCATCGGTGTTATCGCGCTTAATTGGGGAGGGCGCAGATGAAAATAAGCGTCAAACCTTAGTATTAGGAGCCTGTTCTTTAGCGGTGCTTGTGTCTTTATTGATGTCATTGATTGGCTTTTTTACTATCGAAACCTTATTTGAATGGATGGGAGCAAAAGACGACGTACTCAATATGGCGTCAAGCTACATGCGAATATGGTTTTTGGGGATCGTCTTGCTCATTTTACCGGTTATGGTGAACAGCATGCTCAGAGCGACGGGCGATTCAACATTACCGGCTTTATTAATGGGCGGCACGGCAATATTGAATATTGCCTTAAACCCCTTGTTTATTTTCGGGGCGTGGTTTGTGCCTGAAATGGGCGTAAAAGGCGCGGCGATAGCAACTTTGATTGCACGAGTGCCATTTTCATGTGCTGCATTGGTTGTTTTAAAACGGAGAAATTTGTTGCCGTTAACGCTCAGTGATTTGGGAATGAATAAGCTTAAACAAGGCTGTAGCGTTTGGACAAACATATTGCGTATAGCAGGCCCAGCTTCGCTATCAACATCGTTAAATCCCGTTGCTATGTCTATTTTAACATCAGCTGTGGCCACCTTAGGCACCACACAAGTTGCAGCTTTTGGACTGGTAAACAAAATTATGTCTTTTGCCTTAGTACCCCTACTGGCTTTGTCTGCTGCGTCGTCACCATTTTGTGGTCAAAACAGCGGGGCAGGCGATTCTGAGCGAAGCCGCCAAGGGCTGTTGTGGGCAGCGTGCATAGCCAGTGTTTGGTCGGTCATTTTATGGGGGTTTTTTTATGTGCTAGGTAAACCATTATTGTCTCTCGTAGGTGCCCCTGAGGCCACTCACCAACATGCACATTTTTATTTGTGGTTGGTCTCGTTAAGCGCAGTAGGCTACGGTGTATTGATTGCTTTATCTTCAGCACTCAATGGCATAGGACATTCGATTATTGCCTTATCATTCGGTGGCGGCAGAGCCATCGTTCTGTTAGCTCCGCTAGGCTATATTGCTACCACTACGTTTGGGTTTAAAGGTTTAAGCATGACTACTGCGGGTGTTAATGTGGTGATGGGCTTACTAGCGATAAGCTTTATTTACCGTTATTCGTTTAAAGCAGTGAAGTGATCAAACTGCAAAGTCGTCAATAGCGAATCGGTGTTCCAGCCTCTATTTTACAATTAGGATAAATCAGCGCCTACTAGATAAAGTTGACGTAGGTGAGATAATGTTGACAAACAAGGCAATTATTTATAGTTTTACCATTCTTATACACAGGATGTAACGAAAGCCTAGAGCGGCAGGAGCATTACAAACATGGACAGCCTCGCATTTCTCTTCGAATTTCCCACGAATATTTTCTTTTATCCGTTAATTTTTATTATTTTCTATTGGGTCGTCGTGTCTATCGGTTTGTTAGATATGGAAATGCTGGATTTCGACACCGAGATAGAAGGCGATGGTGAAGGCTTTTTTGAAAATTGGCTCAGTAAATTGGGCCTAGATGGCGTCCCCTTAATTATCGCTATCACGCTGTTGGATGTGTACGGTTTTTCATTTGCCTACTTGGGCCGAAAATACTTAATGCCCCTGCTAGATGGTGTCATTACCGCTACTGCAGCAGGTACGGTAGTGGCTATAGGCGCTTTATTGCTAGCTATCCCACTTTCTGCCGTTTGTATTAAGCCATTAAGAAAAGTCTTTGTGACCCATGAAGCAATATCAAAGCAAGATTTAGTTGGCTCGATCTGCGTGGTAACAACAAGCAAGGTTAATCAAACTTTTGGGCAGGCGGAAACCTTAGACGGAATGCGTTTAAACGTAAGAGCGCCAACACCCAATAGCATTACAAGGGGTTCGAACGTTGCCCTTATCGAATTTAATGAACAAACGGACTGTTATTCGGTGGTTACAGAAGCCGAACTAATGGCAATGGCCTCATCTTAATCAATTAACTGTTCTACACTGGAGATATTGTTATGTCGGAGACACTCATATTTTGGCTTTCACTCGTGGTCGGATTATTTGTATTTCTTCTATTTGTGATCGCCATGGTGGCTCGGCTGTACAGGAAAGTGGAGCAGGGCAAAGCGATGATAGTGAACACCATGCGCGCGGAGCCTAAAGTTACCTTTACCGGCTCCGTCGTTTTACCGGTTTTCCACAAAATGGAAATAATGGATATTTCCTTAAAAACGATTGAAGTAGACCGCCACGGCTCAGACGGCCTAATTTGTAAAGACAATATCCGTGCTGACATCAAAGTAGGCTTTTTCGTGAGGGTAAACAAGAACCGCGATGATGTGCTTAAAGTTGCGCAGGCCATTGGCTGTGAGCGCGCTTCTAACATCGCAACCTTAGAGGTGTTATTTAGCGCAAAATTCTCAGAAGCCTTAAAAACCGTTGGTAAGTCTCTAGATTTTGAAGAGCTTTATGCTAAGCGCGATAACTTTAGAGACTTAATTATTGACAATATTGGCACCGACCTTAACGGTTATATTCTCGAAGATGTCGCCATAGACTATTTAGAACAAACACCGATTTCGCAACTCGACCCAGACAATATTTTAGATTCTCAAGGTATCCGAAAAATTACCGAGCTCACTGCCGAGCAACATATTCAAACCAATATCTTTGAGCGTGACGAAGAAATGAAAATTAAGCGCAAAGATGTGGAGACTCGCGAAGCAATTTTAGAGCTAGAACGCCAACAAGCCGATGCTGAAGCCAAGCAACTACGTGAAGTCGAAACCGTAAAAGCCAGAGAGCAAGCCGAAACGGAACGTGTACAACACGAAGAGAAACTGAAAGCCGAGCAAGCTCGCGTGCAAGCTGAGCAAGAAATTGAAGTACAAGAACAAAACAAACAACGAGAAATAGAAGTCGCCGAGAACAATCGGTTAAGAGCGGTGGCAATTGAAGAAGAACGTGTTATTCGAGCAAGAGAACTAGAACAAATTGATAGAGAAAAAGAAGCTTCTCTGCAAAAAATTGCCAATGAAAAATTGGTGGAACATGAAAAGCGTGAAATTGCCGACGTTATTGCCAGCCGTGTTGAAGTAGACAAAACGGTTGCTGAAAAAGAAGAAGCAATTAAAGAACTTCGCATCGTTGCTGAAGCTGACCGCAATAAGCAAGCGCAAGTGATTGCTGCTGAAGCCGAAGCCGAAGAAGCCTTGGTTAAAGACATCAAAGCCGCAGAAGCAGCAGAAAAATCAGCAGAATTTACTGCAAAAGAAAAGTCGATTCTGGCTCAAGCAAACTTAGAAGTCGCAGAGAAACAGGCAGCGGCGAGTCGTAAAGAAGCTGAGGGTAGGGAAGCATTGGCTGCGGCCGATGGTCTTGCTGAGGCGAGAGTGCAAGAAGCTAAAGCGTCGGCTAGCGAACAAGAGGGAATGGCAGAAGTACGGGTGAAAGAAGCGATGGCCGATGCGATTGAAAAATCCGGCGTCGCAGAAGCCGAAGTCGCAGCGAAGAAAGCCGCCGCAGAAGCAGAAGGCATGACGAAGAAATTTGCAGCGATGGGCACTATGTCTGAACAACAGCGTAGTCACGAAGAATTCCGTATGCGCTTAGATAAACAGCATGAAGAGGCGATGGAAAGCATCCGCACTAACGTTGATATTGCTGAGCAACAAGCAACGGTATTAGCGCAAGCACTCAAAGAGGCCAATATTGATATTGTCGGTGGCGATACTGCGTATTTTGATTCCTTTGTGAAATCACTGTCTGTGGGTAAATCTATTGATGGTACGGTAAACAAAAGCGATATGTTGAGCACTGCTTTTGAGCCACATAGGAAGGGTGAGGCAAACTTAGTCGATGACTTAAAAGAATTGGTGGCTGGGTTTGGTGATGCCAGTGGCAGTGCCAAAGACACAGCCATTACTGCACTGGTTGCCAAACTGTTAAAAGAAGGGAAAGACAACCCTGCACTAATGGATATGCTAAGCCAAGGCTTACGAAGCGCCAAAAAAGACAGCTGATCCTGTGTAACATGCAAAGAGGAAAGGATGATGGCTGAAGAAGACCAGGTTGCTTCGGCAGTAGCGGACGGTGGGGCCTACGAAGTTATTCGAGCTCGTCTAGGCGAACAGGCTACGTCGCTGAAAGCCAATATTGATTCGTTGAATCAAGCTAGAATTGATGAGTTTGGTCAAGCCACCTTGGCGGTTCAAGGGCGAGTAAGAGTCCGTACTGAACACAATTGTATTGCCAGAGACATTGTGCCCGTGGGTAACGACTTGTTATTTGGTTATAACGTCTACATTGGCCTGAAAAAAGAAACGCAAGTGAAGGACGTTTTTTCGCTATACCACTTAAGCGAAAAAGATGGCGTCTTTGAGTTAGAACAAAAAGCGATAGAATCGACGTTTTTAAACGATGCTAAATTCAGTCAGGATTTTTCAGAGCTTTACACTTATTACAAAGAAGCTCGTTTAATTCAACTAAAGGTTCAAGGCGACTTACTGTTTGCCGTATTTCAAATTGGTCGCAAAATTGATGATGTACGCGTTTTCCAATGGAAAGTGAATAAAGAAGGCGGTGCGTCCTATATAGATAATCGCGGTGAGCGCGTGCTGAAAAAAGCCCCTTCACATGATTTTGAATGGCAAGCTACCAACCGCGATATGCACGAATCTGGCAGTCACCCCCATATCAATATTGCGGATAAAGTATTCATCGAAACCATTGGCGGCGATCTCACTATAAAAGTAGAGAACAACACGCAAGATGGTTTAGGCATTTATAGCGAGCCCGTTGACGACAAAACCCAGTCATTGGCCGACGCCGATGTGGAATTTGCTGAAATAGGCAGTCTGGTGTTACTAAAAGTATTACCCTACAGGGAAAAAGAAACGCGGTATTTTGTTTACAACACCCGCACTCAAGACGTTAAACGAATTGATGCAATTGGCCACGCTTGTATTTCACTGCCTGAAGATCACGGCATTATTTTTCCCGGTGGCTATTACTTAAAAAGTGGTGAAAGTAAGACTTTTCCCGACCAAATCGAAGGGCTTAATTTTAAGCGTACTGTTCGCTCGCCCAACGGTGAAGATGTATTGTATGTGTTCTACGAGCCTGAATCAGGACTTGTGGGTTTATATTCATACAACCTAATTCGCAAAGAGCTACAAAATCCGATTTACGGTCATGGCTATAGTCTGTTTGCCAATGGTAGGGCGGTCATTTTCAATGCTGAAGAAGAAGCCACACGGGTGCACCCCATGCAAATTTGGGAAACCCCTTACTTTAGCGAAGAATACAGTGCTAAACAGCCGACATCAGACAGCTTCTATTCGCGTATTGGTAACAAAGAATTAGTCAGAGGCATTTCTGATCTTACCAGTATTTGCAAAATGATTGCTCACTCCCAGCCGAATAAAAATCTGTATGAAGATCTCATCAATGCTAGCAAAAGCATGTTAGACAGCTACTATTGGCTAGAAAACGAAGAAATGAATGGCATTGATGAGCAAATCAAAACCATTACCAGTACTGCTGAACTGGTGATCGACGAATTTGAAAAAGTGGAACAAATACGCCTGCAGGCTGAGGCGTCGTTAAATAACGCAGAGCAAACCCAAATCAGTTTGTTGGCTAATGTCAGTACCGATAATTGGGACACCCCGCAGCAATATGTAGACTGCTTAAGCAAACTTAGAAAACAACGCGGCCACTTAATCACATTGAAAGAGCAGCGCTACATTAATTTAGAGCGTATTGAGCAGATGGATGTCGAGGTACAGCAAGCTTTTGATTCTGTTAGCCAAGCCACTATCCAGTTTTTGTCTAGCGCCAAAGCAATGCAACCGTTTCTTGAGCAAATTCAACAGGCTGAAACCGCGATTGAAAGTATCACAACGGTAGTCGAAATTGAGCCCATTAACGAACAACTCGATACGCTCTCTGAAGGCTTAGACTTGCTTATTGAAGTGCTGAACGGTCTGAAAGTAGAAGATACCAACGTACGCACTCAAATTTTGGACGATATTTCCGAATTGTATGGCAAAGTGAACCAAGTCAAGGCTAAAGGAAAGCAGAAACGCTCGAGTTTGGGATCAGGCGAGGCTAAGGCAGAATTTGCCGCCCAGTTTCGTTTATTCTCTCAAAGCATCAATAACGCTTTATCGGTATCCGATACCCCTGAAAAGGCGGATGAACAGCAGTCTAGGCTGTTGGTTCAGTTAGAAGAGCTAGAGTCTAAATTCAGTGAGTTTGATGACTATTTAGACGACATTATGCGCAAACGCGAAGAGCTGTACAGCGCGTTTGAAAGTCGCAAACAAAGCCTGTTAGAAGCCAGACAGCGCAGAGCGCAAACCTTATTTTCTGCCGCCCAGCGTATTATAAAAGGAGTCACACGTCGAGCTAACAGCTTTAACGATGCCGACGAGCTAAATACTTATTTTGCCTCTGATCCCATGATTTTAAAATGCGGGGAACTGGCGAGTGAATTAAGAGCGATTGACGACCCAATAAAAGCCGATGACGTACAATCTCAACTCAAGGCCGCAAAAGAACAAGCGATCCGTAGTTTAAGAGATAAAAGTGATATCTTTGAGGATGGCGGCAGCGTTATTAAACTGGGTAAGCACAAATTCAGTGTAAATTCGCAAGCCCTCGATCTTACCTTTATTGCGAAAGATGAAGGGATATACCGTCATCTAATCGGCACCGACTATTACGAACTGATTGAATCTGAGCAGCTAACGCAACTGAAGGCGTATTGGCAACAAGAGTGGGTGTCTGAAAATCAGTCTGTTGCGCGCTTTGAATACTTGAGTTACGTTATTTTACGCGCCGCAGAATTGGGCGAAAATGGACTCAGCCTGAATGCGCTTTATAAGGCGGCAGAAGAACCTGATACGCTAAAGAAGTTTGTGCGCAAAACAATGTCGGAGCGTTATCAGGAAGGCTATGAAAAAGGCGTGCACGACGCCGATGCTGTTAATTTATTGACTCAGCTATTGCCCATACATGCAAGCGCTGGGGTATTGAAGTTTTCCCCCCAAGCAAGAGCCTTGGCCATGTTGTTTTGGCGCTTTACTGGCCTTAGCAAACAGCAAATACTAAATTGGCAAAGTCAGGCCTTAAGTGCTCAAATTCTTGAAAAAACCTTGAACAGTCGTCAGGGTTTCAACACCTTGTTGGTCGATATTCACCATCGTATTGAAGCCTTTATTGCGCTTTTCCATTTACCCATTCAGCCAAGTACGGTAAGCCAGTCGGCAGATTATCTATGTGCAGAGCTAGCCCAAACTACTATCACTTTTTCAAGTAGTGGTCCGGCACGCAAATTAATTGGGGAATTTGAGGCCAAATTAGCTGACTTGGGTCATCAACGTGAATTTGAACAGGCAATGAAGAATCTGGCCTTGTTGGTTGAAGAAAGCCAAAGCGAAGGCTTATTGCAACAATGGAACTTAAGTCTTGCGTGGTTACAAGCTGTGGTTGAACAATCGCAGCATAGTGAGTTAAAACACTATATTCCAGAGGCTGCCGCATTAATGATTTGCGGTTCAACACTTAGCACGACTCCTCGCGACCTTAGATTACATTTCTCTCTTGAAGGTATATTCAGTGAACATCACTCTATCAACAATGGCGAAATCACGCTTGCGTTAGATGAATTTACCGACCGTTTGCATCATTTTGTTACTCAGCATGTACCTAGCTATAACGCGTATCAAGCCCTGCGTCTTCAGCTAATGCAACAAAGTAAAGCAGAACTCCAACTAGATAGCTTCAAAGCCAAGCCCTTAAGTTCATTTGTACGCAATCAACTTATTGATAAAGTGTATTTGCCTATTGTGGGCGATAACTTAGCCAAGCAAATGGGAACGGTAGGTGAAGATAAACGGACTGATTTAATGGGCTTATTGTTGCTGATATCGCCTCCGGGGTACGGTAAAACCACGCTGATGGAATATATCGCCGACCGACTAGGTTTGGTATTTATGAAGATAAATTGCCCTTCGCTTGGACACGATGTGACTTCTATCGACCCAAGTCATGCGAGCAATGCGACAGCTCGCCAAGAACTGGAAAAACTCAATTTAGGCTTGGAAATGGGCAACAATGTAATGCTGTATTTAGATGATATTCAGCACACTCATCCAGAGTTTTTACAGAAGTTTATTGCTTTATGTGATGGTACACGACGTATAGAAGGGGTATGGCGCGGCAATAGTAAAACCTATGATATGCGCGGTAAGAAATTCTGCGTGGTCATGGCCGGTAACCCCTACACTGAATCGGGTGATATGTTTACTATCCCAGACATGCTGGCAAACCGAGCCGATATTTATAACCTGGGTGATGTTTTGGGCGGCAAAGAAGCGGTGTTTGCGCTTAGCTATATTGAGAACTGTTTAACCTCTAACCCAGTACTCGCACCGCTGGCATTGAGAGATATGAACGATTTATACAAGCTTGTCGCCATGGCTAAAGGCGAGCAAGTCGCCAGCAACGCCTTATCCCATCAATACAGCGGCGCCGAACTTAACGAGATCATTCAAGTATTACGGCATTTGTTGGAAATTCAAAAAGTCATCTTGAAAGTGAATTTACAATATATTGAATCGGCAGCGACGGCTGAAGAGTACCGAGTGGAGCCCCCGTTTAAGCTGCAAGGCAGTTACCGTAATATGAATAAAATGGCTGAGAAAGTCTCGGCGGTTATGAATCATCAAGAACTCATGCAATTAATTGGTGATCACTATGTAGGTGAGGCGCAGACTCTTACCTCAGGTGCCGAAGAAAATGTGCTTAAGCTCGCCCAACTCAGGGGGACGATGACTTCACAAGAAGAGGAGCGATGGGCACATATTTGTTCGACTTATGCACATAAACAAAAACGCGAGATAGAAGGCGACCCAACGGTAGCAGCAGTTGAAAAACTATCTCAATTGGCCAATACCTTAGATGTAATAAAGGACGACATGCTGCAATCAGACACAGGTGATTTAATTAAGCCTATTAATCGTGTCGCCGCCGCGATGCATTTGCTCAGTAAAACGTGGATGGGCGACGCGCCTAAAAGCGGTGGAAAAGGTTAAGGAATATCCTGCAAGGTATATAAGCCTCTTTCTATAAAGTGGCGACTGTTTTCTCCGAGTTCTCCTAGCTTAAGTGGCGCTGGCCCTGTCGGCTCTATTACCACTAACGACGAACCGTTGTGCTCAATGGCATAGTCACTTTCAGATTTCGTAATATTGATAGCAAGTAAAGCATGATTTGGAAGTAGGACTAACTTAAAGGTAGATTGAGGCAAAAAGTTGCGTAACAGCGCTGCAACTAATACGCTTTTGCTGTCACAATCTCCTAAATTGGCGTCTAGTAGGGCAGTGGGGGGCGAAAAACCAGAACCATTGGCTGCACCTCTACCTGTCAGTTCATTGTAAGGAATGCTTTGTGCCCAGCTTAAGATAAGATTAAGGTAGGCGCGCACGGTTATCGTGTTTCCCAGGCTTTCGTAAAATTTGGCTGCTGCAGGTTGCAAGACTTCGGTGAACTCGGCGATATAACGTGTATGGTCGGCTTTTACACCTTTCTCGCCTGTGGCAGGGGAGAAGTATTCAAAATAGTGCTCACGAAAATACTGATTCAAAGTAAGGGCTTGCTGCTGTTCAAATTCGTTATAAAGCGCGTTGATTAGCACTTCATCTCGGCTGCGAATAGCGATATCGATATCACTGCCTATTTCTTCGATACGAATACGTGCACGCTTGGGATTGATCCGCTTCGCCAAGCGCAAAAGGTCTTGTTTGATTTTTTGCCTAATTAATGTAGGCATATAGTTAACGTGGCTAGTAGGTAAATCCTTTACTGATTTTTTATTAATTGAGAAATCAATCGACCGACGTTTGCCATTATGGTCATACCATTTGTAAAAATAGTGAGTTGATGTTGCTTCACTCGAACGATCAAAAAGAATCTGCTCGCTTTTATACTCAGCAATACAAATCGGCATTGCATAAAAAAAAGTACAACAACAAAGCGTTAGTTTACAAGCGAACGATGCGAATAAGTGCATGCAGTTTTGATAAGCCATAGCCTTAATATGTTTAGTTTTTCAATGATTTTGTCCGACCTCCCTTCAGTATAGGCAATATTCTACGTTTTATCTGTTTGTAAATAAGTATTTACAGATAGTGTTATTTGACGGTGATTTTTTCATCACACAAATGTGAACTCATCGTACCAATTAAAGTCTCTAAGGGTGTGAATAAGGTAAAAGCGTTTACCCCTGCAAAAGATAATTTATTGGCCCAAGAGAGAGGAAAATAAAATGAAAAAAGTAACTTTAGCGTCTTTAGTTGGTTTGGGAATGGTTTCTTCACTAACTGCAATGAGCGCAAATGCAAACACCAAAGAAGAAGTATCTAAGCGAGTGATCACAGATAACGTGGCATATTGTTCAGAGCTTGAAATGGAATACCGCGTTCAAGGTCAAACCAGAGAAGAGTATTTGCTTAAATGTGTGAATGAGCAACTCGAAAGAGACGGTCATTCTAAAATTCGTGCGCTAAGCTGGCACCATCATTAATTAAACCATTTTAATTTTTGATGTAACGATACAACACCGCCCACAATGATAATTGTGGGCGGTGTTACTTTATCTATCATTAATTCCGCTGTGGCCAAGGTTGCCGTTGCTACGCATTGGTTGTTACGAGTGGCATTCGATACTAAAGCAATAGGTGTACCGTCGTCTAAGCCATGTTCAATTAGGTTTTCACATATAATGGGAAGCGTCACCAAGCCCATATAAAACACCAAGGTTTGGCGAGGTTTTGTTAAGCTATACCAGTCTAACTCTACCGTTTTATTGCGAAAATGCCCCGTTGCAAAGATAACCACATCAGCATAGTCGCGGTGGGTAAGTGGAATACCGGCATAAGCACCGCCTCCTGCGGCAGCGGTTATACCCGGCACAACCTGAAAATGGATACCGTGGTCTACCAATGTTTCAATTTCTTCTGCACCACGGCCAAATATAAAAGGATCGCCGCCTTTAAGTCGGACAACACGGTTCCCTTTTTGGGCTTCGTCAACCAATACTTGATTTATATCGGTTTGTGGCACGCTATGCTCGCTCCTGGTCTTTCCTACATAGTATTTTCTTGCATCGCGACGTACTAGTTGCAGTATCTCTTGAGAGACTAATTTGTCGTATACCACAACATCGGCTTTTTGCATTAAACGCAAGGCTCTAAAGGTAAGCAGATCGGGATCGCCGGGGCCAGCGCCTACAATATACACTTCGCCCTGCGTATTGTTGTTCTGTTTTGCATCGCAAAGTGCTATTTCAAATTTTTCGCGGGCTTTTTTCGGTTGCTGCTTGGTTATCGATTCAGCAATATCACCGTCAAACACACTTTCCCAAAAGTAACGCCGTGCGGTAACGTTGGGCAATGCTTCTTTAACTTTTTGACGAAAGGCCAACGAAAACGCGGCGAGGTCGCCAAATGTGGTTGGTATGAGTGATTCCAGTTTTTCTCTCAAGTAACGTAACAAAACAGGCGCGCCACCGCCTGTACTCATAGCGATGAGCAAGGGAGAGCGGTCGATAATGGAAGGCGTAACGAATTTACACAGCGCTGCATTGTCTGCCACATTAACAAAAAGATTACGAGCTTGAGCACAGTCGTGAATATGCTTATTTACAGTTGAATTGTTTGTCGCAGCAAACACGACATTAATACCGTCGAGGTCGTCTGTTTTAAACTCACGTTGAACAAAATGTACTTGGGGTTTCGACAGCAAGGGTTTAATAGATTCGCAGCATTCAGGAGAAATAATGCGAATGCTAGCGGTGGGGGTGTTTAAAAGCAGTTCCAGTTTTCTTGCTGCGACTTCACCTGCGCCTACTATTAGACAGCGAAGATGTTTGGCATCAAGAAAAACTGGAAGAAAATCCATCTAACAGCAGAATTTAACCGTTGTCTCTTGGTTTGCGTTTACGAGGGGGCGGAGTATCAGACCACTCTTTTAAATTCAAACGCTGCCCAGCGACGCGAGTTTGACGCAATGCGTCGCGCGTTTCTTTTGGCATCCCTTCAGGCAAATCGACGGTACTGAATTGGTCGTGGATTTGAATCGCGCCAATATGTTTACTGTCTATGTTGGCTTCGTTTGCAATGGCACCGACAATGTTACCCGGTTTCACTTTATGAGCATGACCGACTTCAATTTTAAAACGCTGCATGCCAGCTTCGACTTGGCGATTTTTTCGATTGTCTCGACCGCCACGTTTATTGCCTCTATCGCCTCTTTCACCAAAATCTCTTTCTTTGCGCTCTCGGGGCGGACGATCGTTTAAGTTTGGCCGATCCGATTCTTTCAAGATAAGCGGCTCATCACCTTGTGCAAGCGTCATCAATGCTGCCATAAGAACTTCCGGAGACGCTTCGCTTTCCTCTTTGAGCATTTCCACTATCGGCATTAATGTTTCTAACGAGTCGTCTCGCATCGCATCCATGACAGACTGTTTGAATTTGCTTAAGCGTGTTTCATTCAACTGACTAATCGACGGAATAGGCATGGGAGCAATCGTTTGCTTTGTTGTGCGCTCAATCGATTTAAGCAAGCGTGTTTCGCGATGCGAGATAAACAAAATGGCATCACCTTCACGGCCGGCACGACCCGTTCTACCGATACGGTGAACGTAAGATTCAGTATCGTAAGGAATATCAAAATTCACTACATGACTGATTCGTTCAACATCAAGCCCTCGTGCCACAACATCGGTCGCCACTAAAATATCTATTTTGCCTTGCTTCAATTTTTCAACGGTTCGCTCTCTGGATTGTTGTGGAATATCACCATTGAGTGGTTCAACGTCGTAACCACGCGCTGATAATTTATCAGACAGCTCTTGAGTCGCGGTTTTGGTACGCACGAAAATAATCATTGCATCGAACGATTCTACTTCCATAATACGCGTTAGCGCTTCAAGCTTGTGGTGATTATTCACCTGACAATAGCGCTGCCGAATGGTACTTGCCGTGCTGACTTTTGACGCAATCTTTACGTGCTGCGGATCGTTCAAATAGCGTTTGGTGATTTTGCGAATAGGCTCTGGCATGGTAGCCGAGAAAAGCGCTGTTTGCTTTTCTTTTGGTGCATGCGAAAGAATTTTTTCAACATCATCAATGAAACCCATACGCAACATTTCGTCTGCTTCATCAAGCACAAGAAAACGCAATCTGTCTAGCTTTAAGGTGCCTTTGTCGATATGGTCGATTATACGGCCTGGCGTTCCGACAACCACTTGCACGCCACGCTTTAATTGGCGAATTTGATTGGTGTAAGATTGCCCACCGTAAATGGGCAAAATACGCATAGATTTTGAAAAACTGGCGTAAGTCTGAAAAGCCTCCGCTACTTGTATAGCAAGCTCTCGCGTCGGCGCTAGTACTAAACATTGCGGATAGGTGTCTTCTACGTTAATTTGTGCCAACATAGGCAGTGCGAATGCGGCTGTTTTACCCGTTCCTGTTTGCGCTTGACCTAAAAGGTCATGCCCGTCCAACAATAATGGAATACTTTGCGCTTGAATAGGAGAGGGTTTTTCATAGCCAACTTTTTCCAAAGCTTGTAATATTTCGCTTGGTAAATTTAAATCGGCAAATGTGATGTCAGTGGTGTCGGTCATTCAGGGTCCAAAACAGAAAAAAGATAGGAAGTAATGTGGGTCAGGCATTACTGAACTTCCTATTATATGCGATCCTTTCAATGGTTGCCATGTCTGTCATTCTAGTCCACACTTTTATTTTCAATTTTTTGCTAGGGATGCACCGATGAAAAATGCAATAAAGCCCATCGCATTGGTTTCACTTACTGCGCTTTCACTTACTTTTGCTGCGTGCAGTAAACAAACAGCTGAAGATCACTTGCTCGCAGCAGAACAGTATTTAGCAGCAGAAAATATCGATGCGGCCATATTGGAGCTTAAAAATGCCATTCAGGTTAATCCAAGGTCAGCGTCAGCTCGTTTTGAGCTCGGGAAAATCTATCTAGCACAGAAGCGCTTTGAAAGTGCCGAAAAAGAACTCAATCGCGCGATGGACTTAGGCTACAGCGCGGCTGAAGTCATTCCACTGTTGTCTAGAGCGTATAAAGAAACGGGCGCGTCCAATGCGTTGGCAGAACTCTCACATACCAGCGATTCATTATCGGCGTCTGAAAATGCCCAAATTGGTTATTATAAATTAGTTGCGTTGTTCGATTTAAACCAAAAAGAAAAAGCGACGCAATTGGTGTATGAATTGCAAAATTTAGATACGCAATCGGTATATAAAGGTTTGTCCAAAGCGTATTTGCCCATCCTTAGTGAAGACTATGAAAGCGCCCTTGAGGCATTAAAGGCCCTAAGGGTGCAATCGCCATTGAATGAAGATGTGTTGAGGTTGCTGGCCAAATTGCACCTGATCCTTGGTCAGCGAGAAGAGGCCACAGAGGTGTTGGCGCGTCTTTATGGTATGCGTCCTGATAATGTGGAAATTCAATTCACCTATCTTGCTGCGTTAATGGATTTACAGCGACACGAAGAGGCAGAGCCCATTGTTGATAATCTGCTGGCTATTGCTCCCGACAATGGCATCGTGAATCAGTTTAAAGGCACAATACTGGCTGAAAAAGAAAACTACACACAGGCTTTGGAGCATCTTAAAAAAGCCATTGCCAATGGCAGAGATAACGAAGTTGTGCGGCTCATTGCTGGATTTAGTGCGTACCGCACAGAAAATTACGAGGAGGCAGTTCAGCAGCTTTCTTTACTTGTTGATGTTTTGCCCGGTGAACATCCTGCGTTGCGAGTATTGGCCGACAGCCAATTAAAGCTCGGACAAAACCAAGACGCGTCCGACACCCTTTTGGGCTTAAAAGACCGCACTGAAGAAGATGCTGCGCTTTTTTCTCGCGCCGGATTCCAATTAATTCAAGAAGGCGATGTAAACGTTGCCAAGAAAATTGTTGAACAAGGCAGTGACATTTCAGATACCACGCAAGAATTACTGCGCTTAGGGGTATTACAACTGTCCTTAAACGATGCGTCGGGTATGTTGAAGTTGGAGCAGGCGGTAGAGAAATCGCCTGAGTCTAATTTAAGTCAACAAACCTTGGCGTCAGCGTATTTATTGGCGGGCGAGAACGAAAAAGCAGCCGCGTTGGCCGTATCGTGGAAAAAAAATCAGCCTAAAGCGTTTGAACCGTACTTGCTGAGTGGTGAACTTGCGCAACGAAATAAAGAATTCGATAAAGCCCAACAAGAGTTTGAAAAAGCGGAGCAACTTGCGCCCGATGAAGCTGCACCTAAGCTAGCATTAGCAAACCTTTTGTTGGTAAAGGGTAAGACTCAACAGGCTATCGACGCTTTTAGGTCGGTTTTGGCATCGTTCCCGTCGAGCAAGCCTGGGTTGACCATGTATTACACGGCATTAGTTTCAACAGGAGACGTCAGCGATGCTATGGAACGCGCTCAATCTGCGCTAGAGAAAGATCAAACAAACGATGACTTACGTTTGCTCTATGCACGTATGCAGTTTCAGCAAAAGCAATATCAGGACGTATTAACCACATTAAGCTCTGTAGATGAGAATGGCGCTTTGCCAGTAGTGTATTGGCTGATAAAAGGGCAGGCATTGTTGCGAACAAATGCATTGAGTGAAGCTACCTTACACTATGAAAAATGGTTGAATAATGCACCTTTCAGCAAAGACGCAGCACTTGGCGTATTGTTAACAAAAGACTTAAACAATGACTACGAATCTGCCTTATTTGTTGCAGACAGTTACGTCGAAAACAGGCCAGATGTACAGGTGGATGTGCTTAGAGCCTACTTCAATGCATTATTGGGTCGCAAAGCCGATTCTCGTCGAATTTTATCAAACTTACCTGAAAGCATTAAATCAGTGCCTTTTGTAAGAGGGGTATATGCTAATTTAGCGCTTCAAGATAGACGGTTTAGCGATGCACTTAACGATGCTAAAATTGCTTATGAGGCGCAGCAATCTATTCGTAACCTACTCATTTACATTCGTGCATTAGATGGAACAGGGCAAGCCGATAATGCGTTTACGCTGGTTAGCAACTATGTAAAAGCCTACCCGACCGATCAACGAGCCAAAATCATATTGGCAGAACGTTTGATAGGACGAGACAGAGCTGCTGCAACGCGAGAATATGAAGAATTGGTGAAGCTCATGCCCGACAATTTCCTCGCACTGAATAACCTAGCTTATCTCTATTTCGATGAAAAACAATACGAAAAGGCCTTACCGCTTGCCCAAAAAGCGGTGACGTTGAGACCTAGTAGTGTGGAAGCATCCGACACCCTCGCACAGATTTATGTGGCTCAAAATAAACTTAAATTAGCAAGAGATTTGTATGAAAAAGCCTTCGTAAATACGGTTCGTAGCGATGAAGTGGTACTGCACTTTATTGAGTTGCTGGTTAAAATGAACGATATGGATTTGGCCACACGCCGATACGAAGACCGACAGTGGACATCGCAAGAATTCAAAAATAAAGCAAATCAGGCGCTACAGGGAGTGTAGCGCTGGATCCCCTATCCTTTTTTTGTTTCTGCGATTTGTTTTTTCAATTCAGCGAGTTCATGCATAACATCTTTAAGTGTGGGCTCTTTATTTGCAATGTCTGACGCTTTACGCGCTTTTTCGTTTTCCTGTTCCATCACATTTACCACAATGCCAATCACCATATTCAAAAAAGCAAACGCAGACAGAAAAATAAACGTTAAGTAATAAATCCAACTCAAGGGATACACAGCCATGGTTTCGTACATCACGTCTGTCCAGTCTTCAAAGGTCATCACTCGAAACAGCGTTAACATGGCAATACTGATATCGCTCCACAAGTTTGCATTGATATGTCCGAATAACGTGGCACCAATTGCGGCATAAATATAGAAAATGATAAACATCAGCAGCATAACGTAGCCGAGTTGCGGTAAGGCTTTAACAAGCGATACCAGCAAAATACGCAATTCAGGTACAAATGACACCATACGCAATACCCGGAAAACCCTTACCAATCTTGCAATCACCGCTAATTCGGCATTGTCAGCCGGCACTAAACTTATTAAAACGATGAGCGTGTCAAACCAGTTCCAAAAGGTTTTGAAAAAGGTGATTTTATTCTCTGCTGCAAGGAAACGGATACTCAATTCAGTAAGAAAAAATAGCGTAATAAACCAATCAAAAAACACAGTAATGTGGTTAAACGTATCGTTTAGCGGGTAGGTTTTTGCACCCACTAACAACGCAGACAGTACAATAACCGAGATAACAAAAATTTCGAAAAACTTATTTGAACGAATGCGTTCAAAGCGATGTTGAAGAGTAGACGCTTGCATGCTGATGTTGTTGCCAAGTATTTGATTGGTTTTTAATTGCTGTATTTTAAACAACAATACGCCGGAACAGAATAGTGTTTAACAGAAGTTCAGTTATGTTAGTGACAAACGCGCGTAACTGGCTGCAAAAAAAACCAAGCTAGTGCTTGGTTTTTTGAGGGATTGTTTATCTAGCAGAGGGTCAGCTAGCAGAGGGAGGAGTTAGCCCACGATTAATCAAGGCCAAATCTTCTTTAGTTAGCTCGCCCGAGGCGCGTTTTAAATCAATCACCGCTTGAATGAAATCGTAGCGAGCACCGGCAAGGTTTCGTTGTGCATTGTAAACATTTCGTGTGCTGTCGAGCACATCTACAATAGTTCGCGTACCTACATCAAAACCGGCTTCGGTTGCTTGAAGGGCGCTTTTTGCAGACACAACTGACTGTTCCAATGCGCGAATACTGAGTACAGACGCGCGTAAATCGTTAAACGAACTGCGTACCGATTGTACCGTTTGGCGATAGGTCAACTCTAGCTGCTCGCTTGCAGATACATAGGCATAACGCGCTTGTTGAGTGCGAGCACGAATACCGTTCCCCGCGTAAATGGGAATAGAAATAGTGCTTCT
>CAYSDZ010000049.1:0-19079 GCA_964429915.1 uncultured Alteromonas sp.
CTTTCTTTTACTCTATGGCCGCCCCTCGTTAAGCTTCAACAAGGCGGAATAAAGGTATGCTTTTGCCCTAGCTTGAATTCTGTTTTTCATTCGGCTTTACACTGTACCCAATCGACTTCAAACTATTCGTTCTTGTAAGGAGCAAAACGCTAGAGAACGAAAACATGGCAATTCAAAAAACGATCACACTTCCGGCTAAACGACGCGGTTTTCATTTGATCACAGAACATATTGAAAACGCGTTTAACGACACGACCCATACAGGACTTTTACATGTGTTTATTCAGCATACCTCGGCATCGCTGACAATTAATGAAAATGCGGATCCAACCGTAAGACAAGATTTTGAAAGTCATTTCAACAGGATGGTCCCAGAAGATGCGCCTTATTACGTGCACACTTATGAGGGGAGTGATGATATGCCAGCTCACCTTAAAAGTAGCTTGTTAGGCAGCAGTGTTACTATTCCTATTAGCCAAGGGCGCTTGGCGTTGGGTACATGGCAGGGAGTGTATTTGTGTGAACATCGCAACCACGGTGGTCAGCGTACGCTTGTGTTAACTATTGTATAAGGCTTGCGCGTTTACCTTAAAAAGGTACACTTTCGAGCGTTTTGGTGGGGTAGGGCAATTCAGATGGAACAGTGGAGAGATAGGTATGCGCGTATTAGGTATTGAAACATCGTGTGACGAAACGGGCATAGCGGTGTACGACAGTGAGAAAGGCTTGTTGTCTCATGCATTATACAGTCAGGTTAAATTGCATGCCGACTATGGAGGGGTAGTGCCAGAATTGGCTTCTCGTGATCATATCCGAAAAATACTGCCTCTTATCGATAAGGCATTACAAGATGCAAACAGTGAAAAATCAGACATAGATGGTATCGCTTACACTCAGGGGCCGGGTTTAGTTGGCGCTTTACTTGTCGGTTCCTCGGTTGCAAGAGCTTTATCTTTCGCATGGAACGTGCCTATTATTGGTGTACACCATATGGAAGGCCATTTGCTTGCGCCTATGCTTGAAGAGACGCCTCCTCCATTTCCTTTTGTTGCTTTACTGGTGTCTGGCGGACACAGTATGCTCATTGATGTTGAGGGTATTGGCAAATATACCCTGTTAGGTGAGTCGATTGACGATGCAGCTGGGGAAGCGTTCGATAAAACTGCGAAATTGCTAGGTTTGGATTACCCCGGTGGTCCACTGCTTGCGAAACTGGCTGAACAGGGCGAAAGCGGGCATTACCAGTTCCCCAGACCAATGACGGATCGACCGGGCTTAGATTTTAGTTTTAGTGGTTTGAAGACCTTTGCAGCCTACACAATTCGAGACAGCGATGGCAGCGAACAAACGAAAGCCAATATTGCTTTTGCTTTTCAGGAGGCGGTTGCCGATACCTTAATGATAAAATGCCGTAGAGCATTAAAACAAACTCATCGCAAACGACTGGTGATTTCTGGCGGCGTAAGCGCAAACACGTATTTGCGTCAACAAATGAAGACGATGATGAATAAACTCGGTGGCGAGGTGTTTTACCCAGCGTTGAATCTTTGTACGGACAACGGCGCTATGATTGCTTATGCTGGATGCCAAAGGTTAATGGCTGGACAGCATTCAAGTTTAGGTGATGTTGCTAAACCGCGTTGGTCTCTAGATAGTTTACCGGCAATTTAACGCTTTTTTTGCCAAATGGTGGGCTCTTCTTTTTGAATCAATCGAACTATATTTTTATGGTGCCGAATTATGATCAACCCACTTAGCATACATACCGCAGGTGTATATTCAGGTTTTAAAAAATAAGTAAAAACCGGGGCCATGAAGGTGGCAACAATAGCACCAAGAGAAGAATAGCCGGTAACAAACACCACACATAGCCAACTCGCAATTAACGCCCCAGCCAAAGGCAGGCCAATGGGGAGCAGTGCGCCAAATGCAGTAGCCACCGCTTTTCCGCCTTTAAAGCCAAAATACAATGGAAAACTGTGGCCCAAGCAAGCTGCTATTCCCACCAAGCCTAACACTAAAACAGGCAAGTTCCACCAATAGGCAAGATATACGGGAACCAAGCCTTTTAAAATGTCGAAAAACAACACAAATACTGCCGGAAACCGACCGCCCAATCGGTATATATTCGTCGCACCAGGGTTTTGAGATCCAAAGAGCCTAGGATCAGGAAGGTGAAATAAGCGACTAATGATAATTGCACTCGACAGCGAGCCAGATAAATAGGCAATGCAAATCATCAATATAGCGCTTGCAAACATGGCATGTTCTCTATAAAACGGTACACTACATACAAAAGTACTAAAAAAATATAACCAGCGCTAGATGCAAAAAATAATCATAGAGCAGCTTCAAGTCCCTACACTCATTGGTGTATACGATTTTGAGCGCACACAAAATACACAGTTATTAATTTCTATTGAATTGTATGTCAATGTCACAAAAGCGACCATTTCCGATGACGTAGCAGATACAGTAGATTACGCAAAAATCGCAGAGTTGGTTAAAACCATCGCAGCACAATCATCGTTTCAATTGTTAGAAGCATTGGGAAGAGTATTGTGTCAGGCTATTCTCGATAATTTCGCCGTTAAGCAAGTGACTATGAAATTGGAAAAACCTGATATTCTGGCCGACACCAAAACCGTATCCGTAAGCATGTGCTTTGACAAACAGGGCATGCTGCCACTTTAATCGCAAGGAAAGCCTAACATGACACTGTTAGAAATTATTATATTAGCCATTATTCAAGGCGTCACCGAGTTTTTACCCATATCGAGTTCAGCGCATTTGTTACTGCCTGCGGAATTGTTCGGGTGGGTAAGCCAAGGTTTGGCGTTTGACGTCGCGGTGCATGTGGGTAGTCTGCTCGCGGTGGTGATTTATTTGCGCAAAGACATCGCAAACTTAACAGTCGGGTTTGTAAAGCATGGGTTTAGTCAACAGCAATCCGAACAGAGTAAATTAGCTTGGTCTGTTGTTATTGCTAGTTTACCTGTTGTCGTGGTTGGTTTTTTGCTCAAAGACTGGATTGATGAAAATACGCGTACCGCTGCTGTGATGGCGGCTACGACCATTGGTTTCGGTTTATTGCTCTGGCTTGCCGACGCAAAAGCTTCATTGACTCATGCTTTATCTTCGATGCGATTTGGTCAAGCGATAATCATTGGTATTGCACAGGTCTTTGCATTGATACCCGGCACATCGAGAAGTGGCGTGACGATGACAGCAAGTTTGATGCTCGGCTTTGATAGAGAAAGTGCAGCGCGCTTTTCGTTTTTATTGTCAATTCCTGCGATTCTCGGCGCGGGTTTGTTAGCAACCTTAGACTTATTGAAACAAAGCGAAGCGGTAGATTGGATGGCATTGCTCTATGGTGCGGGTTTTTCTTTTGTGAGTGCTTACTTGTGTATTTATCTGTTTTTGAGCTGGATTGCGAAAATAGGTATGCTCCCGTTTGTCATCTATCGCTTGGCATTAGGGGGTGTTTTACTTTGGTTTGTGTTTGCTTAACGCGAGCGCCACAGACGTTCAATCTCAGTTAATTCTCAGTCAACGCTTTGGAGTGACACTTATGTCTGAAACTATTTTCACAAAAATAATCAACAAAGAAATACCCGCTGACATTTTGTACGAAGATGATCTCGCATTGGCGTTTAAAGATATTAACCCTCAGGCTCCCGTTCATTTTTTAGTCATACCTAAAAAAGCCATCGCAACGATTAATGATATTGAAAAACACGATCGCGAAGTGGTAGGGCATTTAAGCTGGGTAGCGGCCACTGTCGCAGACCAGTTGGGGGTGTCGGAACAAGGCTACCGAACCGTCATGAATTGTAACGAGTTCGGCGGTCAAACGGTGTATCACATACACTTACATGTATTAGCAGGCAAAGCACTTGGTTGGCCTCCGTATACGCAATCTGCCAAGAGAGAGGCATAATCGAGCCTCCCTAGATAAAGTGGATATTCGTTAGATTTAAAAGTAGAAAGCTACCTTTTTTTCAATCAAGTGCTATATTCAATACAGGGTTAGTCGTTTAATAACTAACAAAAAAATCACCCCGAAAGGTAGCGAAAAAGAAAGGATAAGTCATGTCTACACAGAACGCATTACTGACCATACTTTCAGAGAAAGTAAATAATGATACATTGGTGCTTCCCACCTTGCCTTCTATTGCTTTGCAAGTAAGAAAAGCTGCAGACAATCCAGATATCAACTTACAAATGATGGCAGAAGTGATTGCGAAAGATCCCTCTCTCAGTGCGCGTATGATAAAAATAGCCAACAGTGCTTACATGGGGAGATCGGTAAAAGTAGAGTCAGTGAACCAGGCGGTGACTCGTATTGGTCTGCGTCAAATTAAAAATATCGCCACTGCGTTGGCAATGGAGCAACTTTTTGTTTCCAAAAATGACATTGTCGCTAAGTATTTACGTGAAGAATGGGAAAAAACCGTGTCGGTTGTGGCAAACAGCATGGCAACACTACAAATTTTTGCTCTGCGGACTAAAAAACGAGATATCAGTATTGACGCGATGACGCTAGGTTCTTTAGTACATAGCATTGGTGTTTTACCCATTCTTACCGAAGCAGAGCGTCATGACGATGTATTCGCTAACCCTGCTTTTCTTGAAGATGCAATAGATAAAACATCGGGTGTGATCGGCGGAAAAATAATGGAAAAATGGGAGTTTGGTCCTACTTTTGTATCGATTGCACAAAACTGGAAAAACCTGTCTGTGATGCCTGAAAGTGTGGGTTATCTTGATTTCGTGAGAATTGGAGCCGCACTCAGCGGCAAAATGGGACATCAAAAAGATGCGGTTTTCAATTTGGCTATTCAACGAGGAGTGTTAGAAACAGCCAGTGAGCTATCGAGTGACGATTTTCTTGAAATGAGAGATAACGCTAAGCTTATATTTGCTTAGCGTGTGTCTTCGTTCAAGGAAAGGACTTTTCTTAAAAAACTTACAAACTGACAGAGTTCGGCTGACATAAGCGCGAACTCTGCGTCTAACCGTTGCATTACGTCGTCTTTGGGCACGTCATCAATGCTTTCAACCACTCGGTCAGTAAATTTTATGCGTTTAATACTGCCGTCTTCACAGAATATTGCACTTAGTGCTTCCTGATAAGTAATAGCAACTTTTTGTACATACTTACCTGCGCTTATGTGGTTATGTATTTCTTCGCTGTCTAGCGCTTGGTTTTTGCAACGGATCACACTGGCTGTGTCGTCGCTAGATTTAAACTCGGCTTCTTCTAACAGTTCTATTGATTCAGGCGTGGTATCTACCACCCAAGACGTAAGCTCACCTTGAAGGCTTCGTCGGGCGAGTGGCACAACAGGCAAACTACCTATTGCTTTACGAAGCAATGCAAGTAAGGTTTCCGCTTTTCCGTCTGAGGATGCATCTACCAATACCAAATCATCTTCTAACGAGATAAAAGCATGGGTGTAGGTATTTTTTGTGAACGCTCTTGGTAGCAAGTTATGAACAATTTCTTGTTTTATATCGGCTTGCTGTTTTTTGCCGACAGGAGAGCCTGTTTCTGCTTCGATAGCTTCCACTTTTTCAGCTAATTCAGCATTAATCACTGAGGCAGGCAAAAGGCGCTCTTGTTTTTTTAAGGTCACCCAAAAGCGTTCGCCTACTCGATGGAATAACTGCGAGGATTGTCCCTTTTTCGCAGTACTGAAAGGAGAGCAGAACCCCATACTAGCGGTTTCTTGTTTTCCACATGGACGAAAGCTACATTCCGAAAGTGCCGCCTGTAAATCATCATCGTTAAACGAGAGCGACTGTGTAAGTTGATAAGCTTTAAGATTTTTAAACCACATGACCAATGACACTTAGATAAAACGGTCGCGAAGAGTAGCAACTTATATGCGTTTGGGAAAGCGGATTGTATATTTTAACCCTTTACCTAATTCGCTTTCTGCTTCGATACTGCCTTTTAAGGCTTGGTTCGCCAAATTATACATAATATGCGTGCCGAGTCCTGAACCGCCCTCGCTTGCTCGCGTGGTATAAAACGCATCAAAGAGTTGTGCTAATGCTGCCTCGTCCATCCCTCTTCCATCGTCTTGGTATTCCAAAATAACATTGGAACCCTCTTCTGATATTGAAATATCGATGGTTCCATTTTGTCTTTTATCGTAACCATGGGCATGGCTGTTCACTAACATATTGGTGAGTAGCTGAGCAATGACGCCAGGTGCACAATATACTTCTAACTCGTCCGGACATTGAAGGTTAATGTTATGTTGTGAATGCTTAAGGCTTGGCAATAAAGACTGAATCACTTCGTTAATATAAGGTTTTAACGCGAATTGTCGTTCAGCTTCATTGGTCTGGTCGACAGCCACTTGTTTAAAGCTAGCGATCAGCTCAGATGCCCTTTGTAGGTTGTTCATCAGTAACTGATTGGTTTGGCGTGTGTTTGCAATAAACTCTTCTATCTTCGGTTGGTTAACTGCGTTGTCGTTAAATTGTTCTTGTAGGGCATCAATTCGTTCATCAATCAAACTAGCCGCGGCCACACTTACACTCAGTGGTGTATTGACGTCATGTGCAATACCCGCTACCAAGCCTCCTAGCGATGCCATTCTTTCTGATTCAAGCAGTTGATCTTGTGCTATTTTTAGCGTGTTCATAGAGTTTGCCAACTCGCTATTTTTTCGTCTCAGCTCATTTTCAATGTACTGTCTATTGTCATTCTCTTGCTTAAGTTCTCGTTGCTTGACCAAAAGCTCATCTTTTTGTTGCTCTAAGTCGAGCATGATCTGACTTAACGAAGCGGTTTTTTTAGCCACTTCCTGTTCAAGCAGAAGGTTTTGGTTGTCTAATTTTTCATTAGCATGCTGTAAGTCATGCTGTGCACTTTTTAAGGTGTGCTGAGACGAGATCAAATCGTCAATGACTTTGTTATAAGAGTGGACTAACTGCTTAAGTTCGTTATCATCTTGAATGACCATATCTAGTTTAGAATCTGCTGGCCGCTCTGGATCAAACCGTGACATTTGACGAGTGATAGTATCCAAGGGAGTGGTCAGCATCGTTCTAAATGCAGACATGAAAAGAAAAATAAGAAAGGCCGTTTTGACAATGGCATTTGCAACAAGCAAGATGACGCCGACTTCGATACGCCCCAAAATAATATCGAAATTTGAATAAAGGGTTACATCTCCCACATTTGATGTGCGTCCTGAAAATTCAAAAATAAGCGGAAAGCTATATCCAAATGCGCCGTCTTTATAGTCGGTCATCTGTCCGACTTCCGTGATGCTTTGTTGAAATACGTTTTTATGAGCGATGCCTAACTGTGCAATAAGTTCACCATTCTCATCGCGAATTCGCACCCCTTCAACAATTGGGAGCTCCATTAGCCCGTTGGCAATACTCTTTGCCTGTTCAATATTGAGCTCCCAAATAGCGCGAGTCAGGCTGCTGGAAAACGTATTTTTTAAGGTACTAAGTTCATTCTCAATGTTGCTTTTAGAGGCGCGGTATTCTACGAATATTTGCCCTACGGTAACGGTAATTGTCAGCGTAAAATACAACGATAATACTCGCGTAAGCAGTTTTCGCGACAAACCATATTTTACCCGAGCCATTCACTCACCTTGCTGATTTTCGTTCTTAAAGAATATGTTGAATGCACCGGTTTCTCAAGTGGCATTAGAACAAAGTGACGGTATAAGCTACTATAAACGCGGTTACATTTAATAAAAGTGTAATAAAAGCATTAAATAATGAAGTCGTTTTTTAACTAGCTGGATAATCCTATGTCAAGGACAGTGTTAATCGTTGAAGATGAAGCACCTATTCGCGAGATGCTCAAGTTTGTACTTGAGCAATCAGGGTTTACTATTGTTGAGGCTGAAGACTTTGACGTCGCTCAGGAAAAAATTGCTGAGCCTTACCCCGATCTCATTTTACTAGATTGGATGTTGCCAGGAGGTTCTGGTGTTCAGTTAGCGAAGAGTTTGAAGCAGCACGAATTCACTCGCGATATTCCAGTCATTATGCTCACTGCTAGAGGTGAAGAAGAAGATAAAATTCGCGGTTTGGATGCAGGAGCAGACGACTATATTACTAAGCCGTTTTCGCCTAAAGAATTAGTTGCAAGAATTCGAGCAGTGATGCGTAGAGTCACTCCCATGTCAAGCGAAGAGCCAATTCAGTTTAACGGACTTAAGTTAGAGCCCACCTCGCATCGAGTAACAGCAAATGAGCAGCAGCTAGATATGGGGCCGACAGAATTTAAGTTGTTGCATTTCTTTATGACACATCCTGAACGCGTGTACAGCAGAGAGTTATTGCTTGATAACGTGTGGGGGACTAATGTTTATGTTGAAGACAGAACCGTAGACGTACATATTCGGCGACTACGCAAAGCTATTTCAGTGAATGGACATGATGCGATGATTCAAACCGTTCGAGGTGCCGGTTATCGGTTTTCAACGAAACAATAAGTTTAGCTCGTTCCACATTAATGTTATAGGAGCAACATGTACTATCCATTCTCTTGGGTAAAAACGCTCATTCGGGTGGGGCTGTTCATCGTTGCGGTTGTGACTTTAGGGTGGCTACTTGAAGACACATTAGCAGGGCTATGCATTGCGGTGCTGCTTTTATTAGCCAACAACTATTGGCAGTTGTACAAATTAAATCGTTGGTTATGGCATAGCCGAAAAATGTCTCCACCGACAGTGTCAGGGTTTTGGGAGCATATCTATGAGGGTATTTATTACCTTCAGCGTAGAAACCGCAATAAACGTAAAGAACTCGGGGCGCTAGTAAAGCGTTTTCGCGAAGGGTCGGAAGCCTTACCTGATGCCGCAGTGGTTGTCGATGCTCACGCAAGAATTACTTGGTGTAACCGCCTTGCCCGTATTGAGCTGGGTTTAAAGTGGCCTTTTGACGCAGGTATGCGTCTAGACAATTTGATCCGCCACCCCGAATTTGTCGATTACTTCCAAGGGCGGCAATACGATCATCCAATAGAAGTTCCCTCTCCGTTAAATCCGCAAAAACTGTTCGAGTACCGCATCATGCCTTATGGCGATTCGCATTTGTTGTTGGTAGCACGCGATGTTTCGCGAGTGTCACAACTCGAAGAAATGCGAAAAGATTTCGTCGCCAATGTGTCGCATGAATTAAGAACGCCGCTTACGGTGATTACGGGTTACTTGGAGCTACTCCCTGAGCCAAAAGACGATCCTTTTATTCAAAAAGCGTTAAGTGAAATGTTGTCTCAGACCAACAGAATGGAAAACTTAATTGAAGATTTGTTAATTTTGTCCAGAATAGAGGCAAGCTCAGAGCGTATTTTTGAAAAAGTTGTCGATATGGGAGCAATGCTAAAACAAATTGAAATAGAAACACGAGCCTTGAATAAAGACAAACCGCATAATATTCAATTTCATCTAGACTCGGAACTTAAAGTGTTCGGTGTTGAGACTGAGCTTCGCAGTGCTTGTTCAAATTTGGTCTTTAACGCCATTAATTACACGCCAGCACCGGGAAAAATTAACGTTAAGTGGTATCGCTCCGACAATAAGGCGTGTTTTTCTGTCACGGATAACGGAGACGGAATAGAAGCAAAGCATCTCGCGCGGATAACCGAACGTTTTTATCGAATAGACAAAGCGCGTTCACGAAAAACAGGGGGGTCTGGACTAGGCCTCTCGATTGTTAAACATGTGCTTAATCATCACAATTCGCATCTGGAAATTGAAAGTACGCTACAACAAGGTAGCTGTTTTTCGTTTGAACTGGATGAGCAACTGATAGCCGAGTAAGTATGCGCATACTAAAGTTTAGCAGGCTAAGCGTTTTAGCGACCATGGTGCTTTCATTCAGCGCATGGTCATCTGACAGTGAAAAAAATAGTCAGTATGAAATGCAATTAGGAGTCAGGGGGAAAGTCGTCTCGGTTGGCTCTGATACCATGGCGAACATGATGGAATTGTGGGCCGAAGCATTTGAAAAACGCTATCCACAAACTAGCATTGAGGTTGATGCAACAGGTTCATCGACTGCGCCAACAGCGCTTATTGAAGGTGTTGCAAGTATTGGTTCGATGAGCCGTAAACTAAAACAGAGCGAAATACAGGCATTTGAAAAAGCCTACGGTTATCCGCCAACCATACTCAAAGTCGCATTAGATGCGATTGCCATTTATGTAGAACGCCGTAACCCAGTTGAAGGTTTAACCGTGCAACAAATTGATGCCATTTTTTCGGCTACACGATTTTGTGGCGCACCTAATAGCATTGAAAGTTGGCAACAACTAGGCATTGATGTAAAAGGCGGCGATAACAAGATTCAAATGTATGGAAGAAACTCTGTATCAGGCACTTATGGTTCATTCAAAGTCTCAGCATTGTGTAAGGGTGATTTTAAACATAACGTGAATGAACAGCCAGGATCGGCTTCGGTTGTTATGTCAGTCGCATCATTGAAAAGCGCAATAGGGTACGCGGCAATCGGTTATAAAACCGCCGGTGTTAAAACCGTGCCTATTGGTACATCAAGCAAGAATTATGTGGCACCCACTGCTAACTCTGTTCGCACAGGCCAGTACCCTTTTTCACGTTTCTTGTATTTGGTTGTCAACAAAAAGCCCAATGCAGCGTTACCCTTGCTAGAGCGAGAATTTTTACGTTTCGTGCTTTCGCAAGAAGGACAAGTCATGGTGACGAAAGACGGCTATTTTCCTATTCCTGAAGCCATGGCTTATCAACAGAAAAGCCTGCTAGTCCAGTAAGTTCAATTTATTGTTAAACTTTTATTACACTATCAACTTGTAACAAAACCGTCATTATTTCTCTATATTCTACGCGCAAATCACTCGACAACTATTTATCCTTTTGGAGTATTTGATGGAACTCAAGAACCTATTCAAAGTGTCTGCTGTGGCTGCAGCACTAGCATTAACTGCATGCGGTGGTGACATTAATTTAGACGCAAGCAGCGTTAACAATAGCGTCGACAACAGTGTCGATAACAGCCAAAGTGGCGGCGGTAATCAAGGCGACACTAATCCTTGTGCCTTTTACATTGAAAATGGTGCGACGGTTCAAGGTGAACTCGAAGGAAACAACTGCCGTTACTCTGCGCGCTTTGTAAGCTCGTCAAATGTTCTTGAAACTGATGTTGAATTTGAAGATTTGCCCAACGATGGCGCGCACATTTTTAATGAAAGTTTGTACATCGGACGAAACTTCTCAAGCCTTGAGGCTGCAAGAAGCGCGGGTATCACACGAGGTGGTGACGGCCCTACTGTATTCATAGAAGCCGGTGCAACACTTGCGTTTCAGCGTGGAGCTGCTTTCGTTATTAACCGTGGTTCACAAATCCGAGCAGAGGGCACCGCATCTGCGCCAATCACTATTACTTCAGAAACTGACGTAAATGGCCAAGTTACACCAGAAGCGACACGTGAGTGGGGTGGTATGGTAGTAAACGGTTTTGGTTTTGCTAGCGATTGTGTTTACGAAGCTGGTTGGAACTTTGCGCCTAACTTCGGTAATGATAACCCTCTTCGCTTGGCAAACAACTTTAACTGTTCTATTCCAGTGGAAGGTTTAATTGGTAATGACGAGTCGGCATTCGGTGGTGAGCTACCCGAAGATAATTCTGGTGTTATGAATTATGTTGTCGTGAAGCACGCAGGTGATGCAATTGTTCCAGATAACGAATTAAACGGTATTACTTTCGGCGCAGTCGGTAGCCAAACTACATTAACCAATATCGAGGTTTACTCAAACTTAGATGACGGTGTTGAATTTTTCGGTGGCGGTGCAAATTTAACAAACTATGTTGCTGTATATGTGCAAGACGATTCAATTGATTTGGATACAGGGTATTACGGTACCGTCACCAATGCCCTAGTCGTCCACGGTGGTGGTTTAGATGCAGCTGTTGGCACGAGAACAGGTGCACATTGTGTTGAATCTGATGGTGCAGACAATGAAGACCTTCAGTTTGACAATGACTACCTCGGTAGAGCAACGATTAATAATCTGACTTGTATCACTTCTGCTAAAAACCGCGGTACAGCGGATAACAGTGACGGTGGGGCTGGCGTTAACTTTGAAGAAGGTCACTTACTGTCTTTGAATAACTCCATTGTTACTACTGCTTACGCAGGTGACGATACGTCTGATAACAATAACTACTGTTTCCAAGCGGAAGACACCTTGGATGCCATTCAACTTGCAGCAGGGTTATTGTCTTTCAGCGGAAACGTGTTTGTTTGTCCAGACCTTACTGCAAACAGTGCAAGAGCTGCGCTTAGCTTAGACGTTGACACAACTGATCCTCAATATGTAGAAGCATTAACTCGCCGTGCTGAAAATGCTGCGGGTCCGTTCAGTGGTCCAGCCGTTAACTTCTTAACTGACACAGGTAACGTATTGTCTGACGCCCTTGTCCGAGCTGACGAAGGCACGACTACGAATATTCTTAACGGATTCCTAGCCGTTCCTGTGGCTGATATGTTGGTTGAAGGCGCTGCACTTCCTTCTGGCTTTACTCAACCAGGTTCTACTTTTACTAATGAAACCCTAGGCTGGACCTTCGGTTTGCTAGATGGCGCGCGAAGCCAAGCACTTTGGTTTGAAGAAGGCCAAACACCTGGTGCTCGTTAATAAATAAACGGTTTATTTATTGATGCAATGTGAGAGGGTGCTTGATTGCGCCCTTTCTTATAAAGAACCCAATAACGATTAAGATTGAACATGATGAAAACCAACAGAAACTCATTGAAAGCAAGCTTGGTAGCGTTTCCGCTCAGCGTGCTTTCAATTGCCATGTCTTCTTGTGTTTTTGCTCAGTCAAACAGTGAACAAGTGTCATCGGAACCCGCCGCAGACGTAGAGCGCATTCAAGTGTTAGGTCGAACACGAAGTGCAGCTGAAGCCATTACTGTAGAGCGTTTGGAAGCTGATGCAGTCGTCGACTTGTTAAGTGCTGAGCAAATTTCAAGAGTAGGTGATTCCAATGTGGCGGATTCGCTTCGCCGAGTACCGGGTTTGACTCTCGTCGATGGAAAGTTCGTATATATTCGAGGCTTGGGCGAGCGTTATTCTACCGCCACTTTGAATGGCGCAACGGTTCCTTCTCCGGATTTAACACGTAATGTGATACCGCTGGATATTTTCCCTACTGCCATTGTTGATTCCTTATCAGTACAAAAAGGCTATTCAGCAAACAAAGGCGCAGCCTTTGGCGGTGGAGCCATTGATATTCGCACGACATCTATACCTGATGGCTTCGTCGGCTACGTGGGCGCAAGTAGTGGTGTAAACTCTATTTCAGATGACTACTTCAATTATGCAAGCGGTAATAACTTTGGCAACGAAGACGGTTCGAGAGCACTGTCATCTGAACTGATTAATACCTTAGGCTCTACCTTTGTTAACGGTGGGGATTTTGATTTTAGTCCTCTTGCTATTCAACAAACAGCGACACGAAATGGATCGCCAATCAGTTTTGCAGAAGCGCAAGCGGTTAACCGTCAACTCGCCACCACAGTTAATACAAATTTAGATTTAACGCCAGATGAAAGCACCATTCAAGATTGGGAAATTAATGGCGGAATTGGTGATGCCTTTGATATTGGCAATGATTGGGTGGCCAGTGCATTAGTCACCGCAAATTATGGTGAGTCTATTCGAACGCAAGAACGTATTACACGTGTATTAGATGCACCAACGGAAGAGTTCAGAGAGCAGACAAAATCGACTCAAAATGCGAGCTTAACTTTAACGGCTGGTTTTGCGTTGAAATGGGGTACGGAGCATACTCTAGAAAGCAAAAATTTCTTCATACGTAATACCGATGACGAAACCTTCCAATCTGATTTTTATAACGCGACCAGTGAATTCAGTTCAGGGCGAGGATTTCGCTCTTTTCAAGGAATATTTGAACAGCGTGAACTAACAGTTTTCCAGTTTTCAGGTCGGCATCAACTTGCCGATGAAACTTTGGATCTCATAGGTTGGGATGGTTCGTTTTTGCACGGATTGGAGCTAACTTGGTTTCATTCAGACTCTAACTCAACCACTGAAATTCCCAATTCTTTTAGAACCACGGCAAGTTTTGAGCGTGATGTGGTAACTGATGTTATCAGCGATGTGAACATATCAGTTGGCGGTAACGTTAACCCAGGTTTATTGTTTGATAATTTAGACTTGGATGACGAGTTACAAAGCAGCGGATTCGACTTGAAGTTACCTATTTATTTTGGCGATTTTATTGTTGAGGTATCAGGCGGAGGCAGAATAGACAAACGCGCGCGTATTTCTAATCAGCTCAGTTATTTGATCACTGCTAATACTGACCCTAGCATCGTGTCTCGAACCGACTCGATTTCTGAGCGATTCTCTACCGATGCGATTTTAGATCCGCGTTTTGGTTATGAAATTTTGCTACAAACAGCGACCTTTGGTCCGAGTTTGGCGGCAACACAAGTCGATGCAGGTTATGGACAAATAGATGTAGACTGGAACGGTAAGCTTTATTTCATAGCGGGTGTACGTTGGGAAGATTATCGTCAAGTCAGTGCGGTTTTTAATCCGCTCGCACTCAATAGCCCCGTATTACCTGATTTAGATCCGACGCAATTTACTGAAGGCGAGTTGCCCCCGGGTTTCTTCCAGGATGATGGTTTCTATCCTTCAGCTTCATTTAAATACACCTTGAACGATGTGTTAGCTGAAACATGGAATTTACGCTTAAGTTGGAGTGAAACAGTGGTTCGCCCTGATTTGCGTGAAATCGTTGATACGTCGTATCTTGATCCGGTTACAGACTTCATTATCTCAGGTAACTCTAATGTAACGCCATCGGATATAACCAACATAGACTTCCGGTCTGAGTGGTTTTTTGCCAATGGCAATAACTTTACCGTTAGTTTATTCCATAAAGACATTTTGAATCCAATCGAAATACTTGCGCAAACCGGCTCTGAAAACGAGCTACGTGCAGAAGTATTGAATGTGGAATCGGCAGAAGTAGCAGGGGTAGAGTTAGAGTGGTTATTAAACTTTGATTTCCTTGGCGATATCGGTTCACTTTTCTTTATGCAGGGTAACTTCACTCACTTGTTTACCAATGAAGTGAACGTAGGAGATATTGAGGCTAGTGTAACCAATCGACAAAGGGCTTTAAGTCAGGCCTCTGATTACATTACTAACATTGTGTTAGGCTTCGACTCTGCTGACGGAAAGCATTCTGCTGGTCTTGCATTTAACACTTTCTCTGAGCGTTTGTTTATATCTGGAGAAGGCGGTTTAGAAGATTCGTTTGAACAGCCTTTTGATTCGCTAGACTTAACCTATACCTATTTCGTGACTGACCAACTCAGCGTAAAACTGAAAGCGAGAAATTTGCTGGATGATTTTAATGAAATTACGCAAGAAGATACCAACGGTGTGAGCATTGGTCGATTCGAACAAACAGTAGGACAGTCTTATAGCTTAAGCGTTCGATATCAGTTCTATTAAGCACAATTCAAAGTAGAGATAAACGTAAAACGCCACTGAGAAAGTGGCGTTTTTGTTTTATAAAGCGCTTAAATTCACTTTGGCTATTGAAAGTTCTGAGGCATCGAATATGCTTTAAGAAGTGAACAGCCTTTGAGTAAGACATGGACATTCAATTTAAAACTAAAGTAACTCACGCACTTTCAGTTATCATCGCCTCAGTACTTTTACAAGGACTATCTATAACGCCTCTTTTTGCACAGATTATAAATAACAAAATCACAGTAGGCCTATCTGTGTTACCGCCGTTTTCCGAAATGCTATCAGATAATCAATGCGGAGGAACCTATGTAGACGCAGTCAAGCAGCTTATCTATGAGTCTAGCCCGTTTGATGTATCAGTAGTGTGTGCCCCCCCGATCCGCATTTACAGAATGATAGAAGCCGGAAATGTCGATTTGACCATCAATGTTAAAACAACTAAAAGACTTATTCAGCACGTTACTTTTCACCCAATGCTGTTCTCAAACCTAAGTTTGGTTCTATATACCCACGAAAACCGACCTGAAAAATCGATCGCAGCGATAAGAGGGTTTGATTATCACGGTTTCAGACAAAAGTTCACCGAAGAAGATTACCAGTTTGTTGACGTGCCTAACGGTATGGATGCCGTTGAGATTTTTTTAAGAGAGCGAAGCGCCTCTCTTTTGTTGTATGAAGGCACTTTCGAATGGTACTTGTCGAAAAACAACGAGGTGTTGATAAAAAATATCATAAAATCGGACCTGCAATTGGTTCCCACTTATTTTGCAGTGAGTAATCGTTCTGAGCATAAACGGGCTATAGAGCAATGGCTTAACAGAGTGGATAATACGGTCCTTAATCGTCAATCAGTATGGCAATTTTTACACTCTAAGTCTTAGTATTTTGTGACTTTATTTAGTATGGGTTTAGTATGGACTTAGGATGGCAATATGAAAACGCGCGTGGTGTTTAATCAAAAAGGTGGGGTGGGAAAATCAACTATCAGTACTAACTTAGCAGCAGTCAGTGCGAAACGAGGATGCAAAACGCTGTTAGTTGATTTAGATGCCCAAGGTAATGCAACCCATTATGTTGGTATTAATATAAACGAGAATACTAAAACCGCTGCAAATTTACTTAAACAAACAGTCGGTTGGTTTAGCAGCGCAGAAAAAACCCAAGATTTCGTTCAAACTACCCAATACGACAACTTGCATGTGCTGGCTTCATCTCCCGAATTGGCCAAAATTGAACGGGAATTAGAAAGCCGCTATAAAATGTACAAACTTAAAGAGTGTTTGGCGGAATTAACAAAGGACTACGACGACGTTTATATTGATACACCGCCTAACTTCGGGTTTTATTCAAAGGCTGCACTGATTGCCGCAGACGCTTTTTTAGTGCCCTTTGATTGTGATCAGTTTTCAGCACAGGCCATAGAAAAACTACTCGATAATGTTGCCGAACTTCGGTCTGATCACAACCCTGAACTTACCTTTGAAGGTGTGGTCATCAACCAATTTAACGCAACTGCCAATTTACCTAGCCAGTTAATTAACACCCTAAAAGATAAAGGTTTGCCAGTGATTGATGCGTTTTTAAATAGCTCAGTAAAAATAAGAGAATCACATTCCCACCAAAAGCCCATGATACATTACGCACCCAAGCATAAATTAACACAGCAATTTATCGCGTTGTTTGACCAATTGAAGTAAAGGTATTGCTATTCTCATGCACCTAAAATAGATTTTGGCCGTACATGCTACTATTACTTCAACTTTTACAGGGTGTTTAAATGAAATCTCTAAGAATCGTGTTTGTGGCTTTGTCGGTCTTTTTAATAAGCTGTGTGTCGATTGTTTTTGCTAAGACCGAATTTACCAAAGTGCCAGCAGGGAAGTATACGGTTGACCTTACTCATGCCAATATTGTGTGGACAGTCAGCCATTTTGGTCTGTCTGATTATGTTGCACGCTTTACCGATTTTGATATTTCTATTGACTACAACCCTGACAACATTGAAAAGTCGAAAGTGACCGCAAGCATTGATCCTATGTCTATTCAAACGGCCTATCCCAATGCGGAAAAGAAAGATTTTGATAATATTTTGGCAACCGATAAAAGTTGGTTTAATGCAGGTGAGTTTGCCAGTATCAATTTTGAATCGACAAGTATCACTATGACGGGTGAAGACAGCGCCCTCATGAAGGGAACACTCCGCTTTTTAGGCATGTCTAAACCAGTTGAACTTAAAGTAACATTTAACGGTGCAATGCAAAGGCACCCTTTTGTTGGCAAACCCGTCATGGGCTTTTCGGCTACGACGACTATTGATCGAACAGAATGGGGAATGACCAAATATGCACCTCAAGTTGGTGCTGAAGTAGAAGTTGAATTATCGGGCGAGTTTATAAAGTCAAATGACTGAAGTCACTCGCTTTCATTCTTTGGCTATCACCCTGCATTGGTTAATGGCGATTGGCTTTATCATCATGGCTGCTTCGGGTTGGTATATGGTCAATGGCGGCCTAAGCAAAGCAGCGCAATTTGATTTATACCAGTTGCACAAGGCGGGTGGGGTAATCATGCTGTGGGCGATAATACTCCGGTTGATCGCACGTTTATCTACTCGACAGCCCGCATTGCCTAAAGTAATTCCTGAGCGACAGCGCACAATTGCAAAATGGGGGCACTGGGGTTTGTATACGGGACTGGTCATTATTCCTGTAGCAGGGTGGTTTATGGTGTCATCAAGCCCTTATGGTTTGCCCACGTTTGTGTTTGTTGATTGGATTAAATGGCCTCATATTCCTGGCCTCGCAGGCGATAAGTCTATCCAATCAGTTGCAAAGACAATACATTGGTATGCGGTACTTTGTATGTTGCTGTTATTAGCGATGCACATTGGTGCGGTAGGCTTACATAAAATTAAACACAAGACGTGGCTTGTAAAAAGAATGTGGTGGAGTTAGGTCGTAGTGAGGAAAAGTAAGAGCCCAATTATGAAAAAACTAAGAATGAAAAAACTAAGAATGAAAAAGCTAGGAGTGCAAAAAGTCAGCGTTTTTTTCACTTTGATTTTTTGTTTGTGCAGTTATTTAAGTGCGGAAACGTTAGATACCCATTCAGACTCTTCAACTTTGAGCTTCTCAGGTGAACATGCAGGCAGAGCCTTTAAAGGGCAATTTAAAACGTGGAAGGCCAGTTTAGTCCTACCGCCAGATGCAAATCCAAGTATTGTAGCCACATTTGATTTGTCATCAGCGCGAACGGGTAATGCACTGTATGACGAAACCTTATTGGAGGAAGATTGGTTTAATGTAGCCAAATACCCTAAAGGAAAATTTACTAGCACTGCCATCGAACAAACCGAGAAAGGGTTTAAGGTAAAGGGAGAGCTTACATTGAGAAATAAAACCCAAGTCCTTGAGTTTTTGTTAATACCCACAAAAAAAGGTTATTCGGCAGAGTGGAAGATAGACCGATTGCAGTTTGATATTGGAAAAGACTCTGATCCCAGTGCAGAGTGGGTGAGCCAATATATTCAGCTTA
>CAYSDZ010000050.1:0-5956 GCA_964429915.1 uncultured Alteromonas sp.
GCAATTTTTTGGAGTTAAACCGCTTCCAATGCCTCTGACAGCCTAGAAACTGCAATTACTTCCAAACCGGTCCAACTTTTCTTAGGTGCATTGGCTTTGGGCACGATAGCGCGTTTAAAACCGTGCTTTGTGGCTTCTTGCAAACGCTCGGTGCCATTGGGTACAGGGCGTATCTCACCCGCCAAGCCCACTTCGCCGAATACAATTAAATCGTCTGGCAAAGCACGATTTCGAAAACTCGATATCATCGCCAGAAGGACAGCAAGATCGGCACTGGTTTCAGTAACTTTTACTCCACCAACGACATTCACAAACACATCTTGGTCGCTCATTTGCACATTGCCGTGTTTGTGTAAAACGGCAAGCAGCATGGCTATTCTATTTTGCTCTAATCCCACAGTGACACGCTTTGGCGCTGACAGTTGGGAATAATCTACCAAGGCTTGGATTTCTACCAATAAGGGCCGTGTGCCTTCCCATACCACCATCACAACGCTACCTGGCGAATGGTCTTGGCCTTTGCTTAAAAATATCGCTGAGGGATTGGCCACTTCGCGTAAGCCATGTTCTGTCATGCCAAATACGCCGAGTTCATTTACCGCACCAAAACGGTTTTTGTGGCTACGTAAGGTGCGGAAGCGGCCATCGCTTTCACCCTCCAGCATCATCGAGCAATCGATACAGTGTTCAAGTACTTTAGGCCCAGCCAAACTGCCCTCTTTGGTTACGTGCCCGACAATAAACATTGCAATATGATGTTGCTTTGCGAAACGCGTAAGAAAGGCTGCGCTCTCCCTTACTTGTGACACACTACCTGGCGCAGATTGAATATCACTAACGTGCATAACCTGTATAGAATCTACCACCATGACTTCTGGCTTGTCTTTTAGCGCAAGCTGACAAATGGTTTCTACATGCGTTTCGCTAAGCATTTGCAATTTGTCTTTTGGCAATTTTAATCGCTCAGCTCTAAGCGCCACCTGCTGAAGAGACTCTTCCCCTGTAACGTAAAGCGCGCGCCTCGATTCGGCTAAGGCACACATCACTTGAAGTAATAGCGTCGATTTTCCGGCCCCAGGCGAGCCGCCAATCAGCATCGCTGAGCCTGGCACAATCCCTCCTCCTAACACTCTATCTAGCTCTTTAAAGTGAGAGCTAAAACGAGGGAGGGCTTCAACATTAATTTGATTTAAGGTTTGAATATGTGCTGAGGTTTGCCCTGCATAGCCACTTAAACCACTAGACGATTTTACACCTTGTGATGCGATAAAGGTTTCGGTGAGGGTGTTCCATGCTTTACAATCTGAACACTGCCCTTGCCAGCGAGGATAGTGTGCACCGCACTCTGAACAAACAAACGCGGTTTTATTTTTTGGCATAAAATCTAAGGTCTTTATTTCACTTCAGTTTAAGGAGATGGTAATACAGAAGCCATATCTAATCTACCGTGACAAAAGTCTTATGAATTCCCTTAATGAGTAAAATAAAGACGCTGCAAGCACAGTATTATTTGCCATTAGTATTCAGCTTAGTTTACCTTAGCCGATACCAACAAAAGAGTTCAAAACAATAACGGCAACCCAAGGTTGAGTGAATGTCGCAAGAGTTGCAACAATACCATTCGATTATCGAACAACTAAAACCTATGGTGAGAGAACCTGAGTTTAATCACGTTCTCAACCAGATCGCTGGTCATATCCCTAAAGAAAAACGTTTTTTATTAAAGATGGAAGTAAAACGTTTAGCGAGACCCTGTATTCGTTCGATGGATTTACGCGGTCAAGTAGATAATGAATGTCGTCATTTTACCTATGCAGGTATCAGCCATTTTTTGGACGCGCCCGCCATTGAAGTATTTGAACAGCAAGTTCGTATTTTTGGGCACTATAGTTTCGGTGTATACGAAGCGGTATTAAGCAGTGCCAGTCGAGTATCTCGCGAGCGTCGAAGCCAACAAATAGGGAGTGAAGAGGACGCGCCCGAAGACACTAAAAAAGCCAGTGACAAATACAAAGCGCCGGTGGTCAACTTACTGAATTACCCAAAGCGCAGTTCAGAAAGAATGAATTTTGCCGTTTCGTTAGAAGTATTTACCGACTTGAACAAAAGTATCATGGCGACCAGTGTCGATATTTCTACTTCAGGAATTAAATTTAAAACTTCATCTGACTTACCCTTTTCGGCGGGCGACAAGGTATCAGTGTATTTTCGTGGTTTAGAGTCTGAATTCACGCTCGATAGACGAGATTCCGTGGTGTATACCATTATAGGAAGCTATAGAGAGAACAAAGACCAGTTTATAAGCGTTAAACGCGCAAGCGAATACGCTAACCCTCCTTTTGATCAGTTCTTGGAAAAATTTATTCACGGCAATAAACGTCGCTACAAAGTGAATATGAACAACACGATCGACGCCATTATCAACAAGTCTTGCGAACAGCATTTTTCCCCTTTGTTTCCTTCACTTCCGGTATTTATTGATGTTAAAGAGGGTAAACTTTTACCCCAGTTTGCTATGTCAAATTTTGCTAATCGCTCGATACTAGAATATTGGACTGATGAAAAAAATGAGTTAAAACTGGGCTACTTACTGAATCCCTTACGCTTAAACACCTTGTGTAAAGGCGAGCGATTGGGCGAAATGACTGTGTACGCCTTCAACCATATTCAAAATGATCGAGTCTACTTTTATTCTGCCAGCATTAATGAGCTTAAAGCACACCCCGATTTGGAATCACTTTTTTTAGGGTTTGGATCTAGAAAAATAAGTTGGAAAGTATTTAAGTTACAAGCCTTAGATGCGCGTCCTGAAGATGCTCACGCTCCACTGTCTATTCCCGATTCAATTGGTAAAAAAATAAAATTAGAAAATGCGCCACCGCCACCTCGTTTGATGGCTCGGCTTAAAAATCTTCGCTATCTTATACACGTTACCGATATTACCAGCGAATTAGGGCAAGAGTGTTATGCAAACATTGCTATTAATCGAGAATCAGTCAAGCAATTAAAAGTATTTGGCCATGCCCGAAACAAACCGCCGATGCCTATCAAAGCCTTTCGATACAAATATCGAGAAAACAGAGTAGAAACACGCTATCAACTGCGTTCGTCGGTAACAGTTACTTACGCCAATGTTACCTTACAAGGTGTAACCGAGGATATTTCTACAAATGGCCTTCGCATTGAATTAACAGATGTATTTCACGGCTCAGTAGACAGCCGCGTGTCATTGAATTTTTTGAAACTTCAAGCCATGACAAACAAATACGATGTGTCTGCTTTACACTACCGAGTTATTGATATCAGTGCCGGCTATACAGTACTACACCTTCGCACAATTGCCGGCGAAGACGGAAAGCCAGCGCGCACTTTCTTCGACGATTTAATTAAGCAAAATCGCTCCAGATTAAAAACCTATCCGGACGAA
Source organism: uncultured Alteromonas sp. (assembly GCA_964429915.1). GTDB lineage: Bacteria > Pseudomonadota > Gammaproteobacteria > Enterobacterales > Alteromonadaceae > Alteromonas_F. The sequence goes on from CAYSDZ010000050.1 coordinate 3,428, forward strand.
GAAGAGTTCCCTGGCATTGGGCATGCCTTGCGTTGTATCAACGCGAAAAACGCGGCAATTACCTCGTTCGTTGTGCATAAAAAGAATAATCAATACGTGCCTTATGTGTGTGTCACACCAGAAGAAAATACGCGTATAAATCACATTGCTCGTTATCAAACAAAGCCTGAAGAGGCCAACTTTGAATTTTTGTTTAGAGATAATGCAAGCGAAGAACCCTACATCACCACGGGATTTCGTCAGGCTCGAGCAGAAAACAGAACCATGACTGCCGAAATATTTGTATTCCTATCCAATTCAGGTAAACAGCGGGGCGAAGTAGTCAATGCCCAATGGTCTCATCGCATAGACAACCATAAAGCACGTAAAGCCTTCATTAGTACAGCGTTAGCCAATGGACAGTTTATTGCACTTCGCACCGTACTGACGAATGCAGAAAAACCCGACACAGACATGCTTAAACTAGAAATGAGCTACGTAAGTATGTATGCATTACATCGAGCAAAAGCCTTAGAAGAAAATTTATGGTCTATAACAGGCTGCGTTCACTTGTTTGACATTACCGATGAGGTGATGACACGGTATCATTTCCCCGTTACTGCGATTGTGAATAACCGAGTCATCACCCCAAATACAAAAGTAAAGCCCTCAGAAATAAAGGCACTACTCAATCCTTCCATCGATACGTATTACGCTAGCAGCAATAAGAAAGCATCAAGAGGTTGATAAGTAACGGCACAGTCGGCACGCGCCTTTACACTATGTTTAGCATGAAATGCCACCCCCATGGTTGACGCAGCCAACATCGTTAAATCATTTGCACCATCGCCAATGGCACAGGTTTGTGAATCAGAGATGTGCCACTGAGTTTTCAGTGTGTCAAGCGTTCGCGCTTTTGCATTTGCGTCTATCACCTCACCGGATGTTTGTCCCGTTAAACAACCATTGTGGATTTCTAACACGTTAGAAATTGCATAATCCAATTCAAGCCATTCTTTTAAATAATCGGCAAAATAAGTGAACCCCCCCGATGCCACCGCAATTTTCCACTGATTCGCTTTAAGCGTTTTTATTAAAGAGAACAAACCTGGCATTAACGGTAATTTGGTTTTTATCTCTTCTAAAGCAGAAACTTGTACCCCTTTTAAACAAGCCACACGTGTTTTTAAGCTCTCTGCAAATTCAAGCCCACCATTCATTGCTTCTGCTGTTACTGCGGCAACATCTTCGTATCTTCCTGCCAAGCGCGCGATTTCGTCAATACACTCCATTTGGATCATCGTGCTATCCATATCCATCACTAAAAGACCCGGCTCAGACAGTTTGACAAGCGGTTTTTGCAACACAAAATCGAGCAAATATTTATCGCTTAATTCCATTAGCTTTGCTTTTACAACAGAAGAGTCAACCTGTAAATCAACACCAATGTCTACGCCATAACATGAAGTGTATTCGTTGTAATCATTAGGTTTAATGTAAACGGGATTAAGCAGCGCTTGTACGTCGTAAAGAATAGCAGTAAGGCTAGCTTCTGAAACTAATTGACCAATAACAATTAATCGATATTCACTATGTTGGTAAGAGGAAAGCGGCGAAAAACCACTGTTTGGTGTCCATCCACAACCCCATTGGGTTTGCGATAGCATGGCATGAAAAGAAGAAAATGAAGACATGGTTGTCCTTTGCGCGAAACTCTTTTGTTAATAATGAGATCCTACTTGATGTTGAGCAATATGGGAATTGAACTTGCGTATAAACTCAAAGAGAGGCCTGTGCGGCTTCCAACACGCTCATTGCGAGTTGCTGAGTTTCGGTGGTGAACTCAGAAGTATCTATAATCTGTTTTAATTGGGATTCAAAAATCTTGCTATTGCCAATTTTATGTGGGTGTAATGCAATTAGCGCATGACTTAATTGCAAAAGATGCGTTACATCATCTATCTCTGCTCGGCCTAACACCTCATTCATTGATACTCCGGCAAAATCGGTATTTTTCATAAGAACCTCAAAGGCGAGCTGTCTAGTAGGTAAGTCACTGGCATATTGATATAGTTGAAAGATATTATCAACAACGCGTGTTGCGATACCTTGATGCTCAGATCTAACTAAATGCTCAAGGACAAACGCCTTATCTGCCGCAATTGAATCTTGTACCAACAACGCGTTAACATTTTCATGTAGATGGTTAGCGTTACCTGTTTCAAATACGAAATGCACCGCTGAACGATAATTGTCCCGATTTTCGGTGTGCATTAAGGTTTCAATTGTGCTTTGCACTTGATCAGCACGGCCTTTGGCGATAATTTTTTGCAAAAAGAACTTATGTTCGCTTCTTTTGAGTTCAGAGAACACCTCTAAAAAGTGAAAATAAACACTGTCATCTTGAGCTGCAAATTCAGCGATTTGATCCACTAAAGCACTAGGAAGTGCGACGATTTGTTGTTCAGTACGAGGGGAAGATAAATAGTTAATCCATTCATGCGTAGTTTGAGGTTTGAGTTGAGGTTTGAGTTGAGGTTTGAGTTGAGG
>CAYSDZ010000050.1:6056-18530 GCA_964429915.1 uncultured Alteromonas sp.
TTGAGGTTTGAGTTGAGGTTTGAGTTGAGGTTTGAGTTGAGGCTTTGTAGAAGAGCCATCTTGCGATTGTTGCGATGATTGTGGAATCACATTTTCACTTGCATTAACGTCGAGCACTAGATCGTTTAGCGTATTGTCTGTGCTCGTATCGTTAGATAGTACTGCATTTACTTGACTCTGATCGGTGACAAATAAGCCGCTTGCAGCCACAAGCGCAAGGCTTGTGACTACAGTGAAAAGCGCAATTGACCGCACTTTATTCATTACGTATTCTTTCATCTACGTGCTGATTATAGGTATTGTTGGTTCGCGTAACTGCAGCATTCGGGTTACCGTTCCGGGTTGTATTAGACACAGCAATAATTGTTTTGTCTCTGCGCTTTTGTGTTGAACCGTCGCCCTCAAAGCGGTTACCGGAAATACGGTTATTGGTTCCACCTAATCCGTCTAGCACGACGCCTCTGTATGCACCGTTGCCGCCCAACGCACCTTCCTCACCACCCACTTTACCTCCCATTCCTTTCATTTCATTATTGGTAATTTGCACGTTTCTGGTGTTTTCTAACAAAATATACCTAACCGAGCGTGTTATTTCGTTATCATCGAAAGTGATGTTAGACGCAAGTCGACCGGCTCTGTTTTCTTTAATACTGAGGCCTACTACAGCATCTGTCACTTTATTACCTGTCATTACTATTCTGTCTGCACCGCGTTTGCTTGAAATACCATCGTATACTTTACTGATTACATTGTCCGTTACAGTAAATCGACTGAACATTGAAGCATCTTGATCATTAGCCGACACATAGATAGCTGCATCTCGAATACCTGTAAATTTGCTGTTTTTTACAATGCCATGGTTTGGAGAACTAATGAACACACCACTGTCTCCGCCCGCCTCATCGAAATCCTGTCCACTCGAAGCGATTCCCTCTACCGTAATACCATCAATTTCAACCGTATCAATCCGTTGAGGGCCGTTTCTGTATGCCGCTCTTACTGATAAAGCATCGGTAGTACTCGCCGTTCCCTGTCGACTGGCAGGCACACGCCCTTGAATCGGAACCGTTGTTGAATTATCTGCTTTTGAAATATCGAAAGTACCGCCAGTCCACTTTACATTTGCGTTTCGTCGGTCTGAATATCTACAAACATCAGAACGATCTTTAATGATGTCTAAGCTAAATAAGTCTCCGTCCAAACCATCGGCGGCAATAAAGGTTGCACCTGTCGCGTTTACGGTCAAGTCTCGCCGAATAGTGATTGAGATTGGAGTGTTAATGGTGAATGTACCGGTTATTCTAACTGCCTCACCGGTATTGGTTGCACGTTGTAGCGCATTCTTTAATGCTCGCTCATTGCCACTGGGTGGATTAGATGGGCTAGTTGAACAAACTTGTGCCATTACTTGGCTAGAAATTCCGAAATTTAATACCGCAACAGTGCTAATTGCAGCTAAAGATTTGATTAACCTAACGGGTGTTTTTAGGGGCATGCTTGCTATCTCTTTTTATTTTCAATCAGTTTCAATAATTTTTGTCACTTTCATTCACTTAAATGAAACAATTTGGCAACAAAAGACTGAAACTGAATGTTAATTAATTGTTTAATTTATATCAATATTTTGTTTACTATTTTTTAAAATTATTTTACGAATAGCAGAGATGACGATTTTTCGAGACTGTTTTGTAGTCATTTATTGAATAGAAACTTTATTCTTGGCAATCGCTTGGCGATGTTTTATGTTTGTTTTTTACGTAAACGCTAAGGGCTTTTTTGGAATCCCAAAGAACAAAGAAAAGGAAATTAATCGACAAGGCTAAGCTTCATGGTCTTGCAGTAGTCTGTGTAGTCGCGGCGTCTATATATGTCGCCAGCCAATTAAATCGGCTAGGTGGGTTACTTGAAACGCGTTTTACCGTCTTTGGAACATCACACTCGCTGTATGATTCAATCAAACAGAACACTGACTTTTTTATCGAACAATGGAAGTTAATACCAATAGAGGAAACAGGCAGGCAAGCAGAGTTGGTTGAGCATTGGTTAACATTAAACTATGTACTGTTTATAGGGCTCTACGAAGCTAACGGTACGCTGATTTATAAATCACCGAATAGCGGTTCAATTAAACAAATACAAGCGCATCATGCTCGGGCAATGACGGTTTCAGTCCCCTTCGTTGCTCACGATACGCCGATGCAGATCGTGGTGATGGTCGACACTCATTCAGAGAGACAAACTCAAGAAAAGCAAAAAAGTCTTATCCTTGGTTTACTGTTTCTAACGGCGAGTGTCTCGTTATTAATAGGCATTTACTTTTCAAGTATGTTTAATTATCTGCGAGATAAAACACGGAAGTAATTATTTGTACTGGTTTTAATAATATCCTGTTTTTCCGCTTGCATGATATCAGCCATATTTTGCAAGACGCTCGGAATGTGGCAAGGCTCATTCCGCTGCCCTTGCAAGCCACACAATGGCATATCAGGTGAATCCGTTTCTAATACAACGTCATTCAAAGACAACTTAGATAGTGTCTCACGTGTTTTTTGTGCTCGCTCATAGCTTATCGTTCCGCCTATCCCCAAAACAAAACCCTTTTCAAGATAGGCCATTGCTAGCTCATAACTACCTGAAAACGCGTGAATAATACCGCCATATTCATAACGAGATTGCTTAATCACTTGCAACAGTTGAGAATGCGTTTTTCTATGATGGAGAATAACGGGAAGTCGCAGCGACTTGGCGATTGATACCTGCTGTTGGAATGCTTCATATTGGATTGACCAATCGCTGTGACAAACTTTATCTAATCCAATTTCACCAAGGGCTTTAAACGATGAATCACTCTCTATACGCTGTGCTAGCAAAGCCTCAAGTACATCGAGTCTTTGTTTCCAATGGATATCGAGAAAATAGGGATGCAAACCTAATGAATAGTCAATACAAGAGAATTGGGCCGCCAAATCTTGTTGGCGAGACCAGCCTTTTTGGGTGGTTCCAGGGATGTGAAAACGACTTACGCCTACTTGTTGTGCGCGTTGGATTACCTGTTCAATATCGTTGTCGAAAGCTGACAAATCCAGATGACAATGACTGTCTATCAAGGGTTTAAGCGCACAAACTGCCAGCTTACATTTGCATGTTCGCGCGTGTAGCGAATACGGTCGTGCAAACGGGCGCTTCCACCTTGCCAAAATTCAATCGTATGAGGAGATACAACATAGCCGCCCCAATTGGGTCTCGGGACGGATTTGTCGGTGTATTCAGCTAACATTGCTTGGTAAGCGTCAACCAACTCTTCTTTCGAGCTTAACACTTGGCTTTGTTTTGACACATAAGCCCCTACCTGACTTTGCTTCGGTCGCGAACCAAAGTATGCATCGTTCTCTTGATCACTGATTTTGGATATATTTCCAAGCACCATCACCTGACGTTCAAGAGCATACCATGGAAAATGTAAGGACACTTTGGCGTTGCTTTGTACATCCTTCGCTTTATTACTTTCGTAGTTGGTAAAAAACACAAACTGATCGTTTGGTCTGCCTTTTAATAACACAATTCTCTGGCTGGGTTGGTGGTTAGCATCGACCGTGGCAAGCGTCATTGCGTTAGGATCGGGCATTTCCGATTCGATCACTTCTTTTAGCCATGCATCAAAAAGCACCAGCGGATCATTTGGCATGGCATCTTCATTTAAAGAATCTCGAGTATAATTTAAACGTAAGTCTGCTAAATTCATTGCTAATCCTGACCGTATCCCAGTGAGTGAAGCGCCCGTTCATCGTCTGCCCAACCTGATTTAACTTTTACCCAAAGTTCAAGATAGACTTTTTGCTGAAACACATTCTCCATGTCTTTCCTTGCTTCGCTGCCAATTTTTTTCAGCGACTGTCCACCTTTACCAATCACCATTCGTTTTTGCGTTTCTCTTTCCACCAAAATCAAGCCATTTATTCGGTAGCTACCCGTTTCTGTTGCCAAAAATTGCTCTATTTCTACCGTCGTTGAGTACGGTAACTCATCACCAGTAAAACGCATGAGCTTTTCTCGAATTATCTCAGCGGCCATAAAACGACTAGAACGGTCGGTAATGTAATCTTCAGGAAAAATAAATTCACAATACGGTTGTTTCGACATCACATAATCACGTAACGGGTCAACATTTTTACCTGATTTTGCGCATAGTGGAAACACTTGCTCATAGTTATGCTCTTCGGACAACCATGACAATTGCTTGAGCAAACTATCTTGCTCAGGTACTTTATCAATTTTGTTTACTACTAGCACGACAGGTACCTTACTGTGCTTAAGTTTTTGTAATACCATAGCGTCGTCATCTGTCCAACGCGTACCTTCCACTACAAACAACACCAAACTTACTTCGGCAAGAGCGCTACTTGCTGCCCGATTCATTAACTTGTTTATCGCTCTTTTTTCTTCTTGATGTAGACCGGGCGTATCGATGTATATTGTTTGAATGTCATCCTGAGTATCAATACCCAAAATGCGGTGTCGTGTCGTTTGAGGCTTGCGTGAAGTAATACTCACTTTCTGCCCAATTAAACGATTGAGTAAGGTAGATTTGCCGACATTGGGTCGACCCACTATAGCTACAAAGCCACAGCGCGTATTTGGAATATCGGTATTAGTCATTGAGTAACACTCCAAGCATCAACTTCGCAGACTCTTGCTCTGCTTTTCTTCGGCTAGAGGCTGTTCCTTGCGTAGTATTTTGCCCTTCAATAGAACAACTGACGGTAAAAGTTTGAGCGTGATCCTTTCCTTCCGTTGCGATAACAGTGTACATTGGTAACGCTTGTTTTCTAGCCTGTAGCCACTCTTGCAATTGAGTTTTGCTGTCTTTGGGGTGATGGTCTGGATCCAGTTTATCGATCCGCGGCTTAAATAATTTAATAATGACTTCTTTTACCGTATCGAAATCTGAGTCGCGATATACCGCACCGAGGAACGCTTCGGTCGCATCTGCTAAGATTGACTCTCTGCGGGAACCCCCTGTTTTTTTCTCACCACTACCGAGCTTGATATACGCACCCAAGTCTAATTGCTTAGCTACTTTTGCTAGGGTTTCCCCCTTCACCAACGTAGCGCGCATTCTGGTTAGTTTACCTTCAGGTACTTGCGGGAACCGTTCAAACAAGGCTTCTGCTATCACCATACCTAAAACGGCATCGCCTAAATATTCGAGTCTTTCATTATGCTTCTTAGCCGCGCTGCGATGAGTAAGCGCTAGTTCTAATAGTTGGCTGTCGTTAAAATAATGCCCGCTCAACTCATACAGTTTTTCATACACCAGCCTTTCTCGCATTAATCGATGCCGCCCACTCGGTCAAAGCGCACGCCCGTTGGAACCCATGAAAAGAAGCTTTCGGGGTCACGGCCAAACTCAAAGCTTATCCAAATCGCGACCGCTTCTCCGACCAAATTTTCGTCGGGAACAAAGCCCCAGAAACGACTGTCAGCACTATTGTCTCTATTGTCTCCCATCACAAAATAGTGTCCTTCAGGCACTTCCCATTCGTTAAAACGTGTTCCCGGTTGCACAAAATACCCTGCATTACGCGGAGTAAGGTCAATGTTTTTCCTTGGGTGTCTTAATACATCGTGTGTCACTTCGCCTAAGTTTTCAGTAAAACGATTTAATGAAGTTAGCCCATCTATAAACTCGTCATTACTGACATACTTCAAATTAACCTTGGTCAGCGGCTCACATTTTGTAAGCGCAGCGTCGCACTTTGGCTGAATAAAAATTTGCTTATTTTTGTAGACAACCCTATCGCCCGGTAAACCCACTACTCTTTTGATGTAATCAACACGGGGATCTTCGGGAAACTTAAATACAACGATTTCGCCACGTTCCGGCTCGCCCGTTTCGATTAGTTTTTTTCGAAAAACAGGGTCTTTAACACCGTATGCGAATTTTTTGACCAAAATAAAATCGCCCACCAGCAAAGTAGGCATCATTGAGCCGGACGGGATCTGGAAAGGTTCAAACAAAAAAGAACGCAACACCAAAACAAAGGCAATCACTGGAAAAATTTGTTGAGAAGTATCTACAATGGCCGGCAATTCGGTCTTGTCAGTGCTTTGATCTTTACGCTTCGGTGCAAAAAATAAAGAATCTACCAACCATATCAGCCCTGTTGCTAGGGTAAGAATCACTAACAGTAATGAAAAATAACTTGCCATTATTTACCCACCTTGAGTACCGCTAAAAAGGCTTCTTGTGGTAGCTCAACATTGCCAACTTGCTTCATCCGTTTTTTCCCGTCTTTTTGCTTTTGCAATAATTTTTTCTTTCGACTCACATCGCCCCCATAACACTTGGCAATGACGTTTTTTCGCAACTGTTTTACTGTGCTTCTAGCGATAACATGATTACCGATAGCCGCTTGAATAGCAATATCGAACATTTGTCTAGGTATAAGCTCTCTTAACTTCTCGACTAGCTCTCTGCCTCGTTGCTGTGCATTTTCTTTGTGAGTAATCACTGCTAGTGCATCTACCCGCTCTGCATTAATTAAAATGTCTACGCGTGCCATGTCTGAGGCACTAAATCGCTTAAAATTATAGTCTAATGAAGCAAAACCTCTGCTGGTCGATTTAAGCCTGTCGAAAAAGTCGAGCACCACTTCGGCCATAGGCAAATCATAGGTCACAGCGACTTGCTTGCCATGATAAGCCATATTGGTTTGCATGCCGCGTTTTTCTACGCAGAGAGTAATCACATTACCTAGATAATCTTGCGGCACCAGAATATTGGCTTCGACGATAGGCTCTCTAATCTCGGCTATATCATTCACGGCAGGCAATTTAGAGGGGTTATCAACTTGGAGCACCTCTCCTTTGGTAGTTTCTACCTCATAAACAACCGTCGGTGCTGTTGTTATTAGATCTAAATCGTACTCTCGCTCTAATCGTTCTTGGACAATTTCCATGTGTAACATGCCCAAAAAGCCGATTCTAAATCCAAACCCTAATGCGGCTGAACTTTCAGGCTCATAAAATAAAGAGGCATCGTTAAGACTTAACTTAGCTAATGCATCTCTAAAATCCTCATAGTCATCGGAGCTTACCGGAAAAACACCTGCATAAACTTGCGGTTTTACTTTTTTAAAGCCGGGTAACGCGGAGCTAGCTGAACGTTTTGCCAAAGTGATGGTGTCGCCAACAGGCGCACCATGAATTTCTTTTATGCCCGCTATAATAAAACCGACTTCGCCGGCTCTCAGTATTTTTTTCTCTAAGGCTTTTGGCGTAAAGACACCCACTTTATCAACGATGTGCTCAACCCCGTTAGACATGATCTTAATTTTGTCTTTTACCGACAACTCACCTTGCATAATACGTACTAAAGACACAACACCTTGGTAATTATCGAACCAAGAATCAATAATTAACGCTTGTAACGGGGCATCAATGTCGCCTTCTGGTGGTGGGATTTTGGTAACAATTTCTTCTAATACCTCTTCGATACCAATGCCAGTTTTAGCTGAGCACTTAACTGCTTCAATGGCATCGATACCTACTATATCTTCAATTTCTTCCGCCACTCGCTCAGGTTCTGCTTGCGGCAGATCAATTTTATTAAGAATAGGCACCACTTCCATGTCCATATCAATAGCGGTGTAGCAATTTGCTAGGGTTTGAGCTTCTACGCCTTGTCCTGCATCTACCACTAATAAAGCGCCTTCACATGCAGCAAGGGACCGAGATACCTCATAAGTAAAATCGACATGTCCAGGTGTGTCGATAAAATTTAGCTGATACGTTTCACCATCTTTTGCTTTGTAATCGAGTGTTACGCTTTGGGCCTTAATCGTAATGCCACGCTCTCTTTCTAAATCCATCGAGTCTAAGACTTGAGCCGCCATTTCGCGATCACTCAAACCACCACAATGTTGAATGAGTCTATCCGACAAGGTACTTTTTCCGTGGTCGATGTGAGCAATAATACTAAAATTACGAATGTGCTTATGTTGCATATCTAAATGGATGCCTGAAAACTGCGAGTAAAAATGGGCCGAGATTATTCACGGATGAGCGCGGATTTTACCTATTTCTTTACGAGAAAGCTAACTTAGTAGACGCCTAAGTATAACAGGCTGAAAACGCCCCTTATCTAAGCGAACGCATTTCGCTGAAACTAACCGAAATACAATAGCGGTAGGCACTAAGGCGAGAGCAAAGAGCCATAACTCATGGGTATCATTTTTCGTTAACCAAGATGCGGTAAGTAAGGCAATAAAAAACGTGAGAAGGGGGAAAAGATAAAGTAAAAATGAGGCATATAGTACTCCACTTTCTTGAATGCCTATTACGACCGTATCACCTACGTTTACGGGCATGGGAGACAGAAGTTCTAGCTTTTGTACCTTGTGGGAAAAAACTCTGGCAATACTACCAGTACCACACTGATTTTTTGCTTGGCAGCCAGAGCAGGTTGACTTCACTGCAGCTTCTAACACCACGCGGTCTTCGTGAACATGCACCACAACAGCATTTTCTTCTATCATTGTTTATTTTCGTTTTACTGATGCCGCGATTGCTTGTGCTGTTTGCGGCGGGATTTCGCCAATAACAGTAACCTGAGCACCGTTAACAACTCGGCTTAAAAAAGTGGTTACCCCGTTCCTTAATGCAAAATCTTTGTTAAATGATGCCTGTACCGACTCTAAATACACCGACACATCTACTAATCCATCAGAATACAAGTGGTGCTCAACGGTTTTATTCGTTTCCGCAAGACGCCTAATTTCCTGAGACACTTCTTGCATGCCTTTGGGCAGATACCCTACTTCCCACCCGTTATCCGTTATGATGCCATCTGGCTGTGACATGACGCGAGGCAGTTTTTCGTTATTCACTTTTGAAAAATAGTTGTGGGGTTGCGACGTAACACTGAAACCCAACATTTGGATTTGTTCTAGCACATTGCCTTGAGAATCTGTCATGTTCATTTTTAATAACATACCTGATTCTTCATCTAGCCAAATTTGGTAACTGTAGCGACTCCCATCTTCGCTAACGACTCTTATTTGTTTTGCTGGTTTACCAGCAACCCTTGAACGCCCAACTAAGATAAACTGGTAGGCATCATAAAGTCGACTTTGGTTTTTCAACAAAGCCCATGGTATCGGACCGTTGATAGATTCCCCAAACACCGAATAGGGGTGAGTGTCTGGTTCAAACACACTGATGCGGTCGCCCACTCGAATAAACTCTTTACCCGGTCCGTTTTGTAAATTCAATTGTTCCATATCGGGACCGTCGCTCATTAGACCGTGTCGCCAAAGATAAGGAGCAGCATCACCGCCAATACGATAAACAACGAATCGCGCTTCAAAATTATTGTTAGAAACCAGTTCCTTTAATCTATCTAGCCATTCTTTGGCTGAGTGGGTGACATCGGGAAGATTATCAGAATGAATATCAGGGGGATAAGAAACTTCAGGTGCTACCTGTGCGTCTTGAGCCACACTAAAAAATGTGACCCAACACAGACTAATGAAACAAAATAGGCGTAACATATTTGCTCGGGTTGATTGTACTGGGACTAATTGTTTTCACCATCAGTTTGAGTTTGTTCAGACCCGTCCGTTTTAGCCGCTTTTAAAATAAGCTGTTTCTCGTGGTCGTCCAACAAAGCATGAACTTGACGTCTCGCTTCAATAACGTTTTGGTCGTTCTGAGTTGGAAGCATACGCGTTTGATTAAAGCTAACAGGTGCCAGACCCCCCTGAGGCGCACCGGTTGGTAGGCTAGTAAAGGGTTCAGTAGAATCAGGTTTATTGTAAGTTTGCACACCTATTATGACGGCAGCCGCGACACTTGCTGCTACAGCAAACTGACCGGACTGTTTTGCAAATGGCACTACTTTGGCAGATAGTTTTGACATCAAAGAGCGTGTTTCTAACGCTTTTGGTGCCGCCTTTGGTGCAAGTATACTAGGCTCTGACTCAATGGCAGAGGCCACGCTTGCACTGATATCAATAAATTCACGCTGTGAAGATTCACCTTGCGGTAACTCTTTACGCATTATGTTTCGTGCTAAGTGGTAACGTTTCCATGCTTTGCGTAAGTCTTGTTCATGGTTCAAATCATCAATAATAGATTTGTCTGAATGCTCTCCATCCATGAAAGCTGACATTTGTTCACGTTGTTGCGTCATTCTGTTTTTACCTTCCACCCGTTCAAGCGTTTTGTTTCTTTAAATCGATACTCACTTACTTTATGACTAAGCATATCGTAAAAGGTTCTAAAATAAGATCAATTAATTTTCCAATAAGGGCTGAATGACCTTATCGATCGCTTCTCTGGCTCTAAAAATACGTGATCTTACCGTGCCCACTGGGCATTCCATCACCGTTGCAATGTCTTCGTAACTCAAACCTTCTATTTCTCTTAGTGTAATTGCCATGCGGAGATCTTCAGGCAACTTTTCAACTGTTGCATAGAGAACCTGACTTATTTCGTCCGACATCAGGCTAGCTTCTGGTGTTGCGTGTTCCTTTAACGCATCGCTGCCCTCATAAAAATCGGCCTCTTGGGCATCAACATCGCTTGCCGGTGGCTTTCTACCTTGCGCTACTAAATAATTTTTAGCACTATTCACAGCAATGCGATAGAGCCAAGTATAAAACGCGCTTTCACCCCGGAAATTGGGCAGGGCTCGGTATGCTTTAATGAACGCTTCTTGTGTTACATCAGCAACATCACCTGAATGTTTAACGTAACGAGATACAAGGTGTGCCACTTTGTTTTGGTAACGAGTCACTAATAGGTTGAAGGCATTTTTATCGCCAGCTTGGACTTTTTCAACCAACTGTTGGTCTGTATACTGCTCGCTCATTCGAGCTTACTCTCCTAATTATAAATCACTCATTCTTAATAAAATGTAGCGCTTTTGATTTTTCTTGCTATTGATTTTTCTTATCTATTGTTACTTAGAAAGATGGAATAGAGACTAAATTTCGTAATAAGTTTCATTTTTTGCGATTTTAACAGGTTGTCAGTAGACTTAGCGAATATTCTCTTTATCACAATAACAGTTAACGCTAACAATGACATCTACTGCCTCAGCTATTCAACCTGGTTCACTGACTTCCTCATCATCCAATAGCACTGCGCACACAACTGATGTGCTTATCATTGGAAGTGGCGCAGCCGGATTAAGTTTAGCACTGCAACTCGCCGACTACTGTAACGTTATCATACTGAGTAAAAGCGATCGAAACGAAGGGTCGACACGTTATGCTCAAGGTGGCATTGCTGCTGTCTTTGATGAACAAGATTCCATCGATGCCCATATCAAAGATACACTGAGAGCTGGCGCTGGGTTATGTGACGAAGCTGCGGTTAGGTTTACAGCGGAACGAGCAAAAGAAGCATTGGAATGGCTGATTGGCTACGGTGTGCCGTTTGACACTGAAACTGATGCTCAAGGCGCGGTGCGTTATCATTTAACACGAGAAGGCGGCCACAGCCATAGGCGTATTCTGCATGCGGCAGACGCTACGGGGGAAGCCTTGCAAATTACCTTAAATGAGGCCGTAGCAGCGCATCCCAACATTCATTTTTTTGAACGCTACAATGCTATCGACTTAATAAGAAGCCAATCTCGTCCAACTTATAGTAATGGGGCTTATGTCTGGAATTTAGATACAAAGCAAGTTGAAGTGATTCGCTCTAAGTTCATCGCTTTGGCCTCAGGCGGAGCCAGTAAAGTGTACCAATACACCTCTAATCCAGATGTGTCGAGTGGCGACGGTATTGCCATGGCATGGCGAGCAGGCTGTAGAGTGGCGAATATGGAATTCAATCAATTTCACCCCACCTGTCTGTATCACCCTCAGGCAAATAACTTTTTGATCAGTGAAGCACTGCGAGGAGAAGGCGCCTACCTATGCCACAAAGATGGCACGCGCTTTATGCACAAATTCGACGATCGGGCCGACCTAGCACCGCGAGATATTGTGGCAAGAGCGATAGACTACGAAATGAAGCGCCTCGGTGCTGATTGCATGTATTTAAACATTAGCCATAAACCCTCAGACTTCATTCGCAAGCATTTCCCCAATATTTACAGTAAATGCCGCTCGCTCGGCATAGATATTACTCGCGAGGCGATCCCTGTTGTTCCAGCTGCCCACTACAGTTGCGGTGGAGTCATCACAGATTTCAACGCTAAAACAGATCTAGAAAATGTATACGCCATTGGCGAAGTCGCCTATACGGGGCTACACGGAGCAAATAGAATGGCGTCCAACTCTCTGTTGGAGTGCGTAGTTTTTGCGAGATCTGCAGCACAACATATACTTAGTGCTCTTCCCCACTCTGCACCACCAGGTAATGTCGCTAGCTGGGATGAAACGCAAGTTACTGACTCTGACGAAGAAGTAATTATTCAACATAACTGGCATGAACTGCGTTTATTTATGTGGGATTATGTTG
>CAYSDZ010000051.1:0-1286 GCA_964429915.1 uncultured Alteromonas sp.
TATTACTTGTGGATATAATGTTAAATCGAATATTTTTCTGTATGCTAATAGCAATAAGGAGTTAGTTATTTAAGCTGAATAGGTTGGTCAACAAGCGCGCTGGACCTCATCAATCCACCTACGCTTTTGCTCTTCAGATAAAAAGCTTGCTTGAAAACTATTTATTACCAAACGGGCAAACTGTTGTTTGTTCATATTGAGGTGTTCGGCTAACAGTGCGTAGTTCTCGTTTAAGTACCCGTCAAAATAAGAGGGATCGTCGGAATTTACGGTCACCATAATGCCCTGTTCCAATAATGCTAAAATATTATGTTCAGACATATTGTCAATTACGCATAGCTTTACATTACTTTGTGGGCATACAGTTAGCGGCGTTTGTGAAGAGTGAAGGTAAGCCATGAGTTCAGGATCTTCAGCACTTCTCACTCCATGATCAATACGATCAACATCTAGCAGTTTGATGGCTTCCCAAATATAACTCGGCGGACCTTCTTCTCCTGCGTGAGCGACACGTTTAAACCCTAAGTCTTTGGCTTTAGCGAATACACGTTCAAACTTGCTAGGAGGATGCCCCATTTCAGAGCTGTCTAAACCGACAGCAGTAATGTATTGATAATACGGCTCAGCGTAAGATAGCGTAGTTAAGGCGTCCTCTTCAGAGAGATGTCGCAAAAAAGACATGATCAAACAGCTGGTGATCTTGAGTTCTTGTTCGGCTTTTTGTTGTGCTTTTAACAAACCGGGCATAAATACCTCAAAACCAATTCCTCGGTGTGTATGACTTTGAGGGTCGAACATGATTTCGGTATGCACAATATTTTGCTCTTTGCATCGCAAAAAATAAGCCCAAGCCAGTTCAAAAAAGTCGTTCTCATCTCTCAAGACATCAGCGCCTTGATAGTATAAATCTAAAAAACTTTGAAGATTGTCAAATTGATAAGCTTCTGCAATCGCTTGCTCGCTGGCATAGGGCAGAGTCATATTATGTTTTTGAGCAAGTTCCCACATTAAACTTGGCTCTAAGGTGCCTTCAATGTGTAAATGCAGTTCAACCTTGGGCAAGGATTGAATAAATTGTTTATCTATCATAAATCACCGACTATGCTATGCCATCAACATGCACCAATACGCTGCAAAAATACACTGCAAATGGCTTGCGTTGGTGCGTGCCAGTAACGCTAATGACGATTAGCCTTAGCGTTTGTTTAGCAGAGTAGAGAACACTGACCAAATGGTCAAGTATTTGCAAGTATGCTTTAATTCAGGGCTGCCTAATAAGAACACTT
>CAYSDZ010000051.1:1386-17484 GCA_964429915.1 uncultured Alteromonas sp.
CAAGTATGCTTTAATTCAGGGCTGCCTAATAAGAACACTTACAATAAGAACACTTACAATAAGAACACTTCATGCACGCATTATTACAACGTTGTTTTAAATTAAGCGAAAAACACACCACTGTGAAAAGAGAAGTACTGGCAGGCTTAACCACCTTTGCTGCTATGTCTTACATTCTCATCGTCAACCCTAGCATTTTGTCGTTAAGCGGTATGCCCAGCGTGGGTCTAATTACTGTAACCGCGTTAGCCGCGTGTATTGGTACACTTTTAATGGCGGCAATGACGAATTATCCCATCGCACTGGCACCCGGTATGGGCTTGAATGCGTTTTTTGCCTTTACTATTTGTTTAAATAGAGACATTCCATGGGAGGCCGCCTTAGGTATTGTATTTTGGAACGGGATCCTTTTTTTACTGCTCACGGTGACGGGAGTGAGAACAAAAGTCGCCAATGCGATCCCTGACTGTTTAAAAATAGGGGTGCAATGTGGCATTGGTTTGTTTATTGGTTTTATTGGGCTTAAAAATGCAGGGCTAATTGTTGATAATCCAGCCACTTTAGTATCAATAGGTGATTTGTCTGAGCCCTCTGTACTCCTAGCGTTTGCAGGTATTATTTTCACACTGGTTTTGGTGGTGCGCAATGTAACCGCAGGTATTTTAATTTCGATTATTGTTATCTCGGTGATCGGCGTATTTATTCCTTCCGGTGAAGGGTATTTAACTTCTAAACCCAATGCCATTGTGGGCATGCCTGAATCGATTTCTTCAACCTTTTTTGCCATGGACATCATGTATCCCATAGAGCACTTCGCCGCGACTTGGGATTTGGTGTTAGCGCTGATGTTTGTCAATATGTTCGATACTATCGGGACATTACTGGGTGTGTCGCGTAAAGCTAATTTACTGGATGAAAATAAAAAGTTACCGAAAATAGGGCAGGCCATGAGTGCTGATGCCGCCGCCAGTGTAGCAGGTGCAGCTTTGGGCACATCGCCTGTCACTAGCTACGTAGAATCAGCGGCTGGTGTTTCAGTGGGCGGTAGAACAGGCTTAGCTGCCGTCGTGGTTGCGGCTTGTTTCTTATTGGCTTTATTTTTAACTCCCATCATGAAAGTGATCCCCTTAATGGCTACCACGCCAGCCTTGGTGATCGTGGGTATTTTAATGATGGAATCGATCAAAGAATTGGATTTTGATGATTTGATTTCCCTTGCTACCGCGTCTGTCGCGTTGATTGCGATGCCCTTAACATTTAGCATCAGTGAAGGGATCGCTTTAGGCTTCATTACCTATGTGGGCTTGAAACTGGGGTGTGGTAAATACAAGGAAGTCAGTGTGTTCACGTACTGCCTTGCATTGGTGTTTTTGCTTCGCTACTGGTTTATTTAGCCTGCTTTTATACCGCCTGCTTTTAAAAAGAAAAATGTGCCTGCCAATGTCGAGCGATTTGTTCTCTTGTGCATATCCATACTTCATTGTGAGAAAGTACATATTCAATAAAGCGTTTTAGAGCCATCAGGCGAGCTGGCCGCCCTATTATGCGACAATGCAGGCCGATAGATAACATTTTTGGCGCACTTTCACCCTCTGCATACAATACATCAAACGCATCTTTAAGATATTGATAAAACTGTTCGCCACTATTAAACCCCTGCGGAGTAGCAAACCGCATATCGTTCGTATCGAGTGTATAAGGCACCATTAACAGCGGCTTGCTGTATTGCTGGTCGTAATAAGGTAGATCATCAGCATAAGAATCGGCGCAGTATAGAATATCATCGCGTTCCGCTATCAATTTTAAGGTGTTTGGGCTGGTTCTACCCGTATACCAACCCAATGGTTTACTGCCTGTTAACGATTCATGTAAATCAATAGCTTGGTCAATCAGTGCTTTTTCCTGACTCTCAGACATATTTTGATAGTGGATCCAGCGCAGCGCATGGCTCGCAATCTCCCATTTTGAATCCAACATTGCTTGCACGACCTCAGGGTGGCGCTGCATGGCCATGGTCACGCCAAATACGGTGAGTGGTAGATTATAGTCATTAAATAAACGATGTAGGCGCCAGAAACCTGCTCGGCTGCCGTATTCGTACATCGACTCCATACTTAAATGACGATCAGCGAACGGTTGCGCACCGATAATCTCGGATAAGAAAATTTCAGACTGTGCATCCCCGTGAAGCACACAGTTTTCGCCCCCTTCCTCATAATTAAGCACAAACTGCACCGCTATTTTTGCTTTGTTTGGCCAGTTAGCATGAGGCGGATTCGCGCCATAACCGATTAAATCTCTAGGGTAGTCATTCATTGGAATGGTCACTTTTAGTTAAAGGTGGAACTAAACCACAGCCGTTTAAAATTAAATGAATAAGCTCGGAGGTGGCAAGATCGAAATCGTGTTTATTCATCTTGGACCCTTTTATATTAGTGATCTGAGCTGAAAAATCAGCATAGTGCTGCGTACACGCCCAAATATGATAAAGCAAGTATTCGGGATTCACCGCCTTCATCTTACGCTGATCAATCCACTGTTGAATGATGGCTTTTCTGCCGTTTACCCAGTTTCGATGCTCGTCCAAAAAAGTGTCGCTTAAATTATTTCCGCCATTTAAAATTTCCATCGCAAACACTTTGGAAGCAGAAGGGTTTTTTCTGGATATGTGCATTTTTTCTCGAATGTAGTCAGCCAAGGTAAGCGCTGGGTCATCCTCAGGAGTGGCCTTATCAAAACGAGAATTCCATACAGAGAGTATTTGACTCAATACAGCGTGGTATAAGCCTTGCTTTGTTTTAAAGTAATACAGTACGTTAGTTTTAGGCATGCCAGCACTCTCGGCAATTTGCCTTACTGATGTTCCTTTAAATCCATTTTCAGCAAACAGCTTTTCCGCAGCAGCAAGAATAATACCGCGGTTTTTATCTGAAATTTTAGTCGTGATATTTTTTGGGGCATTGTAATGGGGCATTGTAAATTGGTTGAATTAAATCCATTAATGTCTAAACTAAACAAAGTTGACCATCTGGTCCACTTTTATATTTTTGTTTTTATAATGCTTCTTGCACCGAGGGATAGATGATCCGCTTTTTGCTCAACGACCAGCTCGTCACTCTGGAAGACACACCTTCGGATCTCACCTTGCTCAATTTTCTGCGTGAATACAAAAGTATGACGGGCACCAAAGAAGGCTGCGCGTCAGGTGACTGTGGTGCATGCACTGTTGTACTTGCTGAGCTTAAAAAAAATCAGCAGCGGCCCGAGCCTTATACATTGCCAGATACATTACAGTATAGAGCAATTAATAGCTGTGTGACTTTTTTATCGGCTTTACACGGCAAACAACTTATCACTGTTGAACATTTATCAAATGGACATAGCGCAGAAACACTGCATCCCGTGCAACAAGCGATGGTCGCACAACATGCCTCACAATGCGGTTTTTGTACACCGGGTTTTGTGATGTCACTTTTTGCGCTTTATCACAATGTGTCGCAGGAGAGCCATCACACACCTATTTCAAGGCACCGTGTTGAACAGGCTTTATCGGGTAATTTGTGCAGATGCACTGGATACCGACCCATTATTGATGCGGCTTTATCGTGCTGTGAGCACTCAGCCAAAGATGAGTTTTCAGCCAATCAAGCAAAGACTATCGAAGCCTTACACGCAATTCAGCAGCAAAGCGAAGGGGTAGATTTAGGCACGCCCAGTCTGCTAATGCCAACCAATCGCGAGCAAATGCGTGAAGCAATAAAACAGTACCCCAAAGCTCGTATCGTTGCTGGTAGTACTGATTTAGCGTTGGAAACGACACAACAACTAAAAACTCTCAAAACACTTATTAGCGTTTCGGCCATGGCATCGATGAAACGTGCAACCAAAACAGAATCTGGTTTAGAAATAGGGGCTGCTTGTCCGTTCAGTGATGTTTCGCCATTAATATTGGCTTATTTTCCAGAGTTGTCAGAGTTGATTGAGCGCTTTGCCTCTTTGCCCATTCGCAATCAAGCAACCTTGGGTGGCAATATCGCTAACGCCTCTCCCATAGGCGATATGCCGCCGGTATTACTTGCGCTTAATGCGAGTGTGGTGGTCGATAACGGAATTAATGAACACCAAATTCCATTGAGTGAATTTTTTACTGCCTACAAACAAACGCGATTAGCCGCGGATGAATGGCTGAGCAAAATTCTGATCCCTTGTAAGGCAAAGGGTGATTTACTAAAGGCATATAAAATCTCTAAACGCTTCGAAGACGATATTTCTGCTGTCTGTGCTGTGTTTGTCATCAGACTTAAAAACGGCATGGTAGAGTCTGTGTCCTCTGGTTTTGGCGGTGTCGCTGCCACGCCGCTTACTTGTCCTGAATTGGCAGAAAAAGTGGTTGGAAAGGTGTGGTGTAAGTCAGAAACCATGCAAATAGGTCAGGCCGTGTTATTACAAGCTTTCAATCCCATTGATGATGTGAGAGCGTCAGCGCACTATCGAAAACAAATGCTAGCGAATTTATGGCATCGATTTTGGCTTGAAACCTCAGCACAGGACAATCCCATTGCGGTTCGTGTGATTTCTTCTGAGCAGATTAGCGAGTATGGTGACAGCCATGCGTAAACTCCATCAACGCTCGGCTGCTAAGTCGAATCAAGCAAAATACCAAAACACGTCAAACAGTAAAAAACATGAAAGTGCGATTCGTCAGGTATCAGGCTCAGCCCGATACGTTGATGATATCCCCGAACCCGCCAACATTTTACATGCGGCAATCGGCATAAGTCCTTGCACCTCAGGAAAAATAGTATCGCTAGATTTGAGTGAAGTAAAAAGTAGCGAGGGCGTTGCTGATGTTATTACAGCGGATGATGTGCCTGGGCATATTGATATTGCGCCTGTGTTCGATGGTGATCCCGTTCTTGCTCACAAACAAATTAAATTTCATGGGCAGCCAATCTTTGCCGTGTTGGCAGATACGGTTATGCACGCTCGACAAGCAGCACTTAAAGCTAAGATTGAAATAGCCTCTGATACTCCAACGCTAAGCGTGCAACAGGCAACAGAAAAAAACAGTACGGTGCGCCCACCGCACTTTATGAAAATGGGCGATGCCGATAAAGCCTTAAAAAAAGCTGAAAACACGGCAAGGGGGAGTGTAAGTATCGGCGGTCAAGAGCACCTTTATCTTGAGGGTCAGGTGTCGATGGCGATACCCGAAGAGCAAGACAGAATGTTCGTTTACACTTCTAGTCAGCATCCCAGTGAAGTACAGAAATTAGTGGCTGAAGTGCTAGGTGTAAAACTACATAAAGTCGTTGTGGATATGAGACGCATGGGCGGCGGCTTTGGCGGTAAAGAAACGCAAGCTGCACAGTGGGCTTGCATTGCCGCGCTGTTGGCAATGAGAAACCAACGAGCCGTGAAGCTTCGACTTCCGCGACAACAAGATATGATGGTTACGGGTAAGCGTCATCCTTTTGAAAATCAGTTTGAAGTGGGTTTCACTGCCGATGGTATGATTGAAGCAGTAAAACATCACATTAACGGCAATTGCGGCCACTCAGCCGACTTATCTGATGCCATTGTAGACAGAGCCATGTTCCATGCAGACAACTGCTATTACGCACCGCATTGTGACATTGAAGGGCACCGCTTAAAAACCAATATGGTGTCACACACCGCTTATCGTGGTTTTGGCGGTCCGCAGGGCATGATCATGGCTGAAGCCGTCATGGATAAGGTGGCAAGAAAAACAGGCTTGGATCCTCTAACGGTGAGAAAGCGCAATCTTTACAGCACTGAAAATGGCAGTGAAACCCCTTACGGTATGGAAATAGAACACCACCTCATTGCTGATCTGATCGAACGCCTAGAAACATCAAGCGAATACTGGACGCGACGAAAAGCCATTACCTTGTTCAATGAACAAAGCCCTATTATTAAAAAAGGTTTAGCCTTATGTCCGGTAAAGTTTGGCATTTCATTTACCGCTAAACACCTGAATCAAGCAGGTGCATTGGTGCATATATACACCGATGGCAGTATTCAGGCTAATCACGGTGGCACAGAAATGGGGCAGGGCTTACACACTAAAATCGCTCAAATTGTTGCCCATGAATTTGGTGTCGAGTTCGATGACGTTGAAGTGACTTCTACGCGTACCGACAAAGTACCTAACACTTCACCGACAGCAGCCTCCAGTGGCAGCGATTTAAATGGTAAAGCAGTACAAAATGCCTGTCTTTCTATTAAGCGTAAGCTCGCTGAGTTTTATTTAAGTGAAGTTTTACAGCTTAAAACTGCTAACATCAGCCATGTTCAGTTTATTTCAAATCACATTCAGTTCGAGCAACACACAATGAATTTTGTTGATTTGATCCAGCAAGCTTATTTTGCCCGAGTGCCACTTTCGTCAAGCGGATTTTATAAAACGCCTAAAATTCACTACAACCGAGAAACAGGTAAGGGCCGCCCCTTTTTCTATTTTGCATACGGTGCAGCGGTTTCTGAGGTAAGCGTTGATACATTAACGGGTGAATACAAAGTCGATCGCGTTGATATTGTTCATGATGTGGGAGCAAGTTTAAACCCTGCAATTGATATTGGACAAATTGAAGGCGGCTTCATTCAAGGCATGGGATGGCTTACCACAGAAGACTTACGATGGGACGAGACTGGAAAGCTTACCAGCAATAATTTAGCGACCTATAAAATACCAGCAATTGGTGATACGCCGGATGTGTTTAATGTTGAGCTGTATCCCAGAGCAAACGAAGAAGAGACTATTTACCACAGCAAAGCCGTGGGCGAGCCGCCGTTTATGTTAGCGATGTCTGTGTGGTGTGCACTCAAAGATGCCATTTCGAGTTTAAGCGAATATAAGATTGACCCTGATCTCAACGCGCCTGCGACACCTGAACGTGTGTTTAATGCTATAGGTAAGGTGAAACAATGAATCCTTTTTTTAAACAGCAAGCATGGCACGAAGCAATCAATGGCTGCCATCAGCGGTCGCTGTCTTATGTTTTGATAACGGTGTTAACAACAGCAGGGTCTACGCCCAGAGAAGCTGGCGCAAAAATGGTCGTGACTAGCGATAGTCAGTTCGACACCATTGGGGGCGGTCATTTAGAGTTTGTTGCCGTTGAAAAAGCCAGACAACTTTTGGTGCAAAATACGGTTCAACATAACTGGGAAAAGCGTCAGCAACAAGTGATTGAGTCTTTTCCTTTAGCAGCCAAGTTAGGACAATGTTGCGGAGGCGCGGTGAAAGTCCTATTTGAAGTGCAATGCAAACATACGCAAACGGTTGGGGTGTTTGGTGGTGGTCACGTTGCTCAGGCTTTGGTGCCCATACTAGCTCAGTTGCCTTTGCGGATCATTTGGGTGGATAATCGTTCGCCCAGTTTTGAGATTTCCACCTTACCGTCAAATGTCGTTCCGTTGTTCAATGATGATCCGGTTGCCGAAATAACTGCGTTGCCCCCTCAAGCATGGGCGGTGATCCTCACACACAATCATCAACTTGACTATAAGCTAGTTGAGCAAGGTTTAAAACATCCTTCGTTGAGCTTTTTGGGCATGATAGGCTCACAAACCAAAGCAGAACGCTTCAAATTACGCTTGCAAAATAAAGGCTTTGCTAATGATGATATTGCCAAGATGATAAGCCCAATAGGTGAGTTATGCGTTGCTGGGAAACGACCTGTCGAAGTGGCGGTATCCATCAGCGCACAGCTGATTAATCTTTTAAATCAGCCACAAGAAAACAAGATGTTAACGTCAGAGGTAAAGAAGGAACCACAGAGTTTATGTCTTTAGAGTTATTAAATACAAAGACACAACAACAAGCAGAAGACTGGTTTGCCTTCACCTGCGCGTCCACTCGATGGTGTAGAGTGATGGCTGACAATCGGCCTTACGACAGTGTAGATAGCTTATTGACAGCGGCAGAACGACATTGGCAAAGCATGAATGAAGACGATATAAAAGAGGCTTTGGCAGGGCACCCGATGATAGGTGATATCGCTTCATTAAAAGCAAAGTATGCCAATACACAAGCGTTAGCGAAGCACGAACAAAGCGGCATGGAGAACGCATCTGATGAGGTGTTTACTATGCTCAAAAACTTGAATGAAGAATACGCAGAGCGACATGGTTTTATTTTCATTATTTGTGCAACAGGGCTAAGTGCCGAGCAAATGCTATCTGCTATTTCACTTCGCTTGTATAACACGACAAAGCAAGAATTAGCGACCGCAGCACAAGAGCAATTCAAGATTACAACGTTACGCATAACCAATGCAATCAGTCAAAACACGATCGACGAACAGAAAACCTAAAGAGGCTCAAATGAACAGTTTATCTAGTCATGTGCTCGACACGACTTTGGGCAAACCCGCAGTAGATATGCTGATTACGTTAACCGCTCCTTGCGGTACGAAGTTGTCTGCTACTACAAATTCGGACGGTCGCTGTGCTGCATGGGGCGAGATTGAATTCGTAGCTGGTGTGTACTCTTTGCGTTTTGAGTGCAAGCCTTATTTGTTAGCGCATCACGGTAAAAGTTTTTACCCTCACGTTGACATAAGCTTTGAAATGAGTGGGGAGGGCGAACACTACCATGTGCCTTTGTTAGTCACACCATTTAGCTATAGTACCTACAGAGGCAGTTAAATTGGATTGTATGAATACGGAATTTACACTTTTTAAAGCACAAATACTGCATTTTCCAAGTGAAACGGAGACACCTTCATCGAATTTTCAGTTTGAAGCCGAAGGGGCGCTGGTTGTTGAAGGGAAGAAAATAAAAGCAGTGGGTGATTATGCAACACTTCGGCAACGGTTTCCGTATGCTACTGAACATGATTACGCTCAGTATTTATTGATTCCCGGCTTAATAGACAGCCACTTACATTTTCCACAAATTGAAATGATCGCAAGCTATGGTGAGCAACTTATGGCTTGGTTGGAAAATTATACGTTTCCGACTGAGATTAAGTTTGCTGATCCCGAATATTGCTCAATGATGGCAGAGGTTTTTTTACAGCAGCTATTTAAAAATGGCACTACCACTGCGCTCGCTTATGCAACCGTGCATGCACATTCAGCTGATGCACTATTCGCGGCCGCATCAGCCAAAAATATGGCTTTGATCACAGGAAAGATTTGCATGGACAGTGCAGCCGACTGTCCTGATGAATTGAGAGATTCGGTAAAATCATCGGTTGATGAATCACAAGCCCTCATTCAAAAGTGGCATAACAAAGGTCGAAACCAATACGCCATTACTCCGCGTTTTGTGCCGACCAGCACGCCTGAACAATTGGCTGCATTGGGCGAATTAGCTCGCGCATATCCCGATGTATTCATTCAAACGCATTTGTCAGAAAATCAAAGTGAAGTCGCTTTGGTCGCTGAGCGCTTTCCTCAGCATAATAGCTACCTTGATGTGTACGATCATTATGGTTTAGTGAGAGAAAAAGCCGTATTTGGACACTGTGTACATTTACCCGAGTCATCATGGCTGACACTTCGTGAAAAAGGCGCCACGGCAGCGTTCTGTCCTAGTTCTAATTTATTTTTGGGAAGCGGCTTGTTTGACTACGCAAGTGCACAGACACACAAGGTTCAAACTGTGTTGGCTAGCGACATTGGTGCAGGAACCAGTTTGAACATGCTACGTACCTATGGTGAAGCTTACAAAGTATGTCAGCTTCAACAACACCCGATTGATGCGCTCACTGGCTTGTATATGATGACTCAAGGTGCAGCGGTTGCTCATCAATTAGCGAATGACATTGGCAACTTAAATCCGGGTAGTTTTGCAGATTTTGTTATTCTAAACCCTAATTTTGATACCTTGACTGCATTAAGAGGTACCCACAGTAAACATATCAGTGATAGTTTGTTTTCTTTAAGTATTCTTGGTGACGATAGGGCTGTCGTCGATACCTTTGTTGCAGGTCAATCTATGCTCAACTCGACTTCTCAGGAGAAACGCTATGCCATGGCTTGATTGGGCATCGTTATTTGTTCGTTGGTTCCATGTTATTGCTGGTGTCGCATGGATTGGCGCTTCCTTCTATTTTATTTGGTTGGATAATAGTTTAAGAGAGCCGCCATCGTGGAAAAAAGAAAAAGGCATTAAAGGCGACTTATGGGCGGTTCACGGCGGTGGATTTTACGAAGTTGCCAAGTATCAGTACGGGCCCGAAGTGATACCAGAAAAGCTGCATTGGTTCAAATGGGAGGCGTACAGCACATGGTTGAGCGGAGCGGCATTATTAATCATCGTGTATTACTTTGGAGCCTCGGCCTATTTAATCGATCCCAGTGTGAAATCTATGTCTCCGGCTACGGCTATCGCGCTAGGAGTGGGTTTTATTGTCATTGGATTTTCAATTTATGAAGCTGGGTGTCGCAGCCCTTTATCTAAAAATACCGCATTATTCAGTGTGTTTCTTTTTTTGTTTATTTCTATTGCCTGTTTTTTAGCGACTCAATGGTTTAGTGGAAGAGGAGCTTATATTCATGTGGGAGCATTAATAGGCACTATTATGGTGGCCAATGTGGCAATGGTGATTATGCCGTCTCAGCGCAAAATGGTGAATGCGGTTAGCCATAAAAAAACCATTAATCCTGCGTGGGGAGAGGGCGCTAAACTTCGCTCAGTCCACAATAACTATTTTACCCTTCCGTTATTGTTCATCATGATCAGCAACCATTATCCGATGACCTATCAGCATCAGTTAAATTGGTTAATCTTAATTGCCATTATTGCTTTGTCAGCATGGATACGCCATTACTTCAATCTCAAACATCAAGGCGTGAAAAAACCACTCATATTGGTATCTGGCGCTATAGGAATGGCATTGCTGGCGCTGTGGGTGTCATTGCCAGCTTCAAACGCGCTTGAAGCAAGAGCGATTGATGCCAAGCCGGTAGAACAAAAAGCAGCGAGCCAACAACTGGTAACTCAACAACCTATACCTCAACAGACAGTGATGAAATTAATTCAAACTCACTGCATGGGGTGTCACAGCAAACAGCCTTCGGACGACATGTTTACTGTCGCGCCTTTGGGTGTGGTATTGGATTCTTGGCAAGACATAGAGCGTCAAAAGGCTCAAATTGTTTATCGCACAACGGTTACACGCGATATGCCGTTTTTAAATAAAACGAATATGACAGAGCAAGAGAGGGTAGTGTTAGCCCAATGGGGAAAGCAATAAGAATAGTGTTTCCAACTCTGCTCTTATTATTTTGAAATACGCACTGCGTCTTTATCTATCACGATTTTTTTCTTTTTAAATAAGCTACCTAAGGCTTTTTTATAAGCACCTTTGCTCACTTTGAAACGCTCGAATATCTCATCAGGCGCGCTTTTGTCTGTCAAAGTCGACAAGCCGTCATGTTCCAGTAAATCCTCTATAATGGCTTCTTCAAGCGTTTTTCTTTCTTTAGAACTTTGTTGAGCAATACTAAGGTCTATTTTTCCATCTTCTCGAATTGATTTAATACTTCCTTCTAAGGTTTCGCCAATGTGAAGTGTAACGTGCACATCGCTATGGAAGAGTAGCCCGATGGTGTCACCATTAATCAATATTTTATAGCCTAGTTGAGTTTTGGCAAACACCTGTAAATTAACAGTTTGCTTCACTTTCAACCATTTATTGCTTTCAGGAAAGCAATGTTTAAGCTTGGTGCAACCCGTTATTTTGCCAGTTTTTTCATCGATTAACGGCACGACGACATAATCCATCCCCGGATTTATGGGGCTTTCTTGCCATTTTGCCGGTACGTATAGGTCTCTAGTGGTGCCCCAATTAAAAAACGCTCCTCTGTCTGTTGCATCTTTTGCTGTTAATAATACTGCTTCATTTAAGGCTGATGATGGCAGCCTTGCATCAGCAACAATTTGACCTGATTTATCATGGGTTACTAACACATTGATATTTTGCTTTTCTGCCAAGGAGTGAGACGTGTTATCTATGGGAAGAAAAAGCCGCTGATCACTGAAAAGCAGCCAGTATCCGGTCGGTAAAACCTCTTCTACTGTGGCATCGACAATGTAGCCGACAGTCAAGTCGGTGGATTCTGAGTAAGACATGGAAAAACCTAACCACTAGAACAATCAAAGCGATATACTATCAGAATTGACTTAATAAAGTGATCAACAAACCAAAAGATACTGAACAATGCGCTTAAATTGTGATTTAGGAGAAAGTTTTAGCATCTATCGATTATGTGACGAAAGTAAGATTATACCACTGATCGATCAAGCCAATATCGCCTGTGGTTTTCACGGTGGTGATCCGTCGACTATTTCAAAGTCGTTGGCTTTGTGCGCCAGCCATAATGTGGTGGTGGGCGCACATCCCTCTTATCCAGATTTACAGGGTTTTGGACGTAGAAGCATGTCGATGTCTTCCGCTGAGCTTATTGACTGTATTTTGTATCAGCTTTCAGCTCTTTCTGGTTTAGCGGCATTGAAAGGCGCATCGGTAGAGTATGTCAAACCACATGGTGCACTTTATAACGATATGATGAAAAATGAAAAGGTGTTTATCAGTGTGCTTCAAGCGGTCGCTATATTTAATAAAAATCTGTCTTTAATGGTGCTTGCGACACCTAATTACAAAAAGCTGATTGAAAGCGCAGCGAGTTATGGCGTATCTTTACTTTTTGAAGCCTTTGCTGACCGACGCTATACGCAAGATGGTCAACTTTCACCTCGAACCGAGCCTAACGCAGTGCTTAATGACGAACAAGCGGTGCATCAAGCACAATCTTTTATCGAAGGCAAAGCCCCTTTTCCCATTGATTCGCTGTGTGTACACGGAGATTCAGACAGTGCCTTAACCATGGTGAAGCATATTCGACTGCTTTTACAGGAACAAGACGCTAAGTGAACTCGTCACCCCTCCATACACAATTCAAAATGTGCACTGTGGGTGAAGGTTGCATGTTACTTTATGCTTTACATGGCGACATAGGGAATAAAAACCGTCTATGCAGACAGCTCAGTGAATCGTTGTTTAGATTATCACGTTCAACTCCATGGTTGTTGGATGTGATCCCTTCTTATGATTCAGTGACGATTCATTTCGATGCGCTAGAAGCTGATCAACACGATGTTTACCAGTTAATTTTGCAAATAAACGTTTCAACAGATCTGTCCAATAGCGAAAAACGTTTGTGTCTTCCCGTATGTTATACCTTGCCATGGGACAACGATTTTAACGAGATGATGGAGCGCACCAGCCTATCTCACGATGAGTTGATAGGCTTACATACAAACTCCGTCTATCAAGTGTACGCGATAGGGTTTGCGCCTGGGTTTGCTTACATGGGATTTGTGGATGAAAAGCTGAAGTTAGCACGAAAAGCGTCACCGAGAAAACGGGTAAAAAAAGGGGCTGTCGCGATTGCTGATACACAGCTTGCCATTTATCCATCCGATTCTCCCGGCGGTTGGAATATTCTTGGATATTGTCCAGTTGCTTTACTTGCCCTGAACCACGAACCTATTTCGCCATTTTCAGTTGGAATGTCTGTGACCTTCGAGGCAATTGAAGAAGAACAATTCCACACTTTAAACGGTGTTCCATGGTACGAATACTGTGCTTGAAATAATACAAACGGGTTTGCTCTCTCTTCTTATTGATGCAGGAAAAACAGGCGTTCAACATCAGGGTTTAAAAAGTGGTGGGCCAATGGACGACATTGCTTTTCACTTTGCTCATCATCTATTGGGAAACAAAGCCTCAAATTCCACACAGTTAAACGCGCTTGAAGTGATGGGTGACACTCAATTTGTTGTTCTGCAAGCCTGTTACATAGTAATTGCAGGTCCAAATGTAATGGTGGAAATCAATGAAAAGGCGCAACCAGCTTGGTCTGTATTACGCTGTGAAAGCGGCGATGAGATAAGGCTTTACCCAAGCGAAGTCAACTATACGGGTCAGCGTTATTACCTTGTGGTTGAAGGAGGCTTTTCAGCATCTCTTGAGAGAGGGGAAACGTATAGAAAACTGGCGAACGGTGATAGTTTGGGTATTAGCGAGGTAAATGAACAGACGGTAACTAAAAGAGATGTTTCGGCAATAAATCCCTGCCCATATAATTATGCGCTCAATACACCGATCAGAGTGATTTTTGGATATCAAGTTGAAGATTTTGAACTGGTTACAAAAGCACAATGTCTGTCGCAACCTTTTCGTGTGACAAGCCAAAGTGATCGTATGGGATATAGGTTGTCTTGCAACGCTTTACCTAGCCCTAATGGCGCGATGTTTTCCGAAGGTGTGCATAAAGGTGCAATTCAAATTCCACCTAACGGGCAAGCCATTGTTATGTTAAGCGACAGGCAGACCTTAGGTGGCTATCCTAAAATAGGTGCAATTGCACACATCGATTTACCACGTTTTGTTCAAGCGCTGCCGGGGCAAAGTATCCACTTTTGCGAAACAGATGTGTACACTGCAAGAAACGCATGGCGCTTATTTTGGCGCCGTTATAAGTAATATGTAATCTCTTTGGTTTTTGGAACAATGAATCAAATCGCTTTTTTAAACAATGAATGGACACCGCTATCGCAGGCAAAAGTGTCGGTGCTAGATAGAGGTTTTTTGTTTGGTGACGGTATTTATGAAGTGATCCCGGTCCATCACGGCAAACCTGTGGCGCTAAACGCGCACCTTGCACGCCTAAAATCTGGAATGAATGCGGTGGGAATGGGCACCGACAACATCGATCATCAATGGAATGATATTATTTTCGAGATCATCAAAAAAAATGCAGGTGTAAATTCACCTTATCAAGGCTTGTATATTCAAATTACGCGCGGTGCTGATACAAAACGGTATCACGGTTTTCCAAGTCATGTTGAGCAAACGCAGTTTGCCTTTATGTTTGATACTCCTCCACCACCTGTACACGATATATCGAAAGTTAATCGGCTTAAAGTCAGTCTTGCAGAAGATTTACGCTGGAAACGCTGCCACATTAAATCCACCTCTTTATTGGGAAATGTTTTACATTTTCAGCAGGGAAAGGATGAGGGCTTGGCCGAAACCATACTTTATAACCAGCAAGGCATGGTGACTGAAGCCAGTGCATCGAATGTATTTATCGTAAAGCAGAACACCGTGATCACCGCGCCACTCGACAACCAAGTGTTACCCGGTATCACTCGCGCTTTAGCACTCGACGCGCTAAAAACATTTACTGATATTCCGGTAGTCGAGCGTCACTTTTCCACCGACGAATTGATGGCTGCAGATGAAGTATGGTTAAGTAGTTCAACAAAAGAAATTACACCCGTGAGTCATATTAATCAGCAGCAAATAGGGCAGGGAAAAAGGGAGGAGATTTGGTTAACAGCAATAAAAGCATTAAACAAAATAAAATTTGATTAAACGCTTTAGATCAAGTACATCTAAAACGTTTAATGCGTTTTCTTTAGTCTTTGCCTTCGCAATTTTCATCCGTACAATCGCCATACAGATACAAACTATGATGAGTCAACTTTATGTTGTGTTCTTTGGCGATTTCTTCTTGTCGCTGCTCAATGATAGGGTCTTCAAACTCGATGACTTTTCCGCATTTTAAGCAAACTAAATGATCGTGATGCGCTTTTTGGCTTATTTCGAATACCGATTTTCCACCCTCAAAATGATGCCTATTTAATATGCCTGCGTCATCAAATTGGTTAAGTACTCGATATACCGTGGCTAAACCAATTTCTTCTCCCTGCTCGATTAGCAGCTTATATACATCTTCAGCACTGATATGTTGATTTTCAGGTTTTTGCAACATTTCTAGTATTTTTAAGCGGGGAAGGGTGATTTTTAAACCCGCTTTTTTGAGCTCTTTATTTTTATCCATAGTACGCTGCTTGAAATGGGAGTTTTAAATTTAAAGACATTATAAGAGGATTGCTGAGATTTGAAAGCAATTCCTTGTTAAAGCGAGGAAATTTCAGCTATATTCTTTGATTGACATCGGCGCTTCGGTATATGGTGATCGAATAACAGATAGGTAACGAAAACTCACGATAATCTTTTGTCGACAGTTTCGTCGGAACTTCAATTGATT
>CAYSDZ010000052.1:0-17236 GCA_964429915.1 uncultured Alteromonas sp.
AAAAAACCCACGCGTGTTAAGTCAGTTGTCGCCCCACGGCGGCGAGCAAAGGCCAAATTCAGTGTGCCACTTCACTCACCCATCGTTAATTTACATGAAAATAACAAGTGATGGTCAAACAATAAACAAAATTTAAGGGGGGAGCAAGTGTAGTCTAGACTAAATATTCAAATAGTATTGAATTGTTATAGTTTTGAAAGTCAGCGCATTATGCAGTTGTGCTCGTTCCCAAATTTGACAAGGTGTCACATGACAACACAATCATAGAGTTCAAACATGCTTCGGCTTTGCCTTCAAGCTCTGGCTGTTGACTTAACTGCTTTGAAATAGGTGCTAAACTGGCACACATTGCATTTACAGTTTGTTCGAGCACGCCTTTCATTTGTTCGTTTGCACAAGATTTAAATTTTTCACATAAGGTAGTTGCGGCTTCAGCTACATCGGCCTGTGCCAAAAACGACACGCTCATGCTTACTGCTGATAATCCATAGTTTACAAGAGTTCTTATTTTTCTTTTAATATCAATTCTTTTAGCATCAGTGTTTATCATTTTATCCTCATTCCTTGCACGTTCGTTCAATTTATACATGCACGACACTCTGTGAATAGTGTCCGTTGATCACATCGGATAACTGCTCCTCTAATACGTGCCTGCGCACTTTAAGCGTGGGTGTCAGCATTTGATTTTCTACCGTCCACGGCTCTTTGCATATGATAACGCGATCCAGCTTTTGATGGCTTTCTAATTGCTGATTAATGCTGTGCATCTGCTTGGCGAGTTTTTCCTCTACTTCAGCTTTATTTAATTTCATCGCATCTTCAGACAACACTACCAACGCAATGGGTTGTGGCAGACTACTGCCTGTTACACACACTTGCTCAATATCGGAGTTTGCCATGAACTTCGCTTCGATAGGCGCTGGTGTGACGTATTTACCTTTCGATGTTTTAAAAATATCTTTGAGTCTGCCCGTTATTTTTACGTAACCGTCTTGGTCTATTTCACCCTTATCGCCCGTTCTGAAATACCCGTCGTCAGTAAACGCTTCGGCGGTCTTTTCAGGCTCAAGATAATAGCCTTGCATATTGCATTGGCCTTTCACTTGAATTTCACCTTCATCGGAAATGCGTAAATCAACTCCTTTGTGCACCGTGCCGATTGCACCAATTTTAGACGCATTGAAAGGAATGCAAGTGGTGCCATAAGCACAGTTTTCTGTCATGCCCCACCCTTCACAAATACTAATACCAATGCTTTGGTACCATGAGATAATGGCTGGAGACAGCGGCGCTGAACCGCTTCCTATAAGCCGAGCTTTGTCTAAACCAAGGCCAGTTTGTATTTTTTTCTTAATAAGCCCGTTTACAAACGGGATTTTCAATAAAACAGTAAGCTTGGATTGCGGTAGTTTGTTTAACACACCCATCTGAAACTTGGTCCAAAGGCGCGGTACGGAAACAAAGACAGTAGGTTGGCAGGTTTGCAGGTCGCGTTGAAAGGTGTCTAGTTTTTCCACAAACCAAATCTGCATACCGCTATAGTATGCCGCCATTTCAATAATGCCTCGCTCAGTAATATGTGCTAATGGCAGGTAGCTGATGACCCTGTCATGTTGAGTAAAACTAAAACGATCGACAAATTGCATTGCGGCCCAGTTTAGCGAACCAAAGGTATGCACCACACCTTTTGGTTGACCGGTGCTGCCAGAAGTATAAATAATGGTCGCGATTTTTTCGGGTGCCGGTTTTGGCGTATCTTCAAAAGGACTAGACGCTAGAAAATCTAACCATTGCGTATCAGCGTTGATATTCGGATAAGGAAACGCAACCGTTTTGATGTTATCGGGTATGGCTGCAAGTTGATTTTCAGTGTCGTCGAGTTTCCCCACAAATACTAACTTCACGTCAGCATGTTGACAGACATATTCGATGGTTTCTTGGCCTGCGGTCGAAAAAATCGGAACGCTGATATGCCCAGCTAGTAAAATGGCTAAATCGCTAATAAACCATTCGGCACTGTTTTTAGCCAAAATGGCGATTTTAGACTCCGGTTCAAGCTGCATATCCACGATACTTTTGGCGACTTTACGTACTAGATCTGCGTATTCACGCCAAGTGTAGGTCGTAATATTTCCGTCGACGGGTTGGTGTAAAAAAGGTCTATCAGCTGCGCTAGTTTCAAGCGCATAGAACCGTTCTAAAACCGATAAAAACTCAGAAGAGTGATGTTTCTCGATATCTGCCATGTTCCGCCTCATAACGCTCCGCCTCATAACAACAAATTAATCCTATTAACATTAGCATAGCATCGGGGGTATTGATATTTATTGGGCTTTTAACACAGCGCTAAAATTGGGTGTTTTAACTTATACCCGTTATTCTCTATTTAAAGCAATCCTGCCAGCTTTTACAACACCCCTACGTATACTGGCTTGAGGATAAATACGAAACAGATCGCCGTTTTTTCCCACATAGGTTTTACGTATGCCTTGGTTTTGTGCGATTTTGGCATGGGCCAGTAAGTGTTTGTGCTCTCCGTGAGTAGGAATGGCGATGTCAGGTTGTAACCAAGTATACAGTTGCTTTAATTCTTCTTCGTTGGGGTGTCCACTGGCATGTAGGGGCAAGGGGTGCGTTTCTGATAACAGAGTACGAATATGTCTTTTTTCAAACAAGCTGACTAAGCGCTCGACGGGTTTTTCGTTGCCGGGGATCACAATACTGCTGAATATGATTGTGTCGCCCTCGTCCAAAGAAAGCAAACGATGAGTATCGTGCGCTAAACGAGACAATGCGGCTCTAGGTTCACCCTGCGAACCTGTCGCCACCGCTAATACTTCGTTAGCGGGTAAATACCCTACGTGGTTAGGATTAATTACATCAATATCATCGGGCCAATATCCTGTGCTTCTGGCAATACTCAACATGGTTTCAAGCGAGCGACCTAACAAGCAAAGATAGCGCTGCGTTTCTTGAGCAATTTTCGCCAGACTAATGAGTCTGGCAACATTACTTGCAAAACAGCTAACCACAACTCGGCCTTGTTGATGTCGGATGGTTTCTCGAAGTCCATGGTAGCAGGTACTTTCTGAATGAGACAACCCAGGCTTGGTAGCATTCGTTGAATCGCCTACCACTGCAAGTAAGCGGTGAGTGTGTTGTATCGCTTTAATTCTGTTTATATTAAAACCTTGCCCCAAACCGGGTGATAAATCCATTTTCCAATCGGCAGTGTGAAATATTGCCCCTACTGGAGTGTTAATCAATAAGGCACTGGGTTCAGGGATCGAATGCGTCATACTTAGCCAAGAAATACTAAAATCACCCACTTTGTGTTGGCTATCTAAGTCAACTACCACCAATGGCACTTTACCATCCAAACCGCGCTCGCTTAACTTGCGCTGTATAATTGCTGCGGTAAACGGCGTGGCGTAAACAGGCACCTGAAATCTAGGCCAAAGGTCGGCAATAGCCCCGACATGGTCTTCATGCCCATGCGTAATACAAATACCTTGAAGTGAGGATTTTCGCTCAGCAATGAAAGAAGGGTCTGCACAAACAACGCGATGAATCAACGATGTCTCGCTTTTTTCAGGAAAAAGGGGTTCATCAAACGATACCCCACAATCAATCATTAACCACTGCCCGTTATACCCATAAAGGTTCAGGTTCATACCAATTTCACCTGTTCCTCCTAAGGGGACGAACCATAGCTCATTACTGCTCGCTTGCAGAACTTTGCTCCTCATTTAATCCAGTTGTAGGGGTATCTTTTACAAGGTCCATTTCATTAATCAACCGTGTTGCTTTATCTACGTACTGCATCACCCAAAGCATATATCGGCTATCAACATGAATTGCTCGCGTGGTTTGTGCATCAAAGCTCCACTTAGCATTGACACTTTCAAAGGTACTATCAAAAAGCAAACCTACCAGTTCACCGTTATCATTTACGGTTACCGACCCGCTACTGCCACCAGCTGAATCTACATCGCTTAAAAAGTTAACGGCTACGGTTGCAAGCTGTGGATCAAGGTAATCACCGTAAATCCCTTCTCGAATTAGCGACAATTGCTCGTTGTCAGCATTGAAAGGTGCTCTACCCGTGTGTTTTTCTACAATGCCCTCTAGTCGAGTAAAAGGCTCGTAAATCAGTCCATCTCTTGGTGAGCCGCCTTTTACTTCACCCACACTGAATCTAAGCGTGCCATTGGCATCGGGATACACCACCTTACCTTGTGAGGATCGCCATGCAATGACCGATTGCATATGCACAGTTTTTAAAGGCAAGACTTGCGCTTCAAGCTTATCTTGCTCTTGCTGCATGCGTAATTCACTATTGTATAGCGCGATCGCCATTTGAATAAACGGGTCCTCACTGGCTTCCAACTGCTGTGGTGTCGCATCCAATAATGCCAAGCGTTTATCAATATTTAATAATTGGGTACGTTTGTAGAAGTCTTCTAGTTTAACTGACAGCGACGAAAACTGCGGACCACTTGCTGTCAACGCCCGCTCGAAGGCATCGACACGCAAGGTTTCTGGGAATGTTCGATACTGTTCTATAAGAAAAGTCCACTGCGCTTTATCAACATTTACGTCGAAACGTTTATCAAAATTCGTCATCTGTTGAAACAAGCGTTCTTTGTCTCGCGCTTGAAAGCCAAGGTTTCTCATGCTGTCGGGTTTTTGTTGTTCGACGGCATAACTGTAAAGCGTTTGCGCCATATTAAGCAGTGCTGAGCGCGTTGCATTGCGGTAAAGAACACGCTGTTTTCTTAGCTCGATTTGCTGCTGTTGAATACTATCTAGTAATTTGAATGAGCGTGAAGGTTCAAGCAATGCTTCTTGTGCTTTTCGTTGCCTTACTAAATCTGTTCGGCGCGCACCAGCTAACTGAGCTTGCGTACTTTTTAAAAAATTCTTAAGACCTGTCAGACGAAGCTGATATTTTAAGCGCGCTTCGCTGCCTCGTTCAGCACTGCGTTCAATCACCTCTATCCAACCTGACACTAGGTCGATATACATGGGATACAACCAATTAAAGACATAATCCAATTCTGCCGAACGCGTGTAGCGTTGAGTTCGATTGGGAAAACCCAGTGTCATAATAACATCGCCTTCTTTTAACGATTTTGCTGACACTCGAAAAACCTGTTCAGGTACATAAGGAACATTATCTTGGCTATAAGATGCTGCTCGGCCCTGCTTATCAACATAAGCGCGGTAAAACGCAAAATCGCCAGTATGTCTAGGCCATTCCCACTTATCAGCCTCTCCTCCGAAGTTGCCTATGGCTTTTTTGGGTGCATAAACAAGCCGCACATCATTAATTTCAAGCTGCTTTATCAACGAGTATTGTAATCCCTCATTAAAAACCGATACTTTACAGCGATAACCTTGCTCTTGCTCACAGTCAGAAATAAGTGCCTTAATGTTCTCTGTTATTTTATTTGGACGTTGTACGCCACTTAATTCATCGGTACTGCCTAATACTTGAGCAGTAACATCAGAAACCGCTTGAGTGATTAACAAACTCGTACTGGGAGCAGCAGGTAATTCTTCGACAAAGGTATTCGCTAGGAACCCATTTTCAAGATAATTATTGTTAATAGTTGAATGATGTTGAAGTGTTCCGCTAACACAATGGTGATTGGTCACAACCAAGCCTTGTTTGGATACAAATGCACCCGAGCAATTATCTAAATCGACCATGGCAGGTACCATGGCAGAGATCGTAAGGTCGTCCAACAATGGGAGTGAGCTACCGACAACATTTGCAAATTGCTCTGTAGTGAACAACCCCTCTTCCGCACAAACTAAACTTATACGAAAAAAAGTTAAGCCTAATAATATCAATGCAATATTCTTCATATTGGCTTTACCTTTGCGTATTGATTGTATCGATGGCATCAATAAAGTCTTGCGGGCTTAATACTACACCATGCTCTTGTAACTCAGAGGGGTTAACCATAATCATTAAATCGTCCTCACTGAGTCCTTTTGTCCAACGCGCTGCCCAAACATTGAGTTCGATAGCAGCCGCTTCACAATGCGACCAGTCTTCGGTTGCCCACGCTAAGGCCGATGATTGGTCAGACCATACTGGCACGCCGTCTTCGTCTTCAGAGCTTAACATGACACATCCATGCTCATCTTTTAATATCCACACTGAACTATTTGCTTTTATTTCACTGAGTATCTGTTGAGTGTCTTTATCTATCATCGCGTATTTTTACCTTTTGAATTCAGACCTTACTGGGTGCTGTTTTTGATGAATTGGCTAGCGCTTTGTTTAAAATAGCTAATTCACTATCAGTCATGTGTCGCCATTGGCCCGTTTTTAAACCTTGGAGGTTTAAATGCATAATACGTTTTCGTACCAGTTTAACCACTTCAAAGCCTAAATATTCACACATTCTGCGAATTTGCCGGTTCAAACCTTGGGTTAATACAATGTCGAAACTTCGTTGACTTGTTTGTCTTACCTGACAGGGTTTGGTCACTGTGTTTAAGATAGGTATTCCGCCGGACATTCGATGTACAAAACGCTCCGTGACCGGTTTATCTACCGTTACCCTGTATAATTTTTCGTGCGCATTTTCCGCTCTCAGAATTTTGTTAACGATGTCGCCGTCGCTCGTTAACAAAATCAGTCCTTCAGACGGTTTATCTAAACGACCTATTGGGAAAATCCTTTGTGAAAAATTTATCGCATCAACAATGTTTCCTTTTACCTTGCGTTCAGTCGTACAGGTTATACCAATCGGCTTGTTATACAGCAGGTAGACTCTGTCACTTTTATCTTTTTTCACCGCTTTAATCACTTTCCCATCAACGGTAACACTATCACTTGGCAGTACTTTGGTACCAAGCTCAGGCAGTTGGCCATTTAGCTTTACTCGACCATCATCGATAAGTGCATCGGCCTCTCGCCGAGAACAAAAGCCGGAGTCGCTGATGAATTTATTAAGGCGTTTGCCTTCTGGTGGCGATATTGAGTTCATTTTCGACTCTTCTGAATTAATCAACAGAAGATTGAGACGGTTTTGGAAGAGCGGTAAAGCGTAGATACATCGCTTCGGTTTCTCCGCGTTCGTTCATCTCTGTTAAGGTGGTTGAAATTTTTTTTATCAGCGCTTCGGACTGTTCAGTATTTTTATTTACGCCAACGTAAATCGCTTGTTCTATAACACGAAGCGAATTCACTTTAACCAAACGTCGGTCAATAGAGACAAACTGAGGAATAGGACGGAAACTGAGAAGGTAATCCACTTGTCTGTATTTTAACAAGGCCATTGCATGATGCGCGTCTTGTGCTTCAATGATACTTATGTTCGCACCACATTCATTCTTTACGTGTTTTTTTAAGGTGTTATTAGGTTCTATCGCTATCGTTATTGGTTGATTTGAACACAGTGCAGCGATGCTTGATAATGACTGAGTGCTCTCTTGAGAACTCTCTAACCACAATAAATGTGCTTTTTTAGTGATTAGAGCACTGTCACTAAAATAATAATGAGCGTTCAGTTTTTTCGCTTTATCAGTAAAAAATTGAATATCGCTGTGTATTTCGGTGTCTCTGGTATAAGGGGCTGCCAAATTGACCAAATTAAATTGATAAGTTATGCCATGCTCATCCAATACCTTCCTAATGAGTTCAACGGCTATACCTGTCGGAGCTCGCTGAGCTTGGTCGATAAAAAAAGGCGGGTCGGGTTGATAAACAACACTCAGTGTAGCACCTACTTTAGTACAGGTATTCATTGCCAATAACCACAATAAAACATAAGCGTATTTTTTCACTTATTAACCGATTGATGAGTGTGCCAATCTTTGTTTAATAAAGCATACATGGCAATGTCATGAAACCCATCGTGCCAGTACGTTTTGCCTCTCATCACACCCTCTTTTTGAAATCCCAGCTTTGTCGCCAAGCCACATGAAGCCTGATTTTGCGGTAAAATTAACGCTTCAATACGGTTAACGTAAAAATGAAACGTTTCCGAAAATACGAAGTCTAAAATGGCAGACACTGCTTCAAACGCGAAGCCCTTTCCCCAATTCGCCTGTGCAATTTCGTAGCCTACCACTGCACCATGATCATAAGGATTCCAAGTATTAAAACCACAGCTTCCGATAAGTTTACCCGTCGATTTTTCTCTAATAGCCCAGCGTATTCCAGTATCGCTCTCAAAGCGCTTTTTGAAGTAATCAATCAAACCCAATGCTTGTTCAATGCTTGTAAATTGCTGTACGTCGTAATGCGCCAATACCGCTGGATCAGAAAATATCGCAAATAATGCGCTTGCATCTTGTTCATGCAAAGCGTTCAAGCATAAACGGGGGGTGTTTATTTCTGGGAACTTAATCGGCTGTATTGAATTTGAGTCTGCTTGCATTGGGTGCCTAAATTAATCTGCGGCTTTGTGATATAAAGCCACGCACTGTGAGCCAATAAGTGAAATAATGCAGTATCCCACGAAAAAATAAAAGCCTTCCCCCACCGAAGACAGGGTTTGTGTGCTTATTTGCACATCAAGGCTAAAACCGAATAAGCTAAAACGCTCGGTTGTTTGGTTGTCTGCATGCTGAGTAGATAAAACAGCAAGAAAAATGGCCACTACGAATACATCTGCCATCGACCACTTTCCAATTCTAGACACCCAAGCTAGCACGCGACTACGCTTTATTTCATCGTTCATAAAAGCAGCAATGGCAATAGCGACTGATTTCGCTAAAGGCACGATGACTGAAAATAAAAAAATTAAACTTGCGACCAAAAAACGATTGTCGCTCCATAATTTTTTGACGGTACCTATAATAGAAAGTTGTTGAGCAATGAGAGGGGTAGAAAGCGATGTGCCGGTAACATTTACTTGCATATCCATATCTAAAGAAAACATAGGCATAAATATACCTGGGAAAAATAACCCCAATGCAATAACGCTGAATGCCCAACCCATATATTTCAACATTTTTGGTATTCCATACTTGTGCAAAAAATTACGTACGCTGTTGTTGGTCATATTACCGTTTTATTTTGTTTATTACATTGGCATTTTTTGCATTAGTGAGATTTCTATCCTACGTTTTA
This sequence comes from uncultured Alteromonas sp., assembly GCA_964429915.1. Lineage (GTDB taxonomy): Bacteria > Pseudomonadota > Gammaproteobacteria > Enterobacterales > Alteromonadaceae > Alteromonas_F. The sequence continues at coordinate 9,098 of CAYSDZ010000052.1, forward strand.
TGTGATGAGTTTTTCAAAAATAGATAAACATACAATACAGCGTAACGACCAACGATTTAGGGAGTTACTCACCGCACTGCCGAATGTTTCTGTACAAGGATACGACAAAAACCGTCGTGTTATTTATTGGAACCGGGCCAGTGAGTTTTTGTATGGCTACTCGGAAAGTGAAGCCATGGGTGAGTTACTGGAAGACCTTATTATTCCAAACGAAATGCGCGCTTTGGTTATCGATGCCCACAATGACTGGATAAAAGAAGGCGTCGTTATTCCTGCTACCGAGCTAGAATTAGTCAATAAATTTAAACAACCCGTATCTGTTTATTCAAGTCATGTAATGCTATATCAACACACTGATCAACCAGAGATGTTTTGTGTTGATGTTGATATGTCAGGTCAAAAAAACACTGAAAAAGCATTGGCTTATCTAACGCAATTCGATCGTCAAACCGGAGTGTATAATAAACAAACCTTATTCGAGCAGGCAAAAGCACAAGTTTTAGATTCCATCAATCGCGATCAAGACAGTGCGGCCTTGTTTATTGGTATTGACGATTTAACGCATATTAATAACGTTTACGGCTACAAAGCCGGCGATCTTCTCATTTTGGAAGTCGTAAACCGGATCCGCGCTATTGCAGAAGAATGTGACATTGTGGCCCGATACAGCGGAGACGTATTCGTTGTTTTGATCACTGGCTCTAATTTAAATGAACGGATTGAAGATTTTTGTAGTCAATGGCAAAAATCAAGTAGCGTTGCATACTCAATTAATGGGGAAAAACGAGAAGTCACAACCAGTGTAGGTGTCTATGTTAATAAAGGCACCACAGAATCGCACATACAAATAATAAAAAATGCTGAAATTGCGATGAACCAAGCCAAATTAGAAGGAAAGAATAAATGCTTGTATTACCAACGTTCTTATCAAAACAGTTTGAACCGGTTTCATGCCTTACTCACTGCTTTAAAAACTGCAGTTACCAACAATGAATTTAGTTTGGTGTATCAGCCTCAATATAATATGCAGCGTAAATTAGTGAGCTGTGAAGCTCTGTTACGATGGCACAGTGAAGAGTTAGGATTTGTGTCACCGGCAGAATTTATACCTGTGGCAGAAAATAAAAATAAAATGGACATGATTGATCGATGGGTTTTAAGGGCAGTTGTCGATCAAATCAAACAATGGAAACAGGCTAACAAAAGCATTGTTCCTGTGTTTATTAACCTTTCCGGGCAGAGCTTGAATAATCCTGACTTTATCGATGATATTGTGAGTTACATTAAAGGTTCAGGCGTTCCATTTAGTGCTATCGGTATTGAAATCACTGAATATGCATTGGTGAACGACAGCGATTCTCTTATCGGTATTTTAAAGTGGCTACAAAACCAAGGCGTTAAAATTGCACTCGACGATTTCGGTACGGGCTTTTCATCGCTCAGTTATTTAACTAAATTTCCACTTGATTACATTAAAGTGGATAAAAGCTTTATTATGGCTGCGCCTGACAGCGACCAAAACGCGACGGTGACAAAAGTGATCTTCGCCCTGTCTGACAGCCTCTCAATACAAGTAGTATGCGAAGGCGTCGAAGAAGAAAAACATTTTTCGTTTATTAGCGCGCATTGCAATCATTCTTTGCTGCAAGGCTATCTTTTATCACGCCCTATCGATGCACAAAGTTTTACAGCCTTACTGACGTCGTAATAAACGTTACTTTAAGTGCTGGTCGAAAAATGTGATAGCAGCGTCGTACAAAGCGTAACGGCCTTTCTCGTCATAAACCCCATGCCCAGACTGAGAGAAGTTAAGATACTCAGGTTCATTGCCGACTTTTGACAGCGCTTTAATCATCGCTTTTGCGTTAATAACTGGGACTCTCGCATCTTTATCTCCATGAATAATCATGACATTGGCCTTTATTTTGTCAGCATGATAAACGGGAGAATTAGCGCGCAATTCTTCCTCGTCGGTGCCTAAAACACGTTTTAGATAGCCCATACCACCATAAGCTTCAGCCGTATCGCTTTCAGTAAAAAAATAAGACAAATTATATAGGCCCACATACCCAATCACGCATTCAAACATATCTGGTTCACGAGCCGCCGACATCATTGCAGCGTAGCCGCCATAACTTGCACCATATACACACCCTTTTTTAGCGTGCAATGGGAATTGCTCGATTGCCGCTTCGGTGCCTTCAGTAATATCTTGGATCATATCAGTCCCCCAATGTTTATAACCCAAGTGTTCAAAAGCTCGCCCATAGCCTCCACTGCCTCTAAAATTCACTTGCACTACGGCATAACCTCGATTAGCGAATAATTGAACTTCGCTGTCGAAAAAATGCTCGTCTCGAGGTCCATGTGGACCACCATGGATCATGGTTATGAACGGATAGCGTTGTCCTTCTTTCGTCTCTTTAGGCAGCGTTACCTGGCCATACACTTTCACGCCATCTTTCGCAGTAAAGGAAAACGGCGTAGTCTTAGCAAGATTTCTTGGGTCTAACCAAGAACGGTTTGCCCACAAAAAAGTGGCACTTTTGGTCGTAGTGTCGAATAAATAGTACTCGCCGGGATTGACGTCGCTGCGAACATGTATTAACAAAAATTTGCCGTCTTTGCTTTGACTAGGAATAGTGACATATTGGTTGTTAAATCCTTCTCGTAATGACTTGTGCCAATTTGCTATTGCGCTGTCACCGTCAGCGTAATGATATTGAGGGCGAGTTGGCGAACTCGACGTAACGACAGGCCGTTCAAGTTTAGCGTCCCAAACCGTGTCGTAAGCGTCAAACTCAATGTCAGAAAACACAGGGCGTAAATCGCCTGTTTCGAGCGTAAACTCAAAGATGTTCCGAACGCTCTTTTCACCAAAATTACCACTCATGAACAATTTTTTGCCATCAGCACTTATGCCTAAGGGTAAATAAGAATCACCCGTAACGTCTGCCAGCTCTATCCAATCGTGCTTTGCTGATTCTCTGTAGGCTGTTTTATAAGTAAAGTATTCGGTTCGGTAGCGCACAAAATGGATATCACCATTGTCATTTGCAAACACTTTTGCTGCTTTAAAGGGAATGGCTTCAACTTTACGCTTGCGACCTGTTGTCACATTGAGTTTTACAATAATCGGAGGCTTTTCTCTGGAATCATATAGAGTGTTGCCATTTACTTCGAAAGGGTACTCAGCAATTAAAATATGTTTTGGATCATTAGGAAGATAACTAATTATTTCAGCTGAGGAGCGACTTGCTTCTCGCGGTTTAAAGTGACTGCCAACTTGTTGCTCGCCTGCTCGATAACCGAATAACATTTTGCTATTAGAATTATCAAAATTCACCGCAAACAACTCTCCGGTAGGAATAGGGGCATCGTAGCCTGCTTGTTTTTCAGCGTATTGATAAACAAGTCTTTCGTTATTAATCCATTCAACACTGTGAATTTCGTCTTTTTTCCCTGGCTGTACTCCCCCCACGGCTTTCATTGTTGCAGTCTCTAAAATGACAAACATGACTTTACCGTTTTGACGAAGCCGGGCAGCAATATGTTTTCCGTCAGGCGAAAGTTTCATATCTAGATAATCGCCGTGGCGCGTAAAATGTTCTAGAGGAAGAGGTTCATTTGCATTAGCAAACAAAGAGAAGAGTAAAAAACAGAAACTGAAATACTTCATGAAACGTCCTTATTCATTTGTTGACTGACACTCGAAATTACGAGCAATACCTTATGTCGGTTATCATACCTATTACATTTAGTACATATCAACCTTTCTCTTAACGGCGATACACGAGTATTCGTCATTTTCGACCGGATATCCCCGATTGGATAGATGGAGCGTTACGCAAAGCCTGCGCACCTAATCCTAAGAATCGCTACGAGGCATTGTCTGAATTCGCGCACGACCTAAGCACCCCTAACCTCAAGCTCATTCAAAATAGAGAATTTCAACCTTTAATAGAACGCAACCCTGTTCTCTTCTGGCAGACACTTAGCGCAGCATTATTTATTTTGCTAATGGCGAGTTTTTACTTTAATAGTTAGAGACTTAAGTCTGATGCTTTATACTGATAGTAGTCTTAAGTCACGTGATATTAATGATGCGTAAATTACTCCCAGAATGGTCTCCTCAAGAAGCGATTTTATTCGCTTGGCCAGATGAAAAAACCGATTGGCGGCCTTGGCTAAACGATGTTCAGAACACTTATTTATCATTGATAAAAAAAATAACTAAAAACCAAACTTTTGTTGTTTTACTTGTAAGAGAACAACAGCTAACAGCGATAAAAACGCGGTTAATAGAAAAAGAGCTACAGGGCGTGCTGCTAGTTTGTGCGGATTATAATGACACTTGGCTAAGGGATTACGGTTTTTTAACCTGCTCTGATGGAAAATGCCTTTATCTAATTAACTATACATTTAATGGATGGGGAAAAAAATTTGATGCCTCTAAAGATAATCAAATAAACGAATCGGTGTTAAGTCCATTGTTGAATGAATCTTTACGTACTTACGATCTTGTCATTGAGGGAGGTGCGCTTGAAATTAATGACGAAGGTCACCTTCTCTCCACCGAATTTTGTCTGAGCAACCCCAAACGCAATGGCTTAATGACATTCGCTGACTATGAGAGAGCCTTTAAAGAGCAACTAGGTGCCTCACAGGTTAGCATATTGCGCCATGGCCACTTAGAGGGGGATGATACAGATGGACATATTGATACCTTAGTACGCTTCACACCCGATAATGGCTTAGTGGTACAAAGTGCGTTTAACCGCCCCAATGACAGCCACTTTAAAGGTTTACGCGCACTAGTAGATGAGGTGCGTTCCCTTTTCCCGCATCACGACATCTTTGAGCTTCCGTTGCCATTAGTACACAATCAGGAAGGGGAGCGACTACCGGCTTCCTATGCTAATTTTTTAATCACCAACGGCCTCGTTTTGGCACCTATCTATCAACAACCCGAAGACAATCAGGCGCTTGATGTATTGCGAAAGGCGTTTCCAAGCCATAAGATAGAGCCTGTTGACAGCTTACCTCTTATTCAGCAATTTGGCAGCATTCATTGTATCAGCATGCAAATTCCGCGCGGCACTTTGAAACCATCGGTGTTGTCTGCCTGACAAAATGGAGTCGTTTCTTATGAGCAATAAAACACTTAAAGTTGCCGTAGTGCAGCAGGCAGTGAGCAATAATAATAAATTGAACAATTGGGAAAAAAGTGCCGAAGCTATTCGCAAACTTGCCAAACAGAATGTACAACTGATTTTGTTACAAGAGCTGCATTCCACGCTCTATTTTTGCCAAGAAGAAAACACTGCTAACTTTGATCTTGCTGAGACAATCCCCGGAAAAGCGACTAATTTCTTTGGTGCTCTTGCGGCAGAATTAGACCTTGTATTGGTCACGTCTTTGTTTGAGAAACGTGCGACCGGACTCTATCACAATACTGCAGTCGTGTTCGATGGTAAATTGGGTATTGTGGGTAAATATCGTAAAATGCACATTCCTGACGACCCTGGATTTTATGAAAAATTTTATTTTACTCCCGGTGATATGGGATTCACGCCCATCGACACCCGTGTGGGTAAGTTGGGTGTATTGGTATGTTGGGACCAATGGTATCCTGAAGCCGCTAGATTAATGGCGATGGCTGGCGCACAAATTCTGCTTTATCCAACTGCTATTGGATGGGATAACACCGACACACCTGATGAACAGAAGCGTCAGCATGACGCTTGGCATACGATCCAACGCAGCCATGCTGTTGCTAATTCTGTACCCGTATTAGTCGCCAATAGAACCGGTTTTGAAACCTCTCCGACCCATGGAGATCCCGGTATTCAGTTTTGGGGGCAAAGTTTTATTACTGGCGCTCAAGGAGAAGTTCTAGCTCAAGCGCCTAGCGATGAAGAGACCTGCTTGGTCGTCGATTTAGATATGGCACGCTCAGAGCAAATTAAACGGATTTGGCCTTATTTTCGAGATAGACGTATAGATGATTACCAAGACTTAACAAAACGCTGGCGAGATTAATATTAACGCTGTAAAACTAACATACTCCCTACTAGGCTTATTAAGCCTAGCAGCATCACTTCCCTGCTCCGCAGTAGATATAGAATTATCTTATACCGCTGACTATTTTCATAACGTTCAGGGCGGTTTAAAAACCGGCGATGTCTATCTTGATTTATTGACTTTATCGGCTAGCCAAAGCCTACAAATAGATAAAACGTGGACGATGGAGGCCAGTGCTAGCGCATTTTATGCCAATGGCCACTCCCTCTCAGCCGATATTATTGGAGACGCGCAAGTTGCCTCTAGTCTGGAAGGCGGAGGCAGGTTCAGTAAATTAGCCACTGCCAGTATTGATGTAAGTAGTAAAAACACGTCGTATTTGGTAGGTCTATATGACGTAAACAGCGAATTTGATGTCCTTGAGAGCGCTGGACTATTTATTAATAGTGCTCACGGTATTGGTAGCGAAATCGCTCTTTCTGGTCAGAATGGCCCTTCTATTTATCCTTTTTACAGTTTGGCGCTACGAGGGCAGTGGAAGTTTGAAAATAGCATCATTAGAGCAGCGGTAATGGACGGAGTGCCCGGTTCGTCAAGCTCTAACAATGCACCTAAGCCCGAAGTGAATTCGCAAGAAGGGTATTTCAGCATTTTAGAGTATGAATACACTAATGCTTTTTCAACGCTGCTAATAGGCGCTTGGCAGTATTCAAAAAGTCAGAAGATATTGTCTGATAGAACTTCCAATATAGAAGCGCAAGCTCGCTTTGAAAGCGGCAACTATGGCGCATACATAAGACATGAAACGACGCTTGGAGGTGAAGACACCCTGGGTTTTGTTCGTTTTGGGTATGCCAATTCAGAGTTCAATCAATTCGATTTATTTACAAGCATTGGTATTACTCAGGCAGGACTGTTCAATCGTCGCCCCAACGACATCGCGGGTTTGGCTGTTGCTTACGTGAGGCATTCACAACGCTCTTATGAAGCAAGTGTAGAGGCAACGTATCAATTTACGATTAGCGAAACCGTCTTCCTTCAACCCAATATACAGTTCATTGCGAACCCCGGAGCAGAACAACCTGACGCATTAGCCTTGGGTGTACGGTTTTCTATTTTGTATGATTAAGGTGAGTGAGCATAGAAAGCTACAACATCGGATCTACAGGCTCACTTTCCATAGCCATTACTCCAAATACACATTCATGTACCTTCCGCAAAGGCTGATTAGCTATGAACCTTTCAAGGGCTTCAATTCCTAAGGAATATTCGCGTATAGCCATAGCGCGCTTTTTACTTAAGTTTCGAGACTTTAAACGCTGCATATGCTTAACTGCCGTATATTCCGGCCCATATATTATCCTTAAATAATCCCTGCCACGGCATTTGATAGCTGGCTGAATAACTCTACCTTTGCGAGTGAGTGTAAAGTCTAACGGTTTAATAACCATACCCTCGCGACCCTCTTTTGTAATTTCCTCCCACCAATCACAGGCTTCTTTAACTGAATTCTCATCATCGAGAGTAACCACTCTATAAGGCGTAGGAATGATAATTTCAGAGCTTTTCGAAATCTTAGTAATGCTTTCCATATGCCATATATGATCGCGATTATAATGCGCCTGACCTTCCGTAGCTAAAATGTGGAACGGCGCCACTTTAATATCGTCTAATGAATCAAACGGCCATGTGTAATGGTTAACGTAATGCTGAAGAGGATACGCATCACTAGCATCTCCTTTTCTACCCCTGATAAGAGTGATCGGGTCTACATCAACTAAAAATGACATGGAACATTTTTGAGGTTCAGTAATTGGATAAAAGACGTAACTGTCCCCGAACGCTAATGAAGTTTGATGTAAGTTTGCCGGATTTTTGTGGAACAGATAGCCTATATCAGTAGCATTTTCCATTTCCGTGGTCAGTGTAAAAAGCACCTTTATATCCCAACTTATTCGAGTAGAAAATCAATGTTGTTACCGGAGTTTAACAGCTGCGAAAATATTGCCGATTTCTAGATAAAGATAACTTTTATGGACGTGGAACAAACGAATCGCGAAGATGGTGGGTCGTGCTGGATTCGAACCAGCGACCAATTGATTAAAAGTCAACTGC
>CAYSDZ010000053.1:0-17107 GCA_964429915.1 uncultured Alteromonas sp.
AAAAAACGTAGCTTCAATGTCTAGCGCTTTCTCAATCAATTCATAGCGAGCTATTCGTTGGCTGCCTGAATTGCCGTTAACGCAATGGTAAATACAATGTCGTCAACTAATGCTCCTCGGCTTAGGTCGTTGATCGGTTTCCGCATACCCTGAAGCATCGGGCCTATACAAATTAAATTAAAGCTGCGTTGAACGGCTTTATAGGTTGTATTACCCGTGTTTAAATCGGGGAAAATAAACACATTAGCTTGGCCAGCCACTTTACTGTTTGGAGCTTTTTTCTTCGCTACGCTACTAATAACGGCGGCATCATATTGAAGAGGACCATCAATAAGTAAATCTGGCCGTCTTTTTTGTGCTAAAGCCGTGGCTTCCCTTACTTTTTCAACATCTGACCCCGCGCCGGAACTCCCCGTACTATAACTTATCATGGCTACTTTTGGGTCGATGCCAAACATAGCGGCAGACTCTGCGGATTGAATGGCGATATCAGCTAGCTGTTCGGCATTGGGATCGGGGTTAATGGCACAATCACCATAAACCAATACCTGATCGGGAAGTAACATAAAAAAGATCGACGAAACCAAACGAGCGTCTTTGGCTGTTTTGATCAGTTGTAGCGCAGGACGTATGGTATTGGCGGTGGTATTTACCGCACCCGACACTAAACCATCAACGTCACTCTGTTGAAGCATCATGGTGGCAAGCGTGGTGTCATCATGCAAAATTTCTTCTGCCATAGGCTCTGTCATTCCCTTGTGCTTACGTAATTCAACTAAGGGGGCAATATACTTATGGCGAATGCTATCGGGCGATACGATACTCACACCTGACGGTAGTTCAACGCCTTGCTGTTCAGCAATACGTTGTATTTCTTTTTCGTCCCCTAAAAGTACGGTTTGGGCAATACCGCGGTCAGCACAAATAGCGGCGGCTTTTATGGTACGAGGTTCGTTGCCTTCTGGTAATACGATACGCTTGTTGGCTTGGCGTGCTTTTTTAATCAAAAAGTGTCGAAAAGCAGGAGGTGACAGTTTGTTCCGTCTGCTTGCGTTATCGGCAAGTGACGCTACCCAGTCTGAATCAATACAGTCTGCCGTGTGTGACATCACTCTATCTATCCGCTGTTGGTCATCAACCGGTACTTCCGGGTTAAAAGAGGCAAGCAGTTGCGATGTTTGCCACGTGCTTTCTTTTACGAGCATGACTGGCAAACCACTGTTCATTGCTTGGTGACATAAGGTCATGATCTTGTCGTCGGGTTTATAACCACCAGTAAGCAAAATAGCACCAATTTTGGTGCCGTTTAATGCTGCCAGACAGCTGGTCACGAATACATCATGCCTATCGCCAGACATCACAAGTAACGCGCCGGGCTGTAATACATGGGTCATATTATTGACCTCTCGAGCACAAAGCGACACGCTGCGAAGGCGACGGTAGTCAGCGTCGCCTTTATTAATAAATTGGGCCTGCATATGTTGAGCGATATCGATTACCCGTGGCGCAACTAATTCCATATCCCAATTGACTGCACCTAAAAACGCAAACGACTTTTTGAAAATTGGTAGTGTTTTTAGTGCGGTAATAATGCTATCTACGTCAGTTTCAGGTACGGAACCATCAATTTCAGTGTGAATACGACCGTCACGGCCCAATGGCGCACCTACTTTGTTGAATACGCAGCCTAGTAAGCGCTCGCTTTTGTGTCCGCCATAACTGTCTACAGCAATCTCAAGTTTGTGGTTGAGTTCGTCAATCGTGTCATCGCTGGGTACTGCAACGAATACAATTTGGGCGTCTAGCGCGCGTGCAACTGCGTGGTTGAGTCTTATTGCATAAGGATATCGACGGGTCGAAACCAAACCCTCGATCACAGATACAGCGTCAGACGAATAATGTTGCTCAAATCGAGCGACAATATCCTCAAGCAAGGTATCCATGTTGTCTTCGCCAATCATTTTTTCAGCATGGCTACTAGGAAAGGGGTCGGCAGGATCTGTGTTACTATATTGTCGAACGATCACTGATGATTTTTCTGGGCCTTTATCGCCATGTCGTGGTTGCGCGACGGGTTTGAAAAATTCCACATTCACACCTCGTTGCTCCATTGCGCGCACTAAACCGAGGCTGACTGAAGTTAAACCAACACCTGTACCTACGGGAATAAGCATAATTCTATTGGACATTGTTATTCTCCGTTTTGTGCATGTATGGTTTGATAGGTGCTCTTGGCAATCATCCACTCTTCATTAGTGGGAATCACTAAAATAGGTGTACCGGATGCCGCAATGTTGCCCGAATCACCAAAACGCGCAGCACGATTTTTTACATCATCGGTGTTAAACCCTAAATGTGTTAGCATTGAAATGGTCGTTTGTCGGATAAATGAGGAGTTTTCACCAATCCCTCCAGTAAAGACAAGCGCATCAATAGGACCGGCCACCACTAAATACGAACCAATATATTTCGCCAAGCGATAGCAGAAAATGTGCAGTGCAAGTTTGGCGTCTTTGTTCCCTTTTTCGGCTGCTTCTTCTAGCGTCCGACAATCGTTACTACTTTCAGAGAGGCCTAACAGACCCGACTGTTTGTTCAACATGGTCTCTACCTCAGCGATTGATGAGTTAGAAACTGACGCAATAAAACTGGGTAGGCTTGGGTCGATATCGCCACACCGCGTGCCCATCACTAAGCCCTCAAGTGGAGTGAAACCCATGCTGGTGTCTATTGCTTTACCCTGTTTAAATGCGGTAATGCTACATCCATTTCCTAAGTGGGCAGTAATTAAATTGGTCTTCTTAAGAGGCTTATTTAAGGTTTGGGCGGCGACTTCACTCACATATTGATGACTGGTGCCGTGAAATCCGTAGCGACGAATGCCGTGCTCACGATAAAGGCCTTTGGGCAAAGCGTAGAGATAAGCATGTTCAGGCATGGTTTGAAAAAAGGCAGTGTCGAAAACGGCAACGTGTTGCAATTGCGGAAACGCTGCCTCTGCGGACTCAATGCCCATCAAGTTGGCAGGGTTGTGCAATGGAGCCATACTGGCATTCTTTTGAATGGCTTGTTTTATATCTTCGGTGATCAATGCCGCTTGCTTGAGTGACTCGCCACCATGTACGACTCTATGACCAACACCCATAATAGTATCGGGTTGATTGAGAATAATGTTCTGAATATATTTTAGAGCCTGTCTGTGAGACGCGCCCTTGGGTAAGGCGACGATATGTTTTTGACCACCCTGTTTATAACTCAGTTGAGCATTATCGTTACCCACATTTTCGGCTAAACCGCTTAAACTGGTGTGACCGGTTTGCACATTGACGATGGCAAATTTAACGGATGAACTGCCACAGTTTATTACTACAACGTCTTGATTCATTAAGGTTATCCGTGTCGCTAAAGTTGCTTGAGTATAGTCCTAAAATGTCTCTTTTGCCGCGCCAGCGTTTTACTATTTTGCCACTTTAGGACGAAGCGAAATTTTCGTTCGGATACGTTGAACGTAAACACGAGTATTCGCTCCTAACACTAACAAGCAGGGGGTAAGTATCAAGGTGAGTAAAGTAGCGAAAGACAGACCGCCCGCTATCGCACTGGCTAGTTGGGTCCACCACTGTGTAGAGGGCGCGCCAAAACTGATAGAACGGTGAAGTAAATCGATATTCATCGACAACACCATCGGTACCAAGCCAAGCACCGTAGTAAACGCAGTTAAGAATACGGGCCGCAGGCGTATTTTTCCCGTTTTTAAGGCCGCGTCGAACGGTGAAAGTCCCATTTCTAGATAACGATTATAGGTATCAATAAGAACAATATTGTTGTTAACTACAATACCTGCGAGTGCAATAATGCCCAAGCCTACCATGACAATGCCGAAAGGCTGGGCCGTTATCATTAAACCTAACAAGACACCCGCCGTCGAAAATACGATGGCTGACAGCACGATGAAAGCTTGATAGATACTGTTGAATTGAGTCACTAATACTAAACCCATCAGTAAAATAGCCACTAAAAAAGCGCCCATTAAGAAACCCATTGCCTCTTGTTGTTCTTCGTCTTCCCCTTTAAATATGACACTTACCGAAGGGTTGATAGAGGCGCTTTCTAATGCGTTTTGAAGCAGTATAAGTTGGTCATTAGGTAAAAGGTCGGGTTCTACATCGGCTTTTACGGTAATAACGCGTTTTCCGTCTACGCGTGTGAGTACTCCGCTTTTTTGTGCAGGCTCAATAGACACAAAATTACCTATCGGTACCATACCTTGATTTGTGGGTACTCGTAGCTGATCGAGCTGGCCCAAATTGCGTTGTGCCAAAGGAAAGCGTACACGTATATCAACTTCTTCGTCAGTATCGTCGGGTCTGTATTCGGTCAGCTTAATACCATTGGTAACCATTTGGATGGCGTTGCCTAATGTAGAGATATCCGCACCATAACTAGCAGCAATTTCGCGATTGATTTTTATTCGCCACTCTATGCCGGGAAGTGGCCTGTTGTCCTCAATATCAACAAACCCGCCTAGTTCCTCCATGAGTTGAGTCACTTTGCTGACTTCAGGGAAAATAGCGTTAAAATCTCGACCAGAAAACTCAATTTGAATGGGTTTTCCTGAAGATGGACCGTTTTCTGCTTTGCGAATTTCTAACAGAACGCCGGGAATATCCGCTGTTTTCTCACGCAATTCGGTAATGATATCGTTTGCAGGTCGGCGTTTGTCCCAGTCAACCAATTCAAGCTGAATAACACCAATAACATCCTCCGCTAGGTCCCGACCTTGTGTGGAATTGAACGAGCGCGAATACACTGCTGAGAGTTCTGGCATATCCAGTAAACGAGTTTCCACTTCATTTACTAGTTTATCTTTTTCATAAATAGATAAATCACCCCGCGATTTTATTTGAACTTGAGCCAAAGTCGGCTCTACTTCTGGGAAAAACTCTACTCCTTTACCCAAAAACCCATAGGCGATGTAGCACGCTATCATAAAACCCACAGACGCGAGCAAGGCCAGTCCCGGTCGAGCTAAACAGCGTCGTAATACCCTTGTGTAAAGCTGCATGCCGTTTTGCTCATCTGCTTGGTGTTCAGAGTCGTCGATTGAGGGCTCGTCTTTACGTTTGTCTTTACGTTCGAGTTTTGACCGAGTAACCACCTTGCCCAAAACAGGAATAAACACCAAAGCCATAGAAAGTGACGCTAACAAAGCAATGATCACGGTAATGGGCATAAATTTCATGAATTCGCCCACCAAGCCCGGCCAGAATAATAACGGCATAAATACTGCCAAAGTCGTGATGGTAGAGGCTGTGACTGGCCATGCCATGCGTTTAGAGGCATTCATAAACGCGTCTTTGGGTGCTTGTCCCGATTGGTGATAACGTTCTGCTAATTCGGTGACAACAATCGCGCCGTCCACCAACATGCCAACAACCAAGATAAGACTAAAAAGCACGACGATATTTAAGGTATAATCCATGACTTGGAGTAGCAAAATAGCGGCTAAAAAAGAGCCGGGAATGGCGAGACCTACCAATACAGCCGACCGTGGTCCAAGGGCCGCAATAATAACCAGCATTACTAAAACAACCGCTGAGATAATGTTGTTTTGCAGGTCGGTAAGCATTTCGCGAATATCGTCGGATTTATCTTGCATAAAACCCACGCTGATAGTGGTCGGCCAGTTTTCTTTTTCTTGTTCTACTACCGCTCTTACTTGGGCGATGGTATCGATGATATTGGCACCTACGCGTTTTTTTACTTCCAAGGTTACCGCTTGCTGACCGTCAACCCGTGCAAAACCTTGAGGGTCTTTAAAACTCCGTCGAATAGTTGCAACTTCGTTAAAGGTCACGACTCGGTTTTCAGTTACTTTAACCGGCATGGTAAGCACATCCTCTAATTCTTCCACCACACCGGGTACTTTTAGCACCAAACGACCTGCACCGGTATCGATAGCACCAGCTGCAACCAAACTGTTGTTATTACTGATAAGCGAAAACAACTCTGAATATTGTATGTTGTAGGTTTCCATTGCGGCAGGCTCTACAATAATTTCAAGTAAGGCCTCTCGGTCGCCACCAATATCAGCCTCTAATACGCCTGATAAGGCTTCTAGTTTGTCTTGCAATTCGCGAGCAATACTGACTAACTCTTGTTCGGGAATAGCGCCTGATAAGGTAATAGTAAGAACAGGGAATAGGGCAACATTGATTTCTATGACTTCCGGCTCTTCCGTAGCATCGGGAAGTTCTACTTTTGCCGCGTCGACTTTTTCTCTTACATCATCCAGCGCTTTTTGTGCGTCGAAACCTGCACTGAATTCAAGCTGGATTGAGCCGTGTCCCTCACCAGCATTGCTGGTCATTTCTTTCAAGCCTTCGATAGATTTTAGCTCTTTTTCCATAGGCCTTATGAGCAGCCTTTCTGAATCTTCGGGTGAAATTCCCTCGTGTGCCATCGACACATAAACCACAGGAATAGCAATGTCTGGGTCCGACTCTTTCGGAATTTTTTGGTAGGCTATTGCACCGGAGATAATGATAAAAAATAAAGCAATTAATACCGTGCGACTATGAGCAAAAGCGAAATGGATAATAGCATTCATGGTTAACTTTTCACCGCTATCACTTGCTCACCGTCGTTAACAAAGCCTTGACCTAAGGTAATGAGTTGAACGCGCTCAGGCAAGCCGGTTACCCACACCCCCTGCGCTTCTTTTTTTATCAAATCGATAGGGTAAAAAACAACTTTACCTTCATTACTAACACTTTTTATGCCTATTTGGCCGTCATCGCGAAGTGAAAAGGCAGAAGGCACAACAAAATGTGCTCGTTGGGAGCCAGTTTCGATGTGAATTTCAGCACTGACTCCTGCGCTTAGCTCAGCATTCGTGTTGTCGATAGTCGCTTCAATGTTAAAGCTTTGCGTTTCACCTTCACCTAACTGTGAAATGTAGCTCAGTGTGCCTTGGGCTTTCTTTCCATTCAATAATTCAATCGACACTGTTTGACCCAGTTGTAGTTGTCCTACGGCTTGTTGTGATACAAAACCACTTGCTAATAAGGTTGTATTATCCACTAATAATCCAACCGGATTACCGACGTCTAAGTGGCTGCCTTCTTCCACGTATCGATTGTCCCAGATGCCGTCGAAAGGCGCGCGAATTTTCGTGTTATCTAAAGCAAGTTGTGCGCTAATTAACTCTGCTTGCGCGCTAGCGAGCTCTGCTTGTGCTGTAGTTACCAAGTTTGCTGAATTAAGGCCATTTTCAGCTAACTTTTTCGCGGCTTTTAAATCGAGCTCTAGTGATTTAATTTGTGCTTTGACTTGGTCGATACGCGCTGCTCTATCGTCAATATTTAGGGCGACTAAAACGGTATCTTTATCAACTAAACGGCCTTTTTTTATTGGTACGGAAGCCACTATTCCCGTAATTTGCGACTTAATCTCAACTTGGCGTAGCGGTAAAATGCGGCCTTGAATCACCACTTCTTGAGTAACGGTATCGGCTTCTAAGTCGGTTACTTTTACACGCATTTTCCGAGGTGCTGGCGAGGTCTCGGTCGAAATGTCAGCCTCGTTTTCTTGATTGGCAAATAAACCGCTGGCCATCCAAAGTGCAAGGATCAAAAGAAGAGAAGAAGCCAATACGATGGGACGAGTCATGAATGAAGATCCTTTTTTAAAACACAAGCAAAAAAATGGAGGAGCGATTTGTACCTTGGTGGACTATAGTACATCGTTATAGGTTTCGAAATCATCAAATAGTCGTTTGTGAATACTTATTTATTGCTTGTGTTCTATATATACCCGTTCCACCTCAACATGCTCGTTTCAGCGCTGTGAAGCTCCCAAAGGCGAAGCCTAAAAGGATTTACCCTGCGTCAAATTGTTTCGACATGGAACCACCATGCCTTCTCCAATTTTCCTTGTTTAAATCCTTTTATTCGTTCGCTGAATCGAGCATGTTGAGGTGGAACGGGTATAACAACTTAATTCGTAGGCAGCTTATTGTGCTTACATAAAAACCGTTGCGGTCGTGTTGTTTGGATTGCAGCTTTTAAATCAGCAATCAAACGTTTCAGAGGAAAGTATGAACGAAAGTAAAGCTACATCAAAATGCCCCGTGATGCATGGTGGTAATACGTCAACAGGTAACCATCCTACTAAATGGTGGCCTCAGGCTATTAATTTGGATATTTTACGACAGCATGGTGCAGCAACGAATCCAATGTCAGCAGACTATAATCACCGAAATGCAGTCGCGTCGCTTGATTATCAGGGGGTGTGGGACGATGTAAAAGCGCTCCTTACCGACAGTCAATCATGGTGGCCAGCAGATTGGGGGCATTACGGTGGTTTGATGATTCGATTATCATGGCACGCTGCCGGTACGTATCGTCTTGCTGATGGGCGTGGTGGTGCCGGTACGGGCAATATTCGTTTTGAACCTTTAAATTCATGGCCTGATAACGCGAGCTTGGACAAAGCGTGTCGTTTACTTTGGCCTGTGAAAAAGAAATATGGGAATGCCTTAAGTTGGGCAGATTTAACTGCTTTAGCAGGAACTGTCGCGTATGAAGCCATGGGCTTAAAAGTGTTCGGTTTTGGGTTTGGTCGCGAAGATGTGTATGCGCCAGAAATTGATATTAACTGGGGTGCTGAAACAGAAATCCTAGCCGCTACCGACAATCGCGTGAGCGATTTAAACGATGCTGACACCATGGACGAAGGGGTAGCCGCCTCTCATATGGGATTGATTTATGTGAATCCTGAAGGGGTAAATGGAAACCCCGACCCAGCATTAACGGCAAAATACGTTCGTACTACTTTTGCGCGCATGGCCATGGACGACGAAGAAACCGCCGCCTTAACAGTAGGGGGGCATACGGTAGGGAAAGCACATGGTGCTGTTGCAAGTGACAATATTGGCAAAGAGCCTGCTGATGGAAGAATGGAAGACGCAGGGTTTGGCTGGCACAACCCTGATGCAAATGGCCAAGCAAACAAACTGTTTACTTCAGGCCTTGAAGGGGCGTGGACCACTAACCCTACACAGTGGGACGACGGTTATTTGAAATTGTTGTTTGGCTATGAATGGGAATTGAAAAAATCGCCAGCAGGCGCATGGCAGTGGGAGCCGGTCAATATCAAAGGAGAAGACAAAGTGCCGGATGCGTCGGACCCTTCAATCAAGCATAACCCCATTATGACTGACGCAGATATGGCAATGAAAGTAGATCCCATCTACAACAAAATTTGTCAAAAATTTGCAGACGACCATGACTATTTCTCAGATGTGTTTGCACGCGCATGGTTTAAACTAACCCATCGCGATATGGGGCCAAAGGTTAATTACAAAGGCCCCTTTGTACCGAAAGAAGATTTAATCTGGCAAGATCCTATCCCTACAGGTAATAGCGATTTTGACGTCTCTACGGCTAAACAGGCTATAGCAGAGAGCGGACTCTCAGCCGCAGACCTTATCGCTACTGCGTGGGACAGTGCAAGAACGTATCGAGGCTCAGACAAACGAGGCGGCGCCAACGGTGCGAGAATTCAGCTTTCGCCGCAAAAAGATTGGGAAGGCAATGAACCAACGCGCTTGGCATCAGTGCTGGAAGTACTCGCTCCCATTGCAAAGAAACACAACGCGTCTTTAGCGGATCTCATTGTATTAGGCGGAAATGTAGGCTTAGAACAGGCGCTTAAGAAAGCGGGCAAGACGCTTGAAGTGCCATTTTTTGCTGGAAGAGGAGATGCAACAGACGCGATGACTGACAATGATTCATTCGATAGTCTAGAACCGGTTTCAGACGGCTTTAGAAATTGGCACCAAAGTAAGCTAAGTACTAAACCCGAAGAAATGCTCCTCGATCGCGCACAATTACTCGGTTTAAATATCGCTGAAATGGTAGTTTTATTGGGCGGTATGCGAACGTTGGGCGTCAACCACGCTAACAATTCGCACGGCGTGTTTACCGACACTGTGGGCACACTCTCCACTGATTTTTTCACCACCTTGACCGATATGCAATTTAGCTGGCATCCAGTGAAAGATGGTCTCTTTGAATTGAGGGAAAGAGAATCAGGCAAAGTTCGATACACCGCCACTAGCGCCGATTTGGTTTTTGGCTCAAATGCAGTACTTCGTACTTATATTGAGGTGTATGCGCAAGATGACAATAAAGACAAATTTATTAATGATTTTGTAGCCGCTTGGGTAAAAGTGATGAACGCTGACCGTTTCGATTTACTCGACTAAATTCATTTCTTTTAGCCACAATCATCAATGCATGCGAACCAAAACTATATTGGTGCGTATGCATTGAACATGTTCATCGTAATAAAAGTTAGATAAATATTGAATCAGGCAGTTGACGTTCACCCTATCGATGATCTCTGTGTTGTTTCACGCAAGAAACGAGGTCGTGGGTACGAGTATTTTGATGAGTATGGAAATAAAATAACACAAGATACTGATTTACAAAGATTAAGAAACATTGTTATTCCTCCCATGTGGTCAAATGTTGGTATAAGTTGTGACGCACAGTCACATGTTCAAGCCATTGGGTTTGATACCAAAGGGCGGAAGCAATACATCTATCACCCTTTGTGGCAACAGAAGCAACAGCAAAAAAAGTTTGCGCTTCTCGAAGAGTTTGCTTATCAGCTTCCTGAAATTCGACGCGCTTACCACAATGACTGCGAAATAAACGATTGGTCGTTGAAACATTTAACTGCCATTGCCACTTGGTTATTAGATGATTCGGGTATTCGTATCGGAAATGATGGTTATACTCAAAGTAATAATACCTTTGGACTCACCACGCTTAGACGTAAGCATGTCGAAACACGAGCAAGCAGTATTCAATTATCGTTTATGGGTAAACACAACAAAGCGCGATGTATTTCGATTGATGATCCTGAATTGGTTGAGACGGTAAAAACCTGTAGTGAGCAGCCTGGATACCGTTTGTTGCGATATAAAGAAAACGGGTGTTGGAAAGACTTATGCAGCGACGACGTGAATGAATATATTCGCTCGATTTCAAATTCGTGCTTTTCGAGTAAATTCTTTCGAACATGGGTAGGCACTCGACTAGCCGTTGCTAATTTTCAATCCAGTTGCAATGACGTAAAAGAGAACCCTCGAAAAACCTTCAAGCGCACTTTAGTTGCTAAAGTCGCGCAGGAACTAGGTAATACGCCCAATATCTGTGAACAGTATTATATCCACCCTACTGTTTTAAGCTCATTAATTGAACGACACCAAAGTAACAAGCTGGATACACCTTGGCCTCAATATACCATTGATAAGCAACATGCTTTCGCGTTACGCGAAGAGGAGCGCATTGCGCTTTCATTTATTTCAAGCTGATATGGGTTCGTCAAGGTTTTCATTTCAAAACACGTCATTATTGATATTATTCGGCCTCAGTAAGCTCAAAGGTGTCGGTCGTTGTCTATAGATTCAAATGATGCTGCTATTGCAGTGAATCAACTTTCCTACTATATAGCCGAAAAGCTCATTCTTTCTAATATAAAGCTATCGGTTGAAAAGGGTACGATTTTAGGCGTAGTAGGGCCGAACGGCTCAGGGAAAACCACGCTTTTGAAATTACTATCTGGCCAGTTAAGATCCAACGGGTACATCCAATGTGAAGGGGAGCCTCTTGAGCAAATGTCGGCTACAGAACGTGCTAAAAAAATAGCAGTGGTTAATCAACTCAATGAGTCTGTTTATGGATTGTCGTTAACCCGTATTGTATCGATGGGAAGGCTGCCGCATCAGTCACTATTGGCAAAACAATCCGTTAAAGACAGCCAGTACGTAGAGCAAGCCTTACTTCAAGTGGGTTTGTTGGATAAAGGCGCTCAGGCTTATAGCTCGTTGTCAGGAGGCGAACAACAGCGAGCATTGATCGCACAAGCCCTTGTACAAGCGGCGCCGATTTTGATCTTAGATGAGCCTATCAACCACTTAGATGTGTATTATCAATATCAAATCTTGCACTTATTAAAACAGCTCGCAAACGAGCAAGGCATGACAGTTGTGATGAGTTTGCACGATCTTAATCTTGCTGCACATTTTTGTGA
The DNA here is from genome assembly GCA_964429915.1 of uncultured Alteromonas sp. Lineage (GTDB taxonomy): Bacteria > Pseudomonadota > Gammaproteobacteria > Enterobacterales > Alteromonadaceae > Alteromonas_F. The sequence goes on from CAYSDZ010000053.1 coordinate 12,106, forward strand.
TAGGTTGGCGCTATTAGATAACGGCAAGTTAGCCGCTTTTGGTAAACCGCCGCAAGTTCTCACTCCTCAGCACGTTGAAAGCGTATTCCGTTTGCCTTGCAAGGTTTATCTTATAAACACTGAGGGAGATCAACCGAAGCGAGTACGCGTTGAATTTATGCCTAACTTTGCTCCAATGGGAATCCAATGAGCTATAAATGGCCGGTGTTAGCAGTGATTGCGTGTTTATCGCTAATTTTCGGTATGTTTTTTGGGGCTGCTGAACTAACTGCCTCAGAGTTATTCAATTGCGTTTTACAATCCTGCCAGAGTCCAATTACACATACTATTGTTTGGGAATTACGTATCCCCAGAGTGATTATTGGCTTTTTGGTGGGAGCCGGACTAGCCGTCGCAGGTGCGACTTTACAAAATATTACGCGTAATCCGCTCGCCGACCCCTATTTGTTTGGTGTGATATCGGGGGCTGGTTTAGGTGCGAGCGTGGCGCTATTAATTGCGCCAATATTGCCAGAACAGCATGGATTAGCGCATATTTCTCTCCCGCTTGCCGCCTTTTTGGGCGCTCTGTTTTCGGTTTTTTTAGTGCAATTACTTTCTCATAGCTCAGCTGGAGTGCGAATAGAGCGCATGTTATTGGCCGGTGTTGCTATTTCGTTTATGTTGAGCGCGATAAGTCAGTTCTTACTTTATGCTGCTCAACCAATAGCGGCTACGCAAGTTATTTTTTGGTTGATGGGCAGTGTGGCCCGAGCTGAAGCATGGTATGCGAGTTTATTATTTGTTGTGCTACTGCTTTGTCTAAGTATTTTACTGTTATTTGGTCGTCACTTTGATGCTTTACTGTTAGGCGATAACAACGCAAAAACCTTAGGCGTGAATGTAATGGCCTTGCGCACAATTTCGCTGGTTACCTGTGCAGCTTTAACTTCTGTTATCGTGGCATATTGCGGTGGAATTGGATTTGTCGGTTTAATGATCCCTCATGTTGTAAGGCGTTGGATGGCACCTACGTTCCGTAGCTTATTACTTGGATGTGTTTTTATAGGGGGGATTTTTATGGTTTGGGTAGATGTGTTTGCCCGCACTGTACTCGAAGGGCAAGAGGTACCATTGGGTATTGTTACCTCTGCAATTGGAAGTTTATTTTTTATTGGAATAATGGCCCGAAGTCGTTTTTAACTATGACAAATATTGCAAAAACTATCATGGTGCAAGGCACCACATCCGATGCAGGTAAAAGCTTGCTGGTAGCAGGGTTATGTCGTTGTTTAAAACAGCGGGCAATCGCTACTGCGCCTTTTAAACCCCAAAATATGGCGTTGAACAGTGTGGTAACCGAAGACGGCGGCGAAATAGGTCGTGCGCAAGCCGTACAAGCACAAGCAGCAGGGCTTAAGCCACATGTAGACATGAATCCTGTATTGTTAAAGCCTTGTTCGGACACTGGGGCACAAGTCATTATTCACGGGAAAGTCGTGCGTGATATGGAAGCTAAGGCTTATCATCAATACAAACGAATCGCCATGGATGCGGTCTTACAGTCGCATAGGCGGCTTGCACAACAATATCAAGTAATAGTAGTGGAAGGAGCAGGTAGTCCTGCCGAGATCAATCTGCGCGACAGAGATATAGCGAATATGGGCTTTGCTGAAGCGGTGGACTGCCCTGTTATCATTGTGGCCGATATTGACAAAGGCGGTGTGTTCGCACACTTGGTCGGCACTCTTGATTTGCTGTCTAAAACTGAGCAAGCAAGGGTGAAAGGATTTGTTATCAATAAATTTAGAGGTGATATCGCCTTGCTACAACCGGGAATAGAATGGCTTGAGCAACGAACAAACAAACCGGTTATTGGCGTATTACCTTATTTGATGGATTTACAAATAGCGGCCGAAGACGCGATAGACACGCTACAAGTGGCTGAACACAATGACATCCGTTTGCGAATCGCTGTACCGGTATTTAGTCGTATAAGTAATCATACCGATTTTGATATGCTCAGACTGCATCCTCATATTGAGCTAACGTTCGTCAAGCAAGGCACTGCAATCCCGTTTTGCGATTTAATTATCTTACCAGGCAGTAAAAATGTACGTAGCGATTTGGCAATGCTTAAAGCCTCGAATTGGCATAAAGACATACAGCGTCATCTTCGTTATGGTGGAAAGATGCTAGGTATTTGCGGCGGTTTTCAGATGCTAGGTAAAACGATTGATGACCCTTATGGTATGGAAGGAACGGTAGGGCAAAGCGACGGGTTAGGGTATTTAAATATTCATACGGAACTGTGTGCTGCCAAACAACTTACTCAAAATCGCGGCACATTGTTGCTGTGCTCCCAATATGAAGTTCCAATCAGTGGCTATCAAATTCACCTCGGCAAAAGTCATTTCATTCAGGATAGTCATGTTAAACTTGAACGTCCTTTCGCTCAGTTGGAGAACAATGTATTGGATGGTTGCGTGAGTACAGACAATCAGATTGCGGGCACGTATTTACATGGGTTATTTGATACGCCAGAAACGCTAACCGCAATTATGAAATGGGCTGGAGCAAGTATTGAACAACACATTAGTTTTAATACACACCAAGAACAACAACTTGATGTACTCGCTGAGGCATGTAAAGCACATTTGAATTGGCGTGTGTTAGATTCCATCATGGGTTTAGATGAGGTACCAAATGAATAATCAAGAAAGTCATAAAAAAAGAATGCAGGCCTCTAAAGAAAAAATGGATGCCAAAGTCGCGCAAGCTACCCAAGACAAAGGATTGTTGGTGGTCATTACCGGTAACGGAAAAGGTAAATCAACATCGGGTTTCGGCACTGTTGCCAGAGCGTTAGGCTACGGATTAACCGTAAAAGTCGTACAATACGTGAAAGGCACTTGGCCCTGTGGTGAGCGCGATTTACTAGAAAAACTCGATGTAGAATTTCATGTAATGGGTACAGGCTTTACTTGGGAAACGCAAGACAAACAAAAAGATATACAAGCCGCAGAAAAAGCATGGGAAGCAAGTAAATTGTGGTTGCAAGATCCGAATGTCGATGTCGTATTACTTGATGAACTAACCTACATGTTGAGCTATAAATATTTAGATCTAAACGAAGTGCTTGCATGCTTGGAAAACCGTCCCGCTAACCAGCATGTGATTATTACTGGCCGAGCTTGCCATCGCAGTATCATCGATATAGCCGATACTGTAAGCGAGGTGAAGTCAATCAAACACGCGTTTGAAAACGGGATTAAGGCCCAGAAAGGAATTGATTGGTGAAATGGCGGTGTATTGTCCTTGTTTTGATGTTTGTTGCATCGGGCGGTATCGCTAAAGCAACCACGTTATCTAAGCTGAATAACGAGCCGATTGATAAACAGCAGCTCCGTATTATCGCGCTTGCCCCCCATATTGTAGAATCTTTATTTGAAATAGGCGCAGGCAAACAAATTGTTGGCACGACTGCGCATGCTGACTATCCAGTTGCAGCAAAAGCAATTCCAGTTGTAGGTAATGCGTCGAATTTGCAAATTGAACGAATTATTGAGTTACGACCGGACATTGTCATCTCGTGGCAATCGGGTAATCCTGTGCAGGATATCGCACGCTTGAAAAAATATGGTATAAGCGTAGTGTATTCAAATCCAAGCAAGTTAGAAGATGTTGCAAGTGAATTGCGTCTCTACGGTGCTTTAACAGGTAGGGTGAAAGAGGCAGAAGAACGTGCCATTGCTTATGAAACAAAGCTTCAAAATTTAAAAAAGACCTTTGCGAATTTGTCCCCAATTTCCGTTTTTTATGAATTATGGCCGCAGCCACTTCGTACGATTGCAAATAAGGCATGGCCCCAGCAGCAATTAGAAGTGTGTGGGGCAACCAATCCATTTCAACACGCCAATCAAGACTACCCTTTAATAGCAATAGAACAGGTTCTAAAAGCCTTGCCGCAAGTGATTATTCAACCCCTACAAAATGGCGAACGATTACCTGCACATGCAATCGAATGGGGTAAATGGCCCGCTTTACCTGCAGTAGCGAATCAACAAATCGTGCACCCTAATGCAGACAAAGCACACCGTATGACAAGCCGAATGCTCGATGAACTTGCAGTACTGTGTGAGAGCTTGGATGCTGCCAGAGCAAGCTACCCATTCATAAGATAGTCACGCGAAAAAGATCGTGTAAAAATTTCGATGTTACAATAGAAATTATACGCATGAATGACATAAGAATTTATTCGATTGGCTTTTGCTTTTACCAAGTCATTATTTTTATTGGTTTTTTGTGTTCATTGTAATGTGGCAAGAAGCATGCAGAACCAAGATTGTAAGTAATTACATTCTTGGTTCTCATGACGAAGGAGATTTTCAATGACCCAGCAATCAAAATTAGTAAGTGATATTATAAAAGTGTTACAAGGCGGGATAGAGTTTTACGAAGATGCGTTAACTAAGGTACATAGCCCAAAAGTTAAAGTCATTTTTACGCGAATGATCGATGAAAAAAATCTGGCAATTTCACAACTTCAACCACTAGTAATAGCCGAAGAAGGCGAGCCAGAGACGGGAACATCATGGGCCGTTGATATTCGTCAAATGTACACAAACACCTTAAATATTTTCACTTCAGATGACGACGAAACTTATGTTGAGCAGTTAGAAGAGGTGGAAGACAAAGTATTAGAGGTAGTTAATAAAGCCTTAGAGGAAACGCAATCTGCTAATCTTGTTCAAGCATTATCTGGTATCAAGATTAAGATGATGGCTTGTCACGACCAAATGAAAGCACTACAAGAAACGATCTAATCAATTAACAAATTGTATTGTTTAAAAAGGCTGAGTGTTTTTTGCTTAGCCTTTTTCATGTAGAAAGAAGCAATGATCATTGTTAAATAAATTAGAAAATTAATTTATTTGTTTTTTTACTTGACCCCTTTAAAAAAATCTCTAAAATGCGCGCCTCGCTTCGGGGTGACAAGGCATTAAACAATGCGTTATTTTGA
>CAYSDZ010000054.1:0-16596 GCA_964429915.1 uncultured Alteromonas sp.
GCCATTTCGGCAACCTTCTTACTTCCGCCTGAGTAGCTTTCCTCCTCAAGCGGGACGCGAATAATACGCGCTTTATTTTCAGTGTCAACTATAAATATTTAATTATTTTAATTTCCACTTCACGCTTCAAAATAACGCATTGTTTAATGCCTTGTCACCCCGAAGCGAGGCGCGCATTTTACAGAGATAGTTATCGAGTTCAAGCCCTTTTTGTAAATTATTTTTAATTGCTACACTACAGCCTTATTAAACAAAAACGGGTAAGGCAATGGAATCATTTAAACAGATTGTCCCTGCGCTTCAGGCGGGCGTATTTATACATTCTTCAGCAATCTTGATCGGTGACATTCAAATTGGAAGAGACAGCAGTATTTGGCCTTTGGTAGCTGCTCGTGGCGACGTAAATATGATACGTATTGGGGAGCGCACAAATATTCAAGATGGCACAGTCCTTCATGTAACAAGAAAGTCCACCTTTAACTCTGAGGGTTATCCATTGGTTATTGGTGATGATGTGACGGTTGGGCATAAATGTATGTTACATGGCTGTACACTCGGCAATCGTATCTTGGTAGGCATGGGAGCAATTATAATGGACGGTGTTGTAGTCCAAGATGACGTCTTTATTGGTGCTGGGACGCTAGTCCCTCCCAACAAAACACTTGAATCTGGTTATCTATATGTTGGTAACCCTATGGTCAAAAAGCGTTTACTTAACGAAGATGAATATCGCTTTCTAAAGCAATCGTCAGAAAACTACGTTTTACTCAAACAGGCATATCTTGACGAAGCGAGCTAAGTAATGCTTCGACGCTTGGGGTAAAGCCAGTCCAAATGTTGAATGCTACAGCAGCTTGCCCCACCAACATACCCAAACCATCGGCCACTTTCTTACTTCCGTTTTGTTGGGCGTAGTTCAAAAACGGAGTAAGCGATGCTTTATAACTCATGTCGTAAGTAAGTGCCGTTTTTTTGAAAGATAAATTGCCCAATTCTAATTTGTCTCCCATCAACGAGGCCGACGTGCTGTTCACCACAATGTCGTAATGGAGATTAAGGTCCTGCAAATTACTCGAAGATACATTTTTTTGCGTGGTTAATTTTAATAAATTATTAGCTTTTGATTCTGTCCGATTAGCAACCGTTAGATGAGAAATACCCTCATCTATCAATGATTGCATCACCCCTCTTGCAGCGCCACCTGCACCTAGCAGCAAAACATTGGCACCGGCCAAGCTACCAAGGTGTCTTTTTAAATCGTTAATCAAGCCAGCGCCGTCAGTGTTATGCGCTTCAATCTCACCGTTAATAATGTGAAGTGTATTAGCCGCCTCAGCAAATTTTGCTGAATCATGTAGTACGCTAGCTAATGAATATGCACGCTCTTTAAATGGCGCAGTAATATTACAACCAACCACATCGTGTTCGTTAAAAAAAGCGTCAATATCCTCGTCAAAGCACTCAACTTCAGACAACCGTTTTTCGTAAGAAATAGTAAATTCTGCTTGTTTTGCAAACGCTTGATGAATGACAGGTGATAAACTTTGTTTGATGGGGTTACCGAAAACCGCAAATTTTTTCATAACAGCACAAGTTAATAGCTTTAATTGGGTGGATCATACGTTAAGCCATATACCCGTTCCACCTTAAAATGCTAATTTTATTTGCTCGAATTTCCCAACCAATCTGTCGGCTTTAGCCACATTTGCAACTGACTTTCAGGTGAATTTTTTTCAGGCGAAAAACCATATTCCCAGCGCACCAAAGGAGGCATCGACATTAAAATAGATTCTGTTCTACCGCCCGACTGCAAACCAAATAAGGTTCCTCTGTCGTACACTAAGTTGAATTCTACATAGCGACCACGGCGGTACAGCTGGAATTGACGCTCGTTTTCACCGTAATCTCTGCTTTTATTACGCTCGACAATTGGAATATAAGCGGGTGTAAAGCCATTCCCGATTGTCTGCATAAAATCAAAACTTTTGTTGAAGCCCCATTCATTCAGGTCGTCGAAAAAAAGACCTCCTACACCGCGCGTCTCGTCTCTATGCTTTAAGTAAAAATAGTCATCGCACCATTTTTTATATTTTTCATAAGCGTTTTCGCCATAAGGCATGCATAGTTTTTTGGCGACAGAATGCCAATGCACTACGTCCTCAATATTTGGATAGAACGGAGTTAAATCGAAGCCACCTCCAAACCACCAAATAGGCGCTTCCCCTTCTTTCTCGGCAATAAAAAAACGCACATTCGCATGAGACGTAGGAACATAGGGGTTGTTGGGGTGAATGACTAACGAGACGCCCATGGCTTGAAACTGTCTACCCGCGAGCTCAGGACGTGCAGCGGTTGCCGAGGGCGGCATTTTGTCGCCAAACACATGAGAAAAATTGACCCCTGCCTGCTCAAACACACGCCCGTTTTTTAATACCCTTGACCTTCCGCCGCCACCCTCTTCTCGCTGCCAAGCGTCTTCAATAAAGTGTGCCATTTCTTCTTGCTGCTCAAGAGCCTGACAAATACTATTTTGAAGTGAAAGAAGATAGGCTTTTACTTCTTCAACTGCTGTGCTAGAAATGTGCTCCATCATGCGCCTCTTAGTATATCGCCAGTTACCGCGTCTTTAATCACGCTGGGCGACGTTCTGCCTTCAACCTTGCCATCAACATAAATTACCTTATCACCAAACTGCATATTGGCTTCCTCTAACGTTTTGCAACTCGGTTCGCCCGATAAATTGGCGCTTGTAGATACAATGGGCTTGCCTAAATTTTCGCATAATTCAATTAATGGGGCATAAGACGGTACACGAGTAGCGATTTTTTCGTGTACACCCGTAATCCAATAAGGGGCTTTATTTGACTTGGGCAATAGCAATGTTACAGGCCCTGGCCAGCATGAAAAAACTTCAGGACGCTTATCCAATGAAATAGCCGTAGTGTCGATATAAGGAACTAACTGTTCATAGTTGGCCGCAAGTAAAATTAAGCCTTTATCGATACTTCGCTGTTTTAATTGCAGTAACTTTTTTACCGCTGCTTCATTATCAGGGTCGCAACCTAAGCCCATGACAGCTTCTGTCGCATACACCAAAACTTCACCATTATTGAAGGCTTGCTGAACCAATGCCGACCCTTCGTTAATAATGTCTTTATTCATTCACCTTCTTCCCGCAACTTTTTTGAGGGCATATTAGCGCTTCACCTTTTCTAACCAAAATAGGCCAGCCACAGTGAGGACAAGCCCTATCTACAGGTGGATAATTTACCACGTAACGGCATTCTGGGTAATCGCTGCAACTAAAGAATCTTTTTCCGTATCGGCTAGTTTTCTCTTTTAATTTACCTTTGCCGCAGTATGGACAACTTATAGCGACTTTATCAGGCTCTTCCTCAGAAGCTTGCGAAAAAGAAGCGACAAAATCACAAGCCGGATAGTTTGAACACCCAATAAAAAGCCCGAAACGACCTTTTTTAATTTGTAAATGTGAGCTGCATTTTTCGCAGGAGGCGTGTTCAATATCTTTGATAACCTCAACAGACATATCGGTAAGCGGCTTTGTATAGTCGCATTCAGGATAGTTGGAACATCCCCAAAAAGCCCCTTTCTTGCTGTGTTTAATCAAAAGATTAGATGAACATTGAGGACAGGGTTCGAGAGATTCAGGCGATAAACCGCTGTCGAACAGTGAACTGTCGATTTTTTTCATTAACTTGATGCTAACCTATTTAATGCAAAGGGCCGTCAGGCACCTCAAATAATAGTTCCTCCATTTGCTCGTAAGCGTTTTCTTTGCCGGGTACATTAAACAAAACCATCAGTACCACCCACTTAAGGTCTTCGAGGCAAAATTCACTGGCATCAATTTCCATTACCCTATCGATCACCATTTCTCTGGTATTAGCGTCTATCACTCCCAACTGTTCAAGAAACAACATAAAGCCCTGCGATTCCCTATCTAAGCGCAACGATTCTTCATGAGTGTAAATGCGATTTACGCTTGCAGTGATACGCTTTGAAAGATAAGGGGTCGTCGAGGTCTCTTGAAGCGCAGCCAACTTTTCGAGCCAACTCAACGCTTTATAAATCTCATCAAGATGAAAACCTGCACGAACTAACTCCTCGGTTAATTCGTCGTGGTCTACGTAAATTTCGGCGTCACTGTGTACTAGATTCTCAAACAAATACATGAGGATATCGAACATAACTATTTTCCCCTCAATTTGAGATAACCTCCAGGAACGGCGGCTATCAGGCCTCGCAATTCATATTCTAATAGTGCTGTCAACACAGTGCTAGATGACATTTCGCTACGCGAAGTAATGTCGCTTAACGACGTAACGTCATAATCAACACTATCCAATATTGGATCGCTTGCCAAGTGCTTTTTATTACTCGTAGTCAATTCTAGCTGATGATAGTCACACTGCCATTCATCTAGGATATCTTTGGTACAGGTAACCAGCTTTGCACCTTGTTGTATTAACCAATTTCCTCCTTCGCTTAAAGGTTGATTGATATTTCCGGGAATGGCAAACACGTCTTTCCCAAGATCGGCAGCAAGATTACAAGTAATTAACGACCCAGAGCGTATTTTTGCCTCTACCATTAAAACCCCTCTACTTAGCGCAGCCACTATGCGATTACGCTGGGGAAAGTGATGAGGACGTGGCGGCGTATTGGGTAAAAACTCGCTAATAATAGTGCCATTATGAGCGAGGATTTCATCAAACAAAGGTTGATTGTACTTCGGATAACAAATATCAATTCCACAACCTAAAACAGCGATAGTGCGCCCATTTTTTGATACGATAGCGCCTTTATGGGCGCAACTGTCGATACCCCTTGCCAAGCCACTGGTGATGACAATACCCATAGATGCTAATTCTTGGGCAAAGTTTTCAGTTATCCTTTTTCCATTAGGTGAAGCGTGTCGAGATCCCACTATCGAGAGCTGAGGCTGCTGTAACGTAGCAGAAGGGCCTTTTACAAATAGCACGCAAGGCGGGTGTGATAAAATCTTTAAACTTTCGGGGTAGCGAATATCATCAAAAGTAATCAAATCTACGTGTTCGTTGGTGACTAAAAAATCCAACACGCTTAACGCTGTCAGCTTTGCCGATTCCCATTTTTTCCGTGTTTTATCTGCAATACCCAGATCTTTTAGTTCGCCAGAAGACAAGATATTGCATTGGCTTGGTGTTATTTTATGTTGCTCAAGCCACATCGACCATTGCGTTGCAGAAAATTCAGATAATTGACTGAACGTAAGCCATGTGAGAGCGAAGGTAGAATCTAATTTTGTTTGCATGCTGTACCATTCCTGTTCTTACAGCATGCAGAAAAATCGCTACGGATGTCCGACGAAGAATCCTCTGCGAACGGTCTTCTTCGACCTTGTTATAATGGCGAAGCTCGACTTATCAAACACAGAAAATATAATCGCCTCACCCAATTTTACAGCAGGCTGTGAAATTATTTTATTGTCATCCAGCGCTTGTTGAACAGGACGAGAGTCATCCAAGTATCGTGGTTCAGACTCATTTAAAATGTCAGGACCCTGCGAGTAAATACCGACAACATTACCCGGTGAGACCTTCTCGACTCCTAAATCAAGGATAACTACATCAAACTTTCCAAAAATAAAGTGGTCTTGAAAACCTCCCACCACTTGACCAATAATTGATTCATCAACGGCCTCAAGTGCTAAATCAGTCTTGTCATACTCTGGGGCATGCCATAATAAGTCGCCGCGTACGACTTCTTGCTTGTTGTTTTGCACTCTAACCAGCCATTCAGATTCTAAGTCGTCAATTAACAACTGGGCATTGGCCACGTGGTTTAATTGCATACCTAGCTCGTTGCCTTGCATGTCGGTTATGATGCCTCTGTTCCTAGTGATATGAAACTGATCTGAAGATCGTTCAAACTGTTCAGTAAGCAAAACGTCATTATTGGCAAAGGTAACCGAGCCTTCACTATTACCAAGCACCTTTGGTGCGTTCTCATAAGACTCTCTGGGAACAATCCAACTGTGTCCAATGTAAGGTTCTAATAATTTCCAGGGTAGAATGGCAATTGCATCTCGTTTGTCTTTTTGCTTTGCGCTAGGAGAAAGCACTAAACGCGGTTTCTGTTTTTCGATAGACAATACTGGCTCACCATCGACAAACGACAAAACAATAATGTCTCCAGGGTAAATTAAGTGCGGATTTTCAATTTGCGTGTTTTTCACCCATAGTTCAGGCCATCGCCAAGGCTCATCTAAATAAAATCCAGATATATCCCACAAGGTATCATCTTTTTTTACTACATACCGTTCTGGTGCCGTGTCTTTCAAAGAAGCAGCAAATGCAGGAAGCCGTGAACCAATCAAGGTAAATAAGATAAGGAATATACCTTGCGCTAATTTTTGTTTTACGCCTTGCTTGATCATTCTTGTAACCAACTTTATTAGAGCCATAACGTATGTTCTTGGGTTAGAATATAACCCTAATTCATTGAAATTAGAATGTTGATACCAAGATCAACAAGCAAAGTGTATACAATAGACGATATCAATAGTAACGGAGCACATATAATTTATGGCTTTACTAGAAGTGTTAAGCTTCCCAGATGAAAGGTTAAAAACGGTTGCGGCAGAGGTAGAAGCAGTCGATACATCAATCCGTACTCTCGTCGACGATATGTTCGAAACGATGCGTGAAGAAAACGGCATAGGCTTAGCGGCGACTCAAGTAAATAGACATGTACGGGTAGTCGTTATAGATGTATCCGAAGATCAAAGTAATCCTTATGTTTTTATTAATCCTCTGATTGTTGAAAAGCAAGGTTCTGTTGTCAGTGAAGAAGGCTGTTTATCGGTGCCCGGTAATTACGCGAAGGTTGAACGAGCAGAAAATGTAACGGTAAAAGCGCTAAATAAAGAGGGTGAAGAATTTGAATTAAAAGCGGAAGGTCTACTGGCCATTTGCATTCAACATGAACTTGACCATTTACAAGGTAAATTATTTATTGATTACCTTTCTCCTTTGAAGCGTCAACGTATTAAGAAAAAGTTAGAAAAAGACGCACGCTTGGCCGCGAAACAGCAATAAGGATTTTTTTTGAGAATAGTATTTGCCGGCACACCCGATTTTGCCGCTAAACATTTACAAGTATTGATTGAAAAACAATTTAATATTGTTGGGGTTTACACTCAACCCGACCGGCCTGCTGGACGAGGAAAAAAACCTCAAGCTAGCGCGGTAAAACAGGTTGCTGAAGCACACAAGTTAGCAGTTTTTCAGCCAGAAAACTTCAAGAATACTGAAGCAATAGACATCTTACGCTCACTCAAACCAGACCTTATGATAGTGGTCGCATACGGTATTATCTTGCCGAGCGCAGTGTTGTCTACACCCTATCATGGTTGCATTAATGTGCATGGTTCTCTCTTGCCTAAATGGCGAGGCGCTGCGCCAATTCAACGTGCTATTTGGGCTGGTGATAAACAAACTGGCGTTACCATTATGAAAATGGATGAAGGGCTTGATACAGGTCCAATGCTATATAAATCGCAACTCGATATAAACTCAAAAGACACAAGTGCATCACTGTATGAAAAATTGGCTATTTTGGGCCCGCAAGCACTGAGTCATGCTTTACAGAACTTTGCCTCTTTGTCTGCTGAAATACAAAATACGAATAATGCAACGTATGCCAAAAAATTAAGTAAAGAAGAAGCCCTAATTGACTGGCATGATGATGCAGACCAATTAGAAAGAAACTGCCGAGCATTCAACCCATGGCCAGTGCAATGGTTTAAAGTCAATAACACAGCGATAAAAGTGTGGGAATCTCACGTTGCTGAACGTTCTTCTGCTCTCTCTTTGCCAGGCACCCTTATCCGCGCAGACAAATCAGGTATTGAAGTCAGCACAGGAAAAGACAACATCGTACTAACCAAACTTCAACTACCTGGTAAAAAGCCGCTTCATGTGGGCGATATACTTAACAGCCGTGGAGAGTGGTTTAAAGTGGGCTCCCAGTTATGAAAATACGGTTTGGAAAGAGCCTTAGAGCCGACGCTGCTTGGGTTTTATTTCAAGTTTTAGAAGAAGGGCGTTCTTGTCGCGAGGTTATGCCCTTGGTTGTAGACGAGTATAGCGCTACAAAAGATAGAAATTGGCTAAACGAAGCAGTACTTGGAATTCTACGCAATTTACCCATTCTACAGACGTGGTTGCGCCCTAGATTAAAAAAGCCTCTCAAAGGCGATAAAAAAATGATTGAGCACCTATTAATTCTAGGACTTTATCAACTTAAGTACATGCGTGTGTCAGCCCACGCAGCGATAAATGAAACAGTTAGCGCTTGTACAGTATTACAAGCGTCAAGCTTAAAAGGCTTAGTGAATGCCATTTTAAGAGATGCACAACGCAATGAGCTTACAGAGCCTGATGACAAACTATTGAGCTCGGGTTTACCCAAGTGGATATTTAAGAGCATTCACACCCATTATCCGCTAGACGCACAAAACATTATCGAAAACATGAACAGCAAAGCCCCCATTTGGCTACGGGTAAACTCACATAAGATAAGTTTTGAGGATTATTGTAATCATCTAAAAGAAGCCGACGTGCAGCACGAGATCCCAAACAACATATCCAATGCCGTTATCGTTAACCACGCCAACGTGTTGTCCTTACCGGGGTTTAAAGAAGGATGGTTTGCTGTTCAAGACGGTGCGGCTCAACAAGCTGCAACGTTGCTTAACCCACAAGCTGGTGAACATATTTTAGACTGTTGTAGCGCACCAGGGGGCAAAGCTTGTCATATTTTTTCGTTAGCGCCAAAAGCGTATATCACTGCTCTAGATAGCTCCGAAAAGAGACTGCAAAGAGTCGCAGAAAATTGCTCTCGCTTAGATTGCTCGATGCAAATTCTTACCGGAGATGCGTCTAACCCAAGCGCTTGGTGGAATAATCAACCGTTCGATAAAATTCTACTCGACGCCCCCTGCTCTGCAACGGGAGTAATAAGACGGCATCCAGATATTCGCTGGTTGCGAAAAGGCAGCGACATTGGCGAGTTGGTCGCTTTGCAAGCCAAGATCATCAGAGCTATATGGCCGACCCTCAAATCTGGCGGTACATTACTGTATGCGACATGTTCTATTTTGCCTGAAGAAAATCAGCAACAAATCGATGCCTTTATGCAAGAAACACATGATGCGAGCCGAAATATGGAAGACATTCAAATTTTGCCGGGAGACGAACAAATGGATGGGTTCTACTATGCTCGACTCATTAAGTCATAACGTTCATTAGCGTAATTTCTGGATAAGCTATGAAAATCATCATTTTAGGTGCAGGTCAGGTGGGTGGTTCGCTTGCTGAAAATTTAGTAGGTGAAAAAAACGAAATTACCGTTATCGATTCCGATCAAGACACATTGCGTATATTGCAAGACAGGCTCGATTTACGTGTTGTTCACGGCGTAGGTTCGCACCCCGATATATTAAAAAAAGCAGGGGCAGAAGATGCGGATATGCTGATTGCTGTTACCAATAGCGATGAAAGCAATATGCTCGCGTGTCAGGTTGCTTATAGTATATTTAAAACACCCACAAAGATCGCACGAGTTCGTTCAGAACAATACATCATTTATCAGTCGCAACTCTACAAGCAGCAAGACATACCCGTAGACCATATCATTGCCCCTGAGCAATTAGTAACTCAAGGGATAAAGCGTCTCATTGATTATCCCGGTGCACTACAAGTAGTCGAGTTTGCAGACGGGAAAGCCAGCTTAGTCGCTATAAAAGCCTATTATGGAGGATTGCTAGTTGGGCACGCATTATCTGCGCTGAAAGAGCATATGCCTAACGTAGAAACACGAGTGGCAGCCATTTACCGTCGTGGCCGCCCTATCCGACCGCTTGGCTCAACTGTCATCGAGGCTGATGACGAAGTATTTTTCATAGCCGCAACCAAACATATCAGAGCGGTAATGAGTGAGCTTCAAAAGCTGGAGAACAGTTACAAACGCATCATGATCGCAGGAGGTGGATTGATTGGTGCCGGTTTGGCTAAAAAACTGGAAAGTAAGCATAACGTTAAATTGATCGAATATAACCCGCAACGTGCCGCTTACTTATCTGAGCACCTCGACAAAACCATTGTTTTCTGTGGCGATGCTTCGGATGCGAATCTATTAACAGAAGAAAACGTTGAGAGTGTTGACGCGTTTATTGCTGTTACTAACGATGATGAGGCAAATATTATGTCAGCCATGTTAGCGAAGCGAATGGGCGCACAAAAAGCAATGGTATTAATTCAACGAAGTGCTTATGTCGATTTAGTACAAGGCGGTGAAATAGACATCGCTTTTTCACCTCAACAAGCCACTATTTCAGCTCTGCTTACCCATGTTAGAAGGGGCGATATCGTTAATGTGTACTCACTTCGGAGAGGAGCGGCTGAGGCAATTGAAGCGATTGCACATGGAGATAAAAACACCTCTAAGGTGGTGGGTAGACAAATCAAAGATATCGCCATGCCGCAAGGCACCACAATTGGCGCTATTGTTAGAGAAGAGACAGTGATCATCGCGCATGGTGATACCGTTATTGAAGCAAACGACCACGTGATCTTGTTTTTGGTAGACAAGAAATACATTAGTGATGTTGAAAAACTCTTTCAACCTAGCGCGTTTTTCTTTGGCTAATATGTGCGCTTTATTTAAGCTACCCTCTCCAGAAAGTGGGAGAAAACAACACAAGCAAAGAAAAGACTTCCAAGCGTCCAAACAGCATAGCGGCGATCAGCATCCATTTTGCAGAGTCTGACACACTGGCGAACGTTGAAGAAACATCACCTAACCCCGGACCTAAATTATTTAATGTGGCAGCCGTTGCTGTGAATGCCGTAATATTATCTAACCCGGTTGCCAAAAGACCAATCATTATGACAACAAAAACAATAGCGTAAGCTGAGAAGAACCCCCATACGGCATCGACTACTCTACTAGGCATGGCGCGATCGCCTAACTTAACGGAATAAACTGCTTTAGGGTGAACCAACCTGTCTATTTCACGTTTACCTTGAAGATAAAGTAATAATACGCGGATGACTTTTAAGCCTCCTCCCGTAGAGCCTGCACAGCCACCAATAAAACTAGAAAAAATCAGTAAAATAGGCAAAAACGCAGGCCATGCGGAAAAGTTGGTTGTTGCAAATCCCGCAGTGGTGCTTACCGAAACTGCTTGTAACATCGCTTGATCTAATGCAGCTTCGGCAGAGGTATAATAGCCCGTTAACACCAAGGTAAAAAAACAAACCAGTATTAACGAAACTTGCAAAATAAAGAACGCTTTAAATTCTGGATCGAACTTATAAACCTTTAACGACCGACTGTTGACTGCCGCATAGTGCAATGCAAAATTTAGCGCAGCGATCCATAAAAACACCACGCAAACAATATTAACCAAAGGAGAATCGAAATACCCTAGGCTTGCATCATGCGTAGAAAATCCACCAATGGCGATGGTTGAAAATGCATGGCATATTGCATCGAATAAGGTCATTCCGGCTAACCAGTACGCCAAAGTACAAGCGCTGGTTAAAGCCAAGTAGATGTACCATAAATGTTTGGCGGTATCTGCAATGCGAGGGGTCATTTTAGAATCTTTAACAGGACCCGGTGTTTCAGCTCTGTAAAGCTGCATTCCCCCTACCCCCAAGATAGGTAGAATAGCAACCGCGAGCACAATGATTCCCATGCCTCCCAACCATTGCAGTTGCTGACGATAAAACTGAACTGCATGAGGCAAAAAATCTACGCCCTCTATGACCGTTCCACCCGTTGTAGTAAGGCCCGAAAACGATTCAAAAAATGCATCGGCAAGGCTCATTGTGGGTTGATCTAATAAAACAAAAGGAATGGCACCAAAGCTGCCAAGCACAGTCCAAAATAAAACAACAATTAGAAATCCTTCTCTTGCTCGAAGATCCGATTTTTTGCTTCTATTTGGATACCAAAAGACCAAACCAGTACACAAACATAAAATAAATGCGAGCACAAACGGCAAGCCACCACCGTCTTTATAAATAAGAGAGATAGCAGCAGGAGGAATCATCGTTACACTAAAAAGGGCAACGAGAAGTCCTAAAATTCGAATGATGGCTCGGTACTGCATGTTTTATATTTAAATACGATCTTTATAAGGTTAATTTGTTTTCACGGTTAGTATTAGGTCAGAAGCCGCCAAGTAGAACAACCTTTTTTTACTTATTACAAAAAATCACAAGGTCGAAAGAAAAAATAGTTCGAAATGTTAACAACGCGGTTTCATTTCTTAAAATCTATGCTATTCTTTTATCGAATTTTATAACACCTCCATTTTTTGATTTTTCTTTTCGTATCAAATAAAAAATAAAGTGTGGATTTGTACACAAAAGGAATTGAATAAAGTTATTTCATTCTCACCATACATTCATTAAGCACAAACCCTTGTTTTTTAATGGATTTCTAAGAAAATAATTATTTCTAGCTAAAATAACTGGAAATCGTTTAGTTATTTTTACCACAAGTTTACACACACCTTATCCACAGAAATTTGAGTTGAAAAGTAAGTCGTCTATGGCATGCTAGGCGCAACATTATCAATGACGAAAAGTAAGCATGCCTCAAGATTCTTCAACTCCTTTTATTTTAGTGGACGGTTCCTCTTATCTGTTTAGAGCATTTCATGGTCTTCCGCCGTTAACAAATTCTAAAGGCGTAGACACTGGCGCTATATATGGCGTAATCAATATGCTGAAAAGCTTGATTAAGACTTATCAACCCACGCATATGGCGGTCGTTTTCGATGCAAAAGGGCAAACATTTAGAAACGACATTTACCCCGAATACAAAGCGAACCGTCCCGAAATGCCTAACGAACTTAGGCAACAAATTGCTCCCTTGCACGAAATTATAAAAGCAATGGGACTTCCTTTATTAGTCGTTCCCAATGTTGAAGCTGACGATGTAATAGGCACCTTAGCCAAACAAGCGACTGAACTCAGTATGCCTTGTTTGATCAGCACCGGTGATAAAGACATGGCGCAACTAGTGAACGAGCACGTAACGCTTATTAACACGATGAATAATCAAATTACCGATGCTGAAGGCGTGGTATCTAAATTTGGTGTGCCTGCATCGCGTATCATCGATTTTTTAGCGCTGAAGGGAGACAAGGTGGACAACATACCTGGCGTGCCCGGCGTAGGAGACAAAAGCGCGCAAGCTTTATTAAATGGTATTGGCGGAATCGATGATATTTACAACAACCTCGAACAAATTGAGTCACTAACATTCAGAGGCTCA
Source organism: uncultured Alteromonas sp. (assembly GCA_964429915.1). Taxonomy (GTDB): domain Bacteria; phylum Pseudomonadota; class Gammaproteobacteria; order Enterobacterales; family Alteromonadaceae; genus Alteromonas_F. The sequence goes on from CAYSDZ010000054.1 coordinate 13,357, forward strand.
AAAACCATGGCCAAAAAAATGGTCGAATATGAAGAACAAGCACGTTTATCCTATACCCTAGCAACAATCGATACAGAAGTAGCACTAGACGTCACACCTGCTTCTCTTCAACCTACCCCAGCCGACAATCAAACACTCATCGACTTGTTTACCGAATACGAATTTAAGCGCTGGTTAGCTGATGCTCAGGCGGTAAACGAGAGTCATACCAGTGACAATGAAACCGCCGTTTCATCCTCTAGCGAGACAATATCTAAAGCGTGTTATCAAACTCTGTTTACAGAGGCTGAGCTACATGAATGGGTAAAAAAAATTAAAAACGCAGAGTTGGTTGCCGTCGATACCGAAACCACTAGCTTAAATTACATGGACGCAGAGCTTGTCGGAATATCGTTTTGTGTTGCCAAAGGCGAAGCTTGCTATATACCTCTTGCCCACAAACAAGAAACCGCCACACCTCAGCTCAATAAAGAGTGGGTGATATCACAATTAAAGCCGCTATTGGAAAGCAATGACATTATCAAAGTAGGCCAACATATAAAATATGATAAAAATATTCTAGCAAACGAAGGAATCTCACTCAGTGGAATAGGTTTTGATACGATGCTTGAAAGCTATGTCTTTAATAGCACTGCCAGTCGTCACGATATGGATTCACTTTCTTTGGCGTATTTGAATCATAAAACCATTAGCTTTGAAGAAATTGCAGGCAAAGGCGCAAAACAACTTACCTTCGACTTAATCGATATTGATGTTGCTGCCCCCTACGCGGCAGAAGATGCCGATATTACGTTTCGATTGCATCATGTTCTGTGGGAAAAAGTAAGCGCGATAGACAGCCTTAAAAAAATATTAACTGAAGTCGAAGTTCCTCTTTGTTCTGTTCTCGCTCGTATGGAGCAACAGGGGGTGAAAATCGATAGCCAAATGTTAGCGCAGCAAAGCCAAGATCTTGCCTTACGAATTGCAGAATTAGAAAAAACCGTTCATGAAACGGCTGGCGAAACCTTTAATTTAAGTTCGACCAAGCAACTACAACACATTCTTTTTGAGAAACTCTCGCTGCCTGTCATTAAGAAAACCCCTAAAGGCGCGCCGTCAACTTCTGAAGAGGTCTTGCAAGAATTAGCTCAAGAATATGAGTTACCAAAACAACTGATGGAATATAGAGGGCTCACGAAGTTAAAATCGACCTACACAGATAAGTTGCCCAAAATGATCAACCATCGAACTGGCCGAGTTCACACTTCTTATCATCAAGCGGTAACCGCAACAGGCCGATTATCTTCTACTGACCCCAACTTACAGAACATTCCCATTCGCACGGCCGAAGGAAGGCGTGTAAGGCAAGCTTTCATTCCTGAGCAGGATAACGTAATCCTAGCTGCTGACTATTCGCAAATTGAGCTGAGAATTATGGCTCATCTTTCAAAAGATAAAGGCTTATTAAACGCGTTTAATAATGGCTTGGATGTACACAGCGCTACTGCAGCAGAAGTATTCGGTGTTGATCCCAAAGACGTTTCGAGCGATCAAAGACGAAATGCAAAGGCGATTAACTTTGGCCTTATCTATGGCATGTCGGCATTTGGTTTATCAAAACAGCTTAATTTACCTAGAGCCGATGCTCAGCGATACATGGATATGTATTTCGAGCGCTACCCAGGTGTGTTGGAGTATATGGAAACCACTCGAAAACTCGCTAAAGAACAAGGCTATGTTGAAACCGTGTTTGGAAGAAGGTTGTATTTACCAGATATAAAAGCAAGTAACGGAGCGAGGCGAAAAGGTGCAGAACGGGCTGCAATTAATGCCCCCATGCAAGGCACCGCTGCTGACATCATAAAAATGGCCATGGTGAAAGTAGATGCTTGGATTCAAAGCGAAGCGAAAGACATAAAAATGACAATGCAAGTTCACGATGAATTGGTATTTGAAATCCCAAACACTAAAGTTGATAAGTATGGGTCAACCATAAAAACCATCATGGAAACAGCCGCAAGGCTTTCTGTTCCTTTAGAAGTGGAAGTCGGTAAAGGTAAAAATTGGGAAGAAGCGCATTAAATTAGGATGTATTTGTTACAACTTGACCTGGCATTTTCAGTGATAGAGCTGAACCAAAACTGACAGTCTCTTGTGTACACATTGCGGAAGTTGAGCTCTGGATAATTTGTGCCTAAAAATGATAATCGCAAGCACGTTTTGTTTTGCTCGCTAAATTGGGTGAAGTGAATTTAGCATAGGAACAACTCGTCTTGTCAAAGCTAGTAATTACAGATTGCTTCTCCAAAAAATACTGCCAAGCAAACCTAATTCAACATGCACTCAGGCGTGCTGTAATTGTTGCCATATGTTGGTATTGACACCTTTAAGCAGCAACCACAAAGCAAAACTTGACTCACCGATGAAACTGATAATAAGAATTGGGAAGACAGAACCTGATAATGATGGGAAGACCAAAAGGGTAAAGCTGTTTAATAGATAGCTCATACCAGCCAGTATCATCAAGACACCAATGAATCTTGGGAAATACTTGGATTGGTATATGAGCGTACCGTAGCAGACAGTGGCAAAGCCAAAAAAGATTAAACCTATCCCAAATCCATAGTCGTGTAAATCGGTAAGGGTAAGTACCAAACTATGAATCTGTTGTTTTGAAAAAGAAGATGCGATCGAGCTGCTGTTCAAAACAAGTAATGGTGTGAGCATGACTAGCTTGTTTGCGACCAAAACGGCTGTTTGAATTACGTTAAATGAAACAGCAACACTGCTAACAGCTTGTTGACGGGACTTAGCAAGAAATAAGGGATAATCATGAGTGGAACATCCAGCACCTGCATAAAGATATCACCTGCTATTCCAAGCCGCCAAATAAATTCCCCTTCAATAATATTCGCTGATGTTAGCGCGGCGTCACTAAAATTGACCATGTCGTTTCTGACGGTTATTTGACCGAAAATCCCCAATGCAATGATTAGGAGATAAATGACACCTGCAAAAAGAGAATATGTATTTGGGGCTTTCTTAAGAGATGTTATAGATTAGTTCCTTAAAATATATCAATCCACATTAGTTTCTGATGACGTTGTACTGTTACTGCTTTTAAAATATTGCGTAATCATGTATTTGAAAGGAAGCACTAAAGGGACTAATACAAGGCCAATTACACAAGCAAATAGAGTTTCAGAAGCATAGGTGTCTAATCCATCCACAATTGCCATTGGAAGAGCAAAACCAACC
>CAYSDZ010000055.1:0-15719 GCA_964429915.1 uncultured Alteromonas sp.
CATGGACATATTGTTAGTTACGTCAACCACACCCTCATCTTGAATGACAATATCTAATTGGTTGCATGTTTGAACATCACCCTCGCTATCTAGACACTTTCGTTCTTCAATGCCTTGATCCTTATTACTTACTGCAGAATTAAATAACGTTATACTGTTGATTTTAACAAGAGAAAAGCCCAGAGCAGCCATGGCAATGATGAAAAACAACATTATCGGGATTTTTGAAGACCTTAAAAACGGTACATACATCGGCAGTGCATTTAGTACAAAATGAGCAAAGAATCCAAGAGCAATGTACGACAACCACCGTAACAAATACTCATTTAGCACTACATCCTCACCGTGCTCAAATAAGAACGAAATACCCACCAATATTGATGATACCATAACTGATAAGCTGATCGCTTTAACAATAGACATTTGCAAGAGGGATAGTTCCTTTTTAAACCGTGTCTCAATCAGCCTAACTATAAACGAACTGCCGTGATAACGTTTTTCTTCCGAAAAATATTGTTCTTCACTTAACATACATACCCGTTCCACCTCAACATATAACGAAGCTGCGCCCATAAAAATAGGTGCAAGAACTATCCATTTAGTCAAAAATGTAGCTAGCGTAGCACTACCAATTACTATCTCATCGCCAGACCTATGCTAACAAGAGTAATTAAACCCTCATCTTTATTTCCTGGTTAGTTTAAACAACCCCTAATCATTGAGTCTTTTACCCGTAAGTTACCCTATGGCAACTGGTCTTGGAGTTTCTCAATTTGCCGCCCTATTTTAGGAACCTCGTTTACAAGGAAGCTATCCATAGCCAATTGTCTCCGTAAACAATCAGTTTCCTTGAGATATTCTCGCTGCCATACAGGCGAAAGAAGCGTATCGTTGAAAAAATCTGGGTAAAGATCATGTAGAAAAAACATTGAAATGTCTCGCTCTACCGAAACAATTTTTTCATCAACAAGCTCATCTAAACTGGGTAAACCTCTCTCAGAGCGTCTACGCTCTATCTGATTTAAAATTTGACTAGCCTGTTCAGTTACTTCCTTGTACTCATCGCTCGAAATGCTTCTAACAACTTTTCTGATATTTTCATCGCTTTGCAAATATCTTGCGTAGATACCAACATTCTCAAAATCCCCCCTCAGCATTGAAAATTCTAAATAAATCAGTGCGTTAATTAACATTTCCCTCCCGCTGTTATTTTCATCAAATGCTAAATCGGTACTCGATGCAGCAAGGTAGTGATAGATAAGATGTTGTAACCCTACTTTTGTATCACCATGCAGTAAAAGTTTTCTCGCAGCACGGTCTTTATCTGCCGAATCGAACCGAGAGTTTGCATCTTTTACGATGGCTCTTAAAGCAAATACATCATCTTGGGCAGCTAAGTGCTCTATTGTTTCCCTATCAGCAGACTCATACCAACGTATATGCTCATATCCGTCGCTAGATTCAATATCCGGAGGAATAACGTCCATTTTTAAAGCAAACTCCTCAACACGACTATCTGGAGGATCGATGTCGCCTAACACAAAAAACATTTCTTTTCTCGTTTGTTCTGCGAACAACTGACTGGCTTCATCCAAATCTTCCGATGCTCTACACCAGTCGTCTGAGTAACTCATGGAGTTATCGCCTTTTGAGCCAGTAATATTGTAGATTTGCACTATACCCTGAGCAATTTCATTTTTCAGCTGATTGATCTCTTTCATTATCTTTTCGGACGCATCTTCCGTTTCTTCCGACGGCCCTTCCTCATCGCCTGCATTCAAACCCTTCGGTGTGGATAAAACTTCAGAACCGCTGTTACTTAACCTTTCCCCATCTGTGGTTGAAAGATTTTGGTCAGACCTTACTAAAAACAAAAGACACGAAGTGCAAATCAATACTAGTGCGAGCAGGTATAAGACCTTTTTCATTTTTTTCTGGAACTCCCTTTAATCATACGTCTATGTATTACAAGCCGCCTCTTGGGAAGGCTTATCTAGAAAGGCTGAGCAGCGTATTGAAGTCGTCAGTCGGAACAAATATTGCCTGTTCAATAGCAGTGTTATCGACGGTTGCGCCTAAAGTGCTTTCTTGCGTGAAACTGACTCCCAATTGATCTTTAACTAGAGCTTTTAGAGCGCTACCGCTTGATTGTCTGTCGTAAGATAGCTCTTCCTTGCTTTTCACATTTTGCGTGATTTCATTTGATGATACTTCTATGCAATCTTCGCCGCATTCCTGCCTCACATTGGCGTTTTCGATACTGTACAAGTCATATATTATGGGAGATGCGATCAGTATAGAACAAACAATCAGCATTTGTGTAACTCCATCACACACCCCCCTTTTGTAGGCCTCCAACTTTTTTGCTTCTGTAACATACATACTAAGAGCGATAAATGAGGAACAGAAGACCGCAACTATCGTAGTCCCTATCACTAAAATCCGTACTCCCTCAATTTTAATGTCATAGGGGCCGTTGAACAAAATATGGATTCCATTCACGATAAAAACCAATATCATATAATCAACAATTCTTCCTACAAACATGATCAACTTGTTAGGAGAGCATTTAGCCAGCGTACAAATTATTTTTGTAAACTCTCCACCATGTATAGCATTACAAGTAGAGTTTTTCGTTTTGCCATCCAATCTTTTGAAATATTTTTTTGCTATATGAGTAAGTGTTTAATCGAGGCATAATACTCCTCGTTTATGTCTTTTAAATCTTTTTCGGCCCATTTTTTTGTCTCAGCTGATACTTTCACTCCCCTATTTATCAGTTTTTCGACATAAGAAATATCTCTATCTAACCACGCCGACTGTTCCATCACTTCTTTTAAAACATCTGTGTTTTCTGGAAAAACTAAAGCATCGTGTTGCAGTAAATAATCGAAAACCTCGGGAAATTTGCGGTTGGATAGAGATCTGATGAGCATGTTACTACCAGTGCTGGTTGTAGCGGCAATATCGACTCCAGAATTTTCTAACTCCTTTATTTGGTCTACATTGATTTTAGAAGCTAACACAAAGACGTGGAGTGCAGTCAAATCCGTGCCTTTATTTACGATATCTTTAACTGATGAAAAAGGGAGACCATCTTTTAGTGCATGCGCCAGATATATATTTGCCTGAGACGGGTTCCTAGCCTTCATTTCATCGAATGTTGCCAAGAATTTGGCTATATCCTCTTCGCTCTCAATAATTACTTGTTTAGTCCCAGACGCAGTTTCCTTAAAAGAATCAATTATTGATTGAGTTCTATTTTCCAAATCTATCGAGCCATTGGTAGCATTAAATACGAACTCAAATAACTCTTTTTTTGACATTTGCGATATGTCTTCAGCGGTCTTCCCAAAGAACGTTTCATCGGAAACATCGTCTATTTGAAGTATACTTTCAGTTTCTTTAGAGCTTTGTTCATTTTCATTCAAGTTGGAATAATCGCATTGCCCAAATTCAGCAGCACTGTCTGTACAATTATTCCAAATTTCCAATTGTCCCTTATCAGGTTCGCTTTGACTAAACAAACCTACATTATTAAGCCTAAAAAATGAAACGCCTGCCATGATCGTGACAACTAACAAAGTTATTATAATTGGCGCTATTGTTGATCTGGCGACTGGAAAGCAAGCTGTGAGTAGCTTCAGCAAAAGTATAAAACACAAACAAATGCCAAAGGATTTAAACCAAGTCCCCAAGTCCTCATATCCCAACGTCATATCAAACTCGTTGAATATACCTCTGCTGAAAACCGACATACAGACTGATATGGATGCAATCATAAAAGACAAGCTAACAGCATGAAGACAACTGGCCTGCAAGAATGAAAGGTCTTTACCAATATACTTCTCGTCCAAATAAAATTGGTCTTTGCTTGTCATATTCGTGCCTTATCCTTTTCACTGGGTGAAATTAATTGCTTTAACACTTCTTTGATATATGTCTCTACAAACTAAGTTATAGTGTAGATTGAGGTAATCATTGATAACAAAATGTATCCCTTGACCCAACGCTCGAAAATAATACAATAATATAATGTGAGATGTTAAATCATCACTTACATTTTTTACATTTATACAAAAAAGGACTCCCCATGTTACGGATAAAGCTTATTTTCCTATTAATTCTGGTTTCTTTCTCAATTCAAGCTGAAACGCTGAAAGGTGTCTATGAAAAATACCAAAGCGCTTACAATACTGGCGACCTCAAGGCCGCTGTAAAATATGCAGAGCGCGCGGTAACGTTAGGTTCCACAGAGTATGCTCCTGACAGTGAAAATGCACTTAATTTGAAATTCAATTTGGCTAATGCATATCTAGAGAACAAGCGTTATGACAAAGCGTTAAAGATTTATACTGAAATTTACGACAAATACGAATCGGTATTTGGAGAAGATTCTCTAGAAACGTTCGAGCTTGGTTTACAAAAGTTAATTAGCTTAGGCAGAACTCAGAGCTCTCGACAAGCCTCTCGCTATCAGAGGGATTTTAAAGACCTTATGAAACGCGCAAAGAAGCTAGGCGAAAAATACCCCGAACAAGCACTCAACATACATTTTCAATTTATTAAAGCTGCACAAAGTGCAAGAACATTGGGAATATCCACTCGCTCAATGACAAAATATGTTGAAAATTTCGAGCAGAAATTACTTGAAGAAGTGGGCAAAAAAGATGTGAGAACGGGTGAAGTCCAATTTTATTTAGCCAAGCTTTATCGTTTAGACAACAAAACCAGTAAATCGATAGAAAAATTTGAGTCTGTTGTGAGAATTTTTGACGAAGCAGCAGATTTTTCTCACCCCTATGAACTTTCCTCACATGCTAATTTGGTAGGGCTATATGAACAGAAAGCAAAATCTGACCAAGCAACTGAACACTGCGTAGCCATTGGCAAGATGACTCCTTGGAACGACAACATTGACCCCGTTCCGTTATTTAGGAAAAATCCCCAATATCCAGTATCCGCAGCGCGAGCTAGTAAGGAAGGTTGGGTGAAAATGGCTTTCGATATTACGCCCAGTGGATTCGTAACAAACATACACGTTTTAGACTCAAAAGGCGGTAACGGATTTATTAACGCTTCTAAGGAAGCATTAAGTGCATGGCGCTACGCACCAAAGTTTGAAAATGGTCAAGTAGTGACAGCTGAACAACAAACCGTTCAGTTAGACTTTAGATTGGGAAATTAAGCATACCTAAGGCAAAAGTGTTTAATCCGTGCCGAAAATAATTCCATTTTCATAGTAGGGCAGGTTTGTTACTCTTCATTAACAAATCCTGTCCGAGTCTGTTTTATGAAATGTGCCCGTTACTGCGTAGTTGGCGGTTTAATTACTATCACAATTTGTTTTGTTGCCCTTCAATTTATTTCCCTACATAGTTTGGATACGCTTATCGAGAAAGCAGAAAGACAACTTTCCTCTCCTACTCTCACCACATTTCCGCTACTTGATCGCGATAACCGTACAGTTTCCAATTTATATTCAAGCAATAAAAAAGACGTCATTTTTGTCGGTAACAATTGGCAAGGTACGATCACTGTGATCAGTGCCGACAGTTACGAAAAAATGGGGGTGATCAACGGCATACCAGACAAACTTGAGCGATTACGAGAGATACGTTCGATGTTTTTGGGACGCCTATTATTTTATGGCATTCGGCAACTCGTAGGCGAAGGCAACGACCAATTTGTAGACGACATGTACAGCTCTTTAGATGGTAAACGACTCATTGTCTCTCGCCCTAGTTTTGCCGATGTTGTGGCTATTGATACCGCAACAGGTGATATTATCTGGCGTTTTGAAGTCGCCGGTTTTCGTTCTGATCATATGGCGATGTCTCCTGATGGGAAACACGTTGCCGTTTCAGCGTCAACAGGCGATCTCGTACATATTATAGACGTTGAAACGGGTAAAGAAGTTGCACAGTTTCCCAGTGGTGATTCACCGCATGAAAATGTGTATTCGAAAGACGGGAAGCGCTTGTTTCACGCTAGCATTGGCAATGTTTTCTCGCCATTTGATATAAAAGGCGATTGGCTGTTAAAAGGTAAACGCCGCGTTATGGTGGTTAACACCGAAGACTACTCCATTGTTGAACAATTTGATATGCGCGACAAACTCGATGCCGCAGGGATGGAGCATACTAGCCCAGCAGTGAGACCAATGGCTCATACTAGCGATGAGGAATATTTTTACTTTCAACTGTCTTTTTTACATGGTTTTGTTGAATACCACATGTCAACCGGCAACATAACCCGAAAATTCGATTTACCCAAAAAAACGACGCTGCCTAAGACGCAATATGTGAATGATTCCGCGCATCATGGCTTAGCCATTAGCTCTGACGATGCTTCACTTTGCGTCGCAGGAACAATGGATGATTACGTTGCCATTGTCGACAGGCAATCTGAACGCTACACAATCTTGGAGGGACTAGGCAAAAAACCTTACTGGGTCGTCACCGATAAAACGGGGGAGCACTGTTTTGTTTCGTGGAGCGAAACCGATACGGTGTCGGTCATTCATTACAAGCAAGCCAAGGAGGTAGCCAGAATTGATGTAGGCGACCATCCTCAGCGCATACGTGAGGGTTATTTAGCGTACCCGTAAGCTTCCATCAGTTTGTACGACGAATTGAATAATTGGATTTTATTTAAAAGATCTTCCATACTTTTTACCATAAAAAGTAACCCTGTTTTTGAACGACACGTGTAGAGGTAGGTTAATGTTTTTCAAAGCAAAACAAAAAGTGTCTGAACAAGCACATAATGAAAATGAACAATCAAACTTTGACCGCCTTAAAGCATCTATCGATTCTGCCATGGCAAGGATCGAATTTACCCCAGACGGTATCATTTTAGATTGCAATAAAAACTTTGAAAGTGCGACGCACTATAAAAAGTCTGACATTGAAGGCAAACACCATCGTATTTTTTGTCACGACAGCACGATTGCATCGAATGAATACAAGCAACTTTGGGACAATCTGAAAGCAGGCAAGCATTTTTCTGGCCGAGTTAAGCGCAGGGATAAAAACGGTAATCTATTATGGCTAGAAGCCATCTACAGCCCAATAAAAGACAGCAGCAATAAGGTGAGTAGCATTATTAAACTGGCTTCCGACATTACTACCAAGGTAGTAGAAGAGCAAATAATCGCTGCCAAGCTTAAAGCACTCGATCGTTCTATGGCCATTATTGAGTTTACACCGCAAGGCATTATTTTAGACTGCAACGAAAACTTCACAAATGCTATGAATTACACAAAGTCTGAAATAGTAGGTCAGCATCATAAAATATTTTGTGACCGCGATTACGCTTCTTCAAACGAGTATCAGGACTTTTGGAAGCAGTTACAGCAAGGCGAGTTTTTTACGGGTAATTTTGAACGTTTTGATAAAAACGGAAACAGTGTGTGGATACGTGCGACTTATAACCCGGTTTATGATACTGACGGCACACTGATAAAAGTGGTTAAATTCGCTCAAGACGTAACAGACAGCGTAGGTAAAACAGTTAAAGGACTCAGCAAAGCCAACGAAGCGGTAGAGGTGTCAAAGCATGCTGGTCAAGTCGCCGCTGATAGCGCAGAGCTGATTGACTCAACCATTCAAGAAATGAACACACTGACGGCTACCGTATCAAAATCAAACGACCATATACATGCATTAAGCGAGCAGTCGTCTCAAATAGGTAAAATCGTCAATACCATTCAAAGTATTGCAGATCAGACCAATTTACTAGCACTGAACGCATCAATTGAGGCTGCCAGAGCAGGCGAACATGGAAGAGGGTTTTCTGTTGTTGCTGACGAGGTACGTACATTATCTATGCGAACGTCTGAAGCTACCGCTGAAATATCTAACGTCATTAGTACTATTCAAAGCTCTGTAAGCTTAGCCGTAAGTAATATGTCGGAAAGCCTCGAAAACGTAAAAGCAAGTGAGGTGTCAGCGGGAAATGCGAAAAAGACAATGGACGACTTACAATCTTCTTTTCAAGCCTTATCAGACGCGATGCATGATGTGACTGAAAGCTTGAAAGGTTAGGAATTTGCTTTTCAGACTGATAACTAGAATAAATAGTACCTTCAAAAAAAAAGGTACCACTTTATGCCTTAAAACTGAATGCGAACACCCAAATGAGGAGCCGCACCTGCGGTATTGAAACCAGCAATTTCTCTGTAGCCTTCATCAAACAGATTTTCCACGCGCGCATAGATTTCTATCTTTTCAGATAGGGCATAGCGTGCACTGATATCAATGACCACAAAGTCATCTATCTGTTGATTGGCTATGTCTTGTGTTTCGCTAACATAGCGCACGTTCACGTTGTAAGTCAGTGTTTCACCCAAGAAACGCATACCCATATTTGCCAGTCGAGCCGGACGGCGTAAACGTTGACTACCGTCAGCTTGAGTCGTTTTATTGTAGGTAAAGTTGCCGTATAGCGATACGCTTTCTGTCACTAACCAATTACCAATTAACTCTACGCCTTGCGAATCGGTGATCCCTTCGTCTTGCAGATACCCTGAAAAATTCGCCAAATCAAAGAAGATTGCATCCTCAATTTGCTGATCAAAATACACCACCTCCAATGAAGATCCTGTGTTATCAGTATAATGCACACCGACTTCATAGCCTTGTGAATTTTCTTCCGTTAACTCTACGTTCACAGCGGGAGGGAACGCGAAGGGACCTCGGTTAAAATCAAGCTCTGACAAACTAGGTGCTCTAAATCCGGTACCAAACGCACCGCGTACTTTAAATTCGCCTTGCTCAACAGGCACAATGTAAGCACCACTCACACGGTAGCTTACGTGGGTCCCAAAATCATCGTTGTCATCCAACCTTGCACCTGCGGTCAGAAAAGCATTGTCGACTGGCTCGGCCTGATATTCAAAGTGATAACCGCGATTGTTTCTACTGGTATCGGTAGTCGTGATACTTTCTTGTTTCCAGTCGAAACCGTAAATCAGATTTGAGCGTTCATCGAGTTTTGACTTTGCTACATATTCCAGCCGTTCCAACGTACCTTCTGTAAAAAACGTCAGAGCATTTTGATTAAAGAAATCACGTGATACAAATGTCTTGCTGAACGCCAATTCATGTTCACTTTGTTCAGTCGCATAGTTCGCGTGTAATCGCAGATTGTCTTGATCAAAGGTACTTTGGCAATCATTGCTTGCTGTCGCTCCAAAACCACAGCTATCAAACTCTGTTTCGCCTCTATTAGTTCGCCCTACCAAACCAAACGTAAAATTATCACTAAGCGCGTAGCCTACACGCAAGTGGGCTGTGGTGTTATCAAACCCGTCGTTATCTTGTGTTTCGTCGTTTTCGCGAGAATTAAAGCCATTGGTTTTAAAGTCTGATACTCCTAAATAGTAATCAAACTTATCGGTTTGCCCACCGATATCACCGACTACATTAACGGTATCAAAACGGCCATATTCCGTAGCCAACGATCCTGCTAATGTTTCGCTGTAGCTACGACTTTGCACATTAATAACACCGCCTGCATCAGCCCCGTAGGCAAAACCTTGCGTGCCGCGTAAAATTTCAACGCGCCCCACATTGGCACTTTGCAACTGCCCCACTTGTGGACCAATTTGTACGCCGGTGGGATCAGACACTTCAACACCGTCTATACGAATTTGAGTACGAAAGCCCTCTTCTCCACGAATACGCAAGGCCGAGGCTGTGCCAAGACCACCACTATTATTTGCATTGATACTAGGCTGAACTTCAAGCACATCAGCTAAATTCACATAGCCTCTAGCTTTAATGTCTTCTTCGGTGACGATGCTAACAGAAGTAGTCAACTCACGGATGGGGGTTGCAAATCGGCTTGATACAATGGTTAAGCGTTCAATACTATTTTGGCTTGATTGCTGAGATTCTGAATTAGCCTGCGCGCATTGCGCACCGACAGACAAGGCTATCGCCATTGCCAAACTATGTGGTTTCATGATATTCCTTAAAATTGAAGCCCGCCGCTTCATTTGGTTAGAGAGTGTAGTAACTTAGGCTGGTATCGGGCTTACCTATTAAGGAACACCGTTGCGGGGGCAGCGGAGGACTATTACCTCACTTCCCATTTAACTCTACCCAGATTGATGTATACCCAATCGGTAGGCACCTAAATGCGCGAGCGCACCATACAAGCGCCCGTGGGGAATGTCAAAACTTTAGAGTCGATTAGCCGACAAAATATGCAAAAATCGCTGGGCTAGCTCTGCCAAGGATGCTTCATCTAACACTTCTACATTGTCGCTATCAACCGCCTCACCTTGCACAAACAACACGGTTCGAGGAAAACCGTGGCCGCCTAAAGTCTCTACAAAATCGTGGTGTTCAGGCGAAAGGAATACACGGCGTTCTTTTTGTACTTCAAGGTTGACTAGCAATAAACCGACAGAATCTAGCAATGCAGCAAAATCGGGTAGATTAGGTGCTTGGCGCTCCGTACAGTCGGGGCACCACGCTGCGGTAATATTCAAAACAAAACTTTCTTTGCGCTCTATACGCTGTAATGTTTCGTGTAAGGCGTCCTCTAAAATCATAGTGGCATCTAAATTTCTAAGCGTAAAAAGTTAACAGCTTAACTTTCTTCGTGAGGATCAGACAAAGTTATCGCACTTGGGCTATTGAGCGATATCATTTGCGTTTTGCTGATCCTATGTCGATAAACTTCACGCAAGTAATGAATGGCTCCTTTTACGGAATCAACAGACAAACGTATATCGTTTATAGACGTGAATTTTTCTTTCTCGCGAATAATTTCCCGATATTTTTTCTCGTACATGGGTTTAATCGCGTACCAATTGGTATCGAGAATTTTTGCTGGGTTTTCAAACTGATTCAACATCGAATCGAGTTCGGATTCATCAAATTCATCTGCTGCAATAAACCGAATCAGTGCTTTATCTAAGGTTGCATCAAAGCGGTACTGATCTTTTGCAAAGCAACGCTTAATGTAAGAGGCTAAAAGCGTAAGTGAGTCATCACTTAAGCAAGGACTTTTTGCGATTAGCGTGGTCAACGATAAATTAGATGATGCGCCGATCACTAAGGCATAACGCTTTAAAGTAGTATTGGGGAACAAACCATTCAAATGCGTTTTTAAGCGGTTTAAATCCAGATAAGACAATTTGTAGTCTTTGGGAAGCGATATAATGGATACCACGGAAGAGCAATTTTTGAAGAAATGTAGATCGCGTAGGTGTTGAGGGTCAAAGCCACTGTTTTTATATTTTTCTAAGGCACTTCGATATCGATGTGACTCAATAGGTAATAAGCTTACCCCTTCAATGGCTTGAGTTTTCTCATTGAAGTGCGGTAAATCAATTGATCGGAAAAACAGTTCATCAATATCAAGATTGGATGTACCAGCCCCAAATAGTTTACCTGCATTCTCTTTATTGCTTGCATCGATGTCTACGACAGATTCAGCATAAGCTACCGCAACAGGACCGGCTAAACTCATAAACAGGTCATTTGCGTCTAGGCGAATGGTTTCGCCAATATCTATACCTGCCCGATGAAAATAGTTTTGATCGTAATCGGTTGTTACCGCCTGAGCCGTTAGAATATTAAAGATCTGCTGAGATATATATTGGTTCGCATACGCCTCCATGGCGTTTACGTCGATGTGTTTGCGCTCTCCATCCTTATCACTTTCCTCGGCATAACGCATAATATCATTAGAAATTAACATCATCGCATTCCAAGGACGAATGCTTTCGCAAATGTTGTCCGAAGTACTTACTTCATTGCTGATGTGGTGAGAAAACAGCCATTCCTCAGATAAATACTTGCATAGTAGTCTACCTGCATTGATATGCAGGGCCTCAGACATCGAAACGCTAGGGTCCGATAAGTTAGGTAAAATACAAATACCGCAGGAAAAAATGGGTTCAAATACAAACGATTGATTCGCGTGTTCAACTTGCTCAGGCGCAACAGCAAAGGTTTTCTTCATGTAGGAGTTTTGCTGAGCCAAACCGAATTCTGACGCCATGCCCGAGCCTGTACCCCCTCCCGCACTGAAAATATAAAAGTACAATCTGGACTGGTTGGCCTTGATGCCACAGGAATCAATAAGATAAGAGTGAATGAATTTCCAATCGGCATTACTAAAATTCTCAGTTTCTTTATTGAGAATAATTTTAGCCAAATATTGACCCAATATAGGCGCATTACCCGCGCCTCCGGCATGCACTTCCGACAAATCCATTACTTTCAGTTTGTTGTATTCTTCTAAAAACTCATTGCTGACACCTTTAGATGAAAACTGTATTCGACCTGCAATGTCTTTATCTAAATCCCCTAGCATAACTAAAGGTTCAATGAGAAAAACCGGCTTGGCTTTCGGGGTACGATCTAGATGTAAATTTTTTTGAAGCCACTGTGTAGGCGATGACAGTGACTCTTTTTTATTTCTCGCTTGTTCACTGTTGAATTCACTGAGATAGTACTTTCTCGCGTTGTAAACTAAGGCTGCGACATCCAAAGCGATGTTCGAACCGCAGCGGCCTAAACCTATCAAGCACACTGATGGAAAATGAGGCTTTTCCCTTGCGACAACATCTTCTTGAACCGTGTTCGGATACACTTTGTCTCTTAATACGTCTAAATTATTTAAGATTCGGTTTAAATCGCTTTCGGTAAAATATAAATGACCAGACTGTTGGTCGAATTCATGTTCTTCCACGATGCTTTTTACCTCAGGTTTAGGTGAAGGGTGTGCGGGGGCTGACGATTCTGTTTTAGCGATGTTTTTTTTCGCATCGACTTTATTTTCAGACGTAAAATTAAACGGTCCCATAGCGAGCCAATATCCATACAGATGTTTATTCAATAAGAATAGGCCAAAATTAGACCTTTCGATAGATATTTTGTGATTGTTTTTTAGGCTATGTTGCTTTCGATTTAAAAAATAATTATTTTGTTATATCAGCTACACCAGAAGCAATGAAAGTATTGTAATAGATACTAAAGAGGAAAATCTGGATAGGTTTTTAAAGGAAACTCACATAGCTATTACTAAATTTAGAATAAGAGAGCGATATTCTCTTTTTTATGGAACGAAAAAAGATATTGATCAAGTACAAATCTAAAACAAAAAACCCGACAAAAGCCGGGTTTTTAAAAGTTAGCTCTCAGATTACTCTTCTGTAATCTCTTCCGCTTCCTCAACCTCTTCGATTTCAGGGCGGTCTACAAGCTCAACGAATGCCATTGGCGCGTTGTCACCCGCACGGAAGCCACATTTCAAAATTCGAATGTAACCGCCTGGGCGAGTTTCGTAACGCGGACCAAGTTCGTTAAATAATTTACCTACTACTTCTTTGTCACCTGTGCGAGCCATAGCTAAACGACGGTTAGCTACGCTATCTTTCTTTGCCAGTGTGATAAGAGGCTCAATAACGCGACGTAATTCTTTCGCTTTAGGTACCGTTGTTTTAATCACTTCATGCTTAACCAATGAACCGGCCATGTTTTTGAACATAGCAATACGGTGGCTGCTGTTGCGATTCAACTGACGACCACTCTTACGATGGCGCATAGTCTTATCCTTCTAAAGATTAATCTCTGTCAGCGATGCTTTCTGGTGGCCAGTTTTCTAGGCGCATACCTAGAGATAACCCACGAGAAGCAAGCACATCTTTAATTTCAGTCAACGACTTCTTACCAAGGTTCGGCGTTTTAAGTAGCTCTACCTCGGTGCGTTGTACTAAATCACCAATATACTGGATAGCTTCGGCTTTCAGACAATTTGCAGAACGTACAGTAAGTTCTAGATCATCAACAGGTCGAAGAAGAATGGGATCGAATTCCGGCTTCTCTTCTTTCTGTTCTGGCACTGAGATATCGCGCAATTCAACGAATGCGTCTAATTGCTCAGCTAGAATAGTGGCAGAACGGCGGATTGCCTCTTCAGGGTCCAACGTTCCGTTTGTTTCCATATCAATAATCAATTTGTCTAAATCTGTGCGTTGTTCAACACGAGCAGACTCAACAGAATATGCTATACGCTCAACTGGGCTGTATGAAGCATCAACCAGTAAACGACCGATAGGTCGATCATCTTCTTCAGAGGAACGACGGGTAGCCGCAGGTACATAACCACGTCCCATTTCTACTTTAATGCGCATGCTTAGCTCAGCTTCGCCGGTTAAAGTACAAATAACGTGCTCAGGATTTGCTATTTCAACGTCACCATCGTGCTGAATATCACCAGCAACAACAGGACCCGCTCCCGACTTTACCAACGTTAGAGTGGCTTCATTTTTGCCTTCAAGGCTAACTGCTAAACCTTTTAGATTAAGCAAAATATCGATTACGTCTTCTTGAACACCTTCTTTAGTGCTGTACTCGTGCAAAACGCCATCAATTTCAACTTCTGTCACAGCACAACCAGGCATTGAAGACAAAAGAATACGGCGTAACGCATTACCAAGAGTATGACCAAAGCCACGCTCTAATGGTTCAAGGGTTACTTTCGCACGAGTTGGTGAAACGTTCTCAATTTCTACTAATCTCGGTTTTAAGAATTCAGTTACAGAACCCACAATGTTTCCTCTTTAGTTAACTTCGCTCTTTAAAGTAATAAAATTACTTAGAGTAAAGTTCGACGATCAACTGTTCGTTAATTTCGGCAGACAAGTCAGTTCTCTCGGGAACACGCTTGAAAGTGCCTTCCATTTTGTTGCTGTCTACTTCTATCCAAGTTGGCTTTTCGCGTTGATCAGATAACTCAAGCGCTGCAACGATACGAGCTTGCTTTTTCGCCTTCTCGCGGACAGACACAACATCATCAGCTGCCACATTGAATGAAGGGATATTCACAACCTGACCATTTACTACAATAGCCTTATGACTCACCAACTGACGCGCTTCAGCACGTGTGCTAGCAAAGCCCATACGATAAACAACATTATCAAGACGCTGCTCTAAAAGCTGTAGCAAGTTTTCACCTGTGTTGCCTTTAAGGCGCGCTGCCTCTTTATAGTAGTTACGGAATTGCTTTTCCAATACGCCATACATACGACGTACTTTTTGCTTTTCGCGCAACTGTACACCGTAGTCAGACAAACGACCGCGACGGGCGCCATGCTGACCAGGCGCAGAGTCGACTTTACATTTAGAGTCTAGTGCGCGAACGCCGCTTTTCAAGAACAAATCTGTTCCTTCGCGACGGCTAAGTTTGAGTTTTGGACCCAAATATCTTGCCATGTTCTTTCTCCAACAGTCCGTCGATTAAACGCGACGTTTTTTCGGTGGACGACAACCGTTGTGAGGGATAGGTGTCACATCGGTAATGTTTGTGATCTTATAACCAGTAGCATTCAGAGCACGGATAGCCGATTCTCGACCAGGACCGGGACCTTTTACAAATACTTCTAGATTTTTCAGACCGTACTCTTGTGCAGCAACGCCTGCACGCTCTGCAGCAACCTGTGCAGCAAACGGAGTTGATTTACGCGAACCGCGGAAACCTGAACCTCCAGATGTCGCCCATGCTAGTGCATTACCTTGGCGGTCTGTGATCGTCACAATTGTATTGTTAAAAGACGCATGGATATGAGCCATACCGTCTGCAACCTGACGTTTAGCGCGTTTGCGCGTACTACGAGCTGGTGCCTTTGCCATAACTTAATCCCCCGCTTACTTCTTAATTGGCTTACGAGGACCTTTACGGGTACGCGCATTAGT
>CAYSDZ010000056.1:0-15478 GCA_964429915.1 uncultured Alteromonas sp.
CCCCTTGCACAACATTTAATCATCCTCTATACTTCGCGGCCCTGAATTATTGAACGGGAAGCCGTTTGAGCAAATAGTCTCGTATTTGCAAGGCGTTATACCCACAAAAGAGAGCATTAACATGGCTAAAAAAGTAACGGGCTTAATTAAGCTTCAGGTTGCGGCAGGTGCTGCTAATCCTAGTCCTCCAGTTGGTCCTGCCTTAGGTCAACATGGTGTAAATATCATGGAATTCTGTAAAGCGTTTAACGCAAAAACAGAAAGTTTAGAAAAAGGCGCGCCAGTACCAGTAGAAATTACGGTATACGAAGATCGTTCTTTCACGTTTGAAACAAAAACACCACCTGCTTCATTTCTTTTAAAGAAAGCTGCGGGTATCAAGAGCGGCTCTGGACGTCCTAATACAGAGAAAGTGGGCAAAGTGACTCGCGCTCAATTAGAAGAGATCGCAAAGACGAAAGAACCAGACTTAACAGCTGCTGATTTAGATGCAGCGGTTCGTACAATTGCGGGTTCGGCTCGCAGCATGGGCTTGAACGTAGAGGACTAATCGGATGGCAAAACTAACTAAACGCATGCGTACCATCCGCGAGAAGGTAGACGCAACTAAAGAATATGAAATCAATGAGGCAGTCGCGTTATTGAAAGAGCTTGCCACAGCAAAGTTTGCGGAAAGCGTAGACGTTGCAGTAAATCTTGGTATTGACGCTAAGAAATCTGATCAAAACGTGCGCGGTGCTACTGTACTACCAAATGGCACAGGTAAAGAAGTACGTGTAGCTGTATTTACTCAAGGCGCAAATGTAGAAGCAGCGAAAGAGGCGGGTGCTGATATCGTAGGTATGGAAGACCTTGCTGAACAAGTTAAGAAAGGCGAAATGAACTTTGACGTAGTGGTCGCAAGTCCAGATGCTATGCGTATTGTTGGTCAGTTAGGTCAAATTCTTGGTCCACGTGGCCTAATGCCTAACCCCAAAACAGGTACGGTAACGCCTAACGTTGCTGAAGCGGTTAAAAATGCGAAAGCAGGTCAGGTTCGATACAGAAATGATAAGAATGGTATTATTCACGCAAGCATTGGCAAAATAGCGTTCGAATCAAATCAAATTCAAGAAAATCTGGAAGCGTTGTTGGAAGCTTTGAAAAAAGCGAAGCCTTCTTCAGCGAAAGGAACTTACTTCCAGAAAATAAGTTTAAGCACAACGATGGGCGCAGGTGTGGCTCTAGATAAAGCATCTGTAGGTCAGTAAGCCTAACGTTACAAGCGCAAGAATGTGGGTTGGAGCCTTACTTTATAGTAAAGCTCCCGTCCAAGACCGCAGGTGCGAAGTAAATACTTTGCTTAATAGAAATGCCTGCGCAGACGGTGGTTCGAACCAGACTCTCTGGGGAAAATAACACCGTAGAGCGGTGTAAAACATAAGTTTTGCATCAATCTGTGAACACTAATGCAATTCTATTGAAATGCATTAGAACTTAAGAGGTGAACTCAGTGGCACTAGGCTTAGCAGCAAAAAAAGAGATCGTAGCAGAAGTAAGTGATGTTGCATCTCAAGCTCTATCCGTTGCCGTTGCTGAATACCGTGGGATGGAAGTTGCAGAGCTAACTGATCTGCGCGTTAAAGCTCGTGAACAAGGCGTATACTTACGCGTTGTTAGAAACACGTTGGCAAAGCGTGCATTGGCAGATAGCAAGTTTGCAGACTTAGAAAGTGCGCTTACTGGCCCGCTTATCTATGGTTTCTCTATCGATGCGCCTGGTGGTGCAGCACGTCTTTTTAAAGACTTTTCGAAAGGGAATGACAAGCTGAAAGTAACTGCACTTTCGATTGGTAGTGGTTTATTGGGTCCTGAAAAATTGGATGCAGTAGCTTCTTTACCGACCCGCGACGAAGCGCTTGCGAAACTACTTGCAACCTTCAAAGCACCGGTTGGCAAATTCGTTCAAACAATCAACGAAGTGCCTTCCAAGTTTGTGCGCGTATTGGCGGCAATCAAAGACACCAAGTAATTGGCGTTTTTGGCATATTGATTTTTTTAACATTTTAAACCCAGGAGTTTAGAGAATATGGCTCTAACTAAAGAAGATATTTTAAACGCGATTGCTGAAATGCCAGTTATGGAATTGGTAGAGCTAATCGAAGCAGCTGAAGAAAAGTTCGGCGTTGAAGCAACTGCTGCTGTTGCAGTAGCAGCGGGTCCTGCTGCAGGTGGCGAAGCTGCTGCAGAAGAGAAGACTGAATTCGACGTTGTTATGACTTCATTCGGTGGCAACAAAGTTGCAGTAATCAAAGCGGTACGTGGCGCGACAGGTCTTGGCTTGAAAGAAGCAAAAGAGCTTGTCGAATCAGCACCAAAAGCGATTAAAGAAGGCATTGCTAAAGACGAAGCAGAAGAGCTGAAAAAGCAGCTTGAAGAAGCGGGCGCTGAAGTAGAGCTTAAGTAATCTTTTTGAAGGTTACTAGCCTCAAAAGGCTTGGGCTGGTGGTTTTTTGACCTCCAGCCTTTTTGCGCTGTGACATGTTAAGATTTATCATTTTACTTGGGTCACAAAAAAAAATGAAAATTTCTGCCAATAAAACCAAAAGCTTAGCTAATATTTAATTAGAAAATAGTGTATGGTGGTAGGATTGCCTCATAAAAAGGCAAAGGAATTTTGTTGTTTCAATACATTGAGACGGCAAAGTGGGTCTAAAATCAGCAGGCTGAGGAACCCATGGTTTACTCTTATAGCGAAAAGAAACGTATCCGTAAGGATTTTGGCAAACGCCCCCAGGTATTGGAAATTCCGTACCTTCTTTCAATTCAGCTAGATTCATTTAAAAAATTTATCGATGCAGATGCCGATGGTCAATATGGCTTAGAAGCGGCATTCCGTTCCGTTTTTCCTATTAAAAGCTACTCAGGTAATAGCGAACTTCAGTATGTAAGTTATCGCTTGGGTGAACCTGTGTTTGACGTAAAAGAGTGTCAAATACGAGGCGTCACTTACTCTGCACCGCTAAGAGTAAAACTACGCTTAGTGTTGTTTGATAAAGAAGCTGCACCAGGTACAGTTAAAGACATCAAAGAACAAGAAGTGTACATGGGCGAAATTCCGCTTATGACCGAAAACGGGACTTTTGTTATTAATGGTACGGAGCGTGTAATTGTTTCTCAATTACATCGATCGCCCGGTGTGTTCTTTGATCACGACAAAGGTAAAACGCACTCGTCAGGTAAAGTATTGTACAATGCTCGCGTTATTCCATACCGCGGTTCTTGGTTAGATTTTGAGTTCGACCCTAAAGATAATTTATTCGTTCGAATAGATAGACGTCGAAAGCTTCCTGCGTCTATTATTTTACGCGCATTGGAAATGACGACCGAAGAGATATTGGATGTATTCTTTGACAAAGTCGACATTCGTATCGATGGCGACAAATTAAAGATGGAAGTGGTTGCCGACCGTTTACGCGGCGAAACCGCACAATTCGACATTCTCGATGGTGAAGGCAACGTATTAGTAGAAACAGGACGCCGTATTTCAGCGAGACACACTCGCGCATTGGAAAAAGCAAATGTAAGCGAGTTAGAAGTTCCTGCAGAGTACCTTGTAGGACGTGTTTACGCTTCAACCTACTTTGAAGAAGACTCGGGTGAAGTGGTTGTTAATGCTAACGACGAAGTCACCTTGGAAAACCTACTTGCTTTAAACGATAAAGGCATTAGTCAATTTCAAACACTTTATATCAATGAATTAGATCATGGTTCATACATGTCTGATACATTGAGAATTGACAGTTCAACTAATCGACTTGAAGCTTTAGTCGAAATTTACCGAATGATGCGTCCGGGAGAGCCACCCACTAAAGACGCAGCAGAAACCTTATTCGATAACCTTTTCTTTTCAGAAGATAGATATGATTTGTCTTCGGTAGGGCGAATGAAGTTCAACCGACGTCTTGGCAGAGAAGCCTTGACGGGTGCCGGTACGCTAGATAAAGACGATATTATCGAAGTCATGAAACGCCTCATTATGATCCGTGACGGAAAAGATGATGTGGATGACATCGACCATTTAGGCAACAGACGTATTCGTTCTGTTGGTGAGATGGCAGAGAATCAATTTAGAGTGGGCTTGGTTCGTGTAGAGCGTGCTGTAAAAGAGCGTTTGAGTTTAGGCGATCTTGATGCTGTGATGCCGCAAGATCTAATCAATGCGAAACCCATATCTGCGGCAGTCAAAGAGTTCTTTGGTTCTAGCCAATTGTCTCAGTTTATGGACCAAAACAATCCCTTGTCGGAAGTGACCCATAAGCGCCGTATTTCAGCCCTCGGTCCGGGTGGTCTGACACGTGAAAGAGCGGGTTTTGAAGTACGTGACGTACATCCCACTCACTATGGTCGTGTTTGTCCAATCGAGACACCGGAAGGTCCGAACATTGGATTGATTAACTCGCTATCAAGTTTTGCTAGAACAAACGATTTTGGCTTTCTTGAAACACCTTATCGACGAGTTGAAGAGGGTAAGGTAACAGACGAAATAGATTACTTGTCTGCGATTGAAGAAGGCCAGTACGCGATTGCGCAGGCCAATGTTGCATTAACCGATGAAGGCGAACTGCTAGAAGAGCTTATTCCATGTCGTCATCGCGGTGAAACTACCCTGATGCAAAAAGACGACATTAAGTATATGGATGTGTCTCCTCAGCAGATTGTGTCTATTGCAGCGAGTATCATACCGTTCCTAGAGCACGATGATGCAAACCGCGCTTTGATGGGCTCAAACATGCAACGTCAAGCGGTTCCTACTTTACGTGCCGACAAACCGTTAGTGGGCACGGGTATGGAGAAAACGGTAGCCGTTGATTCAGGCGTAACCGTCGTTGCCAAACGCGGCGGTACGATTGATTACGTAGATGCAAGCCGTATCGTAGTTAAAGTGAATGAAGACGAGATGATGGCGGGTGAAGCCGGCATTGATATCTATAATCTCACTAAATATACGCGTTCGAATCAGAATACCTGTATTAATCAGCGTCCGACATGTAACGTTGGCGACCCTATCGAGGTAGGCGATGTACTAGCTGATGGCCCATCAACCGATTTAGGTGAGTTAGCCCTTGGTCAGAACATGCGTATCGCATTTATGCCTTGGAATGGATATAACTTTGAGGATTCAATCCTCATCTCTGAGCGCGTTGCTCAAGAAGATCGCTTCACTACTATTCACATTCAAGAACTTAGCTGTATTGCTCGCGATACTAAGCTAGGTCCTGAGGAAATCAGTGCTGATATCCCTAACGTCGGTGAGTCTGCGTTAGGTAAGCTTGACGAATCGGGTGTGGTTTATATTGGTGCCGAAGTGAAAGGCGGCGATATCTTGGTCGGTAAAGTGACACCCAAAGGCGAAACACAGCTGACACCAGAAGAAAAACTACTGAGAGCTATCTTTGGTGAAAAGGCGTCTGATGTAAAAGATACGTCTTTACGTGTGCCAAACAGTGTTCACGGTACCGTGATCGATGTTCAAGTATTCACTCGTGATGGCGTTGAAAAAGACAAGCGTGCTTTGGAAATTGAAGACATGCAGCTTCGCCAAGTCAAAAAAGACTTAAGCGATGAGTTCTCAATTCTTGCCGATGGTATTTTTGCTCGTGCACTAAGCTTGATGCTGCAATCGGGTGTTGACCAAGTAAAACTTGATGCTGTTCCAAGAGAAAAATGGTTCGACATTCCTCTTAAGGATCAGAATGCACAAGACGCACTCGATCAAATTGCCGAACAACACAGTGAGATCAAAGCTGATTTCGATAAAAAATACGAAATTAAGCGACGTAAAATTACCCAAGGCGATGATTTAGCACCGGGCGTGCTTAAAATTGTTAAAGTGTATCTTGCGGTTAAGCGTCATATTCAACCGGGTGACAAAATGGCCGGGCGCCATGGAAACAAAGGGGTTATTTCTACCATTCAACCGGTAGAAGATATGCCGTATGACGAGAACGGAGAACCAGTAGATATCGTTCTTAACCCGCTAGGTGTACCTTCGCGTATGAACATCGGTCAGATTCTTGAAACGCACTTAGGTATGGCTGCTCGTGGAATTGGCGTTAAAATTGATGCCATGATCAAAGAAAAGCAAGAAGTGGCTCGTTTACGTGAATTCCTTACCGAAGTCTATGCACTGGGTAATGTTCGTCAAGACGTCGACATCGCTAGTTTCACTGATGACGAAGTAAAACGCTTAGCAGAGCACTTAAGGAAAGGGCTACCTGTAGCAACACCTGTCTTTGACGGTGCCACAGAGCGAGAAATTAAAGACTTGCTTAAGTTAGGCGGAATTCCAGAAAGTGGTCAAATTACTTTATTTGACGGCCGTACAGGTAACGCGTTCGAAAGACCTGTGACTGTAGGCTACATGTATATGCTCAAGCTTAACCATTTGGTTGATGACAAAATGCACGCGCGGTCAACAGGCTCTTACAGCTTAGTGACTCAGCAGCCTCTGGGCGGTAAAGCTCAATTTGGTGGTCAACGCTTCGGTGAGATGGAAGTGTGGGCATTAGAGGCTTATGGTGCTGCTTATACCCTTCAAGAAATGTTGACTGTTAAGTCTGATGATGTGAATGGTCGAACGAAGATGTATAAGAATATTGTCGATGGCGACCACCGAATGGAGCCGGGTATGCCGGAATCGTTCAACGTATTGTTGAAGGAAATCCGTTCTTTGGGTATCAATATCGAACTTGAAGAAAATTAAGCGCGCTTTTATTACGTGTAATGAAAACAGGATGGCTTGGTAAGGATTGCCTTACCAAGCTGTAAGAAACTGCCTCCGCTGGGAGAAAAATGTGAAAGACTTACTTAAGTTTCTAAAGCAACAAAACAAGACTGAAGAATTCGACAATATTCGAATTGGTCTTGCTTCGCCAGATATGATCCGTTCATGGTCCTATGGTGAAGTAAAAAAACCTGAAACAATTAACTACCGTACCTTTAAACCAGAAAGAGACGGTCTTTTTTGTGCCCGTATTTTTGGTCCAGTGAAAGACTACGAATGCCTTTGCGGTAAGTACAAGCGCTTAAAGCACCGCGGTGTGATTTGCGAAAAATGCGGTGTTGAAGTTACCCTAACCAAAGTTCGTCGTGAACGAATGGGCCACATAGAGCTAGCTAGCCCAGTTGCTCATATTTGGTTTTTAAAATCGCTTCCTTCACGCATTGGCTTGATGTTAGACATGACGCTTCGCGACATAGAGCGTGTGTTGTATTTTGAAAGCTACGTAGTGACTGAGCCTGGTATGACGACGCTTGAGCGAGCGCAATTGCTCACTGAAGAAGAGTACCTAGATGCATTAGAAGAACACGGTGACGAATTCGATGCCAAAATGGGCGCAGAAGCCGTTTTTGAGTTATTGATTCAGCTGAACGTTGACGGCGATGTTGCTGCTATGCGTGAAGAGTTACCGTCAATTAATTCTGAAACGAAGCGCAAGAAAATTACTAAGCGCTTGAAACTATTAGAATCATTCCAGCAATCTGGCAATAAACCAGAGTGGATGATCATGACCGTATTGCCCGTTCTTCCGCCAGATTTACGTCCATTGGTGCCGCTAGATGGTGGTCGATTTGCGACTTCAGACTTGAATGACTTGTATCGCCGAGTCATTAATCGTAACAATCGCTTGAAGCGTCTATTAGACCTTGCTGCACCAGACATCATTGTGCGCAACGAAAAAAGAATGCTACAAGAAGCAGTTGATGCGCTGTTAGATAATGGTCGTCGTGGTAGAGCAATCACCGGCTCCAACAAACGCCCACTTAAATCTTTGGCAGATATGATCAAAGGTAAACAAGGTCGTTTCCGTCAAAACTTACTGGGTAAGCGAGTAGACTATTCAGGTCGTTCGGTTATTACCGTTGGTCCTACATTACGTTTACATCAATGTGGTCTACCTAAAAAAATGGCGCTGGAATTATTCAAGCCCTTTATTTACGGTAAGCTAGAAGGCCGTGGTCTTGCTACCACTATTAAGGCAGCGAAAAAGCTAGTGGAGCGCGAAGCACCCGAAGTATGGGACGTGCTTGACGACGTAATCCGCGAACACCCTGTTATGCTTAACCGAGCGCCAACACTTCACAGATTGGGTATTCAAGCGTTTGAACCTACCCTAATTGAAGGTAAAGCCATACAGCTTCACCCACTTGTTTGTGCGGCTTACAATGCCGATTTCGATGGCGACCAAATGGCGGTGCACGTACCTTTGACTATCGAAGCTCAGCTAGAAGCGCGCGCTTTGATGATGTCAACTAACAATATATTGTCACCTGCAAACGGTGAACCCATTATTGTGCCTTCTCAAGACGTTGTATTGGGTCTCTATTACTTAACTCGAGACAAGGTAAACGGTAAAGGCGAAGCCATGGTGTTTACCAGCCCGCACGAAGCAGAAAAAGCTTATCGCACCGGTAACGCAGAGCTTCATTCTAGAGTAAAGGTACGTATTACAGAATATGATATCGCTGAGGATGGCACCAAGTCTGAAAGAGTCACATTGACCGATACCACCGTGGGTCGAGCTATTTTCTCTCTCATTTTACCCAAGGGCTTACCGTTTGAAATTATCAATCAAGCAATGGGTAAAAAGCAGATCTCGCGCCTACTGAATGCGTGCTATCGTACCTTAGGTTTGAAAGATACCGTTATTGCTGCTGACCAGGTTATGTATACCGGCTTCCACTATGCGATGATCGCAGGTGCATCGGTGGGTATAGACGACATGGTGATTCCTGCTGCCAAGAAAGAGATTGTCGACGCAGCGGAGGCCGAAGTTATTGAAATTCAGGAACAGTTCCAAAACGGTCTAGTGACTGCTGGTGAGCGTTACAATAAAGTTATCGATATATGGTCTAACGCCAATGAGAAAGTGGCGAAGGCGATGATGGATAACCTGAAAACTGAAACGATTATTAACCGTGATGGTGAAGAAGAAGAGCAATCTTCATTCAACTCGGTCTACATGATGGCCGACTCCGGCGCACGTGGTAGTGCCGCACAGATTCGTCAGTTGGCGGGTATGCGTGGTTTGATGGCAAAACCGGATGGCTCGATTATCGAAACGCCCATTACTGCCAACTTCCGAGAAGGTTTGAACGTACTTCAGTACTTCATCTCTACTCACGGTGCACGTAAAGGTTTGGCCGATACCGCATTGAAAACAGCAAACTCGGGTTACTTAACTCGTCGTCTTGTTGACGTTGCGCAAGATTTGGTAATTACACAAGAAGATTGTGGAACATTTGAAGGCGTAACAATGACACCACTAATCGAAGGTGGGGACGTTGTTGAACCATTGCGTGAGCGTGTATTGGGTCGAGTGGCTGCGGAAGACGTGTACAAACCTGGTACTGACGAAGTATTAGTTAGACGTAACGACATGCTAGACGAAGCAACGGTTGACATGCTTGAAGCGAATTCGGTTGACCAAATTATTGTTCGTTCAGTTATCACTTGTGACAATGATTTTGGTGTATGTGCCAAATGCTATGGGCGTGATCTTGCTCGTGGAGACATTGTTGGAATGGGTGAGTCAGTGGGTGTTATTGCTGCTCAATCTATCGGTGAGCCAGGTACTCAGCTTACCATGCGTACTTTCCACATTGGTGGAGCGGCATCGAGAGCCTCAGCTGAAAATAGCGTTCAGGTTAAAAGCGAAGGTAGCCTCAAGCTACACAATGCAAAATATGTTCGTAATTCAGACGACAAGGTAGTGATTGTGTCTCGCTCTACCGAGATTACCATCATCGACGCCCAAGGACGTGAAAAAGAAAGGTACAAAGTACCTTACGGTGCCATATTATCGACTGACGATGGTGCAAGCGTTGCTCCAGGTGAGATTGTCGCTAATTGGGATCCGCACAGTCACCCAATTGTATTGGAACGTGAAGCGAAAATTAGTTTTGCTGATATTGACGATACTAATACTGAAATGCAGCAGGACGAGTTAACTGGTTTAACACGTGTTGTTGTTAAAGACTTAGCGAAAGTTAACGCAAAAGAGCCGAAACTCATTCTAGAAAGTGATGAAATTGGGCTTCAGGAAATTCGCTTACCAAGCTTTACAACCATTGAAGCAAGTGACGGAAAAGTGGCGAATGCGGGTGATGTATTAGCCCGTATACCACAAGAAAGCTCGAAAACACGCGACATTACCGGTGGTCTACCGCGTGTTGCTGACTTGTTTGAAGCTCGTAAGCCTAAAGAGCCTGCAATACTTGCTGAGATCAGTGGTTCTATTGGTTTTGGTAAAGAAACGAAAGGCAAAAAGCGTTTAGTGATTACGCCGAAAGATGGCGATCCTTATGAAGAAATGATCCCTAAATGGCGTCAGCTCAACGTGTTTGAAGGTGAATCTGTGGAAAAAGGCGAAGTTATCGCTGATGGACCAGAGTCACCACATGACATATTGCGCTTACGTGGAATCAGTGCTGTTTCAAACTACATCGTTAACGAAGTACAGGAAGTCTATCGACTACAAGGTGTTAAAATAAACGATAAGCACATTGAAGTTGTTATTAGACAGATGTTGCGTAAGTGTTTGATTACTGCACCTGGCGATAGTCGATTCCTTGAAGGTGAACAAGTTGAAGTATCAGCGGTGAAAATTGCTAATAGAGAGTTGGAAAAACAAGGCAAGTTACCTGCTCTTTATGAAACTCAACTCTTGGGTATCACCAAAGCGTCGTTGTCAACGGAGTCGTTTATTTCCGCGGCATCGTTCCAAGAAACAACACGAGTGTTAACAGAAGCCGCCGTTCAAGGTAAAGAAGACGATTTGCGTGGTCTTAAAGAAAACGTCATCGTTGGAAGACTTATTCCTGCGGGTACTGGTTTTGCTTATCATCAGAAACGAGCTGAACAAAGAGCGATGGACCTCGCTGAAGTTTCAGTTTCAGCCGAGGAAGCCGAGCTGGCACTTTCTGAAGCACTGAATGCTGAAGTAGAACAAGGCGGTCAAGAGTAAATTTGTACAGTTAATTGTATAAATCTTGACAGTTAGGTTCATGATCCGTACTATTCCGCGACCAAATTTTGGTCGCGGTTTTTCTTTATTAGTTCTCGGCTAATAAAGGTCAAGCATAAAACCGAGAAGAATGACCCAACTTAGGTTGGGTTTTTGTAGTTTTTAATCAGGAGCTAGTTAATGGCAACAGTTAACCAGTTGGTGCGCAAGCCCCGCAGAAAGCCCGTTGAAAAAAGCAACGTTGCTGCTCTGCAAGCTTGTCCACAACGTCGTGGTGTATGTACTCGTGTATATACAACTACGCCTAAAAAACCAAACTCAGCACTACGTAAAGTATGTCGTGTACGTTTGACTAACGGTTTCGAAGTTTCTTCGTATATCGGTGGTGAAGGTCACAACTTACAAGAGCACAGTGTTGTATTGATTCGTGGTGGTCGTGTTAAAGACCTACCCGGTGTGCGTTATCACACTGTACGCGGCACACTAGACTGTGCAGGTGTAAATGATCGTAAGCAAGCCCGTTCTAAATACGGTGCAAAAAGGCCTAAGTCTTAACGGTACTCCGTTAGTAAGGCCAAACTGAATAATTATTGTTTTGGGTTATACCTGAATATCTACGGAGATTAAAATGCCTAGAAGACGAGTCGTAGGACAACGAAAAATCCTACCCGATCCTAAGTTCGGATCACAATTATTAGCTAAGTTTATGAACGTGGTTATGCTGGACGGTAAAAAGTCCACCGCTGAAAAAATCGTTTACGGCGCACTTGATATTGTTGCTGAAAAAACTGGCAAATCGCATCTTGATGTATTTGAAGACGCATTGGACAACATTCGCCCTACCGTTGAGGTTAAATCTCGTCGAGTGGGTGGTTCAACTTATCAGGTTCCTGTTGAAGTTCGTCCTGTTCGTCGCAATGCTTTAGGTATGCGATGGTTAGTAGAAGCTGCACGTAAACGTGGTGAAAAGTCAATGGCTCACCGTCTAGCTGCAGAAATGCTTGATGCAGCTGATAACAAAGGTTCTGCGGTTAAAAAGCGTGAAGATGTTCATCGCATGGCAGAAGCAAACAAAGCGTTTGCTCACTATCGCTGGTAAGCACTTTTTTGGTAATCAAGGTTTAAGGAATCAGAAACCGTTATGCCTCGTACTACTCCTATTGAACGGTACCGTAATATAGGTATCGTTGCTCACGTTGATGCTGGCAAAACCACTACGACTGAGCGCGTTTTGTTCTATACAGGTTTATCTCATAAAATAGGTGAGGTACACGATGGTGCTGCAACCATGGATTGGATGGAGCAAGAACAAGAACGAGGCATTACGATTACCTCTGCTGCAACCACCTGTTTTTGGCAAGGTATGCAGCAACAGTTTGATCAACACCGTATCAACATCATCGACACACCAGGACACGTTGACTTCACGATAGAAGTTGAACGTTCACTACGTGTGCTTGATGGTGCGGTTGTTGTTTTTTGCGGCTCTTCAGGTGTAGAGCCACAATCTGAAACAGTTTGGCGTCAAGCCGATAAATACGAAGTCCCTCGCATGGTCTTTGTCAATAAAATGGACAGAGCAGGGGCAAACTTTGAGCGCGTTGTTGCTCAAATTAAAAAGCGTCTAGGCGCTAACTGCGTACCCATTCAGTTAAACATTGGGGCAGAGGAAGAATTCAAAGGTGTCATCGACCTTATAAAGATGAAAGCCATCAATTGGAATGCTGAAGATAAAGGCATGACATTCGTTTATGAAGATATTCCTGATGAGTTGATGGAAAAAGCTCAACAGTTCCGTACCGAAATGATTGAGGCTGCGGCTGAAGCTAACGAAGAACTCATGGACGCTTATTTAGAAGGCGACGAGTTAAGCGAAGAGCAAATCATTCAAGGTTTACGGACCCGTACCTTAAATAACGAAATTGTAATTGCAACATGTGGAAGCGCGTTTAAAAACAAAGGTGTGCAAGCCGTCTTAGATGCGGTTGTTCAGTATTTACCTTCACCCACAGAAGTAAAAGCCATTACCGGTGTGTTAGACGATAAAGCCGAATCAGAAGCCCAGCGCAAATCAGATGATAATGAACCTTTTTCGGCGTTAGCATTTAAAATTGCTACTGACCCATTTGTTGGAACCTTAACGTTTTTCCGCTGTTACTCAGGTGTGGTAAAAACGGGAGATACGGTTTACAACCCGGTTAAAGGCAAGCGAGAACGCTTTGGTCGTATCGTACAAATGCATTCCAAAGATCGCGAAGAAATCAAAGAGGTTCGGGCCGGCGATATTGCTGCTGCAATTGGTTTGAAAGATGTAACCACAGGCGATACGCTTTGCGATCCAAACAATATTATTACGCTTGAGCGTATGGATTTTCCTGATCCTGTTATATCAATTGCGGTTGAACCGAAGTCTCAAGCAGATCAAGAAAAAATGGGAATAGCGCTTAGCAAGCTTGCTGCTGAGGACCCGTCGTTTCAAGTGAAAACAGATGATGAAACGGGGCAAACCATTATTTCTGGAATGGGCGAGCTTCATCTGGATATTATTGTTGACCGTATGAAGCGCGAGTTTAAAGTTGAATGCAACGTAGGTAAACCACAGGTAGCCTACAGAGAAACTTTGCGCTCGACTGTTGAAGTTGAAGGAAAATTTGTAAGGCAATCAGGTGGTCGTGGGCAATTTGGCCATGTTTGGTTGAAAATCGAGCCGCAAGAAGAAGGCTCAGGCTATGAGTTTGTCAATGAAATCGTGGGTGGCGTGGTGCCTAAAGAATATATCCCAGCAGTGGATAAAGGCATTCAGGAGCAGATGCGAAGTGGTGTGTTGGCAGGCTATCCAGTACTCGATGTAAAAGTAACATTATACGATGGCTCTTATCATGATGTTGACTCTTCTGAAATGGCGTTTAAAATCGCAGGGTCTATGGGTTTTAAGAAGGGTGCAGCAGAAGCCGATCCCGTTTTATTAGAGCCGACAATGAAAGTGGAAGTTACTACGCCCGAGGATTGGATGGGAGACGTAGTTGGCGATTTAAACCGTCGTCGAGGCATGATTGAGGGAATGGAAGATGGCGTTGCTGGCGTAAAAATTGTGCGCGCAAAAGTGCCGCTATCAGAGATGTTTGGATATGCAACCGATTTGCGTTCACAAACGCAGGGTCGTGCGTCATATTCGATGGAATTTTATAACTATTCGGAAACGCCAACGGCGGTTGCGAAGAAGATTATCGAATCAAGAATTTAAATTGAAGGTTCGGTCCGGTCTATTTTGGGTCGGGCTTTTAACATTAGGAAACGAGAGAAATGGCAAAAGAAAAGTTTGAACGTACGAAACCGCACGTCAACGTAGGCACAATCGGTCACGTTGACCACGGTAAAACCACTCTAACTGCGGCTATCACTACAGTACTGGCAAAGACTTACGGCGGTAGTGCACAAGCATTCGACCAAATCGATAATGCACCAGAAGAGCGTGAGCGTGGTATTACTATTGCAACGTCACACGTTGAATATGACACTCCTAGTCGTCACTACGCACACGTAGATTGTCCTGGACACGCCGATTATGTTAAAAACATGATTACGGGTGCTGCGCAAATGGATGGAGCTATCTTAGTCGTAGCTGCGACTGATGGTCCTATGCCACAAACGCGTGAGCACATCCTTTTAGGACGTCAGGTTGGCGTACCTTACATCATTGTATTCATGAACAAGTGCGACATGGTAGACGACGAAGAGCTACTTGAGCTAGTTGAAATGGAAGTACGTGAGTTACTTTCTGAGTATGAATTCCCGGGTGATGATTTACCGGTTATCCAAGGTTCAGCGCTGAAAGCGTTGGAAGGCGAAGAAGAGTGGGAAAAGAAAATTGTTGAGCTAGGCGAAGCGCTAGACAGCTACATTCCTGAGCCAGAGCGTGCGATTGACATGCCGTTCATTCTTCCTATCGAAGACGTATTCTCAATTTCTGGTCGTGGTACGGTTGTAACCGGTCGTGTTGAGCAAGGTATTGTTAAAGTAGGTGAAGAAGTTGAAATCGTTGGTATCAAAGAGACAACGAAGACAACCTGTACGGGCGTAGAGATGTTCCGTAAGCTACTAGACGAAGGTCGCGCGGGTGAGAACGTAGGTGTGCTATTACGTGGTACTAAGCGTGAAGACGTAGAGCGTGGTCAAGTATTGGCGAAGCCGGGTTCAATTAACCCACACACTAAGTTTGAAGCAGAAGTGTACGTATTAAGCAAAGATGAAGGTGGTCGTCATACGCCATTCTTCAAAGGCTATCGTCCACAGTTTTACTTCCGTACGACTGACGTAACGGGTGCGGTAGAATTGCCAGAAGGCGTAGAAATGGTAATGCCTGGCGACAACTTGAAGTTTGTTGTTGAGTTGATTGCCCCTATCGCGATGGATGAAGGTTTACGCTTCGCTATCCGTGAAGGTGGAAGAACCGTGGGTGCAGGCGTTGT
>CAYSDZ010000057.1:0-15385 GCA_964429915.1 uncultured Alteromonas sp.
GTGCCATTTGGGCCGTCTTCAAGAACCACGCCCATTGCATTGAGTGCGCCTCTCGCTTCATCAGCAGCGGCCCAATCTTTCGAAGCTCTGGCTGAGTTGCGTTTCTCAATTAAGGCTTCTATTTTGGCTACTTCGTCGGCTGAATCGTTGGAGGACGCTTGCAGGTAAGACTCCGGTTGCATTTGTAAAACACCTAATACGCCGCCTAATTTCACAAGAACAGAAGCAAGCTTATTGGCTTCATTGGTTTCGGCCTTATTGATTGCTTTTGCAAGTTCAAACAAGACTGCGAACGCTTCGGGCACGTTGAGATCGTCACTCATGGCGATGATAAACTTTTCTTTAAATCCAGCGTAGGAATCGTCTATTTTTGTATCAATAGTTTTACCGCGAAGTGCCGTATACAGTCGTGATAAGGCCGCTTTCGCTTGAGTAATATTGGCTTCGGAATAACTCAGCTGACTGCGATAATGCGCCGACATTAAAAAGAAACGTAAGGTTTCGGCATCGTACTGTTTAAGTACATCGCGTAAGGTAAAGAAATTACCTAACGATTTAGACATCTTCTCGTCATTCACCTGCACCATGCCCGCGTGCATCCACGTGTTTACGTAGGGTGTGTCGTGGGCACAGCAGCTTTGTGCCACTTCGTTTTCATGGTGAGGAAAAATTAAATCTGAGCCGCCGCCGTGAATGTCGAAATGCTTACCCAAGTGTTTATGATTCATCGCAGAACATTCAATATGCCAACCTGGCCTTCCTTCACCCCACGGTGATGTCCAAGACGGTTCACCTGCCTTTGCCGCTTTCCAAAGCACGAAGTCCATTGGGTCAGATTTTTCCGAATCGACATTCACTCGCGCCCCTGCGTTCAACTGACTCAAATCCTGCTTACTCAGTTTACCGTAAGCATCGTACTGACTCACATCAAATAACACATCACCACTGGGTGTCGAGTATGCAAAGCCTTTTTCGATAAGCT
Source organism: uncultured Alteromonas sp. (assembly GCA_964429915.1). Lineage (GTDB taxonomy): Bacteria > Pseudomonadota > Gammaproteobacteria > Enterobacterales > Alteromonadaceae > Alteromonas_F. The sequence goes on from CAYSDZ010000057.1 coordinate 983, forward strand.
TTTGAACTAACTCTATAATTTCAGGAATATGGTCCGTTACTCGCGGCTCAACATCTACTGGCAACAAGTTAATTGCCGCAAAGTCTTCATGCATCATAGCGATAGTACGCTGCGTTAACTGCGAATGCGTTTCGCCGTTTTCGATTGCGCGTGAGATTATTTTATCGTCAATATCGGTGATATTCCGCACATACTTCACATCATAACCGCAGTAACGCAAGTACCTGACCAAAATATCAAAACTCAAATAGGTGCGTGCATGCCCCATATGGCAAAGATCGTACACCGTAATACCGCACACGTACAAGCCTACTTTTCCTTTTTGCAAAGGCACAAACGGTTTTTTGGTTTGTGAAAAAGTGTCGTACAAGTGCAGCATTTATTGAGTCCTTATTTAAGTGTAAGAAATGTCGATAGTTAAGTGTATCACTGCATTAGTAGATTCGCATGACCTAATTCGATACTATGCGCTTCATTGTTTTTCAATTCCATTTGTAGAGAGTAAATATGGTTGTATTACACACAAATCATGGTGAAATTAAATTAGCGCTGTTTGCTGATAAGGCACCAGAAACAGTTGCTAACTTTTTGTCGTATGTTGAAGATGGGTTTTATGATGGGGTTATATTCCATCGCGTGATTGAAAATTTCATGATCCAAGGTGGCGGCATGAACCCTGACATGAGCGAAAAAAGCACAAAATCGCCAATCAAAAATGAGGCCAATAACGGCGTGAGCAACGAAGTAGGTACCATTGCCATGGCGCGTACTAACGATCCTCATTCTGCTACGGCACAATTTTTTATTAATGTGCAAGACAATACTTTCTTAGATTTTAAAAACGAAAGCATGTCAGGTTGGGGATATTGCGTGTTCGGAAAGGTAGTCGAAGGCATGGATGTGGTCAATAAAATTAAAGGCGTGAGTACAGGCAACCACGGAATGCATCAAGATGTACCTTTAGAATCAGTCGTCATCGAAAAAGCGGTTGTGAGCGAATAGATAAGCGATTGCCAGTGGCATTTACCTATTTTATTTCTGACATTCATTTAAGTGAAAGCAGGCAGGATATTACTGACTGTCTGCTTCATTTTCTTCAACACGAAGCGCCAAAAGCCGAAACACTATATGTGCTAGGTGACTTATTCGAATATTGGATTGGCGACGATAATATTACCCCATTAAGCCAAACCATCGCACACGCATTCAAAGACCTAAGTAGAACCACTCCTGTGTTTTTTATTCACGGCAATCGCGATTTTATTATTCGAAAAAAGTGGGCTAATTCAGCTGGCATAACGCTATTGCCAGAGCAATGTGTGATCGACCTTTACGGCACTAAAACCCTACTTTGTCATGGCGATGAACTGTGTACTTTAGATGTAGATTACCAAAAGTTTCGTAAAAAAGCGCGCAGTTGGTGGTGGCCAAGATTAGTGCTTGCTTTACCTTTATCGGTGCGTCAACGCATTGCAGAAGAAGGTAGAAAAAAAAGCCAAAACAAACAACAGCAACTTAGCGTTGAAATAATGGACGTAACAGAGCATGAAGTCGTTAAAATGATGGAGCGCTGTAAGGTCACTCAACTCATTCATGGCCACACGCATCGTCCTAACATTCATCAGGTAGCCCTATCAAAAGGCAAAGGTAAACGCATTGTACTGGGCGATTGGTATTCTCAAGGCAGCATCGGTAAAGCCAGTGCACAAGGAATAACACTGGAAACTCGCCCCTTTCATGATTGAATTATTTAACTATTCATTGTCTTACTCCACGCTTGCATTACTGTTTTGCGTCGCGTTTCTTATTGGTATGGCAAAAACCGGCGTGCATGGCATGTCGATGTTTACAGTGCCATTGTTGGCGATTATTTTCGGCGGTAAATCGTCCTCTGGTTTAATGCTACCCATGCTGATCATGGCGGATATTTTTGCAGTAAAGTACTATCACCGACATGCTAACTGGAGCTACCTCGTTAAGCTATTTCCGTCTGCTGCAGTGGGCGTTATTTTTGGTACATGGCTTGGAAATTTTATCAACGATGACGCGTTCAAGCTACTCATGAGTCTATTCATCTTCGGCAGCCTAGGGATTATGCTTTGGATGGAAAAATTCAATAAAGAATCAGTACCAGACTATCTATGGTTTGCCTTATTAATGGGTTTTTTGGGCGGCGTAACAACCATGATAGGCAACTTAGCTGGCTCAGTAATGGCGCTCTACTTATTAAGCATGCGCTTGCCGAAAAATGTGTATATTGGCACGTCAGCATGGTTCTTTTTGATCATTAATGTTTTCAAACTCCCATTTCATATTGTGATTTGGGAAAGTATCGATACCGCATCATTTATGCTTAATCTTATTTGTCTTCCCTTCATTGGTTTGGGCGCTTGGGTAGGCATAGAAGTGATTAAAAAAATTCCCGAAACCTACTATCGTTGGCTCGTTATTTTGATGACAGCCATTGCTGCCGTTTTACTCGCCATCTAGCAAAAAATTATTTTATTGCATTTACTGCATACACGTCATTTTTGATATACACTGCTTAACATGTCTGACCAGTTAAAAGGCAAGGTATGACGAACAGCACGCTTTATCCCCATTTGCTTTCTCCGCTAGATTTAGGTTTTACCACATTACGCAACCGCTGCTTAATGGGCTCTATGCATGTTGGTTTGGAAGAAGAGAAGAATGGTTTTCAAAAACTTGCCGCTTTTTATGCCGAGCGCGCGCGCGGTGGTGTGGGTCTGATCGTTACAGGGGGAATTAGCCCCAATATTGCAGGCTGGGTATCGCCCTTTGGTGGCAGGATGAGTAGCTGGCGTCATGCAAAAAAGCATCAAGTCGTCACTGAAGCCGTGCATGCAGAAGGTGGTAAAATATGTATGCAAATTCTGCATACAGGGCGCTATGGTTATCATCCTTTTGCTGTTTCTGCTTCTGCGATCAAATCTCCTATTACGCCATTCAAACCCAAAGCCCTCTCAGTCAGAGGCATAAAAAAAACCATCAAAGACTACACAAACTCAGCTGCTCTTGCCAAAAAAGCCGGCTACGACGGCATTGAAATAATGGGCTCTGAAGGCTATTTAATTAACCAGTTTTTTTGTGAACGAACCAATAAACGCAACGACGAATGGGGCGGCAGTCTTGAAAACAGAGCCCGATTTGCCATTGAAACCGTACGACAAACGCGTGAAAAAGTCGGCGAACACTTCATTATAATCTATCGGTTGTCGATGCTCGATTTAGTGGAAGGCGGTGCGCCGTGGGAAGAGGTGGTGTACTTAGCCAAACAAATCGAACAAGCGGGCGCTACGTTAATTAATACGGGGATTGGTTGGCACGAAGCACGTGTGCCCACCATCGTTACATCGGTACCACGCGCAGCGTTTACGTGGATAACCAAACGAATGAAGGCGCAGGTGAACATTCCACTTATTACCACTAACCGTATCAATATGCCCGATGTAGCCGAGCAAGTGCTCGCTAGAGGCGATGCGGACATGGTGTCAATGGCGCGTCCGTTCTTGGCAGATGCCGAGTTTATGAAAAAAGCAGAGCAAAACCGAGCAGACGAAATCAATACCTGCATTGCCTGTAATCAGGCGTGTCTGGATCATGTTTTTAAACAAAAACGAGCAAGCTGTTTAGTTAATCCAAGAGCCTGCTATGAAACCGAACTCATTTTCAAACCTGCCGAGCACAAAAAACGTATTGCAGTGATTGGCGCCGGCCCAGCGGGGCTATCCTTTGCTACCTTTGCGGCTGAACGAGGACATGAGATCCATCTTTTCGACAAAGCCAATGAAATTGGGGGGCAATTTAACTACGCTAAGCAAATTCCCGGCAAAGAGGAATTTTACGAAACGCTGCGTTATTTCAAAAAACGCATTGAGCTTACTGGTGTTAATTTGCATTTAAACACTGAGGTGTCGTCAGAACGGCTTAGCTCGGCCCACTACGATGAAATTGTGATCGCTACGGGAATTAAACCGCGTTCGCTAAATATCTCCGGTGCAGATCATCCCAAGGTAATGAGTTACTTAGACGTGTTACGCGATCACAAAGAAGTAGGTAAAAAGGTGGCCATTATCGGTGCAGGCGGCATTGGTTTTGATGTCGCGGAATACTTGGTTGAGAAAAGCGATTTAAGTACGTCTCCAGACAAATGGCTCGCTCACTGGGGTATCGACAAAAACTTTACTAATGCTGGCGCATTGATGCCCGCTAAAATCGAAAAATCAGATAGGGAAGTGACTCTGTTGCAGCGCAAAACCAGCAAAGTAGGTGCCGGTTTAGGTAAAACGACAGGTTGGATCCATCGAGCCAGCTTAAAACATCATAATGTTAAAATGATGAATGGCGTAACTTACGAAAGTATCGATGATGAAGGATTACACATCGTGACCAATGAAACACCTCAATGCTTACAGGTCGATTCAATTATCGTATGTGCGGGTCAAGAACCGCTATGCGACTTAAAAGACGCGATGGAGCAAACGGGAAAACGCGTTCACATTATTGGTGGCGCTTACATAGCCGCGGAGTTAGACGCAAAAGCTGCTATTCGCCAAGGTGCCGAGTTAGCTGCCTCTATTTAAGATATACCCGTTCCACCTCAACATGCTCGTTTCAGAGCTATCACGGCGGTTTTGTGACAAGGCATACTTGAGAAGGAATGTGGTTAACCTTTCGAACAAGTATAACGCAGTCATAAAAGCGCTGTGAAGCTCCCAAGGGCGAAGCCTAAAAGGATTTACCCTGCGTCAAATTGTTTCGACATGGAACCACCATGCCTTCTCCCATTTTCCTTGTTTAAATCCTTTTATTCGTTCGCTGAACCGAGCATGTTGAGGTGGAACGGGTATAAAATACTGATTTATACGCTAGGATGAAAAGAAACGCTCTAGCGTCTTGCCCTTGTTTTCGGTTATAGTCATCCTGATACAAAATAACGACAACAGAAACGGACAGGAAACACCATTAATGAAGACAGTCAATTCAACAGCCATTCGGCTGCTTATTGTTTCATCCCTTCTTGCTTTGCCATCAGCAAATGCTGCAATTAAACAAACTAAAGGCAATTTTGAAGATAAATTCAGGCAGCTTGATGAAGTGCTGCCCACTCCAAACGTCTATCGAAATGCAGCCGGTGAGCCGGGCCATCAGTATTGGCAACAAAAAGTAGATTACGACATCGATGTAACCTTACTTGAAGACCAACGTCGTATCGAAGCTACAGAAACCATTGTGTATCAGAATAATTCACCTGATACCCTGAAATACCTTTGGGTTCAGCTAGATCAAAACAAGTTTAGAAATGACTCAATGTCAGCCCTTACCACCACATTTGGCGGCATTGGTAATCGCGGACCTGCCACCCAATCGGCCAGTGGCGGTGAACCTGCCCGCTTAAGTATGGGCGCACTTCGCCGTATGCAGTTTGTAGAAGATACCGAGCTTGGTTATACCCTATCAAAAGTTGCATTGGCAGATGGCACTAAATTAAATGCGACGGTTGTTGGTACCTTAATGCGTATCGACTTAGCCCAACCGCTTAAGCCGGGAGAGTCGACTACCTTTGAAATCGATTTCGCCTTTAATATTGTTGAAGAAGATGCTGTGTCTGCTCGTTCAGGCTATGAGCACTTTCCTGACGACGAGCGCGAGGGCGGTAACGATATCTTTTTATTGGCACAATGGTTTCCTCGTCTAGCTGCGTATACCGATTATGAAGCATGGACCAACAAAGAATTTATTGGTCGGGGTGAATTCACCTTGGAATTTGGTGATTACGATGTATCTATCACTGTCCCTGCCGACCATATTGTGTCAGCGACAGGTGCTCTACAAAATCCGAAAGACGTATTAACAAAAACGCAACGCAAACGATTAAAAGAAGCAGAAACGGCTGAGCGCATTGTGTTTGTCGTGACTGAAGAAGAAGCGTTGGAAAATGAAAAAGAAGGCACTTCCAAAACCAAAACGTGGAATTTTAAAGCCGACAATGTACGTGATTTCGCATGGGCGTCTTCACGTAAATTCATGTGGGACGCGCGTGGCTTCCAACAAGGTGGTGATACTCAGCCTTTAGTCATGGCGATGTCTTTTTACCCAAAGGAAGGCGGCGATTTATGGAAGAAATATTCTACTGAATCCATTGTCCACACCATGGATGTGTATAGCCGTTTTTCCTTTGATTACCCCTACCCGGTCGCACAATCAGTTAACGGTCCTGTAGGCGGTATGGAATATCCGATGATCACCTTCAACGGCCCTCGCACTGAATTACAAGACGATGGCTCTCGAACTTACTCATTGGCTGAAAAACGCTTTCTTATCGGCGTGGTTATCCACGAAATTGGGCACATTTATTTCCCAATGGTAGTTAACTCGGATGAACGACAGTGGACCTGGATGGACGAGGGTTTAAACAGCTTTCTGGATGGTGTTGCAGGTCGTGAGTGGGACCCAACTATTCCATGGGGTGTTGAGCCTCGCGATGTTACTGGGTACATGAAGTCGCAAACTCAAGTACCAATTATGACCCAATCAGATTCAGTATTGCGTTTAGGGCCTAATGCCTATACCAAGCCTGCCGCTGCCTTGAATATTCTTCGTGAAACGATTTTAGGCCGCGAGTTATTTGATTTCGCCTTTAAAGAGTACGCGCAACGTTGGATGTTCAAGCGCCCTACTCCCTCTGATTTCTTCCGCACTATGGAAGAAGCCTCAGGCGTCGATTTAGATTGGTTCTGGCGCGGTTGGTTTTACTCCACTGATCACGTCGATATCTCACTAGACAAAGTCTATAAACTGCGGTTAAACACTGAAGATCCAGATATCGATTTTGCACGTGAACGTCAAGACGAGTTAGACAAGCCCTTGTCTTTGACTGACGAACGCAATAAAGCTGAAGGTAAAAAGTTGTGGGTTGACCGATTCTCAGACATCAGCGATTTTTATGACGAAAACGACCGTTTCACCGTTACTAACAAAGAACGCAATGCTTACAAGAGCTTTATCGATAAGCTAGAGCCTTGGGAAAAGCAAGCCTTTGAACGTGCAGTGAAAGAAGACAAAAACTATTACGTGATGGATTTCTCGAATAAAGGCGGTTTAGTGATGCCTATTATTCTTGAGCTTACCTTTGCAGACGGTTCAACTGATATGATGCGTATTCCTGCTGAAATCTGGCGTAGAACCCCTAAAGCGGTAAGTAAGCTTATCGTGACAGATAAAGATAAGGAATTAGTTAGTGTAACCGTTGATCCGCGCTGGGAAACGGCTGATGTCGATGTGGAAAACAATCATTATCCGCGTCGTATTATTCCTTCGCGTATAGAAGCTTACAAGTCTAAACCTCGTTCAGGTAAAGTGAATAGAGATATCATGCAAGATATTAAAACTGAACTGAAAACCGAAGACGACAAGAAAGACAGTGACGAAGAGTAAAACATGGTTTGGTATGGTGTTGTTAGTTTTGCTAGCTATACCAGCCTCAGCGCACCAGATAAAAGCGGCTATCACGACGGTATTATTTAATCCAAGAACACAAAATATCGAAGTGATGCATCGCTTTAATCTGCACGACGCAGAGCATGCTACAAAAGCCTTGTTTGACAAAGAAGCTGACATACTGGACGAACAGGCTACCCAACAGCTGTTCGCTCGGTATGTTACTCAGCATTTCATGCTTATGGACCAAGAAGAAACAGCGCTGCCCCTTAATCTAGTAGGGTTTGAAACCGAAGGTAAACACTTTTGGGTGTATCAAGAAACGCAGCAACCGCCTAACTTAACGGGTTTACAAGTGCGTCATGATAGTTTGCAAGATCTGTGGAGTGACCAAGTTAATACTTTGAATATTGAAGGAAAAGGTGAGATAAAAACCCTAACTTTCAGTGACAACGTTCGATTGTTAGACGTTCAATTCAATTAAGCTGGCTACACTGCCAGCTTTTTTTCAAAAATCCAATAGCCAAAATGTGTCGGTGTCATGCCAATTTGTTCTAGGTAGCGTTCGTGCTCTACGTTATCTACTTTTGCGCCCACGTGTTTAAAGCCAAATTGATGTTTAAGCGCCTCTCCTTCTCCTAACACATAATGCCCTACGCGACAGTCTCGATATGCAGGTACAACAAAATCAAAATCGACAATGAAAGTGCTGTTTGCATTTTCAACACCTGAAAGCACACCGATGACATCTGTATTGTCAGTCATAAGAAAATATCGGCGCTCTGGGAGCAATGCCGTTTTTTGAAAGCGAGGAAAAAAGTAGTCTATTTCTTGTTTGTGAGCATCGAGAAAGAAATCGACATAATTTGAGGGTCGATTCACTTCTACCAGCTTGAAGTGCTCTTCTGGCCTATTCATCAGTTTACGCAGGTAGAATAAGTTGGTTAACGCAATAAAGCCATTGAGTAAGGCAACAGGAAATGCACCGATAATAATGCCGTAAACACAAAATGAACTAGCACCAAATAAATTGAACCAACGCAGTTTTACAATAGAATCACGGGTCAAAGAGTAAGCGATGACTGCCGAGGCAACATAGCCAAATACTTCAACAGGACTGATTTGCATATTCACCTTTAAAAACGAGAGTGATTAAAAATGCCGCGATTCTATCAGCTTCAAGTGAAAAAGTGGACCGATTGGTCAAAAAAAATATTATTAACTCAATGTTCTTTGAGCTTACGTACCATTGAAAGCGGCGAACGCGCCATGTTGACAGCCCTACCTGCACTTGCAAATTAGCGACTATTGTTAACTGTTGGATTACTTTGAGTGACCGCTTGTACTTTTTTATAAATGGGAAGGGTGTCAGTATTTCCATTTGTACCTAAATTAACAACATAATATTGACCCACATCAACACTTTGCTTATGGAGTCCCATTTGAATTGAAAAATCCAATTCGTCAGCTTGAAAACTACGCGTTGCGCGACCCTTTAAATAATATAATGCCCAGCTATCTGTAAATTCGACTTGTTCGTCGATTATGTGAGTATAAGGTGCTTTATTTTCAGCAATCCGAACAGTAGCTTGGCTAAATCTATCTTTGTTGCGTTTTTTCCCTTTTGCCCAAAAAGCGACATAAATCACCTCATTCTCACCAACGGAAGCATTAACTGGAGAGCCTGCTATTGCATCCCATGCGTTTGTTTTCGCTTTCTTATTTTCAAATCGGATGGCTGTTTCGCCTGGGATCCCTTTTGCCTTAACGTTTTTTAATTTTGTTTTATCCCCTACCTTGTACCAATTTACGTCAAAGGGGTTGTTTATCAATTGGCCGGGAAATAAATCATCAATCGTTTTTAAGGCGTCGTCTAATGCTTGGTCTGCGTAGCTTGTTGGTTGGTGCATACCAAAACTGATAACTAAAATAATAAGGAATATTCTTAAATGAAGTGAACGAAACATATTTTTCCTTTCGTTTGTAGTTACTAACGCTTCCATTGTAAATGAATTGCATTATAAATGTTAACCATTAAAACAATATATTTTATTTTGGGCGTCAATACATTTTTGAGCTAAAGAGAAATGATTTGTCGCAACGTAATATCATTGTTGGCGGCAATGGTAGTGGGAAAGCTATGGAAGCCGCTCGTTTCAAGTTGCTCTCGCAACTTGTCGAACCCTATACTCGGGTTCTCATCCGTCTACTTCCAACAAAAACAAAAAAACCGCTTCTAGCGGTGCTTTTGTTTTTGGCGGAGAGAGGGATTCTCTGCCATAAATTCTGAGTCTACAGAACCCGTGCCGTTGGGTTCCAGTGGGATTAATGTGACAGAGTTTTGTGACAGAGTAAAGTATTATATTTTTGGCTGGTTAGTCATGTGTTTTTCCTATGACAAAAGTTAAAAGCGTATGTGGCAATTTAGAAATTTATACTATGTGCTTGCCTTGGTATGATTACAATTCTTATATGAGGCAGTCGAATTAGCCTTTTACCAAGTAAAAGTTCTCTTCTCCTTGAAAACTATTCTCACCATCAATGCACGATAGCAATAGGCAACTAACATCATCAACATGTGACGATGAAAATACGCCGCATTCCTCTATAAACATGTGTTGTTTCAATGGCTCTAATTCTGCCCAGTATCCATCTGTTGCAAGTAAAATCTGCTTACCTTCGTTAATATCGTACTGGTTAATTTCAATGTCTGATTGGCGACCAGTTCTGAAGCTACGCGTGAGAATGTGACGATCATCATGCTTTACAAGTGCAGCATCGTCGATTTCGTCAATTGCATTAGCCAATGTGTGAGGACGGCTTAGCCATTCTATGCCCTTTCCTTCGTGGATTACCCTTATTCTGCAATCGCCTACATGCAACAAGTAAATTTCATCATATCCAAGATTGAGTAAAGCTAAAAAACTAAGCCTACCTGCTGGATAGAGTCCCTTTAAATTGGCCGAAAGCTCATTAATAGCAAGGACAACTTGCTGTGCGTTCGTTAAAAAAGGGGGGGCTAAAAAACGATCTGCAAGCTTTTGTATGAAAACTCTAGCTAACTCACCGCTTTGAGTAGATTGACTTGAGCCATCAACTACCAAATAGAGCGCTGCATCGTCCCTTAGCGCGATGGCGCAATGGTCGCGGTTGTCATCCGTTAGACTGCCTTTATGAGTAAGCCATTGAGCATTAAAAAACATTTATAGCGAGCCTTGCTGCGCAACAATTGCCTCAAGGCGTGAGAATACGATATCAGCTCGACCTGTATCGCCCATCACAACTCCCTGAATGGCATAATCAATCATTTCATGATCTAAAAGTTTAGCGATTTCTTCTGTGATGTAAAAACTAACTTCTGGCCGAGCCGCCTTGATCTCATCAACAAGTTCAGGCCTTCCATCGACAATGTTCAAAATGTCTTCCATATCATGACTGGCAAGGAGGTCATTGTTACCACGTCCTTTGTATGCTTCAAGCTTGGTGGCAACAAAATAAGGTGGGCTCAACAGCCGAATAACGATGTCGTCGGTTAGCTGATATTCCTGAGCTGTTTCAAGCGCCTGCCTATACCAGCGATTACTAAAGCCAAGTATAGCTTCGTCATCAGGCATAAAATCTACTTTAAGTTCTCCAAGGCGCATGCGACAGATCACATCATCTTCTAGACTCACGCTAAAGCCTTGGTTCTTCAATCGCTCTTGGAATGCAGACCACCCAGTATAACCAACTACATTTATGATGAGGTCAACATCATCAGTAAAACGAATACCTTCTTTGGTAAATTCATCGCTAACAAGTAAGCCGGTAGTACAACCTCCAACAAAAGCAACTTCACTAAGCATTTCTTCGCCTAAAGCACGAGCAACCGCTTCAATCATTCCTCTTAACTGCTCAAATGCTCTAAGCATCACTCATCAACTTTTGTTCGAATAATTCTGCGGCTAGATTTGCCTCTCGAGGGTTACCAACACGAATAGCATCAATAAGCGCAAGATATGCATAAAGGCGATTATCATCTAAAACGGCTTTGGGGACAGACTTAAAGAGTGGCTGAACCGACTGGCCTTTCTCTATCCCCTCTGCATATGGCCAAACATAGAAATACTCGCCCATACTAAGCAATTTGCCATCCAGCATTGGCGCAGAAAAAGCTGTAGGGATACCTCTAACAATTTCGGCGGGCTTAGCGGGGAATACATATTTAAGGCCATGAATGACAAACTCTAATAGCGCCTTCTTGTTTGTCTTTGGATAACCAGACTTTCGGTCTTTTATTGCCATGCCGACATCTATGCTGCGTCGAATAGACGCATTTACCTCAGTCTTACTTACCCCTAGAGAGGCAGACAACCCTCTTGCTGAGTAGTTATAAGCATCGACAGAACAAGCGCTAACAGCTCTTTCTTGCTGTAAACACACTAACTTGAGTAGTATATAGATATCTTGGCTTTTCATGATTGACTTTTCACTTGCTTATCGCGTCCTTTGTCCTAGGACTGGGGACATGATAATCCAAAAGCCATTCCTAAAGCAACTTAAAATTTAAGGCTAGACTAACAGTGAGTTAGTCGTTTTTTCTAAAACACAGCGACAATCTATACGCCCGACAAAAATGAATGATAAACGACTCGTATTTGCTTTGATCTTTCTCGTACCTACAACCAAAAACAATATCACTTTTTCTAGAGCGTGTTGATCTTTGCTCGATATCATTCATACCCGCGTCAATGTTAAGGGTATCTGAATTAGGCAGCTCATCTATATTAAAGGCATGGAGCTTTTCTCTTGCAAGCTCATATAAAAGCGCCCAAGGAGCTTCGTTCACTGCAATAATCTCGATTTCAAATTTCAACTGAACATCCTAATTTATCGAAAATATACGACAAAGGACGAACCTCATATACTGGAGCGATTATCTCATTCCACTTTACTGAGATCTTCACATACAGCTAAAAGTCTCAACGCATAACTATCTGCCGCATCTCTAACCCAAGCGTCATTGACAACAAATACCCACCAGAACAACATGATCGTAGAAAAAACAACTGCCCCATAGTCTAAGGCATGTTTTTCTATATTGAGATAATCTGCACTGGGTATAATCTCGTTAACATTAATAAAAGCGAAAGCAATGAAAACAAAACTCCAGGCCACTTAATTCCGCGAGAATTTCTTCTAAATCCGTATGAAATATTTTCTTTGAATAACAACCGGTAGATTTTTGTGTTTCTGGTTTTCTCTAGCAACCACCTTATGGCTGAATCATAATATTCATTTGCTTGAACTGAATTATTCAGTTCATCATCGCTAGTTGGAGCGCACCAGTTCGTAATGTTTTCCGATAAAAACTCGTGATACCTGTTTTTTGTGTGCTTATCCAAGGTGCCATCTGCATGCTGAAGCATAATAGTTGTGGGTTTTCCACCCCAAAGATTATAAAGCCGTTTTTCAGTTTTCCTACCTCTAACTCTTGAATAGTGAGCTAGTGCAGTGATAAATCCACACGCTACGATAATACTGAATAACGTAGCCACTAGATTGTAAAGAGACGGAGTAACAATATAAGAAGTTATTATTAACGGTAGCAAGGCCAAAAGTGAAGGCTTTACTCTTGCACCCAAGCTGTATTCATCAAAAATACTTGATAACATTTAAACTTCATCCTTAGTTTTTAAGGCGTTGCTAACCGTAAAATCTTGAATCACTCCTTGCCCTCCAAGATAAAGGCCAAATGATGAATCAGAAACAATTAGCATCAAGGCTGGCATTCCTTCAATTTGCAACGCGTTTGTTAAAAAGTGAAGTTGCCCAATATCATCTTGGCTAGGCAGAGCTGCACACTCTTGTGGATGAGAATGCCATTCACCTATGTAAGCAACTGCTCCTCCTGTTCGTTCGCGGCAATCATCAAGAATTTTTGTTGTTTCATAAGCTCCGCGTTCAAAACTTGTAGGCGTAGATTCGCTATTATCTGGAGCGCAACAGGCTTTGACCAACGTTATCGTTTTATCTTTTTGGTCAATTATTCCAAATAAAAGCCCACCAGTTTCATTAGGAAGAGCCTCCTCACGATATTTTTTGGCTTCGCTCAAGAAACCGTCATCCCAACTCACTTCCCATCCAAAAATCATCACAGAGTGTGTTGGGAACACGTCTATATCGTGCGAAACAACGCTACCAACATCGTCCTTACACCAGCGTCTAATAAGGCCTTTCCAGTTTGTAAAAGCTCCTTAAACTTAGCTCGCAATGCGTTTTTAAAACGCAGATTAGCACCAAGCTCTTTCACACCTACCTTCTCTACCTTGCTTTGCTGATTCGCAGCGAAGATAGACCCCCTTGCATTATCATTTTGAAATGCGTTTGTTTCTTGGCCATCCGTGTTCATAATCTTACTCCGTTTTAACTGAATGGAAATAAAGGAGGCCAACCATCGAGCATCTTCAAAAACATCGGTCTTTAAAGACGCAACAAAAAATTGGCCAGTACTAAGATAGTCGGATTGATCAAAAAACCCATTTCGGATCCGAAAAAAATAATTAGAAGAATTTTTGAATTTATAGAGGTAAGTCGGAAAAGATTTTTGATTTTGCATCTGTCAGTCGCTCCAAAAAATTTTTGCGTGTGACAGAGTTCTGTGACAGAGTATTAAAAGTGATTTTAAGCACCATACTCAAAAGCCCCTAAAATAGGGGCTTTCAAAATTATCTGGCGGAGAGAGAGGGATTAATCAAAAACGCTGAAACGTTTTTGACCCTTCGGGCTTCGCGGGCTAGCCGCTCGTTTCAAGTTGCTCTCGCAACTTGTCGAACCCTATACTCGGGTTCTCGTCCGTCTACTTCTAACAAAAACAAAAAAACCGCTTCTAGCGGTGCTTTTGTTTTTGGCGGAGAGAGAGGGATTAATCAAAAACGCTGAAACGTTTTTGACCCTTCGGGC
>CAYSDZ010000058.1:0-14146 GCA_964429915.1 uncultured Alteromonas sp.
ACCAATTGATTAAAAGTCAACTGCTCTACCAACTGAGCTAACGACCCATCAAGTGTTCGTGCTAGGCAACGGCGGCATATAATACTGGTTTAATTATTTAGCGCAACCTTAAATATGACTTTATTACTAATTTTGCGTAAAAACAGTGTCAACTGCTCAAAACAACGTCAATTATCACTGTACCCTTGCACTCGCTAGTTTAGCGGCAGATGATTTAGGGTATTCTTTAACCACTCGTTCAAACCATGCTTGTGCATCGCGTTCAGCGCCCGTGCTTTGTTTGATAATCCCTAATTTCAACATGGCGTCTGCACGTTTAGTTGAATCAGAAAATTTGTTTATTACAGTGGAAAACGAACGCTCTGCTTCGCCCCATTGTTGTTTGTTAAACAGCAATTGCCCCATCCAATAATGCGCGTTGTCTGCAAATTCACTATTGGGATACGCGCGTAAAAACGACTCAAACGCTGGAATTGCCTTATCATACTCTCGGGTTTTTAAAATCAAATTCACTGCATTATCGTAGGCTTCAGCTTCCCCCAGCGCGGATGCGTTACTCACGGCGGTTTGAACTGGATTATTCACGCTTGGCTGCGACGTGCTTTGTAAACCTGATACTTTCAGCGATTCTACACGCTTATCAATTTCTAAATACAGTTCTCGCTGACGCTGGAGCACTTTTTCAAGCTGATTGGTATGAAGCTCTACCGCGCCTCTTAATTCATCAACTTCGCCTTGCATTGTATCTATTTGCGACTGTAGCTGCTGCTGCATCACATTTCGAGACTTAACAATTCGCTCTAATACTGCCACTCGCTCTTCGAGACTATAAACAGCGTTTGACGTATTCACCTGTCCTGAGGATTGCGCTTGGTTTAAATCGGAAACAGGAGCCTGTGCCGCTGCTGCTGTTGAGAATAAAAAAGCGAAGCACAATGCTTCGCTTTTAATTGTACGTAGATTCACAAAAACTACCTTAGTTATAACGAACTATGCCGCGACGATTTTGTGCGAAAGCATACTCAGTAGCACCCGTTACTGCTGGTTTTTCTTCACCGTAAGACACAACAGAAATCTGGCTGGCAGATACACCTGCATTACGTAAATAGGTTTCTACTGCCTGCGCTCGGCGCTCACCTAAGGCAATGTTATATTCAGGAGTACCGCGGCTATCGCAGTGCCCTTCGATCACAACTTTCTGACTTGGGTTTTTAACAAGATAGGCTGCATGCTTATCTAATATTGGGTAAAACTTGGCTTGAACGCTTGAGCGGTCAAAATCAAAATAAACGGTTTGGTCGTTGATAAGCGCTTGTTTTTCTTGAACCGCAATTTCTTTTGCACGTTTAACGCGCGCAGCAGCTTCGGCTTTAACACGAGCGTCGTCGGCTGCTTTCGCTTCTGCCTCCGCTTGTGCTTGTGCCTGAGCTTCGCGGTTGCGCTCAGCTGCCAACTCTTCTTCACTTGGGCCTGATGAACATGCCATCATAGTGATTACTGGCAACGCAATAACGAAACTTCTCATGATTTTATTTAGCTGCATTCTGTTGTTCCTTATTTCTAATATAGTTCTACTATAAAAAATAACACGAAGTAGTCAAGCTAATCGTGTTTAATATAAATATGGCGACCAACTAGGCGATTTTACCTGCCCGTTCGCTGCTGGTAGCCGCGCTTTAAACCTGCCATCTAAAGACACCAAAGATAACACTTGAGTGCCGTTGTGCAGGGTGCTGTATATAATCATACTGCCATTGGGTGCAATACTCGGCGATTCATCCAAATAAGTACGTGTAAGCACTTGTATGGCTCCACCTTGTAAGGATTGCTTCGCAATGTGGTAGTCTCCACGAGTGCGATTGACCAACACCATTTGGTCACCATCCGGAGCAATCGTTGCACCTAAATTCATTTCTCCTTCAAAGGTATGCCTGCGAACCTTTCCAGATTCCAAATTTACGCGATAAATCTGTGGTTTACCACCCCGTTCTGAGGTAAATACTAGGCTTTTTCCATCTGGCGTCCATGATGGCTCAGTATCAATGGTACGATTTCGAGTTATCCGCTTCAAATTGCGCGTTGCAATATCCATCACGTAAATTTCTGAGTTGCCATCTTTTGACAACACCATTGCCAATTGTTCTCCGTCTGGGGAAAAAACTGGACTTCCATTAATTCCCGGGAAATCGGTTATTTTTGTTCGTTCCATTGAATAAATGTCTTGAATAAAAATTTGCGGTCTACGATTTTCAAACGACACGTAGGCCAACTTTTCACCATCAGGTGACCACGACGGCGACATAAGCGGTTCTGGAGAAGACAATAAACGTGTCTCGTTAGCACCGTCGTAATCAGCGATGACTAATTGATAAGGCAGATCATAGGTGTCTCGGTCTCTTACAATGACGTAGGCAAGGCGAGTTAAAAACGCACCACGCGTTCCCGTTAGCTTTTCGTAAATCACATCACTAATTCGGTGAGCGTATTGCCTAAAATCGGCGCCATTGATCACCGCTTTTCGCGAATCGATAATATGATCATTTGACAATTCTAATGTGCCATTATTGAGTACTTTGCCATTCCCGCCCGTAATTTGACCGCGAAGGACGTCAATAATTTCAAAGGACACCTGATATTGATCTATCGCTGTCTCTTCTATAGAGCCAACAACAATCGTATCGGCACCTGTTGCAGCCCACGAAGCATAGTTGACTTCGCTATCACTGGCAGGAAATTCCGGCATATTACGTGTTTCAACGGGCTTGAACTTACCGCTACGAAGTAAATCTTGAGTAATGACTTCGGTCAGCTCACCGGGAAAACTACCAGCGCCTTTCCATTTAAACGGGACAATAGCGATAGGTCTTGCACTATCGACCCCCTCGGTAATCACGATTTCCAATGCGCTGTTTGCATTCCAAGAAACAATCGCAACCAGTATCGCTGCAAAAAATTGACGTAAAGTTATGTGTCGGATCATGTGTCTTTCAATGCCACCGTTAAATTAATATCTTTCAATTGCTCATACACTGCAGGATCGTTGGAAACCGGTAACGTTTCCTCCCGAATAACTGCATTTTCAGCGAGGCGACATAACGCTGTGTCTCCCCCCATTATTTTCACTCTGGTCACAAAACCAGTTGAAGCAAGCTTAATATTTAAGCGACAACGTTTCCCGTTAAAGGCAGGGTCTTCAATAATGTGACGCTGAATCTGGGCAACGATTTGTGCTTTGTATCGGTCCACTTCGTTCAAAATCTGTTGATTGCGTCTTGCCTGCTGCGCCTGACGTTCTGCTGCGAGTTGCTCTTCCTGCAACCTATCTAGTTCCGCTTGTTTTTTAGCCTCTTCAACCTGCCTTCGTTTTGCTTCTTCTTGCTCTCGTTTCCTTTTAGCCTCTTCTGCGGCCTTTCGTTCAAGTTCACGCTTTTTCTGAATTTCTCGCTTGCGCTTTTCTTCCGCCGCTTTTTTGGCCTTGGCTTGCTCTGCTTTTCGCTGCTCGGCGGCTTTTATTTTTTGTCTACGCTGTCGTTCTCGTTCTTGCTCAATTTCCTGCTGCTTACGCTGCTCAGCTAATTTTTGTTGTTCTTCACGTTTCTTGTCTGCGATCGCTTGAGCATCGATAAACGTGGCTTGAATAACAGGGGCTTGTGAGGCAGCGATAGGCGTCGGCTCAGCAGTAAAATTAACGCTAACCAACAGCATTGCTACCATAGCAGCGTGCAAGCCGAGCGATTTAACTAACGCTGGGTCCATTTTTACCATAACAGGCCCATCACTCAGCTGTCTTCCGGATCCGTCATTAAGCCGACAGAAGGAACACCCGCGTTTTGTAATAATACCATCAGCCCAATTACATCTTTATAAGGCACCGCTCCATCGCCCTTAACGACGACGGGCGTATTTTCATTTTGTTGAAGCTTCGCTTGGACCAACTGAGCTAATGCCGCTGAATCTAAAGCTTGGTCTTGGTTATCGCCTACGTTAACGTAATACAAACCTTGAGCATCGATCGACGCTATAATGGGGGGAGTGTCCTCTTGCTCAATCGGTTCTGCGCTCGCCTTGGGTAGCTCAACTTTCACCCCCTGCGTCACTAGAGGGGCAGTAACCATAAATATAACTAGCAGCACTAACATAACATCAATGTAAGGAACAACATTGATCTCTGAGACCGGTCGGCGTCGCTTTCTAATAAACATGTCGGCGAGACCCTTAATCGACTGAGTTAGGCTGATTCACAGCCATAGCTTGGCGGTGCAGGATAGCAGAAAACTCTTCCATAAAGTTGCCATAAGCGTTTTCGACCTTCTCAACTTGGTTGCTGAAACGGTTATACGCCACCACAGCGGGGATCGCAGCAAACAAGCCAATTGCAGTAGCAATAAGGGCTTCCGCTATACCAGGCGCGACCATGGTAAGCGTCGCCTGTTGAACTTGTCCAAGGGCAATAAATGCGTTCATGATCCCCCAAACTGTACCAAACAACCCCACATAAGGACTGATAGACCCCGCTGTTGCTAAAAAGGGAAGCCGCGTTTCCAGATTATCAACTTCACGAGACATTGTTACTCTCATCGCTCGGTAGGTTGCATCGACAATTGCATTAGACCCCGAATTCGCTTTTCTCAGACGCACAAACTCTTTAAAACCTGAGCAAAAAATATTCGACATACCGTCTAGCTTTGAACGGGCTGACAGTTCTTTATAAAGGTTATTTAAATCGGCACCCGACCAAAACTTGTCTTCAAACCACTGCATTTCACGGCGAGCATAATTTAAGGCTTTGGTGCGTTGAAAAATGAAAGTCCATGAAGCAATAGAAACGCCTACTAAAGTCAGCATAACCAGTTTTACGACAAAACTTGCTTCAAGAAATAAACCCAGAAAGGTAATTTCAGATGACACGTTTAAATTCCCCTAAAATAAATGTTGGTATGCGACAGGGTTTCATTGTCTCTATATTGACACTTGCTACTTTGACTAAAGCGCTGAAACATTCCTTATCGTCATCGTTTGTTATTATTTGTTTGAATACCATACTCGCGCCGCTTAATTGTACTATTTGTGTATGAATACTCAATATCTGGTTGAATTTTGCTGCGTATGCAAATTCTAATTCCATGCTTCTGACGACAAAAGCTAAGTTTTGTTCCAATAAAATATCTTGCTCAAAGCCAAACGTTCTTAACCACTCTGTTCTTGCTCGTTCGAGGAACTTTAAATAATTTGCATGGTACACGATACCGCCCGCGTCGGTATCTTCGTAGTAAACCCTGACTTGCCATTGATGGTTACTTTTTCGCATTAATTTTTCTAATCCATAAACTGCACTTTTATTCAGTTGAGTGCTGTGTTTTTTTGCCTATACTTGCGTTGAGTTTTGAAGGCGACTGCGGCATTCTCGCACAGCCACTTTTAAGACTTGGAATTGATATAGTTCCCTGGATATTTTCCTTCAACGTTTTTGTTGTTTCGCCCACGCTTTTGCGTGGGCTTTTTTATTGTTTTTATTCTACCTGAAAACCCAAATGTCGGTATGCACGTTGTGATGCAATTCGCCCTCTAGGTGTTCTTTGTAAAAAACCTTGCTGAATTAAAAATGGCTCTATAACGTCTTCTATCGTGTCTTTTTCTTCACCGATTGCGGCAGCAAGATTGTCCAAACCAACTGGACCACCATCAAACTTATCAATAATTGCCGTTAATAATTTGCGATCCATGTAGTCAAAACCTTCAACATCCACGTCTAGCATATCCAACGCTTTTGCCGCAGTTGTATCGTCAACAACCCCTTTAGTTTTCACATCGGCATAATCCCTCACTCTTCTCAACAAACGATTCGCTATTCGGGGGGTTCCTCTAGAACGCCTAGCGATTTCTCTTGCGCCTTGAGGACTGAGTTCAACCTTTAAGTAGTGTGCGCTGCGAGTAATAATGCTGGTGAGGTCGTCAACCGAATAAAATTCGAGCCGTTGAACGATACCAAAGCGATCTCTTAAAGGAGACGTTAACGAACCTGCTCGTGTTGTTGCCCCAACCAAAGTAAACGGAGGTAAATCGAGCTTGATTGATCTAGCAGCAGGACCTTCCCCTATCATAATATCAAGCTGATAATCTTCCATAGCGGGATACAAGATTTCCTCTACCACAGGGCTAAGGCGATGAATTTCATCAATAAAAAGCACATCATTTTGCTCTAGATTGGTAAGTAACGCTGCTAAATCGCCGGCTTTTTCAAGTACAGGGCCAGAAGTGGTTTTTATGTTCACGCCCATTTCGTTAGCAACGATATTGGCCAAGGTCGTTTTACCCAGTCCCGGAGGACCGAATATAAGTACATGATCTAGTGCGTCCTGACGTTTGAGAGCGGCTTCGATAAATATCGACATTTGCTCGCGAACATGGTGCTGACCTGTGTAGTCATTGAGCAATTTTGGCCGAATGGCGCGATCTATCACTTCTTCTTCGGAGGTTTCAAAAGGGGCAATGAGACGGTCAGCTTCTATCATAATTATTCCCTTGGCTTACATACTGCTTTTTAAGGCATCGCGAATAAGACTTTCGCTAGTGGAATCTGGCTTCATCACCATCTTCACCATTTTTTCAGCTTGTGCTGGCTTATAACCTAGCGCAATGAGTGCATCCGTCGCTTCGTGCTTTGCGCCGTTGCTATTTTTAACAGGTAAATCACCGTGCGCGACTTCAGGCATAGGCGCATCGCTTGCGGTAGCAAATTTCGCTAAACGGTCTTTCAACTCAACAACCAATCTCTCTGCGGTCTTTTTCCCTACTCCTGGTAGTGTCACTAAAGCACTAACATCTTCCTGTTGAACGGCGTTTAAAACCTGCGTAGCACTCATTCCCGAAAGTATGGTGAGTGCGAGTTTAGGCCCTACACCATTAGCTTTGATCAACTCTCTGAATAATTCACGTGATGTTTTATCGGTAAAGCCAAAGAGTAGCTGTGCATCTTCTCGAACAACGAAATGGGTATATAACGTAACTTGTTCATTGGTTTCAGGCAAAAGATAAAAGCAAGACATCGGTATTTGAATTTCGTAGCCAATACCCTTAACGTCTATTAACACATTAGGCGGTGTTCTTTCAGCCAGTTGCCCTGTTATTCTGCCTATCATAGCGCTTCCCATATTTGACTAACATTCATTTTTTAACGCAATCGACCTCTTGCAGTACTGCGAGCTTTTCCCGCCAGTTTTACCAACAACTGCTGAGAATGTGCATGACAAAGGGCAATGGCAAGCGCATCTGCCGCATCGCTTTGAGGGCATTGTGATAAACCCAAAAGATGCATTACCATGTGCTGGACTTGGCTTTTTTGCGCTGCCCCTTTGCCTACAACGGCTTGTTTGATTTGCCGAGCGGCGTATTCAGCAACCGGCAAATGAGCCTGCGTAGCCGCGACAATCGCTGCCCCTCTGGCCTGCCCTAATTTAAGGGCGGAATCTGCATTTTTTGCCATGAACACCTGTTCGATGGCAAATTCTTTGGGCTTGTAGTCGCTGATCACCGATGACACACCAGCAAAAATTGTAGCTAAACGTGCGGGTAGTTCATCGCCTGTCGTTCGAATACAACCACTACCTAAATAGTGATACTGATTATTAACATACTGAATAACACCAAAGCCCGTTACTCGACTACCTGGATCGATACCCAGTATAATCATCTTTTAAGCTCGGGTACACAGACCTCTATTGCTTCTTTATTACTTGGTGACCATGCTTTTTTAATGGCATCTTGTTTAGGTAACCAAATATAACTTAGGTGCTCAGTGAGCGTGATGACACTATCGCGTTCAATTTCCACGTAAAAAGCATGCTCTGTGTTTACCGTGTGGCCAGGTGCGTAGCGATACTGCCACTGAGGCCGAATTTGATATTGCCGCTGGGTATGACAATCTTTGATTTGCGAACGACTTGCGTTCAAAACCACGCCGGTTTCCTCCGCCAATTCGCGATAAGCCGTTTCTGTGGGCGTTTCCCCGACTTCCATCGTGCCAGTTACCGATTGCCAAAAATCAGGGTCGTCTTTGCGCTGTAACAATAATACTTCGGAACCCGAATAGATAACCACTAAAACGGATTCCGGTCTTTTATATGGCATTTAAGCGCCTTCTTGTTTGACGACAGACGTAATAGACAACTCTTGCAATTGCTGTGGATTGGCAATGCCCGGCGCGTTTGTCAGTGGGCAAGCCGCCGTGGTCGTTTTAGGGAAAGCCATTACGTCTCTAATCGACGTAGCTCCGGTCATCAGCATCACCATTCGGTCTAAACCAAAGGCTAATCCCGCATGGGGAGGCGCACCGTATTGCAAGGCTTCGAGAAGAAACCCAAATTTTGACTGCGCTTCTTCTGCGTCTATACCTAATAATTCAAACACGACCGACTGCATATTCTGATCGTGAATACGCACCGAGCCTCCACCCAACTCCACACCATTTAACACCATATCATACGCATTAGACAGCGCGGAACTGGCATTCTTTTTCAGTTCTTCTGGCGTCATGTTTCTGGGTGCAGTAAAAGGATGATGAAGAGCATGGAGACATCCATCAATTTCTTCAAACATAGGGAAATCAACGACCCATAGTGGCTTCCAGTCATCGCTAGTGAGTTCGAAGTCCTCTCCTAGTTTCAAACGCAATGCTCCCAAGGCTTCTGTGACAACGGTCGCAGAATCTGAGCCGAACAATAAGATATCGCCATCGTTTGCTTTGGTCTCGCTGAGTAATTGAGCAACAACCGTTTCATTGAGAAACTTCAATATAGGCGATTGCAATCCTTCAAGCCCTTTTGCTTTCTCATTCACTTTTATCCAAGCCAAACCTTTAGCGCCATAAATACCGACAAACTTTGTATATTCGTCTATCTGTTTGCGCGATAAACTAGCACCGCCAGGCACACAAATTGTTGCCAGCCTGCCCTTGACGTCGTTTGCTGGACCGCTGAATACTTTAAACTCAACGT
This sequence comes from uncultured Alteromonas sp., assembly GCA_964429915.1. Lineage (GTDB taxonomy): Bacteria > Pseudomonadota > Gammaproteobacteria > Enterobacterales > Alteromonadaceae > Alteromonas_F. The sequence goes on from CAYSDZ010000058.1 coordinate 8,994, forward strand.
CTTTCAAAATATGATCGACGTCGATCAATTCTAAGGGATTACGAAGATCAGGCTTATCGCTACCGAAGCGACGCATGGCTTCAGAGTAAGTCATTCTTGGAAACTCGCCTAAATCAACGTGTAAAAGATGCTGAAACAACTCTTTTACCATACGTTCTGTGATATCCATCACTCCATCTGCATCGAGAAAAGTTGTTTCTAAATCGATTTGCGTAAATTCGGGCTGTCTGTCTGCTCGTAAGTCTTCATCTCTGAAACATTTCACAATCTGATAATACCGGTCCATACCGGCCATCATTAGCAATTGTTTGAATAATTGAGGGGACTGCGGGAGCGCAAAAAATTCGCCTTTGTGAGTCCGACTCGGCACTAGATAATCTCTGGCTCCCTCAGGCGTCGCTTTGGTTAAAATAGGAGTTTCAATATCCAAAAAACCCTCATTTTCGAGAAAACGTCGCACTTGTCCTGTCACTTTTGCTCTAAATTGCAAACGCTGGCTCATCAAAGGACGACGTAAATCGAGATAACGGAATTTCAGTCTTTGTTCTTCGGAATTTTCCTGATTCCAATCTAATGGCAAAGGTGCAGAACGGTTAAAAATAGATAGACCCGTTGCTAGCACTTCAATTTCGCCAGTCGTCATGTCTTTGTTCACTTGGCCTTCTGGGCGCTGGCGTACTGTGCCGGTAAGTTCGATGCAAAATTCGTTGCGCAAAGTATTGGCTAATTCGTGAACATCGGCGACGTCGGGTTCAAATACAACTTGTACTATGCCTTCGCGATCGCGTAAATCTATAAAAATCAGCCCACCTAAATCTCTACGCTTATTTACCCAGCCGCACAATGTGATAGTTTGACCTACGTGCTGAGCGTTTATTTTTCCACAATAATCTGAGCGCATGCTCACCGACCTTCTTTTTACATTTTGACTAAAATTTTAGGGGGCATAGTATAAACAAATGCGCTGAAAACCCCAAAGACTAAGCACGTCTAATTTTCAGTTACACTCAGTTTGGTTTTTATATATTGGCTATGAGGGATATGCATTAGGTCAGCGACTTTACGAATGGTATGCTCTTCAAATTTATCAATATTGCCATCTGCCATGGCGATTTCCCACATACTTTTTAAAATACGCACGCGCTCATTGGCCCCCATTTTTTCGTTGACCACAGAGGTGAATTGTATCAGGTCTACGGCTTGCTCTGCTTCAGATTGGCCGTGAGATACAAGCGCATTGAGTTCTTCATCTGACAGCGAAAAATGTTGATTGAGCTGGCGCTTAAACTGGGCAATTTCCTGTTCATCGATTTGATTGTCGGCTCGAATCACCTCGCTTAATAACGCGGCCGTTGCTAACTCGATGGTATGCTCGGTTTTATCTTCGTGTTGGGCTTCTTCAAACAGCGCCAAAAAAGCTTTTAGCATCACTTATTCTCCCATGGCTCTTCTGCATTTGCTTCATTAAAGTTCACGGCCTGAGTAAAATCAATGGCCAATTTCACTCTGTCTCCAATTTCATAGAGATGCGTTAAGCTGGCTTGCACTAGCAAATTTTGAGTTTTATCTATAATAAATTTGTTATTAGAGTTGGTTCCCATCATCGCGTCTAGCGCAATATGATAAGTGTAGCTCCCTCCTCTAAATTGTTTCGCAAGAACCTTGCCTGAAAACGGTCCTGTAGGACTAATATCAGTATGCTCAGGACGAATCAGCAGTGTCCCTGATACACCGTTGAGTTCCCCCGAGACCAGTGTTCCTTCCCCGACAAAAGTGCCAACAAACGATGTAGAGGGTTGATTATACAGCGTTTTGGCGTCGCCCCATTGGTGCAGTTTACCGCGCTCTAATACGCCAATGACATCAGCAACCGAAAACGCCTCTTTCTGATCATGCGTAACCATTAATGCAGTAATTTGCTCCGCTTTGAGTATGGCGTGTACATCTTGCGCCAGAGATTCTCTCAACGACACATCAAGCGACGAAAAGGGTTCATCGAGCAATAGCATTTTTGGCTTAGGCGCTAACGCTCTTGCTAGAGCGACACGCTGCTTTTGTCCGCCTGACAGTGCGTGTGGCATACGTGACGAAAAGTCACTTAAATTGACGAGATCCAAGCATTCCTTCACTCTCAAAGCCTGCTCATGGCGATGAAGCATATGTAAACCAAAGGCAATATTTTCACTGACCGTTAAGTGGGGAAACAAGGCATAATCTTGAAATACCATACCAAGATTTCGCTGCTGTACAGGAAGGTGCGTGGTGCGTGAGCTGACTGTTTGCTTGTTGAGCTGTATGCTACCCGACTGAATCGGTTTAAAGCCGCAGATTGCTCTGAGCAACGATGTTTTGCCACATCCCGATGGTCCCAATAAACAGCCTATCTGCCCTTTTTCTAAACTAAAGTTAATGCCATCTAGTATAGGGCGTTCAGCATAGTGAATTGACACATCGTTAACCACTAGCATGTTCAGCCTCGTTTTTTCTCATTTGTTTTACCACTACAAAAACAGGAATAATGCCACAAGCCACTATCGTAAGTGCAGGCAAAGCGGCTTGCTGTAGACGTTCGTCCATTGCATACTCATAAGCCTTTACCGCTAAGGTGTTAAAATTAAAAGGACGTAACACTAATGTGGCAGGTAGTTCTTTCATAATGTCGACAAACACCAATAAGCAGGCAGCTATCACACTATTTTTCATTAACGGTAGATGCACCCTAAATAACATACGTCTTGGCTTGGCACCTAGAATAAGTGCTGCGTTATCCATATTAGGTGTAATATCGTTCAGACCATTTTGTGTATGTTGCATTGCAATGGCAATAAAGCGAATAACATAAGCGACTAACACCACAAACAGAGTACCCGATAAAAGCAAACCAGGTTGAACATCGAACCATGCTTTACTAGCATAATTGACCTGCCTGTCTAGAAAGCCCAACGGCACAAGTAAACCAACGGCAACAATGACACCGGGTAAGGCATAGCCCAATTTAATGACATGGAGGGTCCAATACGGCAACTTACGTGCTTGTAATCGTCTAGCGTAACTGACGAACAATGCAATAAAGGCAGTGAGTATGGCCCCTGCTACCGCTAAGTAAAGTGTTTGATAAATAAGAGGCCAATATTCGTGCAGTTGCCATTCAGCATGTCGACTGAAGGCCCAAAAAACCAGTTGAACAAGTGGAATAACAAAGCCTAACAAAAGCGGTATGCTGCAAATCAAAGTCAGTATTCCTCCTTTGAAGCCGCCTATTTTTTGCGGTTGGAAAGTGACAACTTGCTTGTCCTTTTCAATTTTCCGCCTGCTACTGTGTTCCCATGCGACACAAATAAATACAAATAACGTCAGTATTCCCGATAATTGTAGCGCCGTATCGCGACTGCCCATGCCAAACCAGGTACGAAAAATACCTGTGGTAAAGGTGTTCACACCAAAAAAAGCAACGGTTCCATAATCGGCCAATGCCTCCATCATTGTAAGAACAACGCCAGCTATAATTGCTGGCCTTACTAGCGGTAAAGCCACACGCCAGAAATAAACACGCTCTGATCTTCCAAGCCCTAACGAAGCATCTTTAAGGTTTGTGGGTATTGAAGTGAAGGCATTTCTCGCTAACAAATACACATAGGGAAACAACACAAAACTGAGCATCAAAACGGCGCCGCCCAATGATCGAATTTGAGGAAACCAATACTCCCCGTATTGCCAGTTGAAGGTGTCTCGAAGTAGCGTTTGCAATGGCCCAGTAAAATCTAACAAGCCAGTATACGTATAAGCAATGATGTATGCCGGCATCGCAAGCGGAAGAATAGACATCACGGCAAGCGTTCGGCTAGCAGGAAAACGGTATCGTGTTAAACACCAAGCGAGGCTGGTACCAATGATTGCACTGAATACGCCTACCCCAACGGCAAGCACAATACTATTCACAATATAATGAGGCAACACAGTAGACACTAAATGTTGCCATACAGCGACTTCTATTCGAGTAAAACTAAGCAGTATTACCAACAGAGGCAGTACTGCAACAAGCAGTACAAGCCAATAAAAGAAACGAGTCAACTATTTCCAGCCAACTCTGTCCATCAATTTAAGCGCGTCTTCGTTTTTTTCACCGATGACTTGAAGCGGTACGGTTTCAGCTTTGAAGCGGCCCATTTGTTCCAAGGTTTCACTCCAAGATACGCCATTGACGACGGGGTATTCCCCATTCACTTCGGCATACCATTCTTGACTGCTATTGGCCAACATATAACTAACTAGTGCAACCACTTCATCCAGATTTTTTGCATGTTTCGCTACCGCCACACCTGAAATATTCACATGTGCACCACGATCTTGCTGATTCGGCCAAAACACCTTTATTTTAGAGGCGATATCGCGAGTTTTCGCATCGCTAGATTCTCGCATACCAGCCAAATAATAGGTATTGGCGATAGCAATATCACATTGCCCTGCCACTACCGCTTTTATTTGATCCCGGTCGCCTCCTGCAGGCGGTCTCGCAAAATTTTTCACTAAGCCTTTTGCCCAATCTTGTGTGTTCTTTGTACCTATCTGTTCTATTAGAGAAGCCACCATTGACTGGTTGTAGATGTTACTGGAACTGCGAATACATATTTTACCTCGCCATTTGGGATCGCTAAGATCTTCTAATGTAGAGAGCTCAGCAATGTCAACGCGATCAGGCGCATACATGATGGGCCTAGCTCGAAGTGTTAACGCTGTCCAATGCCTATCGGTATCGAATAAATTATCCGCCACTTTATCCAAACTCACCATGGCAGGTATTGCTTGAGTTAAGCCGAGTTGCTTTGCACTTACCAAACGCCCAGCATCGGTTGTAATTAATAAATCAACCGGGCTAAATTCTCCTTCACTTTGCATACGCGTAATCAATGCATCTGCACCACCTGTTACCAAATTAACTTTTATATCAGTTTGCTCAGTGAACTTGTCTAACAGAGGTTTAATTAGCGCATCTTTTCTCGCTGAATAAACATTAATTTCTTTTGAATACAACATTTGAGGGGCTAAAAACACAGATAGTAAAACCACAAAAGCGGCAAAGCGCAATCTATTCACGCAAACATCTCCAATAGCAATGATTCTTATTTATGGGAAAGCATGATAACGAATCTGCC
>CAYSDZ010000059.1:0-14056 GCA_964429915.1 uncultured Alteromonas sp.
ATGGTGGCTACGGCGGGACTCGAACCTGCGACCCCATCATTATGAGTGATGTGCTCTAACCAGCTGAGCTACGTAGCCTCCAATCACAAAACTAACACCTGACAAGCAGCTTGCTGTTCTGGAGTGGCGCGTATTATGCGTATCTGACCTCAGGGCGTCAACCCCTTTTTAGCTTTTATCTAATCGTTTGAACAATAACTATGCGAGTTTATACGAGATAGCTCTGAAACGAGCATATTGAGGTGGAACGGGTATAGACATAGCTCACTAAACATTAAACCTGAAATGAATGACATCGCCATCTTTCACAATATAGTCTTTACCTTCTAAACGCCATTTTCCAGCATCTTTTGCACCTTGTTCACCGTTAAACTCTACGTAGTGATCAAAGCCTATAATCTCAGCGCGAATAAATCCTTTTTCAAAGTCGGTATGAATTTTACCGGCTGCTTGTGGTGCTGTTGAACCGGTCGGGTAGGTCCATGCACGAACTTCTTTTTCACCGGCAGTGAAGTAGGTTTCTAAAGTAAGCAGGTTATAACCAGCGCGTATGACTCTGTTAAGCCCAGGCTCATCTAAACCCATATCAGTCATAAATTCTTTACGCTCTTCATCGTCCAACTCGGCAAGTTCTGATTCTATTGCGGCACATACTGCAACTACTACTGCATTTTCCGAAGCGGCTATTTCTTTGACTTGGTCGAGATAAGGGTTATTATCAAATCCGTCTTCGGTAACATTGGCGACATACATGGTCGGCTTCAAAGTAAGCATGTTCATGTATGATATAGCGGCCAATTCCTCTTTCTCTAAGCCGACAGAACGCAAAAGTTTTCCTTCATCAAGATGCGGCTTTATTTTTTCAAGCACTTTAAGTTCAAATTTGGCGTCGCTATCGCCACCTTTCGCTTTCTTCCCTACACGAATAAAGGCCTTTTCTACGGTTTCTAAATCGGCAAGCGCCAATTCTGTATTAATAACTTCAATGTCATCAAGTGGGCTGACTTTACCCGCAACGTGAACAATATTTTCATCTTCAAAGCAACGAACCACATGACCTATTGCATCTGTTTCTCGAATATTGGCCAAAAATTTATTACCTAAACCTTCTCCTTTAGACGCTCCCTCTACTAAGCCGGCAATATCAACGAATTCCATCGTCGTTGGTATGACTTTTTGAGGATTAACAATTGCAGCAAGTTTGTCTAGTCGTACATCGGGGACGGGTACAACGCCTGTATTAGGCTCGATAGTACAAAAAGGAAAATTAGCTGCCTCAATTCCCGCTTTTGTCAGTGCATTGAATAGAGTAGATTTACCTACATTTGGCAATCCCACGATACCGCATTTAAAACCCATGGTCGGTTCCTGTATATAAAAGAGTTAAGCTAAAGGTTTGTGTGCATGTAGACGGTTTTGAGCGACTTTAAGCCCTTCGTCTAATAAAATTGGCGTACATCTTACCGCCTCGTCGATGGCTTCTTCAATGTATTGCTTTTCAACAGCGCTAGGTTTACCTAAGACGTGGCCTGTAACTCGGCTTTTATGGCCGGGGTGCCCAATACCGATACGCAAACGCAAGAAATTTCGGTTGTTTGCCATACAAGCAACAATGTCTCTTACTCCGTTTTGACTGGAGCTGCCACCTAGCTTGTATTTTACAATACCAGGATCAAGGTCAAGCTCATCAAACGCTACCAATATTTGTTCGGCTGGGATACGGTAAAAATGAGCAATGGCGGCGACAGATTGTCCACTTTTGTTCATAAACGTAGTGGGTGCAAGTAGGCGAATATCTTTATTATTTATTGTGATTCGGCCGGTCCGACCAAAAAATTTACTTTCAGTAGAGAGGGGCGTATTGAAACAACGTGCAAGTTCGTCAATAAACCACATGCCTGCGTTATGACGAGTGTTGGTGTATTCAGGGCCTGGATTTCCCAGACCCACAATAAGACGAATATCAGACAAGCTGATTATTCCTCAGTAGCGCTTTCGCCTTCGTCGTCGCTTGCTTCTGTAGCAGCACGGCTTGCTTTAATGGTAAGTACAGCTAAGTCATGCCCTTCACCCTTGCCAAGCTCAACCGAGCTGATACCCGCAGGTAAAGTAACGTCGGACAAATGAAGCGTTTGGTCCATTTCAACGTTTTGTACGTCTACTTCAATAAATTCAGGAAGATCTTTGGGTAAGCAAGTCACTTCGACTTCATTCACATGATGCTCCGCTACACCACCCGCCTTAATAGCAGCATTATTTTCTTCGTTAATAAAGTGAATAGGTACGTTAGTGTGTAGCTCTTGACCCGCAACAACGCGTTGAAAATCCAAATGTAGGATTTTAGGTTTAAAAGGGTGACGTTGAATATCTTTGATAAGCGCTTCAACTGGCTTACCTTCGATGTTTAAAGTAAGAACATGAGAATAAAACGCTTCAAACTCTTGTGCTTGAAGTACCTTATTATGCTCTAAGGTTAATGATACTGGTGCTTCGTCACCACCGTAAAGGATAGCAGGGACTTTATCTGCGTGACGTAGGCGGCGGCTCGCACCTTTCCCTAGATCTTCGCGTTTTTCTGCATCCAGAGTAAATATAGCTTCAGACATTGACATGTCTCCAAAATAATAATGATTGTAAATTAAGCAAGCTTTTGCGACCAAAGCTTGTACGATTGTCGTTATCTAACGACACCCCCAAATTAAGGGCGCCGAATAGTAGCACTGAGTGACTCTTAACTCAATGCTTAACCGTTTTTAGGCTAATAATTTAACTAAGAACTGGCTCTAGTATTCGAACATGGCAGAAATTGACTCTTCGTTGCTAATTCTTCTGATGGTTTCAGCTAACATTTCAGATAAGGTAAGTTGCTTTATTTTGCCTATTTTTCGCATATTTTCAGCAAGAGGAATGCTGTCGGTCACGATAATTTCATCAATTACCGATTGTTTTAAAATGTCAGGCGCATTGCCGGAAAAAATGGCGTGGGTGGCGTAAGCATAGACATTTCTAGCACCGTGTGATTTTAGCGCTTCAGCCGCTTTGGCTAATGTGCCGCCAGTGTCGATCATGTCATCAATAATAATACAGTCACGGTCTTTGACATCGCCAATAATGTTCATGACTTGTGCCACGTTTGCTTTGGGACGTCGCTTATCAATAATGGCTAGATCAACATCGTTGAGCAGCTTTGCCGTTGCTCTTGCTCTTACCACTCCGCCAATGTCGGGTGATACAACAACCGGATCAACAAAATCACGTTTGCACATATCGTCAAGTAAAATAGGCGTACCGAAGGCATTGTCGACAGGAACATCAAAAAAGCCTTGAATTTGCTCAGCGTGCAAATCGATGGTTAAAACCCGATCTACTCCCACATTTGATAAGAAATCAGCGACGACTTTTGCGGTAATCGGGACTCGTGCAGAGCGCACTCTGCGATCTTGACGCGCATAACCGAAATAGGGGATCACTGCTGTGATCCGACCTGCTGATGCTCTGCGGAATGCGTCGATCATAACAATTAATTCCATTAGATTGTCATTCGTCGGGGCACAGGTAGACTGAATAATGAAAACGTCAGCTCCACGAACATTTTCATGGATTTCGACACAGATTTCACCGTCACTAAAACGACCTACGCTAGCATTGCCTACTTTAGTGTAAAGACGCTCAGCAACTTTGTGAGCAAGTTCGGGAACGGCGTTGCCCGCAAACAGTTTCATATCTGGCACAAGTGTTTCCTCGGTGCGTAATTGCAATTTAAAAATACGTTATTATAGTGTTTGTAATTGTTCTAATAAGGACGAAGTCTGAACGCCTTTGGCAACGAAACCACACCAATTTTCTGGCAAGGTAGCGAGAATTCTCTCCGCTTCATGCTTCGCTTCGAATTGAGCAAAAACACAGGCACCTGTTCCGGTCATTCGCGACGGGGCGAATTGTAGCAACCACTGTAATAAATATGCAACTTCGGGATGCAAGTTACAGACAATTTGTTGACAGTCGTTGTGAGTTTCATCGAAATTGTACTGGTCTACTGTAATCGCTGCGGTATTTCTGGGCAGTGCGGTTTGAGTAAAAATAGAACGTGTGCAGACATGAACATTTGGATGAACAACGAGATACCATTTTTGTTCATTGATTATCGGTGTAAATACATCACCCACGCCCTCGGCGAAGGTGGTTAATCCATTGATAAAAACGGGTACATCAGCGCCCAACTGAATACCTATGTCTTTTAATTCACCCGTGCTTAACCCCGTCTCCCACAACTTATTTAGCACCATCAGCGTGGTAGCAGCATTACTCGAACCGCCACCCAATCCACCACCCATTGGTAAACGCTTTTGAATATGAATCTCACATCCTTGATGGCTAACCGTGTGTTTTTGTAACAGACGTGCAGCTTTAACGATCAAATTATCTTGCTCGCTCACACCCGAAATGGGCGTAACGAGACGAATGGCAGTACCGTCATTTGGCTTGACGTCAAACGCTAGCTCATCGCCAAAATCAAGCATCTGAAACACCGTTTGTAATAGATGATATCCATCTTTACGTTGTCCCACTATGTGTAAAAATAGATTGAGTTTAGCTGGGCTAGGCCACCACGTTAACGCCACGATGAAACCCTTAATTTAATAAAAGTATTTTCTTTAGACAGGTTTGAAATCACTAACGAGCGTGGCAATACCAAGCCTTGATGTTCGGTGTAGTCTAAAAAGTCGATTTGCCATTGTTCGCAGCCGTCACAATGAGGATAAAGACGTTTTATACTGCCGTTTTCATAGAAACTCAAGGTGTCGTCTTCCTGTGGTAAACCAATAATCCAGTAACGTAAATCACTAACGGGAATGTCCCATCCGGTAATCTGATAAAGCAGTGAGTTAATGTCGTCGCCTTGATAGATTTCACCATCCGCTTCCAAGGTGGCCATATTAGTATTTACATCTACGCTAACTAAGCTGATCCCAAGAGGATTAAGCAAGCGTATTTGACTTGATTGCGGTGATTCATTCCAAACCATTGAAGCACTAAAACTATCATCATTATTTTTATAAGCCAGTCGGGCTCTGAGTTGCCATTCAGTAAATTGCTGTAGCTGGTGCTTTTTAATTGACCAATTCGCAGGGAGTTCTACTTTTGGCGGCCTAGACGCACAACCTGCTAAAATAAACAGAAAAATCAAAAAGGCGCTATATTTTATAAGATCCATAAATAAAGCTAATTACTCGCGTGTTGATGATATGAAAGTGCAACCGCACATGTTCTTTCTGTTTGAGTTTAAACTTAATGAGATGCGCCTAGTTTGTAAAATAAAGCGTCAAAAAACATGGATGTTTTTTGCCTAGCGCCACATGGATGTGCTCGCAGCGTCTTTATTTTACAAACTAGGCGCATCTCATTCGCTTACGTTTCTCAAAGCTTGTCTAAGTTGTTTGGCGCCGACCAATAAGTAATGGGACCATAAAGTGAACGTAACTTTCAATCAATTTGTGTTTTACGTACAATGCCGCACCATAAAAATGCACGATATTAAGAACACTACTATTTAATGACTCTATTTGCTTTGGGTATCAACCATAAAACCGCGCCAGTAGAATTGCGCGAACAGGTGGCTTTTACCCCTGATTCTATGTTGGATGCCTTGGAGTCGTTATCTAAAGTGGCAGGTATAGATGAATGTATAATTGTGTCTACCTGTAACCGTACTGAACTCTACGTTGTCGCGTCGCCGAGCAGTGTTGATTTTGTGTTATTTTGGCTAGCTGAATTCCATTGCATTAGCGCAAATGTTGTCGCTAAACATACCTACCAGATGCTAGGTGACGATGCATTGCGCCAAATTATGCGCGTTGCCAGCGGTCTAGATTCTTTGGTATTGGGCGAACCGCAGATATTAGGGCAAATTAAGCAGGCTTATCAAGTTGCTAAACAAAATAGCACGATTGGGAAAGGGTTTGAGCGCGTTTTTCAGCACGTCTTTAATGTGGCCAAACGGGTTAGAACCGAAACGGAAATTGGTCAAAATGCGGTGTCTGTTGCCTTCGCTGCCGTGCAATTGGCAAAGCAAATTTTTTCTAAACTTGAGATCAGACAAGTTTTATTGATTGGCGCTGGGGAAACCATTGAACTGGTTGCTGAACATTTAAAAGAAAATGGCGTGAAGTCAATAGCAGTAGCGAATCGCACACGTGAACGCGCCAAGGTGCTAGCGGCAAAGCTAGACGGTGTGGCTCTATCGTTAACGCAACTCCCTGAGCATATCGGTGAATACGATATTGTTATTAGTTCAACGGCCAGTCAGTTACCGTTAGTCGGTAAAGGAATGATTGGCGACGCATTAAAAAAGCGTAAGAATCAACCCATGTTTTTAGTTGATTTGGCTGTGCCTAGAGACATTGAATCTCAAGTCAATGAGATTGATGATGCGTATTTATACACCGTTGACGATTTGCAGTTAATTGTCGAAGCCAATCTGGCAAGCCGAGAAGAATCGGCCGAGCTAGCAAATGGCATGATAGAAGAGCAAATTATTGCTTACAATACGTGGAAAGAGTCACAACAAAAAGGCCAATTAGTAAAACAGTATCGCGATGCGGCAAATAGTCAAACTCAGCAGCTGATAAACAAAGCATTAGCGCAAGTGAGCGATGGGCAAAATGCCGAGCGAGTTATTCAGGAGCTAGGGCGCAAATTGAGTAATGCGCTATTACACGCCCCATCAAAAATGTTGTCAGACGTTTCTTTGTACCAACATGAAGGTGTTCGTGAAAGTTTAGCTCGTCACTTTAATCTACAACTACCTGAAAAAGACGATAAAAAATAAGGTAGTAATTATTGGAAATCTATAAGAAAAGATGAAAGCATCGGTTATTGCAAAATTAGAACATTTAGTAGAGCGTTTTGATGAAGTTCAGGCCTTATTAGGCGATCCGGAAACGATAGGGGATCAAGACAAATTTAGAGCGCTGTCAAAAGAATTTTCTCAGCTCGAAGACGTGGTAAAAACGTTTAACAGTTATCAGCAAACGCAAGAAGATATGACTTCTGCCCAGTCGATGCTTGAAGAAGATGACGCCGAGATGCGCGAAATGGCGCAGGAAGAAATAAAATCAGCCAAAGAGAACTTGGAAAGCTTGGAAAGTGAGCTTCAAGTTTTGCTGCTTCCTAAAGATCCCAATGATGACAATAGCTGCTTTTTAGAGATAAGAGCCGGAGCCGGCGGTGACGAAGCAGGTATCTTCGCGGGTGATTTGTTTCGTATGTATAGCCGCTACGCAGAAACGCAAGGCTGGCGTGTTGAAATGGTAAGCGCCAATGAAAGCGAACATGGTGGATTTAAAGAAGTTATCGCCAATATTTCGGGTGATGGTGCATACGGAGTGATGAAGTTTGAATCGGGCGGACACCGAGTTCAGCGAGTGCCTGAAACTGAATCTCAAGGTAGAATTCACACCTCGGCATGTACGGTTGCGGTGTTACCTGAAATCCCAGAGTCACAAGCCATAGACATCAACACCGCTGATTTACGAATTGACACCTTTAGAGCGTCTGGAGCTGGCGGTCAGCACGTAAACAAAACGGATTCTGCCATTCGCATTACGCACTTACCAACAGGCGTTGTGGTGGAATGTCAGGACGAACGTTCGCAGCATAAAAATAGAGCCAAAGCGATGTCTGTATTACAAGCCAGACTCAATCAAATTGAAGCGGATAAACGCGCCGAAGAAGAGGCGTCGACGCGGCGTAATTTAGTGGGTAGCGGCGATCGTTCTGAGCGGATTAGAACGTACAATTTCCCACAAGGTAGAGTGACAGATCATCGAATTAACCTAACACTTTATCGCTTAGATGAGGTAATAGAAGGGGCTTTAGGTTTGTTACTGGAGCCGATTCGTCAGGAGCATCAAGCAGACTTACTTGCGTCCTTGTCTGAGGAATAGTCAAACATGACAATTGGCGAGGCGTTACACTGGGCCAAATCGCAATTAGATACACCGAATGAGGCTGATTATTTGTTAAGCGCCTGCATAAATCAGTCGCGCAGCTTTCTTTATACATGGCCTGAAAATGAACTGTCTGACCAAGAGCTTGAACGTTTTAAGCATCTAGCGGCACGAAGAATAGACGGGGAGCCTATCGCTTACATTTTGGGGCGCAAGGCCTTTTGGAACTTTGAACTGTTTACTTCAACCGATACACTGATCCCTAGAGAAGAAACAGAGATTCTGGTAGAAGCTGCACTGTCAAAGATTGAAGATAACGGCCTGACTGATATCTGTGATCTTGGCACAGGAACAGGTGCTATTGCCTTAGCCATCGCATCTGAAAAACCCCATTGTCGGGTGACGGGCGTTGATAAAGTAGACGGTGCAATCACCTTAGCTAAAAAAAATGCAGCCCATGTGGGCGTGACCAATGTCAGCTTCTTGTTAAGTGACTGGTTTGAAGTACTGGGGCAGCAGCGGTTTGATCTCATCGTTACCAACCCTCCCTATGTTGAAGCGCACAGTCCCTATCTTGATCAAGGTGATGTGCGTTTTGAACCAAAAACCGCGTTGACCTCAGGTGAAACAGGGTTGGATGACATCAACCTCATTATAAATCGTGCCAAACACCATTTGGTGAAGGGAGGCTGGTTGATGATTGAGCATGGCTTTCAACAGCACGAATCCGTCGCTCAATTGTTGCATCAAGCCGGCTTTAGTGAAGTTGAAGGCATTGAAGATTTACATCGACATCTGCGTGTGACTATTGGAAGATGGATAACCTAAAATAACAGGGCCTTTTTATTGATGGATAACGTGTTATGAATTTAATTAACATAGGCAATATTGAGCTTGCCAACGAGAAACCGTTTGTTTTGTTTGGTGGCATGAATGTGCTCGAATCTAGAGATATGGCAATGAAAATTGCTGAACAATATGTAACGGTCACAGAAAAACTGGCTATTCCTTATGTATTCAAAGCCTCGTTTGATAAAGCTAATCGTTCAAGTATGCACTCTTACCGCGGACCCGGTATGGAAGAGGGGCTAAGGATATTTGAAGAAATTAAAGCGCAGTTCAAGGTACCAGTGATTACCGATGTGCATGAACCGTATCAAGCCCAATCTGTGGCTGAGGTCGCAGATGTTATTCAACTACCTGCTTTTTTAGCTCGACAAACTGATTTAGTGGTTGCAATGGCAAAAACAGGCGCTGTCATTAACGTAAAAAAACCACAGTTTCTCGCTCCCCACGAAATGCGTCATATTATTAAAAAATGTGCGGAGGCAGGCAATGAAAACATTATTCTTTGCGAAAGAGGGAGTTGCTTTGGTTACAATAATTTAGTTGTTGACATGTTGGGTATGGACACCATGAAAGCCTTTGCGCCGGTTATTTTTGATGCAACGCACGCCTTACAAATGCCGGGAGGAAGAGAGAGTTCAGCCGATGGCCGTCGCGCACAAGCTGCGCAACTTGCTAGAAGCGGAATGGCATTAGGGTTAGCAGGTTTGTTTATTGAGTCACACCCCAACCCCGAAGAGGCAAAATGTGATGGGCCATGTGCATTGCCACTTAGCGCGCTTGCGCCTTATTTAACGCAAATGAAAGCACTGGACGATTTAGTAAAAAGTTTCCCCAAATTAAACACAGAGCATGCGTAGTACCCGTTTACCGCCACTGAATGCGCTGAAAGCGTTTGATTCGGCGGCGCGACATTTAAGTTTTACTAAAGCGGCGGATGAATTATTTGTTACTCAAGCTGCGATAAGCCATCAGATTAAAGCGCTAGAAGAACACTTGGCCATTAAACTGTTTACGCGGCGAAACAGGAGTTTGTTATTAACCGAAGAAGGGCAAATCTACGCGGTTGAAATACAAGAAGTATTTAAGCACTTACAAGATGCCACCATTCGATTACAACAAAAAAATAATAAAGGCACAATCAATGTCTCTACGCCACCCAGTTTTGCGAGTCAGTGGTTAATACCAAGGATCAGCCAGTTTAGTGAGCTCGAACCCGATATTGATGTAAGAATTCAGGCGGTCAATCACGATGAAGACTTTATGGCTGACGACATTGATATTGCCATTTATCATGGTAGAGGTAGGTGGTCTGGTATGGTGTCAGAAAAATTACTATCGGAATTCCTAACACCGATGTGCTCGCCGCTAGTGTTAAACAAGAGCAAACCCCTTCAACATTTAGCCGATCTCAGTCACTGGAATTTACTGCATGACATGAGTCGTCAAAACTGGAAAAAGTGGTTAAAACATTTTGTTGTGACCAATGTCAATGTAAATAAAGGCCCTGTTTTCAGTCATTCAATGATGGTATTGCAAGCTGCCGCATTGGGTCAGGGAATTGCACTTGGCAATACTATTTTGGCGAAGCCGGAATTGGATGCAGGTAGGTTGATTACCCCTTTTAACGAAAAGTTAGAAAGTCCTCATTCGTTTTACGTGGTATGCAGAGACAGCCCCAGCGATCTTGCAAAAGTGGCAAGTTTTAAAGATTGGTTGCTTAGCCAAGCAGAAGCAGATGAAAAGGTGAGAGATGAACGAACATAAAGGATTTTTGATTTCTGCTCTGTTGCTTATTCTAACCGCCGTGGCCTTGGGCGCATTTGGGGCGCATGGTCTTGAAAGTAGATTGAGCACCGAACAATTAGCCACGTTTGAAACGGCTGTTCAGTATCAAATGTATCACGGCTTGGGTCTGCTAATGATCAGCTTGATGAGCAAGGCCTTTTATAAGGCTTACTGGAAAATAGGCCAGTGGTGCTTAATTTTGGGCGTACTGGGATTCAGTGTCAGTTTGTATTTATATTTAGCCACACAATTGCGCTTTCTCGTATTTATTACTCCCTTAGGCGGCAGTGCAATGATTTTAGGTTGGTTGTGGCTAATTGCTGCGGCATGGAAAGGACAAGACAAATGACAAGCCTCGTTGCCTTATGTCGCAGTGGGTACGAAGCCGTTTTGGTCGATGAAATAACACACCGACTGGCTGAGTTAAATGTGAGCGGGTACGGGCAGTTTAGCAAAGCTAGCGCGTGGGTGTTGTTTCATATTTTGGATACAAACGTTGATGTCACAGCCTGTTTGAAAAGCCTTATTTTCTGCCGTCAAATATGGTGGAAACATTGCGAAATCAGTTTAGAGAACAAGCAGGATAGGGTATCTGATGTCGTTTATCAGCTTCGTGAAACGCCACTTCCCCAAAAAATATTTAAAGATATCATCGTAGAGCATCCCGACACGGAAGATGGCAAAACCTTAGCTAAATTCGCACGGAAATTTACCGTACCATTGCGCCAAGCACTGCGAAATATTGAGGTGCTCGCGAAACGGGACAAAGCCAACAGAACAAATTCGTCTTTGCCTCAGCATCATCTTCATCTGCTCATGCTAAATTTTGACACGGCTTTATTAGGCGAATCGATACCTAGTGCTAGCAAAATAGAATCAGGAGGAATAACGCGGCTTAAATTTCCCCCGAACGCACCGAGTCGGTCTACTTTAAAGCTTGAAGATGCGGTGAATACGATGCTGACGTTATCCGAACAACAACGCATTTTTTATTCAGGTGCCAATGCCGTTGATTTAGGTGCTTGTCCCGGTGGCTGGACGTATCAGCTTGTTCAACGCGGCATGCATGTGGAAGCTATTGATAACGGAAAAATCGATGAGTCGCTTATGGCAACGGGGCAGGTTCAGCATTTCAATGCAGATGGATTTACTTACACACCCGCGTATGGGCATGTGACCTTACTAGTCTGCGATATGATTGAAAAGCCCGACCGGGTGACTGAGTTAATGATAAAGTGGCTGGCTAATGGCTGGGCAGACCATGCTATTTTTAATTTAAAACTGCCAATGAAGCAGCGTTTTGATACTGTTCAGCGATGCCTCGATATTTTGCGTCAATCATTGCGTGAAAAACGCGAACGCTCGTTTCGGATCGCCGCAAAACACCTTTATCACGATCGTGACGAAGTAACCGTTGTCGTGATCGCAAAGTAAGCCAATCTCGCCTCGAAATAGGGTGTTTTGGGCTTTGTGTTTACTGTTTAAACATTTTTATTGCGAAAGGACTGTAAATTTGGGTGCAAGATCCTTTATAATCCGCCCGTTTTTTTATACCGAACCAATAAAAGTGAACAAATGGCAGACTTATCACATTATCGTAATATTGGTATCTTCGCCCACGTAGACGCGGGTAAGACCACCACAACAGAACGTATCTTGAAACTGACTGGTAAAATCCATAAAACTGGTGAGGTTCACGATGGTGAATCTACAACAGACTTCATGGAACAGGAAGCCGAACGAGGTATCACTATCCAGTCAGCAGCAACAACCTGTTTCTGGAAAGACCATCGAATGAATATCATCGATACGCCTGGACACGTTGACTTCACTGTAGAAGTTTACCGGTCTTTGAAAGTATTAGATGGTGGTATTGGCGTATTTTGTGGTTCTGGTGGTGTTGAGCCTCAATCAGAAACTAACTGGCGCTATGCTAACGAATCAGAAGTGGCTCGTATTATCTTCATTAACAAACTCGACCGTATGGGTGCAGACTTTTACCGAGTTGTGAATCAAGTTAAGAAAGTACTTGGCGCTAATCCATTAGTAATGACCTTGCCGATTGGAATCGAAGATGACTTCGTAGGTGTTGTGGACGTACTAGAGAAAAAAGCCTACGTTTGGGACGATTCTGGTCTTCCTGAAAGATTCGAAGTACAAGACGTACCAGCAGACATGGTTGACAAAGTCAACGAATACCATGAACAGCTGATTGAAACTGCGGTTGAGCAAGACGATGATTTAATGATGGCTTACATGGAAGGCGAAGAGCCTTCAATGGAAGACATTAAGCGCTGTATCCGTAAAGGTACGCGTGAACTTGCATTCTTCCCAACTTACTGTGGCTCAGCGTTCAAAAACAAAGGTGTTCAGAACGTATTGGACGCAGTCGTAGACTACTTGCCAAGCCCAACAGAAGTTGACCCTCAAGATTTAACAGACGAAGAAACTGGTGAGCCTACTGGCGAAAAAGCGCTTGTATCCGTAGACGAACCGTTCCGCGCATTGGCATTTAAAATAATGGATGACCGCTTCGGCGCATTAACCTTCATTCGAATTTACTCGGGTAAGTTGAATAAGGGTGACACCATCCTAAATTCGGCAACGGGTAAAACCGAGCGTATCGGTCGAATGGTTGAAATGCATGCGAACGACCGTACAGAATTAACCGCAGCACAAGCCGGTGATATTCTTGCTGTTGTTGGAATGAAGAACGTACAAACGGGCCATACCCTTTGTGATCCTAAGATCCCTTGTACGCTAGAGCCAATGATTTTCCCTGAGCCGGTGATTTCAATTGCAGTTAAGCCTAAAGATAAAGGCGGCGTTGAAAAAATGGGTATCGCTATTGGTAAATTGGTCTCTGAAGATCCGTCTTTCCAAGTGGAAACTGATGAAGATTCAGGTGAAACCATCCTTAAAGGAATGGGTGAACTGCACTTAGATATCAAAGTGGATATTCTTAAGCGTACTTATGGCGTTGAGCTAGAAGTGGGTCAACCACAAGTTGCATATCGTGAAACCATCACGCAGCAAGTTGAAGACAGCTACACGCACAAGAAGCAGTCAGGTGGTTCGGGTCAGTTTGGTAAAATTGACTACCGTATCAAGCCAGGCGAGCAAAACTCAGGATTCAAGTTTGAATCTACGGTTGTCGGTGGTAACGTGCCTAAGGAATTCTTCCCTGCCATCGAAAAAGGCTTTAAGTCTATGATGGAAACCGGTGTGCTTGCTGGATATCCTGTACTAGACGTCGAAGTTGAATTGTTCGACGGTGGTTTCCACGCGGTTGATTCATCTGCTATTGCGTTTGAAATTGCAGCGAAAGGGGCTTTCCGTCAGTCAATTCCAAAAGCCTCACCACAGCTACTTGAGCCTGTGATGAAAGTAGACGTGTTTACACCAGAAGATCACGTTGGTGACGTTATCGGTGACTTAAACCGTCGTCGTGGTATGATCAAAGACCAAGAAGC
>CAYSDZ010000060.1:0-13673 GCA_964429915.1 uncultured Alteromonas sp.
AGTTGATCGACTTGCCCGTGAAGGTATTATGTTTAAGCACGCTTTTACTGCGCAAAACGCACTTGAAGTGCTGGATAAAAACTTAACCGACAAGGCCAATATTAATGCGTTTCTTGAACTCGGCGCTCAACGCCACAAGAACGAACCTTTTGAAGAGTTATATGATTTAACCAATGATCCGTTTGAACAAAATAACCTGATTGCCGAGCCAAGCTTAATTACGGTAAAAGCACGGTTACAAACACAATTATTTGCGTGGATGAAAACGCAAGGCGATTTCCTCAATGAAGGCTTTGGCAATGTGCCTATCATTACCGCGCCTACGTTTAAGCTCGATCAGAACAAACCACCAAGAAGAACCGATGTGCCGAAAGCGCTGCAAAACACTTTAAACCCTGAAGACTACTTTATTATTGATCATTGGCGTAAGTGACCATTGGCAAAAAAGCAATTAACAACGCCTTAATATTGAGCGTAATACCTGAATAAAGATGAGATCTGA
Organism: uncultured Alteromonas sp.; assembly: GCA_964429915.1. Taxonomy (GTDB): domain Bacteria; phylum Pseudomonadota; class Gammaproteobacteria; order Enterobacterales; family Alteromonadaceae; genus Alteromonas_F. Next base: position 503 of record CAYSDZ010000060.1, read on the forward strand.
GCTACTACAGTTTTAAATACCTCCCCTAACTCGACAAGAAGTGGTAAGGGCCAAGGGAGGTAATTACTGTTTATTTGGCTCTGTTCCAGAATATTGTTGTCGATGCCATAAGTTATTGATACAACAAAAGCGTTGCTGGTGGTGATAAAAGTGAGCTTCATAAGCAGGGATGCTTATGTAGCGCTCCATGGATGGGTTCACGCGTCTCACTTGTTTACCCAGCAACACTTAACTACAACAGAGCCGTTTATTTACAGTTTAGTTTTATCGGTGAACAACATTTTGTGCACACTGGTAATATCGCCAAATTTTTTCTTCAGGTGTGAATTGCCATGGAACTGCACACGAAGGTATTTGCTGGTTATAAAACCATACGTATCGCGCCGCTAATTCCCGAGCAATTAACATTATCCAAAACCAAAATAATAACGTTAAAATAATAAAAGTAGATGCAGGTAGTTTTATTATAAAAGTAAGGTAGTTATCTATAGACATAGCATAGACACACGAATAGCAAAAATTATTTAATCAAATGGGTATCAATTGTCAGGGTTACTGACTTATCTTTCTAAAGTCACCAATGAATAAATTGGGGCTAATAAAAATTTTATCTTGGAGCATATATTTGTGAACATTAGAACAAGCCTAAATATAAATATGGTTGTGAATTCATTATCCCGTAGAATCATATTATCGGCCTCAATACTTGTCGCAACTACCTTGATGGGATGTGGAGAACAACAAGACGCCGCAACTCAATTATCGTCCGGCACAGAGAGTACCAGTAAGGCAGCAACACTAAACAACCCAAGCTACCAAAGCTTAATCGAAAACTTCCAAAGCCCGCCTAAAGAAACTAAGCCACTTACATGGTATCACGCCATGAATGGTAATATGTCTGCTGCGGGTATCACCAAAGACTTTGAAATAATAGCCAAATCTGGCATTGGTGGCGTATTGTACTTTAACGTTGGCTTGGGTATACCTAAGGGAGATGTACTTTTTAATAGCGAACAGCACATTGAATTAATCGGCCATATGGCGGCTGAAGCTAAACGTTTAGGTATGACTTTTGGTATTCACAATGCGGATGGCTGGTCATCAAGTGGTGGTCCATGGAATAAGCCAGAGCATGGCATGAAACAGGTAACCTGGAGTGAAAGCATTGTAAATAGCAATGCCAGCAACAAGGGCAATATCAAGGTTAAATTAGCTCAGCCGATGACCATGTTAGATTATTATCATGACATTGCGGTTATCGCTTATCCATCGCTACCAACCGATATTATAGACGCTCAGCTCACACCCACCATTACCGCTTCTGATCCTGATTTTGATGTGAGTGTCGTCAACAATATAGAAGTCGACACCGTCTCTTCGATCAAATCAAAAAATGAACAACCAGTATGGTTGCAATTTGCATACGACAAGCCCGTGACCATTCGTTTTGCTAGCGTCGACATCAATTGGGGCAAACACATAAAATACCAATTACAGTATTCTAATGACGGCAAAAACTTCAAAAAACATGTCGATATGAAGGTCAACCGCCCGGGACGTGTACGTTGGGCACTTGACGCCGCATTCGAAGGTGTTACTGCAAAATACTTTAGAATAGTTGCCAGTAAAACCTTAAATGTATTTGAAGCAAGCTTAGCTTCAACCCCTAGAATGGGAAACTATTTAGGCAGAACCCTAGCCACCCATACTAATTATCATCAATTGCCTGATATTGGCACGCCGGATAAAACGCACATTATTGATGCCAGTAAAATTATTAACTTAACCGATAAATTCTCTGCCGATGGCGAGCTTAATGCCGTGTTACCAAAAGGCGATTGGACCATTATGCGTTTTGGTTACACAGCCAAAGGCACTACGAATATTCCGCCAACAGATGCAGGTAGAGGCTTAGAAGTAGATAAATTTAGTCGTGCGGCCTTTAAAAATCATTACGACGCTTATGTCACTAATGTGATTAATAAAACCAAGCAAGTTGCACCTGGCGTGCTGCAATATTTAGAAATTGATAGTTATGAAGTGGGTGGGCAAAACTGGACCCAAGGTTACGAGCAGCAATTTAAACAGCAGCACGGCTATGATCTTATCCCTTTTTTACCGCTATTTACTGGTAAGTTTGTTGACTCAGTAGAAACATCAGCCGCTGTTACTTGGGACATTCGAGGCTTTAGCAATAAATTAATCACAGAAAACTATTACCAATATTTTACTGAATTAGCACATCAAGATGGCCTGAAAACCTACACCGAACCTTATGGCCATGGCCCTTTTAATGAGCTAGATGCCGGCAGTAAAGTTGATATAACAATGGGCGAGTTTTGGCTAAAACGTAATATTTATATGTTGTCTTCTGCCACTTCTGTTGGCCATATTTACAATCGCAATATTATCTCTGCTGAAGCCTTTACCGCTCTACCAGAATATAACTGGAAGTTTAATCCCGCGAATGCCAAATTCGATGGTGACAAAACGTGGGCATTAGGGGTGAATCAATACGTATTTCACCGTTTTGTGCATCAAGCCAATACCCATGTTGTACCTGGCATGACTATGGAGCGCTGGGGCGCTCATATTGACGGAACCCAACCTTGGTTCGCAACCGCAGGTAAAGCCTGGTTTAAGTATTTGTCACGTGGCCAATACCTGTTACGTCAAGGCCAACCTGTGTCTGACGTTTTATGGTACCTAGGGGAAGCAGCGCCAACGGGTTGCCCAGAAAGATGGAAAGTTGAAACCAAACATGTGCCAACCTATATCAATTACGATTGTTTAAATACTGAAAAGCTCAATGAGCTATTTTACCAAGACGGTCGTTACCAACTGAACCATGGCGTGAAATATAAAATATTAGCGTTAAGCAACCACGAGACGTTATCGTTCGATTCAGTCAAGAAAATCCACCAATTTTCCCAACAAGGTGGTGTGATCATCGGCTCGCCAATCAAACAACTTGCTGGTCGTGATGTGACAGCTGCGCAACAAGCTGAGTTTGAACAAATGGTCGATTTTATTTGGTCGCAAGAAACCACACATTTGGCCATAAAATCTCTGACCGATTGGCAGGAAATATACCAACAGCACAATCTAAACTACGACTTACGCATTAAGGGGATTAAAAATCTATTTTATGCCCACAGAAAAACAGCCAATCAAGACATTTATTTTGTTTATAACGACAGTGATAAAGAGCAGTTGTTTGATGCCAGTTTTGAAGTAAGCGGCAAGGTGCCAGAGTTATGGGATGCGAATACCGGTAAAACAAAACGTCTTGCCGCGTTTGATATCGACAATGGCATCACCAATATTGTGTTCCGTTTAGCGCCCGAGGAGTCTGCCTTTGTGGTCTTTAATGAAGACGCTACTGGCAAGCCAAAGCTAACACCTGATGTTATTCGTCAACATGATATCGAAGCGATATATGACGAGCAATTTAACATTCAGCTAGTGTCTAAAAGTAACCAGAAACTCTCAGTTGACCTTGGTGAAAGCACTACTGATGTTTCAATAGACAATATTGCTAGTAAGCAAACATTAACTGGCAGCTGGAAAGTATCCTTTCAAAAAGACTACGGTTTAGATCAGAGTTTTACCTTTGATAAGTTAAACAATTGGAAAGATTCAACCAACCCTGAGATCCGGGCTTATTCAGGCATTGCAACATACGAGCAAACTTTTACCGTTAACCCTGAACTACTGCGAGCAGATCAGCAAGTGACCTTAGATTTAGGCAAAGTCGGAGACACCGCACAAGTCTTTATTAACGGCAAAGAAGTGGGCACGACTTGGATTGCGCCTTTTGCTTTAGAGGTCTCATCTTACTTGCAGTCTGGCCAAAACCAACTGACCGTGAAGGTAGCAAACGCTTGGACAAACCGCATGATCAGCGACGAAGCTCTGCCAGATAACTCAGGATTTTGGCAACAAAATGGTAAACGAGTGGCTAACATGCCTGCTTGGTACATCAACAATGAACCTTTACCTAACTCAGGTAAAAAAGGTCATCGTCGTACTTTTACCACGCATAAATTTGTCAACAAAGACGATCCTTTGATTGATTCAGGCTTATTAGGGCCGGTTACGTTAAGTGCCACGAAATCAAGCAGGTTAGCAACGAAATAGCATCAGCTACCGCCAAACTTAGCTGGTTCTCTTATTAAGTTGCGAATTGATATGTTTACTCTAAAAAATACGGAGTCATGAATGTTTAATCTTGGTCATTATATAAAGGCGTATTGCTTTGCTTGTTTGATCGCTTTGTTGCCGGCTTGTACTGGTGTCACCATTAATCCTGAGGATGTTTCAGCACCCATTGCATTAAAAGTAGGTGAAGGTTTTGTTGATCCTATTGGTTATTATGAAAAAACACCGCGTTTTTCATGGCAAATTTCCCCTAAGGCAAACTACCAGTTTCAACAAGCCTTTCAAATTCAAGTTGCTTCCGAAGCCGCAACCATTGAGGCTGCAGATTTATGGGATAGTCAAAAACAATTATCGGCAAATAACGCTTGGATAAAGTATCAAGGCACGCCGCTTGCTTCTCGTCAAAAAGTATATTGGCGGGTGCGTATCTGGGATGAAAATGATCAAGTGTCGTCGTGGAGCAAGTTAGCCTCAATAGAATTAGGCTTATTAACCAATGATGAATGGCAAGGCCAATGGATACGCCACCCTGAAACAGGGGAAACTTATCAAGATACAGATCCTAGAAACAAACAACAATTTACCAATAAATTGTATCGACCACAGTATTTACGTAAGGACTTTTCAGCGTCTAGAAGTGTTAAACAGGCAAGACTTTATGTTACTGCCAAAGGTATTTTTAAAGCCTATCTTAATGGTCAAGTGATTTCAGACGATGTAATGACGCCAGGCTGGACGCCATATCGCAAACGCATTGAAACCTTATCCTATGATGTTACTGAATTTCTCCAACAGGGAGACAATACTCTAGCAGCGGCTACCGCTGAAGGCTGGTACGGAGGACGTATCATTAGCCCTCATAAGCGTGATGTAAAACCCCATGCCCTACTCGCACAATTAGAAATTAGCTACCAGGACGGTACAAAACAAACAATTGCAACCGATAGCAGTTGGCACGCTACAGTCAATGGCCCTATTCGCGCAGCCGGAAACTACGACGGCGAAACCTACGACGCTAACTTCGAAATGCCCGGTTGGAACATGCCTGAATTTGCAATTAAAAAATCCCCTCAACAATGGCAGCAAGTATTAGTTGAGGCTCGAGAACAAAACGTTGTGTTATCTCCTAAACGCCATACTGCGACTAAAACCAAGTTAACGCTAAACGCGCAAAAAATTGTGAAAGTTGCCAACCCGAAATCAGGCGTGGTGATATTTGATATGGGACAAAACATGGTAGGTGTTCCCGAGTTAAATATTCCTGTTTTAGCAAACCAAAAAGTAACTATACGTTTCGCTGAAGCGCTCGAACACAATAAGTTTTACACTAAGAATATGCGTTCAGCCAAAGCAACCGACTACTATACGCCCGCGACAACAGGCACTATTTCTTATACCCCAACGTTTACCTTTCATGGATATCGTTACGTTGAGCTTTCTGGTTATGACCAAAACCAGCAGCCTCAGCTAAATTGGGTTAAAGGTCTAGTTCAACACTCAAACTTCGATGTTCATGCTAACTTCACATCTTCTCATGTGAAACTAAATAAATTGGCAGAGAATGTGGTGTGGGGTTTACGGGGTAATTTCTTAGATATTCCAACAGATTGCCCACAACGAGATGAACGTTTAGGTTGGACTGGTGATGCTCAAGTATTTGCTAAACCGTCAATGCAAATGGCAGATGTTTATGGGTTTTGGAGTGCTTGGTTGCAAACCTTAAGAGAAGATCAAGCTACCGATGGTCGTATTCCTAACTTCGTGCCAATTGTGCCTGGTCGTCACGATAAAGGCACCTCCTCAGGTTGGGGCGATGCTGCAGTGATTATTCCTTGGGAACTATACCTGCAAACAGGTGATAGCCAAGTGTTACGTGAAAACTACAACATGATGCAGTCGTGGCTTAAATTTATCGAAGCGAAAGCAAAGAATAACGTCTCTACATTGGGCGGCTTTGGTGATTGGTTGCAACCTTATCCACAACGCAAGAAAAAAGCGAATCGCGGTGACACGCCAATTCACTTGATCTCAACCGCTTATTTGGCAAGATCGTTAGATTATGCCAGTAAAGTAGCCGCAGTGTTAGACCTTAAAGCTGATGCTAAACAGTATGCAAAGCGATTCCAACAAATGCGCAAAGCATTTAGAACTGAGTTTTATGACCAATATACCAAAGTCAAAACACCGTCAACGCAAGCCAGTTATTTACTGCCGTTAGCGTTTAACTTATTTGACGATGTTGATATTACCAATGCTCAAAATCACCTAATTACTGAAATACAAAATGCGGATAATCATCTGCGCACCGGTTTTTTAGGTACGCCATTATTAGCACCTGTTCTTCAAGATATGGGCAGAAGTGATCTTATGTATGACATTTTGTTTAAAGAAAGTTACCCGTCATGGTTTTATTCAATTAACAATGGCGCGACTACCACATGGGAACGTTGGGATTCCTATTCACTTAAAGATGGTTTTAGTAAAGAAAAAATGAACTCGCTGAATCATTACGCCTATGGTGCAGTCGCACAGTGGTTTTATGAAGGTATTTTAGGCATCAATGCCGCCGGTTCCGGTTTTAAAGAAATTAATATCACCCCGCAATTTAATCAGCGTTTAACAAATGCCTCGGGCAGTTATAAAACACCACAAGGTGAAATTAAAGTGAGCTGGCAAATTGTTCAAGCACAGCTCGATATGCAGGTAACTATTCCAAAAAATAGCCGTGCAAATTTTGTATTGCCACAAATCAATTCGTTAATTATTAATGGTGAAAAAGTATCGTCAAATGCAGCATTAAAACAGCAAGCACTGACTAAACTTGCGCCAGGTGTTTATAAAATTAGCGGGACAATTGACAGTATTTAATATGAAAACTCAGCGACGTAATGATGTGCAGTTACTGCTGCAAGTACGATTTTGTTCCAATTCTATACCTAAAAGATCAATACGCCCTGTTGGGGGGAGTGGCAGTAATAGCAACTCTGGCGGTGCTACATCTTCAATGCTGATGATTCATGCCTTGAAGTTGGTATCGCGTCGTACGCAATAGACCCAGTAACCCGTAAAACTTCATTAAATAGTAACAATAACGGGGGCGTTTACAAAAAATCGTCCCATAACAATAACCATAACTACAGGAACTTATAATGGCTCAGCTTCAATTTAATAGCCTTTTTACCTTACGCAATAAAAGAGCGTTGCTTTCAACGCTTATTTGTACAACTCTAATCACCCTAACTTCCGCTTGTTCATCAATCTCACCGATGGCTGAAAAAGCTGATACAGCCGTTACAAAGCTTGCCAAGGAAACACCACCTAACATCCTATTGATATTATCAGACGACCACGCTTGGCATGACTACAGTTTTATGGGTCATGAAATTGTCAAAACACCAGCTTTAGATAAATTAGCTAACGAAGGTGTGACCTTTAAACGCGGTTACGTACCAACCTCTCTTTGTCGTCCGTCGTTAGCCACTATTGTAACAGGGCTTTATGCTTCTCAGCATGGCATTACTGGTAACAACCCTTCATCAAGAGTGCCCGGTGGTAAAAAAGGTGAAGAATACGCTGAGCTACGTAAACAAATTATCAGCAAAGTGGATCAATTAGACACTTTGCCAGAATTATTACGAGAAAAAGGTTATATTTCGCACCAGTCTGGTAAATGGTGGGAAGGTAGTTTCACACGTGGTGGTTTTGATCAAGGCATGACCAAAGGCTTTGGCAATCATCCTAAAGGTAGAGGTCGTCATGGTGACGATGGCTTAAAAATTGGTCGTACAGGTTTAGCGCCAGTCACTGATTTTATTGATGAAGCGGTTGCCGCAGAAAAACCATTTTTAGTTTGGTATGCGCCGCTCATGCCACACACACCACATACGCCACCTCAACGCTTACTGAACAAATACAAAGATAAAGGTTTAGCAATGCCTATTGCTAAATATTACGCAATGATTGAGTGGTTTGATGAAACTAATGGTGAATTATTTGCTCATCTTGAGAAAAAAGGTATTAAAGACAATACTTTAGTTGTTTATGTTTCTGACAATGGTTGGGTGACCAATCCTAAACAAGCCAACCGTTTTTTACCGCTATCAAAACAAAGTCCAAAAGAAAGCGGTGTCCGCACCCCGATTATGTTCTCATTACCAAGTCAGTTTAAAGCCCAAATGCGCTCTGAAGCGGTAAGCAGTATTGATATTGTACCTACGATATTAGGTGCAGCTGGTATCGAAGTGCCAAGAAATCTACCGGGTAAAAATCTATTCGGAAATATGAAAGACGAAACAGCAATTGAGCGTGACGCTATTTTTGGTGAAGGTTTTGCTCATGATATGGATGACATCAACGTTCCTGAGTCAACCTTATTATATCGCTGGGTCATTGCTGGTGATTGGAAATTAATTTTGAGTTACGACGGTAAAAATATCAGTTACCAAAAATTCCATAAACCAGACCAACAAGGGCCTCGTTTGTATAACATCAAAAAAGACGAATACGAAGAAGTTAACTTAGCGAGTAAACACCCAGAAATCGTTAAACGTTTGTCGCAAAAGTTAGTTGATTGGTATCCAGTTAAAGAACGTAAAATTTTGATAAAATAATTACTCATACTTGATGAGTTTATTATGTCGAGTTAAAAAATAAACTGCCGCATTTCAACTTGATGTGCGGTTTTTATTTAAATAAAGGCAAACAACAAAGACAAAATAGTTCCGTTCTATTTTGTGCAAAAAGAACAATAAAAAGAGTATTTTATGACAGTTAAAACAATGATAAAAACCTCACAAGCTAAAAATAAACGAAGGTTTTGTTAATCCGCTCGGATTTTATGACGCAACGCCTAATTTTTCTTGGCAACTGCCCGCTATTAGCTATTAATAATGCGAATGAAAGCATAAAAGCACAAAGCCAAAACCAATATCAAATAGTGGTTGCGAGCAAGCAGGTAAAAAAGTGTTCAGCTTGCAAACATTGCCAGCAAAAGATTTAGAAAACTATGGCCAACTAGCAAAGATAGCTGGATTTAGCCTACATGCGGGGGGATTTGCCGATGCCCATCAAGGCGATAAACTAGAGCGATTATGTAGATATATTGCAAGACCAGCGGTAAGTGAAAAACGCTTAAGCTTAAGCGCTACTGGGAACGTCAGATATGAACTCAAGACACCCTATACCAACGGAACCACACATAATTTCTTTCACCCATTGACTTATTAGCAAGCTTGCAGCGCTCGTGCCACCGCCTAGGCTCAACCTTACCCGTTTCTACGGGGTATTTGCGCCAAATGCCACAGTGCGTGCAGAGCACCACCAGTAGATAAAGTAATAGAACCACCGTCATTTGAAGGCTTTGTCATTCAGCGAAATTTCGATTTTGGGGCTTAACAGTCCTACCACAAAATATAGCTTGAACATTAACTTGTTGAGGCTAACAACGATAGATTCTGGCATTCTATCTAACTCGCCAAGGTGTTTTACAACCCCCGTTAATGTATGGAAAAATTCGGCGCCATGACTTCCATTAGCGAAGATCACGGGATAACGATTTTCATCAGATGATGCTTCAAAACTTTCAGGCAAATAAACGTTCATTGAAAGACTTTTATTCAAGATAATAGATTCAAAGGTTAAATTTTTACCGAACTCCAATGGGCTTGAAGACACCTTCACAGGATTAGGATCCGCGAACACCAGGTTCACTGTGTTGCTCAAAAGAAAAAGGATAGATATAAAATGAAATATTCGCATGATGACTTCCAGCACGTTTTTAGTGTTTACATCGCAAAACGTGAAGCGTGCGAAGCAAACGAGGATATGAATTAAACTTACGCTAATAGAAAAACAAAAAAACATGATTGCAAGCCTAAAAAACCTGATCAATTGCTGATTTTTGCGTTTTCTCTAAAGATTTGATCTGCGAAATACTTGTCTAACGGTATAGTAGCTATAATCTGCATAAAAAAGTGCGCTATGAAAAATAACAATTCACCATACTGGGTGGCAGACTACTATGTTGAAGCATCGAGAAATCAAGTTACTTGGTCGAACACCACGTACCCGCTTCAACCTAAAGTTCTCGCAGTACTCAACGTTCTAGCCATGCAATCGGGTAAGGTCGTTTCCCACGAAGAACTCATGAACGAAGTGTGGCCCGACACCTATGTTAGCCCTAACACCTTGCAGCGCTGTATCGCTGAGTTGCGCAAAATATTTAAACATAACCCGAACATTACAACGGCGATAAAAACACATTCAAAACAAGGTTATAGTTTAGAGCTAGAGGTGCGCTTTCGGGCGCCTAATAGATCATTTATAAAACCGTCGACACCAGAAAAATCTCACCGTTTCACGACACTATTGATTGTTGCTATGGCAAGCCTGTTTAGCATCTATAGCATTTTTGCACTTGTCACAAATAACGAGGTTCGTGATTTCGATAAAGTCACACCGTTAACCGCTACAGATGAAAAAGAGTATTATCCGAATTACTCGCCAGACGGCAAATACCTAGTGTTTCATCGATATTTAGGTGTGTGTGACAACCATATTTGGGCAAAAGATCTAGTTTCCCAACGAGAGATTCGACTTACTCAAGAATCAGCAGTGTATGGGCAACATAGTTGGTCTAGTGATGGCACGCAGTTGGCGTTTACGAAGCAGAAAGAATGTTCGCAACAAACACAAGAACCTTCGATGTGCTGGGAATTGCATACTTTAGACTTTGCTTCTGCTTTACAGTCTCCGCAGAAAACGATACAACGTCTTGATTGCGGCAACAATAGAGTATCTCGTCCGCGTTGGATGAATGATGGTAGCTTACTGATGATGGAACATGGCCACACAAACAAATTAGTCAGGTATCATCCAGCAACAGATTCGCTAGCAGACTTTTTCATACCAAATAGCAAGCACCTAACTCACTATGACTTTGCGCGAGGTCGTTCGCAAATAGCGGTATTTGAACAAAACGATCAGATGCAAAGCTCTTGGAGTTTGCTTGATAAACAAGGGCAAGTGCTCTCGTCAACCGACATTAACTTTGTTGATCGTCTATCAGTATTTCAAAAATTCGAACCTAATTATAACAGCACCGAAAACGGGTTTATCGTAAATACAACTCAAGGCGTTTTTGAGCTATCTTTTAGTGGCCTTATGCATAAGATACCAATCTCAGAGGATCGAGCAATCTACACCCCCGTGTTTAACCATAAAGGAACCAAATTGCTCGCCGCTCGAGGGACCCTGGATGCCGACGTCACTGTATTGCAACTTACCGAAAAACAGCCACGGTCTCAAATTACTCGGTCAAATGAATACGATGCAGAAGGCAGGTTCCAACCAGACGGCAGCGCGGTTGCATTTATCTCTAAACGGTCCGGACATTATCAAATTTGGGTAGCTGATGAGGATGAGGTCATCCAAATTTCTAAGTTTGAACCAAGAACGTACATAAGTAGTTTAATTTGGGCACCCGATGGCAACAGCCTCGCTACCGTAACCAACGACAGGATAACAATATTATCGCTAAGGGGTGATACACAAGTGTTGGACTTGCCATATCGTGTTAATCGCGCTTTTCAATGGGTAGACAAGCGTACACTGCTGGTTACCGCAAATTACACTTCTGCCAAACAGCTTCTACTCATCGATACTCAAACACTCGCGATAACCGATACCGCGATCGAGAATCCAAAGTTTGCGCATGTGCATAACGCAAATAGCAGTATTTTTTATATCGATAAAAACCGCAAAGCATGGCTGCGCAAAGATGGAAGCGAGCAGCGAATTTCATCACTAGACGGATATTCAGACAGCAAAGTTCTCGTTGCAAACGAGACCTATGTCTATGGTGTAAATCGCAATAAAACTCTGTGGGAATACAATTTAACTGAAGGAAATCTTAGCGAATTGGCACAAATGCCTGACGACGCTTGGTGGGTAAGTGACAAACGCGATAATAGCGTTCTTTTAACCACTTTTATTTCTTCACATGAAGAAATCGTTGAAATGGAGCGTAGTCATTAATACGCCCTCTTCGATAAATAAATAACGATACGACAAATTGAACCTTAGAAGAAACGCGCATAGCGTTGTTGAAGGACTTCTTTACGAACGCGATAGTCGGGATCGTGTACGCTATTGCGAAGGACCGTTTTAGCCAAAGTATTATCTTGCCCAGAATCTGCAATGAAATAAACAGCGAACCGCCTTATCCACCAATCTGGGTGATGTTTAGAAGCCCAAGCAAACATTTCGAGCGTTTGCTCACCTTGCATAGGCATCCACGCTAAGGTGTAAGGGATGTAGTTTTGTGTATTCTCCTTAGCGGAAGCTTCCAATGCCTCAAACAACGCGTTCCGAATGTTGTCGAGATGCAATGCCGCCTCTTGCCAAAACAGCTTGCGTCTATCAGGAAAACCACTTTCTTCGTCGTGGGAGTACTTGATATTGACTGCCGAAAAAGCGGTCGCTATTTTAACCCTTTGCGTCCTCTCGGGGTGAGCAAACAACTCGAATAAGGCATCGACAGGTTTATCTTCAAAAAAAAACTGTAATACTAATGTCTCTTCTGCTTCAAAATTCGATGTTAACGTATCAAGACTTTGATCTTCTCTAACGATCTCGCCTTCATTATCAAGCGCCCTAGCATGCTCTGTTACAAAACTAGGAGCGGGGGCAAATTCGATCTTCTTAGCACCTAAGCCGGCTAAGGAGTACGTTAGAAAAACGCCTAAAGCAACTAAAATAAAAGAAGCGAAAAGCAGAGGATATTTGATTGATTTAAACTTGAACACCATGACTCCCAAACGTTAGTACATAAATATATGATGGCGCTAACAATACGATTTAAGCTCATGGAAAACATGAAGAAAAGCTGATTTCTACTTGATTTACGGCTACTTGATATGCGGTCGAGAAATAAAACCGCGTCCTCGATTTATGCCTTTATATACCCGTGATCAATGAAAACGCTTGATTTTCTTCGAATAGGGGATCAAGC
>CAYSDZ010000061.1:0-13409 GCA_964429915.1 uncultured Alteromonas sp.
TGTCAGGAAAAACTCGAATCCAAATTTTACCTTGACGTTTAACGTGACGAGTCATTGCACGACGTGCAGCCTCAATTTGACGCGCAGTCATTCGACCACGGCCAGTCGCTTTAAGACCGTAAGTACCAAAGGCAACTGTTGCACCCGCTGCTAAACCGCGGTTGCGACCTTTGTGCATTTTACGGAATTTCATACGTTTAGGTTGTAACATAATTAACCCTCTCGCTTACCGCTGCGACCTTTCTTCTTAGGCTGAGCTGCTGGTGCTTGCTCTTGTTGAAGGGGTAAACCACCCAACACTTCGCCTTTGAAGATCCAAACTTTCACGCCAATGATACCGTATTGGGTTGCCGCTTCAGATGTCGCATAATCGATGTCAGCACGGAAAGTGTGTAGTGGTACACGACCTTCACGATACCATTCAGAACGCGCAATTTCTGCTCCGCCTAAACGTCCGCTTACTTCAACTTTGATACCCTTGGCACCCAATCGCATTGCGTTTTGTACCGCGCGCTTCATAGCACGTCGGAACATAACACGGCGCTCAAGCTGGCTAGAAATACCGTCTGCTACTAATTGAGCATCTAGCTCAGGCTTACGGACTTCCGCAATGTTGATCTGAGCTGGCACACCGGCCATCTTAGATACATGGTTGCGCAGCTTTTCTACGTCTTCACCTTTCTTGCCAATAACCACACCAGGTCGAGCAGTGTGAATAGTCACACGAATACTTTTCGCTGGTCTTTCAATGACAATTTTAGAAAGTGACGCATTTTTTAACTGTTTAGTCAGATACTGACGTACCTGATGATCGTTATATAAATTGTCGGCATAATCTGCAGTATTCGCGTACCAGGTAGATGTCCATGGTTTGCTGATACCTAGGCGTATGCCTGTAGGATGTACCTTCTGTCCCATTATCTACTCCTAATCCGCTACAACGACTGTGATGTGGCTGCTACGCTTGAAGATACGATCAGCACGGCCTTTAGCCCGTGTTTTGATACGCTTCATGGTAGGACCTTCATCAACATAGATTTTGGCAACGCGCAACTCGTCGATGTCAGCGCCTTCATTGTGCTCTGCATTAGCAATTGCAGACTCTAGTACTTTTTTGACTAAAGTGGCACTTTTCTTAGGGCTGTACGTTAAAACCTCTAGGGCTTTTTCAACGTGTAATCCGCGAATTTGATCCGCAACCAAACGGGCTTTTTGAGCTGACGTACGGGCAAATTTATGTTTAGCTAATGCTTCCATCTCTTTCCCCTTAACGTTTTGCTTTCTTATCTGCGACATGGCCGCGATAAGTGCGCGTAGGTGCGAATTCGCCCAACTTGTGGCCTACCATTTCGTCAGAGACGAACACAGGTACGTGCTGGCGACCGTTATGAACTGCAATGGTCAACCCAATCATATCTGGGATGATCATAGAACGACGAGACCAAGTTTTAATTGGCTTCTTGTCGCCTTTTTCCACTGCAGCCTCTACCTTCTTCAGCAAGTGTAGGTCAATAAATGGACCTTTCTTGAGAGAACGTGGCATGGTGAATCCTCGCTGTTATTTGTTTCGACGACGTACGATAAGCTTATCAGTACGCTTGTTGCTACGGGTTTTCTTACCTTTAGTCGGCACGCCCCATGGTGTCACTGGGTGACGACCACCAGAAGTACGACCTTCACCACCACCGTGTGGGTGATCGACCGGGTTCATGGCAACACCACGAACAGTAGGACGAACGCCTCTCCAACGAGTAGCACCGGCTTTACCCAATGAACGCAGCATGTGTTCAGCGTTGCCCACTTCACCGATAGTTGCACGGCAGTCAGACAATACTTTACGCATTTCGCCAGAGCGAAGACGCAGCGTTACGTAGTTTCCATCACGCGCAAGAATTTGCGCGTAAGCGCCAGCAGAGCGTGCAATCTGTGCACCTTTACCAGGCTTCATTTCTATGGCGTGTATTACTGTACCTACAGGCATATTGCGCATAGGCATAGCGTTACCCGCTTTAATCGGCGCATCGGCACCCGACTGCAAAGCATCACCGGCTTGCGCGCCCTTAGGAGCAAGAATGTAACGACGTTCACCGTCTGCATAAAGCACTAAAGCGATGTTAGCTGAACGGTTAGGATCGTATTCAAGACGCTCAATTTTGGCAGGTATGCCGTCTTTATTACGCTTGAAATCGACAACGCGATAGTGTTGTTTATGACCACCACCGATATGACGAACAGTAATACGGCCTTTATTATTACGACCGCCAGATTTGCTGTTTTTTTCCAACAACGGAGCATACGGTGCGCCTTTGTGTAGGTCAGGATTCGTTACCTGTACTACATGACGACGTCCGGCAGAAGTTGGCTTAGCTTTCATTAATGGCATTTCTAATCCCCTTCTTACTCAGCGCCACCGACGAAGTCGATGTCTTGACCTTCTTTCAGCGTAACATACGCTTTTTTAAGGTCGCTTCGTTTCCCGAAAGTCATACCATGACGCTTGGTTTTACCCTTGATGTTCACAGTGCGAACCGCATTCACTTCAACTTCAAACAACTTTTCAACCGCTGCTTTTATTTCAGTTTTATTCGCGTCTTTTAAGACTTTAAATACAACTGTGTTGCTATTTTCCGCGGCCATGGTCGATTTTTCAGACACATGAGGCGCAACCAACACTTTTAGTAGACGTTCTTCTTTCATGCTAACGCCTCCTCAAGGTGTTTGATTGCATCTTTTGTGATTAACACTTTTTCAAACGCAATCAAGCTGACTGGATCAATACCTGCAACATCGCGCGCATCAACTTTGTACAAGTTGCGAGCAGCCAAGAATAAATTCTCATCAACTTCTGGGGTAACGATCAATACGTCTTTAAGCTCAAGTTCGTTAAGCTTACCAAGAAGGGCTTTTGTTTTCGGTGTTTCAACTGCAAAGCTTTCTACTACAACTAAGCGGTCTTGACGAACCAACTCAGAAAGAATGCTTTTTATAGCACCGCGGTACATTTTTTTATTTACTTTTTGCTCGAAGTTACGAGGCTTCGCTGCGAATGCACGGCCACCGCCTACCCAGATCGGGCTGCGGATAGTACCTGCACGAGCGCGGCCCGTACCTTTTTGACGCCATGGTTTCTTACCACCACCGCGTACTTCAGAACGCGTCTTTTGCGCTTTTGTGCCTTGACGTGCACCCGCGCTGTAAGCAACGACAACTTGATGAACAAGTGCTTCGTTGAACTCACGTCCAAAGGTCGCTTCTGAAACTTCAAGTGCGCTTTGCGCATCTTTTAATGTCAATTCCATCAGTTACTCCTCAGACCTTAAGACTTGATAGCCGGCTTAACGATAACGTCGCCGCCTGTTGCACCAGGTACTGCACCTTTAACAAGGATTAGGCTGTTTTCTACGTCTACACGTACCACTTCCAAAGATTGGGTAGTCACTTGTTTATTACCAAGCTGACCCGCCATTTTTTTACCTTTGAACACTTTACCTGGCGATTGGTTTTGACCAATTGAACCAGGTGCACGGTGAGATAGTGAGTTACCGTGTGTCATGCGCTGTGAACTAAAGTTCCAACGTTTAATGGCACCCTGAAAACCTTTACCTTTTGACGTACCTGTTACGTCGATTTTTTTAGTGTCGTTAAAGATTTCAACAGTTATTTCACTGCCAATTTCAATATCGCTACCTTCGTTGTCTTCTAAACGGAATTCCCAAAGACCTCGACCTGCCTCAACCCCTGCTTTGGCAAAATGCCCTGCAGCAGGTTTGTTAACGCGGTTCGCTTTTTTAGTCCCTGCAGTTACCTGAAGAGCGCGATAACCGTCTGCCTCATCTGTACGTAGCTGAGTCACACGGTTTGGGGTCGCTTCAATAACAGTCACAGGAATAGAAACGCCGTCTTCAGTGAAGATGCGTGTCATACCTACTTTACGACCGACTAGACCAATCGCCATTGTTATAACCCTCTCTTATTAGCCCAGGCTGATTTGAACATCAACACCGGCAGCCAAGTCCAAACGCATTAACGCATCAACTGTTTTATCAGTTGGTTCGATAATGTCGACTAAA
Organism: uncultured Alteromonas sp.; assembly: GCA_964429915.1. Taxonomy (GTDB): domain Bacteria; phylum Pseudomonadota; class Gammaproteobacteria; order Enterobacterales; family Alteromonadaceae; genus Alteromonas_F. The sequence goes on from CAYSDZ010000061.1 coordinate 4,071, forward strand.
CGCTTGTGCGTGCGAATTTCATATTGATCTCGCGCGTCTTTATTAACGTGCGGAGAAATTAACACTGTGTAGCGTTCTTTGCGCGTAGGCAAAGGAATAGGACCGCTGACCTGAGCACCAGTACGTTTCGCTGTTTCAACGATTTCAGCCGTTGATTGATCGATCAATTTATGATCGAACGCTTTTAAGCGAATACGAATTCTTTGATTAGCCATCGATTAAGCTCCAATCGAAAGAACAAAAAAATTCACCTTTTCACTCTTATCTTCCAGTTGGAATAAAGATGAAAAGATGTGCGTAAATCAAGTGATTCCTTATTGGAACCTTGTTCGAACTATTAACTCACCGGCTTCTCAACATCTTATTACGATGATTGGTTGCGTTGGCGGATTCCCTAAAAGCAGTGAATGCGCGGTTAACTTAGCTCTTTATACCCAAGAGAATGATTCAAACCTCTGGATAAGTGGGCGCGAATTATACACGTGTTTATTTTGAACGCAATCACTCTTTTTAATAAATCGTAACGAGAACCTAAATGCACCAACCCGGTGCGTTTTTTGGCTTAATTGCTAGAAAAACCCCTCATTTATTCCTAATATATAAGGTATGGTACTTGCTTCTTAGTGTTCTATTCATTAAGGGTAACGGTCCCTAACACAACAATTAATAATAAAAATCTTGGCGAAAGCCTTCGGAGAAACACATGTCTTTCAATACAACGAATAGGGCAAAATTAAGCTTGCTAACTTGTTCCGTTCTTTCAGCGTTATTTACTTCACCTTCCTATGCGCAAGAGTCAGAAGACAAAGCGATAGAAAAAATATTTGTTACGGGCTCTCGTATTTCAAGCAGTGCGAGCCTCAGTGCTACTAGCCCTATTCTGTCTATTGGGGGAGACGATATTCGAGGTTCAGGGCAAATTGATATTGGTACCTTGCTGCGTGAATCGCCTCAGTTACAAGCTTCTTTGCCCGGTTCGTTTTCAGCGTTTAGTGGTGAGCCTCTTGGAGCAAGCTTACTGGATTTAAGAAGCCTAGGTGAAGAAAGAACGCTGGTTATAGAAGATGGACGCAGGCACATTTCAGGTATTGAAGGCACTGGCTCAGTTGATGTAAATACTATTTCAACCGCCTTATTGGGTAATGTCGAGGTGTTAACAGGTGGTGCAAGCGCTATTTATGGTGCTGACGCAGTAACAGGGGTCGTTAACTTTTCCCTTCGCGATGCTAGCTCTTTTGACGGCACTGAAATTAGACTGCAAACAGGCGTAACTGATGATGGCGATGCTAACGAGTTCTATTTTTCAATTGCGGATGGTGTCGCTTCAAACAAAGGCAGTGTAGTTTTCGCACTAGAATATCAGTCGACTAGTCCAGTTTTTGCACGAGATAGAGATTTTGCAGGTTCAGGTTTATTCACTCAAGTAGCAAATGGTGCGGCTGTACAAGATGCATTCGGTGTTGATTCGCGTTTTGCAAACGCGTTAATACCTAATCAACGTTTGCCCATTTCCAGTGCAAGTGGTGTTATTTCGCTTAGCGGTAGTGCATTTAATGATGTTTTTGATTCAGGCGGTGCGTTAGGGTGTGGCAATTTTCTGGGTTCTGCTGCGGTACCTAGCTGTCAAACTACAGGCGCTGACGGGCTTACTCGAGCTTACAATCCGGGTGATGTTTTTATTGGGCCTTTCGCTGCCAGTGGTGGAGATGGGGTACCTGTAGAGCCTGATTTAGAATTAATTTTGCCCGAATCAGACAGAGTGTTGGTTCAAGCAGTAGGCAACTATGAACTTCATGAAGCGGTGAATTTCTTTGTGAACACCAAATTTGTGATGACAGAAACCATTGAAACGAATCAGGTAAATGGCTTTAACGACGATATCCCTATCGCATTAGACAACCCTTTTATTCCTGCCAATTTACGAGGCCAAATAAACGGGCTGTTTGCTGAAGGCGTGCCAGTCAACTTAGTCATGTCGCGTGATGTTTTGGACAACACGACGAACCCAAACCCTGTCGCTGAAAGAAAAAGTTTTCGCATTGTAACTGGGTTTGAAGGTTATTTACCCGGTACAAGCATTGATTATGAAATATTTTATAATTATGGACGAACTGCCGCCGACATTACGACCAATGTAAGGCTTGAAGACAGATATTTCGCAGCAATTGATGCAGTCACCGACCCTAGCACGGGTAATATTGTGTGTCGTTCAGATTTAGACCCGTCTGCCATCCCCCCGTCTTCGCCTTTTCCTGCTGCAAATGCCGATTTTGCTTTTAATACCTTTTCGGCTGGAGATGGTTCTTGCGTGCCCGTTAATCTGTTTGGCGAGAACTCAGTCAGCGCCGAAGCCGCCGCCTTTATCTTCCAGCCCGATATAAGCCGCAACGACCTTGAACAACAAAACTTTGTAGCCGTGCTTTCAGGGGATACAGGCGACTTTTTTGAGTTGCCTGCGGGTGCTATCGGTTTTGCACTGGGGTACGAATACCGAAAAGAATCGAGTTCATTTCTACCAGGCAGTTTTGGAGCAGCTGGGCTTACCTTCGGTTCACAAGATTCACAAGCTGGCCCTATAAATCCGTCAGATGGCGAATACAGCGTAGACGAGCTATTTATTGAAGTGCGTGTTCCCGTGCTTAACGACGTATTCTTGGCAGACTTATTAGAAGTAAGCGGTGCGTTTCGTACTTCTGACTACGACCCTTATGGGCGATTTAACACTTGGAATGTAGGCTCACGCTGGGCGCCCGTTGAAAGTTTGACATTTAGAGCAACGTATTCCGAAGCAACACGAGTGCCAAACATAAACGAAGCTTTCGCTCCGACATTTTTAGCAACGTTAGGTGCAGAGCAAGACCCGTGTAATCAAAACTTTCTCCTTGCTGGTTCAGAGTTTCGTTTACAAAACTGTATTGCATTAATCGGCGATGCAGTGGCCAATGGCACGTATGATTCCACTAACTTTTTATCCGCCTTTGTTCCTGGCACCACAGGCGGGAATGAAAACCTGAACCCCGAACAAGCTGACACTATTACTGTCGGGGTAGTGTGGGCGCCCACTACAGAATTTGGCGGTGCGTTAGATGGCTTTACTGCAACCCTTGATTACTACGATATTCGCATTAACGGCCTTATTGACAGCTTAACTGGTTTTCAGATAGCACAAAACTGTGTGGACGCTCCCACCATCAATAATGTGTTTTGTGACGCAGTGCAACGCGATGCTACAAACGGCTTCATTACCGATTTTCAATCAGGTTTTATCAACCTAGCCGCTGTGGAAACGTCGGGTATCGACTTCCAATTTGGTTACAAATTTGACTTAGCAGAAAGCTTTAACGGTAAAGGTGAATTGGCATTAAGCCTAGTAGGAACACGTTTCTTAGAGCAGGATGAAACACGAGATGAATCTTCACCTGATGAAATAACTGATGTTTTGGGCACCTTTGGTATTCCTAAGTGGATAGTGAACGCCAACATTGACTACACCTTAGGTGATTACGTGTTTGGCATTAGAGGTCGCTACGAGGATGACCAACTCGTCACTGACCTTGAGATTGATGATTTAATCAGCAACCCTAACTTCATTAATGTATCAAATACAGGTGATGCCTTTGTGTTAGATTTGTCATTATCCTACTCTTATTCAGACTCTGTTGAGTTCTTTGGTGGAATTAACAATGCGCTTGAAGCAGAACCCTTCATTGGAAGCTTAGGTCGCCCTGCTGGGCCTCGTGGCAGATTCATGTATTTTGGCATGAACTTCCAGTTTAAATAAAACTATACCGACTAAGCGGGCAAAGAGTATTGCCCGCTTATGATTTAAGTAATACCGTTTTATAAAAAACAAAATACCAAACTGACCTTAAGTGCATATACAAATTTGCTGGTTTTGTGCCATGATTATGGCAAAGAGCTTTCTTTGCTGTTTATGGCTTACGATCAGCGAAATAGTTAGCTGATTATTGATGCGTTTAGTTTGGTATTTATGAATTCTGAATCCTCTGTTCAACATCAACTTATAAAAGTGACCCAATTGCTTGAGCAAGGGGCACCGCTTATTGATGTTTATGGTAACTTAGAGCCTTTAATTCTCGATTTATTTGACGCAGAAAGGCTGAGTATTTTTCAGCGCAGACGTCAGCACCAAGATCTTGTTGCTCGTTTTAAAACGGGTAAAGAAACCATAGAAATTAAGGTGCCGATCAGCCCCATGTCAGTTGCTGGCTATGTGGCTTTGTCACAACGGCCATTGGTCGTGCCTGACCCTTACGACAGCCAATTACTTACCACCATTCATCCGCGTTTACGCTTCAATCAAAAATTCGATAAAGACAATAACTTTAAAACGCGCAATATTTTGTGCGTGCCCATTATGAATGCAGATGTGCTGATGGGAATCATGCAAATCATCAATAAAAGTGAGTCTGATGATCATAGTTTTTCTCAAGCCGATCTTGAATTAGCGAATGAATTGGCTGCCATTCTCGGCAACAAGTTTCGCTATGAGCTAGGGGGTACGAATGGTCCATTTGAATATTTAGTACACAAAGGCCTACTTGAACAAAAAACACTGGACGTTATTACAGAAGCATCTAAGGATATGCGTACAACGGTACAGCGTTTAATTTCAGAACAGCGTATCACTGAAAATCAAATCGGTGCCGCTTTATCAATACACTTTCAAGTACCGTATTTATCGTTTTTGCCTGAAAAGTATCACCCGTATCAAAGCGAGAGCCGACTTAATGAATCGTATTTAAAACGCAACTATGTTGCCGTTATTGCTGATGCTCACGACCGACCGATTGTTTTAATGGCCGAACCCAACAATGCGGGTCTTCTAATGGAAATAGAAAGCGCCTTGGGTATTGATAAGTACGAAATTGCGGTGGGTCTACCCAGCCACATTTTGCAATATCTCGGCGGTGGCGGTGGCGGCGCACCGGGGGAAATGAGTGATATTCTGGATGAAATTAGCGTTTCAACGGAAGAGACAGAAGACAATCTTGATGAGATGTCTGACGATGCTCCCGCGATTGTACGCTTGGTAAGCCGTATTTTGCATGATGCAAAACGACTCAATGCCTCAGACATTCATATCGATCCAGAAAAAAATGCGCCTACGCGTGTAAGAATGCGCGTAGACGGCGTATGTAGAGATATGAATCAGGTGCCCAACTCGCATCACAGTGCCGTTATTGCACGTATAAAAATAATGGCCAATTTGAATATCGCTGAAAAGCGCGTTCCCCAAGACGGCAAACTTGCGTTTAAAGCCAGCGGTCAGCTAGTTGAAGTAAGGGTTGCAACGATCCCTACTGTGGCTGGCGAAGGCGTTGTGATGCGTATTTTAGCATCGGGCGGGGCAATGCCGATTGAAAAAATGAATTTAGCGCAGGACAACCTGAGTCGGCTCGAATCGATGATTCGAAAACCGCATGGCATTTTATTGGTCGTTGGTCCAACGGGTTCAGGAAAAACCACCACTTTGCACGCGGTTTTAGGGTATTTAAACACCCCCGAAAAGAAAATATGGACCGCTGAAGATCCAGTGGAAATCACCCAGCCAGGCTTGCAGCAGGTACAGGTCAGTCCTAAGATTGGGTTTACTTTTGCCAACGCACTTCGAGCGTTTTTAAGGGCTGACCCCGATATTATTCTTATCGGCGAAATGCGCGACAAAGAAACAGCGCATGCTGGCATTGAAGCCTCTCTGACTGGCCATTTGGTATTATCAACCTTGCACACCAATTCAGCACCTGAAACCATTACTCGCTTGTTGGATTTAGGGCTGGATCCAGTGAATTTCTCCGATGCCTGTGTCGGTATTCTTGCTCAAAGGCTGATTCGCACTTTATGCAAAAACTGCAAAGAAGCATATCAAGCCACTCCTGAGGAAGAAGCGTTCATAAAACGTCAGTACGGTGATGCATTTATTCATGAGTTAAATTTAACCTCTCCCTTAACGTTGTATCGCTCAAAAGGCTGTGAAGAATGCGGTCATACCGGTTATAAAGGAAGAACGGGAGTGCATGAATTATTAGGCATGACACCCGAATTACGTAGTTTGGTGTATAAAGAAGGCAGTGTAAGTGAGATGAAAAACCAAGCCATGAAAGACGGGATGCGTACACTGGTTCAGGATGCGATTTACAAAGTGATAAAAGGCGATACGGATATAGCGCAGGTACAAATTGTCAGTGGTGCAGAGTAAGCCCCTCGGTTTTATTTTAGATAGTCTGTTGGTGATGTGCCTGTTTCAGCTTTAAACAGGGTGCTAAAGTAAGAAGGATTGTTAAATCCACAGTCGTAAGCGGTATCAGTTACCGACTTTCCTTCTTTCAACATAATTTTTGCTTTACTCATTCTAAATTGTTTTAGCACTTCGCTGAAACTCAAATCCAATATCATGTTCAGTTTTCTGTTTAACTGTCTTTCACTAACAAAAAGCGCTGAGGCACAGCGCTCTCTTGAAAAAGAAGGGTCGTCAAGATGTTCATCCAAGCAGGTACGCAAGTTTAAATAAAATCGTTGGTCTTTTTCTCCTTCAAGCTGGGGCGCTCTACCAAGAAAATACGCGATATCATTTTCGCCGTCTGCTTCTGCTGCGCTAGTCAACATTTGTGTCGAGTTATAACGGTTAACGACTTTCTTTTTTAGTACATCCAAATCAAATGGTTTTAAGAGAAAGTCATCAATGCCCAAGTCATAAGCCTGCATTTCCAATTTTGTATCGCGTGAAGCGCTGATCACGTAAATGCTCATCGCTGCGGCTTTCTCGTCGGCATGCAATGCTTGAATAATTTGTAATCCGGTTTTGCCTGGCATGATGTGATCGGTGATCAAAACGGCGGGGTTGATTGTCTGACAAGCTTTTAATGCTTCTGGCCCATCTTTCGCCACAAAGCACAAAAACTGATTTTTAAATGCCAAGTACAGCCTACTTCGCAATTCTTCGTTGTCTTCTGCAATCAGCATAATTGGCAGTGCAGATTTAGCAGCTTCTTCACTAAATGCTTCGATCTTACTCTGCGATAGGTCTGTCGGTTCAACTTGTGCATTTTCACTGAGTGATTCTTCTTTAATCACCATTGGCAAACGGACGGTAAAACAAGCGCCAGAGTTTTTGGTACTTTCAACTTCTATGTAGCCGCCGTTTGCTCTTATTAGGTCGCGCAAGAGCGACAAGCCTAAACCGTACCCAGGCTGAGCCTCTGCATTTTCCAGCCGCGAAAAATGTTCAAATATTTTGACTTTCTCTTCATCTGTAAACCCTGGCCCCTCATCGAAGATTTGTAACACAAACGCTCTAGTGTCGAGCCGAGTAACAATTTTAATGGTGCTTGCCTCAGGCGAGTACTTTATGGCGTTAGATAACAAATTATAAAAAATCTGTTGCAGTGTATCCTGCATCAAACTTATCTCGCCCTTTGCCTTTAAATTAAGCTTGAATATCTGTTTTTTTTGTTCCGCTATCGGACGAATACTTTCTATTAAATAAAGGCAACTTTCGTATATATCATATTTTAAATAGGGAATTTGCTTTAAGTGGCTTAGCTTTTCAATCTCAATTAACTGGTCGACAAGGTAAGACACTCGATGCGCGTTGCGCTCTATTAAATCTATTTCATCAAGAATCACTGAGTCAGTGATACGCTTGGCGATGGTTTTAAGCGGCTCAGTAATTAACATGAGAGGAGTTCTTACTTCATGCGATATCCGTAATACCTGAACCTCTTTGTTGGTGAGTACGCGCCCCATTAGGTCGCTACTACTCTCTAAGGAACGTATGGTAGATCTCACCCTCTCACTATCGCGAAATTCATCATTTTTTCTTTTATTCCTGATAAATACTATGGTCGCGAAAATAAAAAAGAGAAACAATATGGCATAGACTTTTTTAGCGGTATCACTGAAATAAAAAGGAGGAGTGATAACAAAATCAATCGTTGTTGGAGTTAATTGATGCTTACTATCTGGCGTTTGCGCTCTTACACTTAATTGATACTCTCCGTATTTTAAGCCTGAAAGGTCTATCAAACCGTGCGAATTGGTGATGGTTTTCCACATTCCTCGATTAACACGGTATTGTAAAAAATGCTGCTGATAGTCATTAATTACGTTCGCCGCGACATAAAATCTTAGCGTAGTGTAGTCATGTGGGATCTCATACTCTAATTTCGATGATCGCTCTGAGCGGTCTACTTCACCATTAATCGAAACATAAACAAACTTGACTGTGGTTGGTTTAGTAGACTGATTTTTGATCTCATACAAAAACAATTTGGGGTCAATCAAATACGTACTTTTATCTCCCTGAATCAGTAATCTGTTCTCGGCTATCCAGTTAATTGCTTCATAGCTAAAATCTTTGTCGTAAATACCTTGATTTTGTCCAGCAAGAAACTGACGCTTAGATGGAATGTCGTGAACTTCTAATCCTTTATTCGTTGCAACAAGCAAGAAATCATCAATTTTTTCCACGTCTCTAATAAACTGAGCGCTTGATTGTGTAGCGATAGTTTGCAAGTCTGTCTCACCTGATAAGGTATAGGTTTGCAAACCAGAGCCTGATGTGCAAACGTATACTTTATCGTCTTGAGGTTCGAAACAGGCAAAGCCAAACTGATTATCTATTTCAGTGGCAACTCGTGACCACACCCCCTCCCGTTCAACCAATAATTGATTTTTATCATTCATCACAACTAACGTACCATCAACAAAGCGCTGAACCAGAGACGCACTCTGAGGTAAGGTCTTAGTTTCAATAAACTTTCCTTCAAAGCTGTATACGTCGACAAACTTTTGGTTGTCAAACTCGTACAACACGGTTTGCAAGGTTTTTGTAATCCACACTCTAGTTGCATCACCGCATAGCTCATGAGAGATATCCATATCTACCCACCACTCCCCTTCCTTGCTTTTGGTTATCATGTTGCAATTTACAACGTCGATAACAGCATCATTAACCAACACCAAGTCAGTAATATTCAGCTTAGTTTTCTTTATGAGTGTTAGATGACCCGTTATGGGGGATAAGGAGTGATAGCCCGAATCCGTTGCAATAATTGCGTTGTACTCGTCAAACGGGCTACTCGCATAAATTGCATTGGGGAATTCAGCATTGTCTATCGACAAATAATTTAGCGATTCTCTGACATGAGGAAGAAGCACAATATCTTGCTGGCCCGATGAAATTAAAAAGCGTCCGTCTGAGGTTTGGAGAATATTAGTAATCTCAGCAATGTTTGCTGATGAAAGATAAGGATTAAGGAACTCAGATTTACTTAGGTACTTACCCTTTTTAATATACATATCGCCCGCGCCAACCCA
>CAYSDZ010000062.1:0-12674 GCA_964429915.1 uncultured Alteromonas sp.
AGCATAGCATTGTGTTTTTGTCCCAGTGACCGAAGGGAACGAGTTAAGCGCCTTGTTATGCGTGCCACACAAAGTAAGCAGCTTTGCTGCCTTGCGCCGAGATGTTGCCAATTTACGCTCCCTTTGATTTGATAGTTTGAGGGTAAACGAAGGGTTGCAATATTGACAAGTGCTTTTAGTGAAAATGTTTGCAATTAATATTTTAAAACCACGTTACGATGTATACGCTGAGGCCTGTTACTTACGACAACAAAACTCACTATCCAACCTAAATAGCTTAACCAAACAAACGGCTTGCAATGAAGAAAGCAGATTAGGTTTGACTACAAAATAAATACAGATTTTCAGTAAGGCCAAGACGCATAACTTTAAGCTAACGGGCAAAAATGCTGTGCGATACTATGCGAAGCATAGCACAGCGTTTTTGTCCCAGTGACCGCAGGGAACGAGTTTAGCGCCTTGTTATGCGTTCCACGGAAAGTAAGCAGCTTTGCTGCCTTGTGCCGAGACATTTCCAATTTACGCTCCCTTTGATTTGATAGTTTGAGGGTAAACGAAGGGTTGCAATATTGACAAGTGCTTTTAGTGAAAATGTTTGCAATTAATATTTTAAAACCACGTTACGATGTATACGCTGAGGCCTGTTACTTACGACAACAAAACTCACTATCCAACCTAAATAGCTTAACCAAACAAACGGCTTGCAATGAAGAAAGCAGATTAGGTTTGACTACAAAATAAATACGGATTTTCAGTAAGGCTAAGACGCATAACTTTAAGCTAACGGGCAAAAATACTGTGCGACACTATGCGCAGCATAGCACAGTGTTTTTGTCCCAGTGACCGCAGGGAACGTGTTGAGCGCCTTGTTAGGCGACTTCGAGCTCGATTTTGGTTAGTACGTTTAGCTTGATGTTTTGTTTTGCTTGCCATAAGTCATAGCTATCCTGCATTGAAAGCCAGCTTTCTGGAGTGCGGCCAAGTACCGCAGAAAGCCGTAGTGCCATTTCTGGACTAATTCCGCTTTGGGTTTTAAGTATACGATTTAATGTTGATGCAGCCACTTGTAAATGTTTTGCTAGTTGGCGGCAACTTATATCGAAAGGCTCCATATAAGTTGAATAAATAAACTTGCCGGGGTGCGGTGGATTATACATTTGCATTAGTGATAGTCCTCATTGTTGAGAATATAAGCATTGCCGTTTTCGAATTCAAACGTAATGCGCCAATTTCCACTTACGGTTATCGACCATGTGCCTTTCCTATTTCCCTTTAATTTATGCAGTCGATAACCAGGGATATTTATATCTTCGATAGTGTGCGCGGAATGCAAAGCCGCAAGTTGCATATGAAGCTTTTCTGCGTGAGACGATTTAATTCCTTTTTTTTTCCCGTTTCAAAAAACTGTCGAAGACCTTTATGTTTGAATGACTTGATCATATTGCTAGTGTATCCAATTGCGCAACACTGTCAAGTCGCCTAACACTAAGCTAAGGGGCACAAACATGGCGCTATACTCCGGAGGAGCGCCATGTTTGTGTCCCTCTTGAGCGCCTTGTTAGCCCCACCGATGAAGTTTTGCAATACAACCTTTGTACCAAAAATTTAAACTGACTTTACTTCGTTGCCTACATTAACGATAAACAAACACCAAAGAAACAACAATGGATTTGTCCAGCGTCTAACGAGCAGATGTATAAAAGAGATAACCGTAGTTTGGGAAAATGAAATAAACCTTTCTCTCGAAAGGTCTCGTTTTTTACAAACCAGTTGTAAAACAGCCATTGTTAATGCTACCCGATTTGAAATATCTTCACGTTTCCTATGGATTGTTTTTACTTGCGATTTTGGTATTTATAGCCTTTGCAAGTTACACACCCTCTGTTGACAAAGTCCATTTGGCTTCTGCCAGTACGTTTACTGCGCTTAGCACCGTTTTCTTTATTTTATCTCCCAAGTCACAAGGGCCAAAAAGCGTATCCATACGGAACAAGAGAAACAAATTTTTCCTAGCGGGGATAGGTATTGGCTTTACAACAGTCTTGTTGTTTTTGGCTGCGCTTTAAGATATCGATATTATCCAAATCACCCTTTTTTAATCTTTCGTTCTCAAAGACCGGGGCTAACTTTAAGCTAACGGGCACAAATACTGCGCTAGACTATGCGCAGCATAGCGCAGTGTTTGTGTCCCAGTGACCGCAGGGAACGTGTTGAGCGCCTTGTTAGCCGCGTTCATGCCAATACCCTGGTTTTCGGTGGTTATGCATGACGGCAACTACACTGATTTTTTTATTATCTATGATCTTGTAAATAATTGAATATGGGAATCGGCTAAGCACAAAGCGACGGTGCGTTTGCCCCATTTTTGACCAAGCAGAAGGAATGGAACGAATAGAGTCGATGGACTCCCTTATTTCGTGGACAAATTCATGGCCCAAGCCAAGAGATTGTTCTTGATACCAATTAAAAGACTCTTTGATTTCCTTTTTAACATCAGGGTGAAAGGAAACTGGCAGCATTGTTTAACTTAGGTCCATTTCTATTTCTTTCCAAGATATACTTTCAACTTTTCCTGATTCCAAATCGGCGCTTCTTGATTCTGCTAGTTTGAGCCATTCCGCTTCTACGTTACTTTCTATTTTGGTGTCCATTGCTGTTAAAAGACAATGAGCTGCAAGGGCTTTTTCTTTAGTGCTAAGTTGCTTTATGTTTTCTAGCATTACTTTTAATACTTCTGACATGAGAAGCCTCCTTTGAAATCCAATATTGATAATACCATTTTATAAAAGCAGATAAAGTCTGAATGTTCTTAATAGCGGCTAACTTTAAGCTAACGGGCAAAAATACAATGCGATACTATGCGAAGCATAGCATTGTGTTTTTGTCCCAGTGACCGAAGGGAACGAGTTAAGCGTCTTGTTAGGTGCAAATTGCCACCGCCGATGCATATTGCTACACTGTGTTGTGTTATTTAGTGGAGACATATTATGGCAACTGCAAGCGTAAGACTAGACCAAGCTCTTGTTGAGAAAGCAACAATTATGGGAAAAGCCCTAAACCGAACTACACCCAAGCAGATTGAACATTGGGCAAAGATTGGTGAAATAATGGAAGATAACCCAGACTTGCCCTATGAGTTTGTAAAACAGGCAGTGATTTCCAAAGCACAAAAAGAAGCTGGAAAATTGGAGCCTTACGAGTTTGGCTAAAGTAGAAACCGTTTTACAAACACCGCACTTTAAAAGAGCCGCCAAGAAACTACACAAAAACCAAAAGAGTGATTTAGACAAAGCAGTAAAAGTGTTAATGGGAGAGCCTGAGCTGGGCGAGCAGAAAAAAGGCGATTTGGTTTTTATGCGCGTTTACAAGTTTAAAATGGTGAAGCAAGAAACACTTCTTGGTTATAGCTATGAAGAAAATGAGTTGGTGCTTGAGCTAATTGCCCTTGGCTCACACGAGAACTTTTACCGCGATGTGAAAAAGATCTTCTGAGCCTTTGCGCCTAACTTTAAGCTAACGGGCAAAAATGCTGTGCGATACTATGCGCAGCATAGCACAGCGTTTTTGTCCCAGTGACCGAAGGGAACGAGTTTAGCGCCTTGTTATGCGTTCCACACAAAGTAAGCAGCTTTGCTGCCTTGCACCGAGATGTTTCCAATTTACGCTCCCTTTGATTTGATAGTTTGAGAGTAAACGAAGGGTGGCGATATTGACAAGTGCTTTTAGTGAAAATGTTGGAAATGAGTATTTTAAAACCCCTGTACGATGTACACGCTGATGCCTGTTACTTATGAAAAACAAAACTGACTATCTAAGCAAATAAACTTAACCAAACAACTGGCCTGCAACGAAGAAAGCAGCACAGGTTTGACCACAAAATAAATACAGATTTTCAGTAAGGTTAAGACGCATAACTTTAAGCTAACGGGCGATAACGGAATGCGAAAATTGGCGAAGCCTCGCATTGCGTTATTGTCCCAGTATGACACGCAGTGACATACGTGTTGAGCGTTTTGTTATGCATTTAACTGGACCAACATATTATTGCACCAGTGATAACCACTGCTGCGAGCATAAAAGGAAAGAGAAATATCCAACATGCAAAATATGCAGCCGCGCCGATAAAACCCTGCTCTATCGCCCAAGCAAATAGATATAGCGCACCTACATAACCATACTTAAGTAAATAAAACCCAACAACAAAGCATACGATCACCACTGCAATGATTATTAAGGTTTCCATATTCACTTTCCGTTTGAGATTTACTTTTTATCTAGCCAGACCAGCAAGCCAACATTTATAACAAAATAACCAACTCCAATTTGGAGTAGCGCGGAAGAAATTTCAAACATTGTCCATCGCGCAAGTTCTATTTTCCAAGGATCGGTAATAAAATTTAGTATTTAAACTCTCTGCTCGTTTGTTCGGGTTGCATAACTTTAAGCTAACGGGCAAAAATACAATGCGATAATATGCGCAGCATAGCATTGTGTTTTTGTCCCAGTGACCGAAGGGAACGAGTTGAGCGCCTTGTTAGAAGCCAACGTTTATATATCCTCGTCCGTTTTTGTTAATTTGACGCCATCCACAACCATTGTCCACTTACCATCTGATAATTGTGGTGGTTGTGACACTTCAAATGTTGTTGTTAAAAAGGCAAGACCGACAGTAAAGTCATCGCCGACAAATTCTTTAAGAGGGCCATTTATTGAAGTGGAACCACCTCTTTGAAGTCTTTGATATGCAACCGTTCCGTCTTCTAGAATCAGCAAATACATCTCTTTACTTTGCCACTCACCTGCATAGTCTAGTTTGTCGTCTGGAAGTGGTTTACTGCAGCCTGTTAGCCCCAAAATAATGATTAAGCTGACTAGTATATTTTTCATAATCCCTCGCAAATTGAATGTTCCCTCTGGCTTCTAACTTTAAGCTAACGGGCAATGACGGAATGCGAAAATTGGCGAAGCCTCGCATTGCGTTATTGTCCCAGTGACCGAAGGGAACGAGTTTAGCGCCTTGTTATGTGACGTTTTAAAAACTCAGGCGCAAGGTCGGCCCCATTCGGCCAAACCACTGTTTCGAGTTCCGGGTCTACTGATACTTTTGAGAAAAAATCCAAGTCTTTTAATGGTTCAAAAACAATGCCAGTTAATTTATTTTCTAAATCTACCTCGCCCGAAGTACCATCATCGAAGGCTACCCACAATTTAAAATTGTTTAAGTGTTTAGCATTTCTTATATGCAGCATAGTATATTACTCCAAAGGTGCAATATAGTTAAGAGGTTCTCCATTTTGAGCTTTTTTCCAATTTTCTTCCAGCTCATTCTTATGTTTTTGTATCCATTCTTTAACGAACTTTTTAGCACGATTAGGTATTTCACCTTCTAGGATCTCACCATCGAAGGAAAACAGAGCCTCATAGCCAGAATATTTTGCATGAAAATGAGGTGGATTATGATCATTGAAATACATAGCAATGATAATCCCGTAAAAACGACTAATAATCGGCATATTCTATGAGTCTTGTGATTTATGTTTTCTATTGTAAATGAAATGATGCGAAATAGGAAAGTGAGTCACATAACTTTAAGCTAACGGGCAAAAACGGAATGCGAAAATTGGCGAAGCCTCGCATTGCGTTATTGTCCCAGTGACCGCAGGGAACGTGTTGAGCGCCTTGTTATGTTTGTACAGTTTTAACCCCCGCTTGAACATTTGGGTTGAGAGTAAAAACAAAGACAACCTCCACACTTAACACAACCTTGATGATTCTATGATGTCAGACAGCGCTGAAAAAAGCGACAGAAAAAACACCCAAGGACAACACTATTTATGACTTTAGTTCTATCGCAAGACTTACCGAGAACGATAACTAAACCCAAAATCTTACTTTACCTTTTTCTGTCCAATCTAGTGATTAAGACTGGAAGTTCAAAGCAAACCGTTCTTTAACTTTTAAAGTGAAGCGATCTTTTGGGTTGCCTTAAAAAAACATAACTTTAAGCTAACGGGCAATAACGGAATGCGAAAATTGGCGAAGCCTCGCATTGCGTTATTGTCCCAGTATGCCACGCAGAGGCATACGTGTTGAGCGTTTTGTTATGTGCCAATCTTTCTATGAAAATACTTGGCAGACCCATTCCTGTTTTGTCGAAAGCGTAAATCCAACCCCAAAACAAAAGCAACTCACAAAACTTATGACTAGCAATATTCTCCATTTTATTCCTTTTTGAGTGAGAACTCGTCGAGGCATGAAAAAATCACCAACGAGTCTAAACTTTATTGCTTTTGCCTCTTTAAGGAATTGTTCTTTAATATTTTTGTGCAGTTTAGAAGTCGCAACATTCGCAAATAAAATTGCAAGCCCGAAACCAATAAAAAGCAAAGGTTGTAAGTTCACACAGTCCAAAGTTTACTCCAAGGCACATAACGCCCCGCTAACCGGCCGAAGCTGTGTTGATGGTTTTGTGCTATTAAAGCACAAAACGAGCGACGCAGCGCAGGTCCAAGCAGCGCCAGCTGCTGAGGGTTGAGCGGTTTGTTATGTGTGTTTACTTTGCCAAAGTACTGGACCAAGAGCTAACCCCAATAATGACGGATAGAATAGCAAAGGTTATTGCCAGAATTGGTAATGCGACTGCCCACCCCTCGTGCATGAGTGCGACGTATGATAGTAGACCCGACAAAAGTGATACCCAAACGGTTTGAAATATGAAGGCAAATCTAAGTCGCTTTGTGGCTTTTAAGCTAACAGCAAAAAAGTATAGGAATAACACTAACCAAATTGGAGGTATGAACCCTATCAATATCGCCGCACCGCGTATTGATGCATCATCTCCAGGAACTACTGGCGTAAGTCCGATATAAATAAGTAACAGCAAAAATGCAACACAAGACGCTGATGCGCCGTAAATTCCTGCGAGAGCGTTTTTAATTTTGAAATGAGGCTCAGTGGTCATCTATAAGTACACATAACTTGAAGCTAACGGGCAATAGCGGAATGCGAAAATTGGCGCAGCCTCGCATTGCGTTTTTGTCCCAGTGACCGAAGGGAACGAGTTTAGCGCCTTGTTATGCGTTCCACACAAAGTAAGCAGCTTTGCTACCTTGCGCCGAGATGTTGCCAATTTACGCTCCCTTCGATTTGATAATTTGAGAGTAAACGAAGGGTTGCGGCATTGACAAGTGCTTTTAGTGAAAATGTTTTAAGTGAGCGTTTAAAAACCACTTTACAATGTACACGCTGATGCCTGTTACTTATAAAAAACAAAACTTACTATCCAACCTAAAAAGCTCAACCAAACAACTGGCTTGCAACGAAGAAAATACCACAGGTTTGATGCAAAAATTAAAACAGTTTTCCAGTAGGACAAGACGCATAACTTTAAGCTAACGGGCAATAACGTAATGCGAAAATTGGCGAAGCCTCGCATTGCGTTATTGTCCCAGTATGCCACGCAGTGGCATACGAGTTTAGCGCCTTGTTAGGTACGTGCAAATTACTTCCCCGCCTTTTCTCGTGCTTTGATTCTTTGATCCAAATACGGAGGCAAAGACGAAGTTTCTTCTTTTTTATCTCCGCTATTTTTAATGCATAAAACAATGCCAGCAAGAGGAGGTAGGAATAACCCAAAGAAAAACCATAGCCATGCATTCCTTCCAGTCTCTTGAGCCCAGTATGCGCAAAAAATACCAAATAAAAAACCGACCATGCCCTGAGTTGCAAAATTATGTTCCATTTAGACAGGCTTCCTTTTTAAATAATGAAAATTTATTCTTGGGTTAACCAAGAAGTACCTAACTTTTAGCTAACGGGCAAAAATACAATGCGATAATATGCGCAGCATAGCATTGTGTTTTTGTCCCAGTGACCGAAGGGAACGTGTTGAGCGCCTTGTTATGCGATTTTCGCAACTTTATCTGCGAGGTCTCCCGATAAGGGAATTGATACGAACAGATCCTGTGGAAACAAATAGTCTTCGCCTGATTCGTCAACAACTCTAATAAAGCCACGTTTCTCCGCAACAGGATCTGCAACGACTTCGTAAATTTTGCGAGTCTCCAATGAGGCTTCGTAATCTGTATTTTCTAAGCAAACAACAAAATTATGCATAATAACTCTACAAAAACTGTTTAATTTTAAATTCGAACTTTCCTAAACCAGAGGCTTCGTACCAGTGAAGTTCTGCTTTTACGATTTCTCCATGTGATAGCTTTACTCTAGCAATTCCCTTTCTTTTAGGCCATTTTCCTTTGCCATAAAGTTTTTGAAGACGCTGAAGCTCGCGGATACCTGTTCCTTGAGCGAAAGTTTCAATTTGCTCTATGGGTTTAATTATTTCAAACAATTACCAAGTCTCCACGAGAACAAAAATCGCATAACTTTAAGCTAACGGGCAAAAATACTGTGCGACACTATGCGCAGCATAGCACAGTGTTTTTGTCCCAGTGACCGAAGGGAACGAGTTTAGCGCCTTGTTGGAGCCTACTTGCATTATTTGCCCTTGCTAATAACTGATGAAATAAGCATACGCACTTAAGCAAAAACAAACAAGAGACGGTTGGTAGTAGATAAACGTAATGGCAACACAGGTGCCAGCCGCCCGAAAAAGTAAAACCGCTCAGATGGCGTTTAAACTTGTAACCACAAAATATAAAAGATAATCGCCAATTTGAGCAAAAGGACGGTAGGCGGCGGATTTAAACGTACCGGAAGGTTTGGCGATAGAGAAACAACCTAACATGCTGCCACACCACACATGTTATTAGTGCAACAAACGTGACACAAACTACAAATGATGGATTTTATTTTTCCACTGACCTTGCTGAGCTAAAAACAACAACGAATGATAACTAACAAAGCGAAACCGAAAACAACCATATGCTAACACCTTGCTTCTAAACACAAACTCACGATGCTCGCGACGGAAAGAGGGAAGGCTGACGTCCTCTAACTTTAAGCTAACGGGCAAAAATACTGCGCTAGACTATGCGCAGCATAGCGCAGTGTTTTTGTCCCAGTGACCGAAGGGAACGTGTTAAGCGCCTTGTTATATCTTTTACTGAAGCTTATAGATGACATTAACCTGCTTTTTCACTTCGATAAATTTAGGAATGAATATTAAATCTGCAGCCCTGCTTCGTTCTGCTGCCATTGCAAACGATTCAACTCCAAACTTTTCATTTAACCCAAATGTTGCAAAAAATGAATCGAATGAGCCACTGTCGTTAAATGCAAAAACTGAGTCCAATTTAACGCCTAAACCATTTGCCATTATTTCCGCTTTTCTTTTAGCATTAGAGGCTGCGATGCTAATTAACTCAGTACTAACCTGATCTCGTTTTGAAGTGTCAAACTGAGCTGAAAAACCGCTAACAAAGTCAAGCTTTATGAGTTCGGCTATCAGTTTTGGATAAATCTCCAAGTTCGTTAAGTCAACCTCCACTTGTCTAGATAACTCATACCCCAAGATATTGAGTTGGTTGTAGTCTTCGTCTCTTTTTCTCTTAGTGTGTTTGTCAATTTCATAGGATGTTATTGCTGATTTAGGGATACCTAAATTCAGCAATAGCTCTATAACGTTTGATGTGGTTTTATTCATTTGTGCATTAGCATCTTCCGAGTTTTCAGAAAATATAAGAATTCCAAATGATAGGGTTGCGATATCCGGTTTTACTTGCTTGGATGACTCTCCTTGGACAGTAACAAAAGGAAAATCTGGTATTGGTGATGACAAGCATATAAAACTTGAAAAGAGCAGTGTAATTATTACTAAAAACTTCAAACGAATTCTCCTTGAGATATAACTTGAAGCTAACGGGCAAAAATGCTGTGCGATACTATGCGAAGCATAGCACAGTGTTTTTGTCCCAGCAGTGACCGAAGGGAGCGAGTTAAGCGCCTTGTTAGCCACGACCAGCTTACAAAGCGCATTAGCTGAACTTGTTTTTTGCAACATATAAACATGGCAAAGGCAGAATTGAAATGACTACCAGCAGAATAGAGAAAACCAAATAACCGATTAATTCCAGATACAGAAAAATTGCCACAAGAAAAATAAGAATGCCCGTTACAGAAATGCTATTGCCAATGAATTTACCAAACCCCTCCAGATCTTTAAGTTTTGATTGGTCTACACCATTTATCCAATGGCGTTTGTTTTTAACGGATACAAGAAACCCAATAATAAGAAGAGGTAAAGCTCCCGCAAAAGTTGTGGCAAGAAATACTATTTGAAGTTCGTTCATTGAAAATCCTTTTAAGTGGCTAACGCTAAGCTAACGGGCAAAAATACAATGCGATAATATGCGCAGCATAACATTGTGTTTTTGTCCCAGTGACCGAAGGGAACGAGTTTAGCGCCTTGTTAGCCGCGTTCATGCCAATACTCTGGTTTTCGGTGGTTATGCATGACGGCAACTACACTGATTTTTTTATTATCTATGATCTTGTAAATAATTGAATATGGGAATCGGCTAAGCACAAAGCGACGGTGCGTTTGCCCCATTTTTGACCAAGCAGAAGGAATGGAACGAATAGAGTCGATGGACTCCCTTATTTCGTGGACAAATTCATGGCCCAAGCCAAGAGATTGTTCTTGATACCAATTAAAAGACTCTTTGATTTCCTTTTTAACATCAGGGTGAAAGGAAACTGGCAGCATTGTTTAACTTAGGTCCATTTCTATTTCTTTCCAAGATATACTTTCAACTTTTCCTGATTCCAAATCGGCGCTTCTTGATTCTGCTAGTTTGAGCCATTCCGCTTCTACGTTACTTTCTATTTTGGTGTCCATTGCTGTTAAAAGACAATGAGCTGCAAGGGCTTTTTCTTTAGTGCTAAGTTGCTTTATGTTTTCTAGCATTACTTTTAATACTTCTGACATGAGAAGCCTCCTTTGAAATCCAATATTGATAATACCATTTTATAAAAGCAGATAAAGTCTGAATGTTCTTAATAGCGCCTAACTTGAAGCTAACGGGCAAAAATGCTGTGCGATACTATGCGAAGCATAGCACAGCGTTTTTGTCCCAGTGACCAAAGGGAACGAGTTTAGCGCCTTGTTATGCGCTAGAACTTGTACCCAAGGTTAAATGTTAGTGCAGTTGAGTACTCTCTGTTACCAGTATTTATTATTGAATTTTCATCTTCTCTAGTTGCACCGATTCCAGTTCCGATTACAAACCCTTTTTGATCGATTCCGTTAAAATGATAATTGTAAGTCACAAAAGCAAACCCATCTTCAGTTCGTAGCAATTCAGTGCCTACAACTAACCCAAAGGAGTGTTTCTTATTATTGTCAAAAGCTGTTTCAAAGCCAAGCGCTAGGCCAACTATTCCGATTGAACTGTAAATTTTAGATTGCTCGAATCTATAGGCAAATTGAGCTCCAATTATACCCCCATATTGATGTCCTATACCAGAAGAAAATACAAAATCACTGTCTCGTTCAGATGAGAAGCAAGAGCATGATATAAGTGCGAGAATGAAAATATATCTTTTCATTACAGTTCCTTGTGTAAATTTCAGATTAAGTCTTGCTTCTAGCGCATAACTTGAAGCTAACGGGCAATAACGGAATGCGAAAATTGGCGAAGCCTCGCATTCCGTTATTGTCCCAGTGACCGCAGGGAACGAGTTTAGCGCCTTGTTATGCGTTCCACACAAAGTAAGCAGCTTTGCTGCCTTGCACCAAGATGTTGCCAATTTACGCTCCCTTTGATTTGATAGTTTAAGAGTAAACGAAGGGTTGCGATATTGACAAGTGCTTTGAGTGAAAATGTTTGAAATTAACGTATAAAAACCACTTTACGATGTACACGCTGATGCCTGTCACTTACAACAATAACACTCACTATCCAACCTAAAAAGCTCAACCAAACAACTAGCTTGCAACAAAGAAAACACCACAGGTTTTATGCAAAAATTAAAACAGTATTCCAGTAAGGCCAAGACGCATAACTTTAAGCTAACGGGCAATGGCGGAATGCGAAAATTGGCGAAGCCTCGCATTGCGTTATTGTCCCAGTATGGCACGCAGTGGCATACGTGTTGAGCGCTTTGTTAAGCCCTCCACGAGATGTCTATTTTTCTGTGTTGTGACACGCAGTCTCTCAAATATAGATTAATTAGACTTTGGTAAGGAACCCCTTCCTGTTCAGCCATATCCTTGAAATAGTTAATAACATCTTCGCTCAAACGCATAGTGACAGGCTTTTTGAGTTTTTTGGCATATGGGTTTTTACGAGACTTTAATTTACTGAAATCATATTCTGTTTCCATTATTTGCCACCATAATGTTTGCGCTCGTTTTTTGTAGCCTTACGAGCTGAAATAATTCTAATTGTATTACCATCGTTACGTTCACAATGGCAAACGGTTAGCACATTTAAAAATGAACTTAGTCCCAACATGATAAATCTATCATTACCGATTGATGAATGAGAGCCGTCATAAAACTGAATGGCATTCTCGTCATAAAATACCGATTTTGCTTCGTCAAACGAAACACCATGTTTTTCAATATTGGACTTGGCCTTTGCCTCATCCCACTCAAATTTAATCATATGTACATCGTATGTACAAAAAACTGTTATGTCAAATAGGGCTTAACTTTAAGCTAACGGGCAATAACGGAATGCGAAAATTGGCGAAGCCTCGCATTGCGTTAT
>CAYSDZ010000063.1:0-12652 GCA_964429915.1 uncultured Alteromonas sp.
TTAAATGTGAGTTATAATTTCTAGCGTGCTGAAAGGTAAAAAATGAAAAAGGGCTTGATATTGATCAAGCCCTTTTCATTGTGTCAACGACCATTGAGACAAGCATAGATTAAGGCTGAGCGTTGATTCTCCAGTCATAATCAATAAATTTAATTTTGTAATTTTCGGGAATTGGCTGCTTTCTATATTGATTGATATACGTATCTAAGTCTTTTGTTTTTCCTGATTCGACAAAGTCTTCGGTGTAAAAATCTAAAATTTCAGACACAAATACCGCCTTTTCCTCATCGTCGATATAAAAATGTTTTGGCTTGTTGAAAAATTCTATGGCAGCTTGTTCGAGCTGTTCGTCTAACGTATCTGCCATAAAGGGAATTTGAGGTAAACGAGGACAATCTTTGACCATACAATTCAGTGCAAAATGCGACCGAGGTTCATTTAATGGGCGGATAACCTCGCCTTCGTAATCATGCAAATCGGTCTCTTCACCACCGATAACCACATCTCTAAATTTAAAAAATCGTGCTCTGGAAAAGAGGCTGGTAAACCCTTTTGGAATACCAACTGAAATAACGCCATGCATAGCAAGTGCATTGTAAGTGTTGAGATGATAAGCCAATACTGCATCTTCATTGGGAAACAAAGCTGGATGTGTGTCTGGACTGGTTTTTGCGATAAAATCGACCACGCGTTGAAGTTCGGTAGGGTTGTCTGCTAAAGCAGTGAAGTTAGTCCGGCCCTGCTCATCTACATAGGTTTTTAATACGTAGGCCCAGTCTTTGAGTGCTGCGTTATACGCAGCTTGGTTCGTTGCCTGTAAGGCAGTGCTTGAAACCAAAAGCGTTATCAACACAAAGAATCGTGAAAACATGAAAAGAATCCTTATCGTTACGCGCAGCAAAGAGGCATGCGTCAGGTGCATTAGAACGATTAGACCCTGACACTGACTACATTCTTTCATTGAACCGCCATCCTTGGCGCTTATTCACAAAAGGCCGAATAAAAAACCTATCTGAATAATACTTTTTCTTTATTAAACCAAAATACGCTAAATCCTAATGCGCCTGCTGCTATCGCTGCTGTCGAAACGAAAATCGCTATCAACTGGAAATAATCCATTGTACCTTTCACCAACTCTTTTATTGCAAGAGAGACATTAGTAAGCGGCACCCATGCCCAGCCTCCTTTCAGCTCTACACCAGGTAAAAGCGACATGATAATAGGCACAATAACTATGAACATTAGCGGCGCCATATACCCTTGCGCTTCTTTAAAACTACGCGCATACACTGAAAGGCTTAATAAGACTGACGAAAAAATACTGACTACAGGCACTAACATTAAAAAGATAAGGATGAAGTCTAGTGCGCTTATCGCTCCCATAAAATCAGTGACAAACTTAATCGCCATGCCTTGACTTAAGACAATACCCCATACGGCCATACTAAACACCGTAATTAACGCTGATGTTACACCTGCCAAAGCGATGGCAAAAAACTTACCCAATACCAATTGATGGCGTTCAATCGGAGATAGCAATAAGGTTTCTAAAGTGCCGCGTTCTTTTTCTCCAGCGCCCAAATCTGTTGCTGGGATCATGGCTCCTTGCAAACACAAGATAAACAATAAATAAGGGATAAATCCGCCGATTTTTTCACCTACATTTTCACGTTTATCGGCCACGTCTACTTTTTTTAGCTCCATCGGCTTAAGTAATGCAGTTTGCTGTTCGTCATCTAAATTGAGTGTCGCAAACGCCTCTTTCTGTTGTGCCTCAACAAAAGGATCCAATACTTCTTTCAAGCGCTTTGTTACGCGATTAAAACCGGCGTCATTTAAATAAATGGTGAAGGCCATTTGTCCGCCTTCCAACAAACGCTGCGAATAATTTTGGGGCATAGCAATAACAAAATCGACGTTCTCTTCTTTCACCCAGTCTTCTGGCTTAACACCTTCGGGAATGGGCTTAATATTAAAAAATTCAGACTGCGCTAGTGCCTCGCTAATGTCAGAGGCATAGTCACTATTGACGATAGACAACTTCAATACCTTGCTTTCTGCCTCAGAAATGGCTTTTGAAGAAAAATAGGTGGTGATACCAATAATGACAGGAAAAAACAGAATTGGTAACGCAATCATAAAGAACATCGTTTTTTTGTCTCTAACTAGCTCTTTGATTTCCTTTTTAAAAACGACCCACATACTTTATGCCTCCAATCCCAATGTTGATAAAAACGCGTCGCTTAACGAACCTTGACCAAGGGCAGTAAACGACTGAAAAGAATCGTTGAACGTGGTTTTTCCTTGGTGGATCACACACACACTGTCACACAGTTGTGACACTTCCTCTAAATGGTGAGTAGAGAAGATAACCGGCGTTTGTAAGGTTTTTAAATGCTTGATAAAGGTGAGAACGGTTTGCGCTGCCATAATATCTAAGCCCGTTGTCGGTTCATCCAGTATCACCACTTTGGGTGAATGAACAACGGTACGCGCAATGGCGGTTTTTTGCTTCATGCCTGTAGAAAACGTTTCACAACGACGATCTAGAAATGAACCTAAATCGAGTAGCTCAGACAATTCCTCGATACGAGCTGATATTGCCGATTTACTCATCCCATGCAATTCACCAAAATAAGCGATGTTTTCTCTCCCTGATAACCTGCCGTACAAGCCTGTACTGCCCGATAAAAACCCCACGCGCTTTCGAGCTTCCACAGGCTTTTTCAACACGTCTTCGCCCTCTATTATTATCGAACCTGCATCCGGTGTCAGTGCAGTACTTAACATACGTAACGTTGTCGTTTTACCTGCGCCGTTCGGCCCTAAAAGCCCTAATACTTCACCTTTGTTGCAATGAAAAGATACATCTTGAACTGAACGAAAAAAGCGTCCTTTTAAGCGAGGATCTTTTTTTTCCTGCTCAGAGAGTTTCTTAGGGTTTTCAACAGTAAATCGCTTTTGCAGTCCTTTGACTTCAATCATAATGTCACCTTAGTTACATGAATAACATCATGTTAGAACATCAAAAAGAAAACATCAGCCCCTTTCGAAGGTATCAATGAAAAACTGTACCTTTTGTATTGGAAATTTTATGTTTTCATTGGTATAAACCGAGCATCGTTTTTCAATACAGCAATGAGCTATGTCACAGATAAGTCATCCATTACAAGCAATGAGCAACGTGCTAATCAAGCCTAATCCCGTTTTTTCAACGCTTGCTAATATAAATAATTGGTCTTGGTTCCCCTTTTTTCTGATAAACGGGCTCACTATGTTGTCGGTCTATGTTTATTTTAGCTACGTCGATTTTTCGTGGTATGTCGATTTTTTAATTGAACAATCGATGTCAGATGTCAGTCCTGCCGAGCAAGACATATTTCGAGATTCCATGACAAAAACAGCAGTAACAGGATTTCAAATTTTTGCGATTCCATTGGGTGCCGCATTAGTCAATGCCATATTGGCGATTTACGTACATTCGATGACGAAAAACGACGACTCTCACACACGAGGGTTCAGCGACTGGTTCGGTGCATTGTGGTGGACACAAATGCCGTCAATTATTGGTTCAGTCGTCGCCATTCTTGCTATTTTGCTTTTTGCTGATCCGCAGCTTTCTCCCAACGTCCTCGCTCCCCTTTCACTGGTCAACTTACTTGGGCTGCAAATAGGGTCAGAGTGGTACACCTTGTTAAGCTCTGTGCGTATTGAAGCCTTATGGAGCATTTATTTACTTACCGTCTGTATCACCCAATGGACGGATTTCGATACAAAAAAATCGTTAATTATTGCTGTCGCTCCTTACGTACTCATTTTCGGTGTATGGAGCCTGTATCTTATTTTTTGATACGTGCCCGATATTCAAGGGCCAACGTGGTGGGTATTGTTCACTTACGCTCACCCCATCACGTTGCTTTCTGAAATAGGCGGTATTCGCATAAAACTCATGCGTTTGAACTTCATACCAATCGGGTATCCCTAATACAGGAATGGGCCGTAATACATTTTTTGAAGCGAATCCCGAATAGTGCAGCAGGACTTTGCAAAGCCTTTCATCAAGATGGGCTAATTGTTGGCTAGCATTACATTGATTGAAGCCATTTTCGACTGGCACTAATACCCACTTGGACGTAAGCCCAATAAAAGGGCTAAGCAACATTTCTGCAGTAGCATGACCAAACAAACAGGGATGGACTTTTGTATGCCAAAATGCTTGATACTGCTGAAAGACATTTGACCACTGATGCGTACACAAAGCCATAAACCACTCACGACAGGTGTATAGTGACGATTCTTCAACAATCAAAAGTAATCCACATTCATCGAAGTGAGTCAGGCGGTCTCGTCTTTGTGTACGCGGCGTTAATCCAAACTCGGCAATATCTTGAGCATGTAAGTGGCTAATCACACGTTTAGATTGAGGGAATTGCAGCCAGATCATGGCATTCAAAAAATCATGCCAGTTATCAGCACGAGTTGGAATGACTTTATTATAAACAATCTGATTCTCGTAATAGTCGTGTTGCTTATCATTCGGGCTCTGTTTCACAAAACGGTGTTCAAAGCCAAGTTGTTGAGCTTGCGCTATTTTGCTTAAATCCTTTGCAGAGGGAAAAGAATCACGATCCATAAACATTGGCTGCGTAAGGGTGTTTGATAGCCACTTGCAAGGTATAGTTGAAAATAGTCGAGGATCCCAATTAGGATTCATATCAACAAAGTTTCCTTCATTTCATGAAAACGGATTTCATGTTATTTTGCCATAACAATCAGGGCAAGCGCATACTTTTATAAATATGCGGAGAGCGAATGAGGTGTGCCCAGTGCATAAAATAAAGCGTCAAAAAACAAGGATGTTTTTTGCCGAGCGCCATAGGGATATGCTTGCAGCGTCTTTATTTTATGCACTGGGCATGCCTCATTAAGCTTACACTGCGGTAAAATGAAAGTATGCGCTTGCCCTGCCATAATCAAAAAACGACAACAAATAAAGAGGATTTATGCGAACAACGACAGTTCTGTTTTTGCTATCCGGTTTGGTGATACTAGGTGGGTGCGAAGATCATCATTATCAAAAAAGCAATTATAACGAGATTTATGATTCTATCTCTTCAGAGAAGTTTGTAGAGCCTATTAAAACCCTAGCATCAGATGAATTTGAAGGACGGTTACCCACCACTAATGGAGAACAAAAGACGCTTGCTTATCTTTCCGAGCAGTTCACTCAAGCTGGGTTCAAACCCGCAAATGGTGACAGCTTTTTGCAAGCGGTTGAGTTAATGGAAATAACGACAAAGCCTAACGCCACTCTTCGTATAGGCGACAGTGACTTAGTGTACAAAGAAGATATGGTCATTGGCTCAAAGCGTGAACAAGCAAAGGTAAACGTGGAAGATTCTGAGCTCGTATTCGTCGGGTATGGTGTCAATGCGCCCGAATACAATTGGAATGATTACGAAGGCTTGGATGTGACAGGAAAAACCGTTGTTATTTTAGTTAACGACCCCGGTTTTGAGAATCCCGAAGGTGATCTCTTTCAAGGTAAAACCATGACCTATTACGGTCGTTGGAGTTACAAATATGAAGAAGCCAGTCGTCAAGGTGCAACAGGCGCATTAATAGTGCATGAAACTGCACCCGCGTCTTATGGTTGGTCGGTTGTGGCAAATGGTTGGAGCGGCCCACAATACGGTTTGGTGTCAAACGATAAGGGCGCAAGTAGAGTAGCGGTTGAAGGCTGGCTTTCTGCTGATACAGCCAAAAACGTATTTAATCAGGCTGGATTAGATTTTGAAAAAGAGAAACAAGCAGCGGCTACGGGACAATATCACAAGCCTTTGAACCTGAAGGCCTCAGTATCGCTTGAAAACGAATTCAAACGCTCTGTGAGCCATAATTTCATTGCTACTTTACCGGGCAAAAAACACCCAGACGAGCACATCATATATTCAGCGCATTGGGATCACTTAGGCAAAGATGAATCTCTAGAAGGAGATAACATTTATAACGGCGCACACGATAACGCGACAGGAACGGCAGCAACCTTAGTCATGGCTCAGGCATTTGGGCAACTTAATCAAACGCTAGACCGAAGTATTACCTTTTTAGTCGTCACTGCTGAAGAGCAAGGCCTGCTAGGTTCAAAGTATTACGCCGACAATCCTATTATTCCTCTGAATAAAACCGTCGCCAATATTAATATGGATGCAATGAATGTACTGGGTAAAACCAAGGATGTCAGTGTAGTGGGCATGGGTAAATCTTCGCTAGAAGAAAATTTAAAGGTTGCCGCAGAAAAACAAGGCAGAGTGCTTACCCAGGAAGATCATCCAGAAGCAGGCTATTACTACCGCTCTGATCATTTTAGCTTTGCCAAACAAGGCGTACCTGCACTTTATGCAACAGGTGGGAATCAGCCTATTGATGAAGCAACTGCGGCCTACCGTAAAAAAATGAATGTTATTATTACCGGTTGCTATCATCAGGTATGTGACCAATATCGAGACAGTTGGGATTTAAGCGGCATCGCGCAAAATACTCAACTTTTGTTTGATGTCGGTATCAGTGTGGCTAACACAGAGCAATGGCCAACTTGGCGCGCAACCAGCGAGTTTAAAAGGCCATAAAGGAGGCCATTCCAACTCGGTTCAATCAAAAACCCGTTCCACCTCTGAAACGAGCATTTAGAGGTAAAACGGGGATACAGGCGGTTTTCTCAAATAAAATTGCACAGATTTCGCAATTTTATCTTGCAATTTTTAGTCAGAATGGCACTCTCGACGATCAAAATAATAAAAACATAGTAAACGTGAATCCTCTGGTTTTTACCTCGACAGAAAACACCAATAAATTCAAATTAGTAAACAAGTGAGAACCCATATATGTGTGGTATTTTCGGTATTCTTGACCTCAAAACCGATGTGGCTGAATTAAGAACCCAAGCCCTCGAATTATCAAAATTGCTGCGTCACCGCGGTCCAGACTGGTCAGGGATTTGGAATAATAATAATGCCATTTTATGCCATGAACGTCTTGCTATTGTAGACGTAGACACCGGTGCACAGCCTTTAATTTCAGATTCAGGCAAACAAGTACTCGCAGTTAACGGCGAGATTTATAACCATACGCAGTTAGCAGAAGACCTTGCCAAAGACTATCACTTTAAAACACGCTCCGATTGCGAGGTAATTCTGCCTCTATATCAAAAATTCGGTGTAGACTTTATCGACAAGTTACACGGCATGTTTGCGTTCGTGCTTTATGATGAAGAGCAAGATGCTTATCTTGTTGCTCGCGATCATATGGGCATTATTCCGCTGTACACAGGTTATGATGAGCATGGTAATTTTTATGTTGCCTCTGAAATGAAAGCCTTAGCGCCAATATGTAAAACCATCAGTGAATTTCCTCCTGGGCATGTTTTGTGGAGCAAAACCGGAGAAATGACCAAATACTATCAACGCGACTGGATGGACTATTCTGCGGTTGAAAACAACACTACCGACTTAGCTGAATTGAAACAAGCGTTTGAAAAAGCAGTAAAGTCTCACTTAATGTCGGATGTGCCCTACGCAGTGTTGCTATCTGGCGGGTTGGATTCGTCCTTGGTGTCCGCAGTGGCTGCACAATATGTGGCTAAACGGGTAGAAGATGGTGACCAATCAGATGCGTGGTGGCCTCGACTTCACTCTTTTGCAGTAGGCTTAGAAGGTGCACCGGACCTCAAAGCCGCTCGCGAAGTAGCTGATATGATTGGCACAGTACATCATGAAGTGCACTTTACTATTCAAGAAGGCTTAGATGCGATCCGCGATGTCATTTATCAGCTTGAGACTTACGACACGACAACCATTCGCGCAGCAACCCCCATGTACCTTATGTCGCGTAAAATTAAAGCGATGGGCATAAAGATGGTACTTTCTGGCGAAGGGTCTGACGAAATTTTTGGTGGCTATCTGTATTTCCATAAAGCGCCGAATGCGAAAGAACTTCACGAAGAAACCGTGCGGAAATTGGCTCGTTTACACATGTTTGACTGTGCGCGTGCGAACAAGGCAACCTCAGCATGGGGAGTGGAAGCTCGCGTACCGTTTTTAGACAAAAACTTTATTGACGTAGCAATGCGGATTAACCCTCAAGATAAAATGTGTGTTGATGGTCGAATGGAAAAATGGATTTTACGTAAAGCGTTCGACGATGGTAACACCCTACCCGAATCTGTTTTGTGGCGTCAGAAAGAGCAATTTGGTGATGGGGTTGGGTATTCTTGGATAGATTCTATTCGTGATTTTGTTGAAACAGAAGTAAGCGACCAACAATTAGCGACCGCTGAGTTTCGTTTCCCTACCAATACTCCTGACACGAAAGAAGGGTATTATTACCGCACTATTTTCGAGAGCTACTTTCCGCAAGAAAGTGCTGCTCGTTGCGTGCCTGGTGGTAAATCAATCGCGTGCTCGACGGTTGAAGCATTGGAGTGGGACGAAAGTTTTAAAAATAATGCCGACCCATCTGGACGCTCTATGAAAGACGTTCACAAAGGCTAATAAAGGCATAACAAGCGCGTTCAACATACCATAAAGGGAGCGTTCGACTCCCTTTTTTACATTTAACTTTTGACTCTAACAGGAATAGGTATCGCCGAACTGGTATCGAGTATGAGTGTGCTCCCATCTTTAAACTCATATTCTTCTGAGGTATCAGAGATATTTCTTCTACGCTGACAATAGCGAAAGCAATCTAACCACAATCTATCTGGCGTAGATTGGAGTATTTTTTCTGCTCTAGATATAGAGGTATCTAATTGTGATGAAGATATATCGTGCAAAGCCATAAATCTCTCCTGACCAATTTGACTCGCAAAACAGCGGCGATGTCGGGTTGAATGTAAATAATACATTCCACACAAGCCAATAGATCACATCTTAGCGAACGATTTTCTCGTTACTACAGCTCGAACCACAGCTCAGAATTATTAATAGGCGCATCGCTAGGCATGAGGGGGTTAGATAAACGAAATACTTGCCTATTATCGAGTTCGAGCTCGGCAAGTGGCTTCTGGAAAGTAGCATTGAAAAGCCGGTCGAAGTCTCCGGATTCAATCGATTTCATTAACCCCGTTTCAATAAGATTAGCCAGAATACGGTTAGATTTATTGACAAAGAAATAAATAGCAGCCGGATATTGCAAAACGAATTTACCTTCGATGAATATTTGCTCTTTATTTTGCAGTTGCTCCCATTCATTCCTTATTTCGATAACAGCGCGAGGGAAAAAATCAGACTTTCCTGTCACTAAATCTTCTAACAACCCTGAATAGAGGTCTGCGGTATTGACTGAAAAACCATTAGCCCTAAGTATATGGGTGTCTGACCAGTTTGCTCCTTGTACAGGAACGAAGCTCAAAATGTCTTTTAAACTTGCAATTTGGTTAAACTTAGCTCGATCGTCTTTTCTAATAAAGGCAATTCGCCAACCGATTAATCCTTTCGTAATCGGAATGCGGATGGGCAGTAAATCTCGCTCTATTTGTTTGTCTGTCATACTCCAAAACACATTGATTTCACGATTTCGCTTAATCTGGCGAATCGCTCTTGCTCGATTCATAATGCGTTCAGAAGTAACAAGTTCATAACGTACCCCTGTTGCGTCTAGAGCAAGTTTTAGTAACTCAACGGGATAATCAATGCGCTTGGTTAAGGTGTTAGGGGGACGAGCATACTTTACCGACCACACTGCAGCTTTTGAGGAAAAGGTACTAAGCATTATTGTGGTGACAAAAATAAAGGAAAAGTGCTTCGATTTCATTTTACACCTCCGCATCTTGCTTTCTATCGTCAATCACCGAAATCATTATTTGGGGGGTTGTTGAGCCGTTTGAGAGGGTATAGGAAGCATAGCGCCAAGCAATATCTTGTCCATGGGTGTCTAACCAGCGCCATTTAATGCGCGCAAAAACAATTCTTTCAGTAAGAGAAACGCACTGTATCATTGTATAAGTGATGTTTCTGGCTATTTTAACTTTTGAACTTTCAATCAATGTTTTCAACTGAATTTCAACCTCGGAAGGTTGCATACAAACATGATTTTCGCCGTCAAACTTAAAAACCGAAGGTAAGTAATGGTGCTGACCCAACCATGTTAGGTCACCATTCAATACTCGGTCGAGCATGGTAGAAAAAAAATCGTCCATTAATTTTTTGTTTACAGCTTCTGCCATGGTCAAGCAATCCCGAGATATTTATGAGTTTGTAACGATAGCCGCCAGTTGCGTTTGATACAAGTTTCTATTGCAAGTTGTGTTGCTCTGGCTTGTTGACTAATAGGCTGTAAACAAATGTATTCTAATGCTGCATGTCTACGCTCTAATATTGCATCCAAGTCGTCAATGTGCTTTTGCATGGCTACCGGGTGTTTGATTTCGTTGGCTCTTTGGATCGCAGAATCGAGCACTTTGTAGCCACCTTGCATATTCACTTTGGGAGACAGTGTCACCCACGTTTTGTCGTCACACAGTACTTCAAAAGTACCACTCGTTTCTATTTGGGTACTAAACCCTTTTGCGTGCAATGCGTGAGTCAATGCTGTGAGGTTATACAAGCAGGGCTCTCCCCCTGTTAAAACAATATGTTTTGCGCTATAGGCTTGTTGAGCAAGAAGCTGCAAAATATCGTTTGCTGAATATTCAAAATACGTGGGTGAATCTTCGGTTTTCATGATTATTTGCTCGGCTGACACCTTAAATTGTTTATCAACCTCCCATGTATGTTTCGTATCGCACCAAGCACAACCAACAGGACACCCTTGAAGCCGAATGAACACGGCTGGTACGCCTGTGAACACCCCTTCGCCTTGAATGGTTTCAAACATTTCGTTGATCGGAAGCATATAAAATCCTAAGCCCATAATTGCTAACTTGGGATTTTAACAAGGATCTCGTAAAATGCGCACAAATTCGATTTGGAAAAACGTTATGAATGAAAAAGCCGTGATTATTTATTCGGGAGGCATGGATTCGTTTACTGTTTTACACAAGGCCATTGCGTCAGGACTTACGCCTATTGCCCTTTCATTCGACTATGGTCAGCGCCATAAAAAAGAATTGATTTATGCAAGTTCAGTCTGCAAAGCATTAAAAATAGAACACAAGGTAGTGGATATAACAGCCATAAACCAATTAATGAGTGGCTCGTCTCTTACTGACGATCTCGCTGTGCCAGAAGGGCATTACGCTGAGCCAAGCATGAA
Source organism: uncultured Alteromonas sp. (assembly GCA_964429915.1). Taxonomy (GTDB): domain Bacteria; phylum Pseudomonadota; class Gammaproteobacteria; order Enterobacterales; family Alteromonadaceae; genus Alteromonas_F. The sequence continues at coordinate 11,251 of CAYSDZ010000063.1, forward strand.
ATCGACGGTTGTGCCCAACAGAAACATGATCTTACTTTCGCTTGCCATCGCCTATGCCGTAAGTCTAGACGCGAATAAAGTGTTTTATGGTGCACATTCAGGTGATCACGCCATTTATCCTGACTGCCGCCCCGAGTTTGTGGAGAAAATGAATGAGGTCAGTAAAATTGCCAACTATGAAGCGGTTGAAATTTGCACGCCTTATTTGCACCTTACTAAAGGCGAAATTCTTGCCGATGGGCTTCAAATGGGCTTAGATTATAGTCAAACGTGGACTTGCTACAATGGTAGAGAAAAGGCATGCGGAAAATGCGGAGCATGTCAGGAGCGTTTGGAAGCTTTTGAACAGAACAAAGCAAACGACCCCTTATGCTATGAAGCCAGCTAACGCTGGCTCTCACAAATGTAGTAAGCGATTTCTTTTATACAATGACGCAAAACAGGGTTCAGTCGCGTATTTTTTCCATTCATAACGAACAGTTCGTGCTCGAAGTTAAATAGACTTCCCATAGCAATAGGCACTAAACCCAAACTGACTCCCTGCTCTTTAGCCATGTAATCAGGTAAAAGACCAATATACTCACCTGTCATCATTGATGACATTGCAGCATCATAGGAGTCTGAATAAGTTTTAATAGAGAGCCGAGTTTCATTATGGATATAGTTAACGCTTGATAAGCCAGACAAACCAATTGCTGGATAACTTTCTAACTTAATGTCAGCAGGCAAGGCATCCACATCTCTGTACTTCGCCAACGGATGAGTAGGAGCACAGTATAATCGACCCTTACAATGGTATCCCGTAGAGTGAAACGTCACAGATTCGGGCTTCACCATGTCGTAGGTGGCCAACACAAGGTGGCATTCGCCAGAAAGTGCAACATGCTCAACTTCATTATATAAACGTGTCTGTATATTGACATGAATATCATCGAACTTTTTCATTGTACTTTTTACTGCGCGACTTACCGCCAGTTGCATTGATAAGGGCAAGCCAGCCATCATGACTAGCGTAATATGCCCAGAGTAATCGTCGTGCAAACTTTTTAAATTAAAGACAAAATTGTCGAAGGCATTAAAAATACGTTTAGTTTCTTGATAAACAATTTCACCTTCCTTAGTCATTTGAAAACCACCGCGCCCCCGATGACAAAGCACCAAGTCGAGCCGTTCTTCTAGCTTTTTTATGGCTGCGCTTATATTGGGACGTTGCATTCGCAAAACGGGTTCGGCTGCCGTGAAACCATTGCAGCTTGCAACAGCATAAAATACACGAAGAAGTTTAATATCGGATTCTTGAAGACGATTCAACATACAGCACCGTTGTTATGATTCGTTTGTTGTTATTGATGAATATATACCCGTTCCACCTCAACATGCTCGTTTCAGAGCTATCACAGCG
>CAYSDZ010000064.1:0-11898 GCA_964429915.1 uncultured Alteromonas sp.
ATCAAACAGACAGCACGCAGATAGTGGTGAATATGCAAGAGCGAAACCATACTATGGTCAACTGCTTGGGACACCACTATCAACAAATTTATTCTTAAGATGGGTGCGGAATGTCAGCTAGATGCACTATCTTCTGAGATAATCCCATCCAATCCATCCCATCTTGCTGAGTAAACTGAGTCCGATATTAGGGTTAATACTCAAGGTTCAAATCGGTCTACTGGTACAATAGCTAGTATTTAGCTTTTTTGTTTTTACTTCTTTTTACTTTATAGTTCGATTTATAAAATCACCGTGCGAAGGTAAGGATTGCATTTGTTGCTTTACCTGCTCGCGTAGTCCTTGCATAAAACGGTTAAATTCCTCTTTGGGCATTTCGTCAGCAATGCGGTGATATTGCTGAGGACGCAAACGTTGGCCCAGCATAACTTGTGTCCAAGAATCAACGCGGAATATGTCACCGTCGTCCAAAAAGACACGGCCTGTTTGTTTAAATAAATCGAGTTTATGTTGTAGCGAGTCGGGAATGTCCATATGTTGACAATGACGCCAGAATTCACTGTCATCCCGTTCGGTCACTTTATAATGCATAGCAATAAAGTCGAGAATACAATGCATTTCGCTGTCAAATTTACTGTTATATTCATCAATGCCAGCTTGGGTAATACCGTCAAAGGGAAACAGCCTCATTAAGCGCACCACTGCGGTCATGATCAAATGAATGCTTGTGGATTCCAAGGGTTCAATAAAACCTGAAGCTAACCCTAGTGCAACACAATTTTTATTCCATCCGTAACGACGTTTACCGGGCGTAAAACGAATAACTCGGGGTTCATTGATTGGATGACTACTTACAGCTTTCCGTAAGCGAGCATTAGCCTCATCATCACTTAAATAACGTTTACAGTATACTAAGCCATTTCCCATTCTATGTTGTAACGGAATATGCCATCGCCAACCTGCATCATGGGCGACAGAACGCGTGAATGGCGCAGGTTGACCTTGCAATTCGCTTTGCATGGCAAGCGCAGAGTCGCAGGGTAAATAGTGAGACCAATCGCAATAACCAGTATGCAGTGCTTGTTCAATAAGTAAGCCGTGAAATCCGGTACAGTCAATAAATAAATCGCCTTCTACTGTAAGGCCATTGTTCAGTTTAAGCGCAGTGATAAATCCGTTTTGATTATCTTTTGTTACATGCTCAATTTTTCCTTCAATGCGTTTTACCCCTGCTTGTTTCGCTAGCCTTCCCAGAAAACCTGCATATTTTGACGCGTCCAAGTGGTAAGCAAAATTCAGTGGCGCGTTTTGCGATAAACCAAATTTGCCGTTTAAAGCGGCTTGGTGTTCAAGACAGTATGAACCAAAGCCATACTCAGCATGTTCAGCTTTTTCAGCTTGTGCGCGTAACCAAAAATGATGAAACTCGCCTGCCCAACATTCTCTTCCTGTCACGCCAAAAGAGTGAATATAGCTATCGCCTTTTTGACCCCAATTTTCGAACTGAATACCAAGTTTGAAAGTGGCATTGGTATGCCGCAAAAATGTTTTTTCATCAATCCCTAGTAATTTGTGTAGGGTTCGTATGGGGGGAATGGTTGCTTCGCCCACTCCTACAGTACCAATGTCGTCTGATTCAATTAAGGTAATGGATAAATGTTTGCCAATGAGTTTAGACAGCGCCGCTGCTGCCATCCAACCTGCGGTGCCTCCTCCTGCAATGACGATGTTTCTAACGGGTTTCATGCAGATGTCCTTTGGGATAATCCATGTTTATTTTGTTCAATTGTTTGATGAAGTAAGTTTAGATATTCTCGATTAGAAGGAAGACCAGAGAGTAATTTTTGTTGATGCACTTGTAATTCTTTATGCAGTTTTTGTATTGCGTTTTGGTGTGTTGAAGACAGACGGTTGGTATTAAAATGCGTTTGAAACTGCATGCCGTAAAGGATGTATTGATAACTAGACGAAGAAAAAACTTCTTCATTTTCAATAAAGTCATTTCTTGACGGTGCTTGAAACTGCCATAATTTAAGCAGCTCCGCCAGTCGTTCCGGAATGCTTGTTATTGCGCGCTGAGCAAGCCAATAAGGTTCTTGCCGTTGACTTAATACATAATGTAATTTTACGAAGTCGATCACGCGTTGCCAGCGATACAAAAAACGCTGGTTAAAACGCTTTGCCAATATACCCCTATGAGTATGATTTTGCGGAAATTCATCGCACAGCATCGAGAGACTGAGTTCTACCATAGCGAGTGCTGATGCCTCCAGAGGCTCTATAAAACCAGCAGACATGCCGATAGCGATACAGTTGTTTTGCCAAAATACAGAACGATAACCAGGCGTAAAGTGCAAATGTCTTAGTTGCAGCGAGTCTGCGTTACCCTTGGTTTGTACAATGTATTGGCGTAATGTATTTTCTGCCCCTTGTTTACTTAAATAATGACTGGAATAGCATAAACCCACGCCTCGTCTGTGATACAAGCCGATATCCCATGTCCAACCCGCAGCTTGCGCAGTGGCGACAGTTGTAGATTCAATAGCCGCCTCGACATGGGAGTAGGGGACTTGTGCAGCTACCGCGCTATCGTTCAATAAAACGTCATCTGTTTTTATCCAAGGAATACCAAAATGAGCGTCGAACAGCACGCTATTCATACCACTGCAATCAATAAATAAATCGCCTTCAATGTTGCCTGACTGGCGTGTTTTAAGAGACTGAATATCTCCATTTTCATGAGAGTGAATACTCTCAACATGGTCGATGATATGGTGGATACCGAGCATGTTAGTGCCGTGTCGAGTAAGTAATTGCGTGAGTTTTCCGGCATCAAAATGATAACCGTAATTGGTAACATAAGCGTAATCGGGTGTGGAAAATTGTTTTGGGGCGAGGTGTCTATTGCATACCTCTGGTTGTACACAAAACGCTTCACCGTAGGGAATGTTATTGAACGCAGCGTTCCAATGTGCCGCTACATTCCATTCTGTATATCCTTTAGGTTCCATGAAAGGATGATGATAACAATCTTGTGCATCTCGCCATCCAACAAATTTTGAGCCTTGTTTGAAAGAGGCGTGACATTCAGATAAAAACTGCGCTTCAGGTACGCCGATGATATTAAGTGTATTGCGCATAGAGGGCCAAGTGCCCTCGCCGACGCCTAAGCTAGGAACAGTAGGAGATTCAACTAAAGTAACTGACACAGCGCGACGCTCTTGGGTGGCGGCAATGTAACATGCCGCTAGCCAACCTGCGCTGCCTCCGCCAACGACGACGATATGTTGTCGGTTGTCAGTCACCCTGTATTTTCCTTCTTAAAAACGATAGCGAGCACCGAGAGCGTATCTTGCGCCAAGTTGTTCTAGCCGCCATAACTGCGCACTGGTTCTTCCGTGTCTTCGGCTGTTTTCCTCGGTTACATTAATGCCCTCCAAGAACACAGTCAACTGCTCAGAAACGTTGTAAGACACATTAAAGTCTATTTGTGATAACGATTCTGTGAACCCGGGTTCGTTGCGGAATTGAGACGTTGTGTCTAAAAAGTCATCGCGCCAGTTGTAGGCGATACGCGCTTGTATTTTGTCTTTTTCATACATCAAAACCAAGTTAGCAGTATCACTTAAGCCCACTAAAGCGAATTGAGTCTCAGACGGATCAGCAGTGATATCGAATTCAATATCGCCTTGAACTGTTGTGTAGTTTGCCATTACGCCAAAACCCGAATCACCAAAGAAATGCTGCGCAGCTAATTCAAAGCCGTAGATATTGGCGCTTCTGTTATTGACGGGTTTTGAGTTAATAAACGTAAGCTCAGGATCACTTGAGTTCGGTAACACGTCGAATTGGGCTTCAAACTGTTCATCAGTTAATGAGAAGAAATCAACGCCATTTTCGATTGCAGCAACCATATTAAATAGTGCTGTGTCGCTAAGAGGTATACCTAAACGTTCTAATTCAGCCGCCGCAGCTTGAGCGCGTGGTCCTGCCGTGGCATCTCGCAAACCAAACACACTCTCTTCAACCTGCTCGTTACCAATAAAGTTTCTTACGCGTTTATCGTAGAAGCCAAGTGATACGTAGCTTGTATCATCGAAATAATACTCAAACGATAAATCGAGGTTATCTGATTCAAGTGGTACCAGAGAAGGATTGCCGGAGCTAGCCGTTGCCGTGGCTCCTCCTGTGAGCAAGGTAGGGCCACTGGGTGGGGCAACCGTTGCAGCCGCACTTAAGTTGTTGTAAGTCGGTCTTGCGATGGTTTTACTGTAGCTAAAGCGACCAATGATATTGTCGGTAATTTCAACATCAAAGTCTAAGGCGGGTAAAATATGGTCATAACTGGAATCGACAGCCACGTCTTGCATATCACTGCCAAAGCGTACGTTAAAGTCGTTATTGCCTTCCCATGCTATACCACTAGGCAAACTGATGTTTGCGATGGAGGTGACATCGGTATTTTCATAACGAACACCAGCAAGCAAATTAAATGGCATACTGCCTAGATCCCCACCTAAATCAAACTCAAAGTATACAGCGGCTATATCCTCTTCAATGGTACGATTTGTGGCAAAGGGATTATTGGCAACAAACGGAAAGTTGTATGCTGCTGCGGCAAATGCGCCTAAATCGGGTATGTTTCCAGTGAAACCTTGGGAAAAAATCCCGTTGGTGTTGAAGTCAGAAAATTCTGACGCTAGATCTAGTGACGAGAGCGATCCTGCAGGTAATTCGCCTGGGTTTTCAACACCCCAGTTCCCCATTGTGTTGCGGGTAAGTGACTGTAAAGACGTACTCTCCATTGAACGAGATTCAACACCAAAGTTTATGCTTCCTTGGTCTAACTCATATTTTCCATCGAAACGCACTTGGGTAATTTCGGTGTCTTGCGAACTAAAGTTCATGTCTAAAATAGACGTGCCAACATCATCTTGATCCAACACGCCATTCGGGTTTAAATTGCCGCGTGATGCGTCGTCGAAATCGACAAACATTAATGGAAACTCACCGGTAAAATCAGCACCTTGCCCTCGAATAACATTGGCACCTAGACCAAAATTCACCCATGTACCAAACGGGGCATCGGGTCTGCCTTCTGCGCTTGAATGATGGGCATCTACACTAAGTTCTAATTGATCGTTCACTTGATACGCCAAATTTAAGCCTAGCGAGCGATTTTCGTTAACTTGATTGAGTTGTTGTAAGGCTAAACCTAAATCACGGGGTTGCAAATCACGACGTTCTTGACGTATGACCACAGGGGTCGCCACTGCTTCGTCATCAAAGGTCAATTCAGCAAAATAGCGATCGTCCATCCAAATAGACTGTTCAGCCCTTGCTTCAAATAGGTCTTGTTTTGAATAAGTATAATCGAGCGTTGCCACTAAATTATCACTGGGTGCGTATTGCGCGGTAATTTGAGCATTAGTGCGTTGGCGTTCTCTGTCGGCAACAAAATAACGTAAATCAGAGGGGATGGCGAACAACTGGCCTTGTGCTGGAGCATTGTTGAGCACAACAGGAGCACCGCTATCTGGATTCGCAGGGTCAGGTGATTGTGGTATGGTGCCATCAAACGGATTGACTCGCCATTGATTCACAAAAGCACCTAACGCAGCGCTATCCCGTTGTTGAAATACACCACTAAATGAAATTCCAAAGGTCGACTCGTCATTAACCCAGCTTACTAGCGATGAAACTTCAGGTGTGACATCATCACCAGTTCGGTTGGTCGCATCGGTAAGAGCTTTCGTGCCAATAGTCGCTGACAATCCAGTTTGTGACAAGTCAAACGGACGCGCGGTTTTAATATTAATGGTCGCGCCGATACCGCCTGTTGCAATACTGGCTTTACCTGTTTTGTAGACTTCAACGGCGCGAATCCCTTCAGACGCTAAATCAGAGAAGTCAAATGCACGCGAGTTAGGTGTTCCTCCATTGGCGGGTAAGGCCGAGCCTGGCATGGTTCTACCGTTGAGCGTAACCATATTAAAGTCTGGTCCAAACCCTCGCGCTGTCACTTGGCTGCCTTCACCGTTATTTCGGTTAATAGAGATACCGGTAATCCGCTGTAAAGACTCTGCTAAGTTGGTATCGGGAAATTTACCAATATCTTCGGCTGAAATCGCATCTACTACACCTGACGAGTAACGTTTAGTCGCCATGGCTTCTTGTATACTACTGCGTATTCCTTTTACTTCAATAACTTCGACATTATTGCTTTCTGGTTCTTGAGCAATAGCGTTTTGTATAAAACTACTGCCGAGAATCAGAGATAAGCTGGTTGCTATTTGAGTTTTACTGAATGATATGCTTTTCACTGTTGTTCTCACTTTGTGTGTTGGCTAGCTATTCATTAAAGAAAGCGCTTTCTCAACCAAACAAAAAAATGACAACATGAAAGAAAGCGCTTTCTCAAGATAAGCCAACAAAAAATAAAAAACAACAATTTGTTTACATTAATATCACAATCAAAATATCAAGATGCTGATTTGTTTATATTTTTATTTTTTACTTATCAGTAAAAAAGTAAAAAATTTATGTTTTTTTTATCACAGCAATAAAAAATGAATAGCTTATTGAAAACGCAATAGCTGCAACTATTTGAAAGGAGAGACGTAAGTCTTTTTTACTTAAATACTATTATTCAAATACATAGAGGCAACACTATGGCAGATGCTCCGCCTATTGATGTTGGGTCATACCGCTCTGACTTTTTTATTGTCGAAAACATTATTGGCTACACCGGCAACATTCATGACAATCCTACGGTGTATTTTATGTCTTCCATAGAATTTGGCAGAATAACGCAATCACACGATATCGCTTGGAATATCGGGCGAGAGCCGGTTGCAGAACGTTTTCCCGATGCAGATACGTACTATAAGATAAGCAATGAAGTTAAAAATGGGGTGGAGGTCGCGGTAGAAAAATACATGCTTCGATCGACAGGCGAGGTGCTGCTTCCATTGCATACAAGTCGCAATCCCTTCATAGACACAAGACGAAAAGGCATGAAAACCTATGCGCTTCTGTCACAAGCAATTTGGCGATTCAAATCGGTTAAACGCGGAGACCCTTCAGTAAACCGCAGGCGTTGAACCATCAATAAAATTGCTTAGTTGTGACGGAAATGTACAATGGGTCAAACTCTTGTTACTTTTTTTCGTTATGTTTATTTTGCTCTTGACGGCAATGAAAAAAGCAGTATCGAACTGCTGTTTGTACCTTGTCGCTATTTATCTCTCTTGCAGTTTATTCTCTTGCCACATTATCGCCGCTGAACAAAACAATTGGTCTTTAACTTATTATCGAGCAATCACGCCGTTTAACGATGTGGATGTCGCAATGAACGCTTTGCGATGGAGCCGGTCTCTTAAACAGACGAAATGGGTAGATGGTGTGTCTGTTATTTATGGTCGCTATGAAGGGATCTGGGAATTTGATGATACCAACTGGTATGCATTAGGGCCGTATTGGACACTTTGGTCATCAGACTATGGCAAGTTGAATCTTGAATTTACTCCCACCTATATCGACCAGCGTTTTATGGCTGGGCATGAAGTAGGCAGTGACTGGCATTTTACGTCTGCTATAGAATATTCTCTTCCTTTGCGTTTTTTAGGTGCTGTTAATCTTGGTTTTAGGTATCAACACACCTCTAACGCAGGTATTGGCAGTCCTAATCCAGGCATTGATGGTGTGGGGCTATTTATTCAGGCGAGCTTCAATTAAGCTGTCATAAAAATCCATCGAAAAAATTAACATCAAGTTTTCCGCAGGTAGAAAAGGTTAGGTATGAAAATAGCAGTAAGGCATGCTCTGATTCGAGTATTTGCTCGGCTTCACTATTGTGTATTGGCATTATTAGTTAGCTGTACAACTCAGAATGTGCAAGAAAGTTGGAACGAAACCGTCAACCGTGTCTCTTCGGGCGTGGTGAGTATTCAAATAGATACGCCTTTTGCTTTTGACGGACGTTGGAATCGAGGAACGGTTGCGACAGGTTTCGTAGTCGATGCAGAACAAGGTATTATCTTAACCAATCGCCATGTTGTGACACCGGGCCCAGTAACCGCAAAAGCGATCCTCACCAACAATGAAGAGATTGAATTGTCGCCATTGTACTTTGACCCCGTTCATGATTTTGGCTTTTTTAAATATGATCCTAGCCAAATAAAACACAGCGAATTACACGAATTTACATTAAGCGATATTCCACCAAGCATTGGCGATTCCATTCGTATTATTGGTAACGATGCAGGACAGAAAATCTCTATATTGGACGGGACTATTTCGCGCTTAGACCGAGAGGCGCCTCGGTATGGAAAAGGGAAATATAACGACTTTAATACCTTCTATATTCAAGCTGCAACCTCTTCAACAGGGGGCTCCTCAGGTTCACCTGTGATTAATATTAAAGGGGAGGCGGTAGCGCTTAACGCAGGTAGTCAAACGAAATCAGCCAATGCGTTTTATTTGCCGCTTGAAAAAATAAAACAGGCTTTGGCACAGCTACGGCAGGGAAAGGCTATTGATCGAGGGACCTTACAAACTACGTTTACCTCAACGACCTATGCAGAGCTGAATCGGCTTGGTTTAAATGAGTCTTTAGAGCGAGAGTTTAGAAGCGCCTATCCTAATTTAAAGGGCTTATTGGTAGTGAACTCTTTAATACCCGATAGCAGTGCCGATGCTCAGCTTGAAGTGGGTGATATTCTTTTACGCATTAATCAGCAGCGAACAGCTAGTTTTTCAGAATTGGAAGAGACTTTAAATGCGAATGTGGGTAAAAATATCGACATCCAAGTGCTTCGCCAAGGTGAGCTTTTTGAGTACACCTTGTATGTCGATGATCTTCATCGTTTAACACCTCAGTCTTTGGTGAAGTTTGACGGTAGTATTTTTCATGATTTGTCTTATCAGCAAGCCCGCCATTTCAATAAACCCATTGAAGGGGTCTATGTGGCAGCATCGAACGGCTATTTTAGTCGAGCTGGCGTACCTAACCGCAGTGTGATTGTAGAGTTTAATGGCGTTGCGACGCCCCACGCGCAAGCGTTAAACGAAGAACTATTAAAACTGAGCAATGGAGAGAAAGTGCATGTGCGCTATTATGATTTTTCTACGCCTAACACCACTAACTATGCGCGCGTTGAGATAAACCGAAAATGGTTTGAGCACAGTGTCTGTGAGAAGAGTGAAAACCTCTCTTACTGGCCCTGTGAAAATATTGAATTTGTCACCGCTGAGCCTGATGAGCTTGTTTCAGACAAACTAGAACCCAGTAATTCTGAACGTTTAGAAGATGCTTTGGTCCGTGTGTCGTACTACAGTCCCTACTCAATACAAGGTAGAAGCAGCGAACAAGGGAGCTATGGCACTGGTGTTGTCGTAGATGCTGAAAAAGGATGGGTAGTGATACCGCGCAGTGTAGTGGCAAGTATGCTTGGAGATGTAAAAATCACCTTCAACAACCGTTATGAAATACCTGGGAAAGTAGAGTTTATCCATCCCTTACACAACCTCGCTTTGGTGTCATATGAGCCCGCTAGAGCGAGCCAAGCGTCGATTTCAGAGGCGGTATTCAGTACTGCAAAAATGAAAAAGGGTGAGACTGTCATGCAGATGGGCTTGAACTACGACGGGAATGTTGAATATCGCGCAACCGAAGTCGACACCACAGAAGAGTTTTGGTTACGAAGATTCAATGTTCCTCAGTTTGTAGATAAAAACTTGCAAGCGACCCATTTCATCAATCCCAATACATCGTTTGATGGTGTTTTAGTGAATGGCGATCAGCAAATCGTCGGCTTATGGATGATTTTTGATGCTAGTGCGGATAATGGCAAAGATCAGAGTAACTCGATTGCAGGCCTTGCCTCTGAATACGTGTTAGAGGTGATAGAAAGTGCGCGAACCCGTTCTCCGATTTATTCCTTAGACATTGACCTTACAATGATTGCCCCTGTCGACGCAACGCAGATGGGGCTAGGCATGGATTGGTTAGAAAAAATTGTTCCCAATGAGGTTAGTCAAACAACAGGAAAACGCAGTATATTGGCTATTTATAACATCTCTAATAGCTCAGACAGTGCAGCGTTTCTGAAACGCAGAGATTTGTTATTGGCAATTAATGATATACCGGTATCGTCGTTTAGGCAGGTGGAGCTATTAAGTCAGGCACCCGAGGTTAAAGTGACGTTTTTTAGTCAAGGCCAAGTGAGAACCGAAACCATAAAAACGAATGCGCTAAGTGGTGTTGATATTGACAGAGTGTTGTATTGGTCTGGTTTATACTTACACGCCCCTCATCGTGCAGCCCAGTTACAGGGAAATGTGGATTCACAAGGTGTGTATATTGCAAGTTATAAATACGGCTCACCCGCCACGCGTTATGGTCTCTATGCCATTCAGCGTATTGTTGAAGTAGATGGTAAAACGATTACTACGTTAGACGATTTTATTGAGGCAGTGCAAGACAAAGCCCATTTAGATTCTGTATTAATCAAAACGATCGACTTTAGCAATAACCCCAAGGTGGTAACGCTAAGAGTAAATAATCACTACTGGCCATTTTACGAACTACGCTGGGTAAATGGGGAATGGACAAAACACAACTACGCCCTAGTAGGTGCGTAGTTGCATAATGTAGTCGACAACTGAGTTAATTTCCGACGGGGAGAGTTGTTCTCCCCATGGTGGCATTTGCGGTGAACGCTGCATTTGAGCACCACCTTTAGAGACAATATCCATTAAGTACGATTTAGGAAGTCGGCTGAGCGTTAAGTTGTAGGGAGGTGGGGTTTTAATCACCTTACTCATTCTTCCATCGCCAAGTCCTTTTTCGCCATGACACAGCACGCGGCGCGTTTCATACACGTTTTTACTCACCCACAAATCAGCCGTTTCATCGGAAGTGTTATGCGATGCCAAAAGAGTGATGGCTTCTTTCGCATCTTTTTTAGCAGCATGACAAAATCAACGACACTTTCCAATTCTGTCCACGTTAAATCGTCACCCATTGGTGGCATATATTCAGACACATCGTCTAACGCCGCGCCGTGGGTGACAATGCGATGTACTTCTTCCCGACTCAGGTTGCGTTTATCGAGGAGAAGATTGGTGTTGGGATAATCAACCAACTTAAGGGGTAACACACCTTCGCCCATTCCCTGAGAGCCGTGACAAAGTACACAGCGTTGAGCATACACACTAGCGCCAATCTCCAAAGTAGGTGTGGCTTCCGAATCAACAGGTGTCGTGGTAGCGAAACTCGACTTGGCAATCGCCAAACACTTAATACGCCAGAGTAGGGAGTGCTTAACGAGACTTCATCAATATAGAGTCCAACTGCTCTACTTACATTTCCATGCCAATTATTGGTTCCAACGCCTCGAATTGAAAAGCCGGCATTGACATTATTAGTGGCGTTTCGGCCCACGTTTGCAAGGTGATCTAATATTTGGTCAGCCGTTTTTACTTGCAAGGTTTCAATGTTTTCCGCATCTAAAGCTTGCATACTTATTGCAACTTTGTGTTGCTCTTCTGAACGTTTTGTTGCTGTTTCTTCAATAACTTCAATTTGTGCGAACACGCTCGGGCAGAGCAAGAGTAAACTAGCACTGATATAACGAAAGACTAATTGGGAATTGAATATTGCTTTGAATCTCACTATTAGGCTGATTAACAACAATGTCGACCGCCTGTATATTTACAAATTGTAGTGCAAAAACAACCAATGCAGTAACAAATGGGCCATTGGATTTACTGTTTTTGACATGGCGAGCGCAGGCTTTTATTCAGGTAATTGAACCTTGGCGAGGGAGGACTAATGAACAAAAAAAGGCCGCTGTATTACTAGCGGCCTTTGAAAATTCAAAAATTAAAACTTAG
>CAYSDZ010000065.1:0-11787 GCA_964429915.1 uncultured Alteromonas sp.
TAACCTTTCGAACAAGTATAACGCAGTCATAAAAGCGCTGTGAAGCTCCCAAGGGCGAAGCCTAAAAGGATTTACCCTGCGTCAAATTGTTTCGACATGGAACCACCATGCCTTCTCCCATTTTCCTTGTTTAAATCCTTTTATTCGTTCGCTGAATCGAGCATGTTGAGGTGGAACGGGTATAGCTAATCGTCAACCCTGACAGCGGTGCCGCTAATGCTCACCATTAGCATACTGCCTTTTTCACCCACGACTTCATAATCCAAGTCTATACCCACCACTGCATTGGCTCCCATAGCAAGCGCCTCTGAACTCAATTCACTAAATGCAACTTGTCGGGCTTTGGTCAACTCTTCTTCGTAACTGCCTGAACGGCCACCCACTATGTCTCTGATAGAGGCAAACAAATCTTTGAATAAATTGGCTCCCATTACCGCCTCACCAATCACAATGCCGTAATATTCCTTAATTTTTTTACCTTCTACAGACGGAGTCGTCGTTAATATCATCGCTATTTCCTTTATAAGGTTGGTTTTTACTTTCCCATTGACAAACTGTCAGTGGAAATGGGAACTACAGTAAGTAATGCTCTTTGTCCAATAGGTACATTTGCATTGGGAAACACAATGGCTTCACCGTCTTGATCAGCTAAATAACGATAGCTATCGTCGCTTGCAATCAATTCGCCTTTTTTGAACGCAGTAAAATTTTGTGCGTCATTTGAAAAGTTCAGCTTAAGCTGCTCAGACTTTTTGATAATGACTTTTTTTACGCTATAAACAACAATGTCGTCGATAGGATCACATTGTGGCAAATCCTGTTCAACCAACACGGCCCTGAGGGCTGAGTCTACCTCGCTAAAATTAGCCATATCATTCTGACCAAAAGGTTTTACTTTACCCAGCTCTACCGTAAAAGAATGCGCACCAAATGTCTTGGATGAATAGTAACTAAATGTTGCAGTTGTGCTTTGCGACAATAAAAAGGCTTTTACACCACACCGAGCCATAAAAGAAAACTGGCTATGGCTATATGCGCCCCCATGCAAATAGGGGTATACAGCAAACCTTTCGTGTTTTGATGCTCTTATTGCAGTATGTAAATCATAGTGTAGACGAACAGAGGCTTCGCTGGCATCAGCAAAAAAACGTTGAACGCAGTGCTCTAATTCAGCCGCTCTGCGTGTTTCCTCATTGCTCTTGCTTGCATTTTTATATTCACCGCAGAAAAGCCTATTTAAATTCTCATCAACAAAGCGCTTCTCAATTTTCATTGCCTCTAGATTACCGAAAATAAACAGCACGCGGTGTAAGGGGAGCACTCGCCCAGTAATGATGTCATCGACTAATCTATCACACAGTTCAATAGGTCCAGTTTCATTACCATGAATACCGCACGATAGCACAATAGACTTTGCGCCATCTTGTCTATTTTTTGGAGAAAATTCTATAACACCCAGCGCATAGATAGTGGCGCAGGTAGAAGTGTTGATAGTAAAACGAGTACCCGCTTTTACAGATGAATCATTCTGTAAGCAAAGCGAGAGAAAACCCGTAGTTAAGAATGCTTGATCCATAGCTGATACGTTTGGCCTAATTATTATGAAGTGTTTGTCGAAGCATAGACTCGCCGACAGTAATGTGCGATTGCGCTAAACTGATAAAATCGTCAATCGGAATGCCTTTTGAGAACAGATACCCCTGCCCTGTCGAGATACCCAACTTACGCAGAGTTTGAAGTTGCTGGATGGTTTCTACTCCCTCAGCAATGACCTCACAGCCCTTCGCTTTGCCGATAATCTGTGCTGCTTGAATAATGGCGGCGTTTACAGAATCGTTTTCTAATTCCATAACGAATGACTTATCAATTTTTAAGGCGCTTAAGTTGATCTCTCGAATATAGGCCAAGTTACTGTAGCCTTTGCCAAAATCATCCACTGATATTGACAGACCAAGATGGTTTAACTGCGCCAGTTGACGCTTCACCATAAGAGAGTTAGATAATGCGATATCTTCTGTGAGTTCTAGCTCAAAACGACTAAGGCTAATGTTATAGACACTTTCAAGACTAGCCACGGTAGGGACCAGTTTTTTATCGTAAAGCTGTGTAGGAGAAATGTTGACCGATAAATTAATAGTTACGCCAGACTTTTCCAATTGAACCATTAGCTTAAAGGCTTCTTCAAGCGTCCAGTAAGCCAGTTCATTGATCATATTGTAGGATTCTGCAGCTTCAATAAGCGGTCCGGGAAATAAAACACCGTCTAAAGGATGATTCCACCGTAACAAACACTCAGCACCAATAATATCAAGTGTGCTTAACGACACTTTCGGCTGTAAATACAGTTCCAACTCGTTATTGTACAAAGCACGTTTTAAATCAGCTTTTAACGCTAAACTTCTACCTGTATCGGCACGTTCGGTCATATCGAACACATGAAAGTTTTCATAATTATTTTCTTTCGCGTGCTTTAATGCCGCTTCGGCCTTAGCAACAAAGCGGGTTAAATCAAACTCGCCGTTGCTCATTGTGACTGCGCCAACATTAAAGTCGGCTATGAATGCATGATCTTCATGATACAGAGGCGTTTTGAAATGTTCGATGATATGCTGATATTGATTGTGCAAGTAAGTCCGAGAGTGTTTGCCGTCAAAAATCAAACCAAATACGTCTCCACTAATCCGTCCTATATGCACACTACCGTCAAACAGTTGAATGAGTCTATTGGCTATTTTTAACAGTATCTCATCGCCTACCTCCATGCCAAAGCTACATGTGACGTCAGAAAATCGAACGACATCTACAAGCATTAAAGAAATGTAAGGGCTAACAGATGCTTGCCTTTCAATATTTGCGATAAACGCAAATCGGTTGGGTAGAGTGTTAAGTGACTGATGAAGTCTACTCATGTTAGGTCATACCTCGGCCTGTACTTCAACCCGTGATTATGTAGGTGAAAATATAAAATTACTATGCTTAAAACACATAAACTTTGTTATTACACTATGTTAAAAACCTCCTAAATTGTAAATATTTCTTTACAATTTAAGAGGAACGGTTACGTTTTATACTGTCGCCTTACAAGGTGTTAACTGCCAAATTCTGTCTACGTAATCTTTGACCGAGCGGTCCGAAGTAAACTTTCCGACTTTTGCGGTATTAAGAATCGCCATTTTTGCCCAGCGTTGCTTATCGCGATAAGCTAGATCGACCTTCTTTTGAGCATCACTGTATGCTTCAAAGTCAGCAAGCACTAGATAGGGATCACCCCCTTCTAACAAGCTTCGCTTAATTGACACCAATGCTCCCGGCTCACCGGGTGTAAAATAATCGGTTTCAAGCCAATCTAAAATCGCTTTTATTTCAGCATTTTTATCGTAAATATCATACGGATTATAGCCTGACGCTTTGAGCGCATTGACATCATCAATCGTTAAACCAAAAATAAAAATGTTGTCATTGCCGACTTCTTCAGCAATTTCAACATTGGCACCATCGAGTGTGCCTATGGTTACTGCACCATTTAATGCCAGTTTCATGTTACCCGTACCTGAGGCCTCTTTACCCGCCGTACTTATTTGCTCCGAAACGTCGGCGGCTGGTATCAGTTTTTCAGCCTGCGATACCCTATAGTTGGGCATAAACACGACTTTAAGCTTTTTATTCACTCTTGGGTCTGAATTTATTTTTTCAGCCACTTTATTTATCGCTAAAATGATATCTTTTGCTAGACGATAACCGGGCGCTGCCTTTGCACCGAATATAAACGCTCTTGGGTGCATATCGTAATCGGGATTTTCAAGAATTCTGCGATACAAGGCCATGATGTGTAGCAAATTCAAATGCTGTCGTTTGTATTCGTGCAATCGCTTTATTTGAATATCGAAAATGGCGTTCGTATCAAGCTCAATACCCGTTAGCAATTTTACTTCTTCGGCAAGCATCGCCTTGTTTTTCTGCTTTACCTGCATAAACTTCTTTTGAAAGGTTTTTTGCTCAGCATATTTTGCAATGCCCTGTAACTTATGTAGGTGTAATGGCCAATCTTCGCCTACCTTGTCAGCCACTAGCTTAGACAAGCCTGGATTACAGGCTTTTAACCATCGTCGAGGGGTAATGCCGTTAGTCACGTTCATTAATTTATTTGGGTAAAGTTCGTTAAACTCAGGAAAAAGCGTTTCTTTCACCAATTTGGAATGTAACTCTGCTACGCCATTAACAGCGAAACTCCCCACCACTGAGAGATGCCCCATACGCACCATCTTTTCATTCCCTTCTTCAATAATGGAAAGCTTGGCTTTAATTGGGTCATTGCCTGGCCATTTTTCACTCACTTCCTTCATAAACCGATGATTGATTTCGTAGATGATTTCCAAATGACGTGGAAGTATCTTTTGGATCATACGGGCTGGCCACTTTTCTAAAGCCTCGGGAAGCAAAGTGTGGTTTGTGTAAGCAAAAGTACGGGTACAGATACTCCACGCGTCATCCCATTCCATCTCAGCTCGATCAACCAAAATTCTCATTAGTTCAGGAATGGCAATCGCTGGATGTGTGTCATTCAGTTGAATCACAACTTGTTTGGTAAACGCACTCCAATCATCGCCGTGCGCCCGTTTATAACGACGGATGATATCTTTTAAAGAACACGAACAGAAAAAGTACTGTTGGATAAGCCGAAGTTCTTTACCGGCCTCGGTTTCATCATTTGGATAAAGAACTTTTGAGATTGTTTCTGCTTGAACATTCTCTCGTTGAGCATCCACATAACCGCCTGCATTAAACACATCCCAGTTAAAATGAGAGCTTGATTGACTTTGCCACAGGCGAAGTACGTTCACAGTAGAACCGTTGTACCCTACCACGGGAATATCCCATGGCAGCCCTTTTACAATTGAGCCTGGGTGCCATTCTTTTTTTATGCGGCCATTGTCGCCGTATTTTGTCTCTACATATCCGTATAACGATATTTCTTGAATCGACTCGGGTCGACAGATTTCCCAAGGGTTACCGTAGTCTCGCCACGCATCGGGCCGCTCAATTTGCGCCCCATTTTTTATTTCTTGACGAAATAAACCATTTTCATAGTGAATACCATAACCGATGGCTGGATAATTAAGCGTTGCAAGCGAATCGATATAGCAAGCGGCAAGTCTTCCTAGCCCGCCATTGCCCAATGCCATATCGGGTTCTTCTTCCATAAGGTCGGAAAGTTCAACCCCAAGCTCTTTGAGGGCATTTTGCACGGCTTCAAACACACCAAAATTTTGCATATTGTTTGACAGCAGCCGCCCCATAAGAAATTCGGCCGAGAAATAATGCACCGCTCTAGTATCGTTGATGTAGTGCGTTTTTTGTGTTTTACGAAGACCCTCTAGTACGTGCTCGTTAATGGCGGCACAGGTTGCTTTCCACCAAGCATGGTTGTTGGCTTTGTTTTCGTCAGTGCCTAAGGTGGAGTGAAGATGGCGAATAATCGCGCTTTTAAAATCAGCAGCAGAATCGATTGCGGTTGCAGTCATAGTGAGTTCTCACAACAATAAAAAATAGAGGACTCATTGATACTAGCAGCAAGAAAACAGAATTTATGTTAATTCGGTGTAAACCAGTAACAAAAAAGCCGATTTATTAGATTAAATCGGCTTTTTTTACAATTAATTTACGTAATTTAGCTCAATACGGAATCTACAAGCTTCTGCGCTTCTTTTGTAAGCTCGTTTAAATGTTGTTCCGATTTGAAACTTTCTGCATATATTTTATACACGAGTTCAGTTCCAGAAGGACGAGCTGCAAACCATCCGCTCTCTGTCACCACTTTAATCCCTCCGATGGCGGCGTTATTCCCTGGTGCATGAGTGAAAACAGCGGTGATCGGTTCGCCAGCCAATTCCGTTGCAGTGACCGACGACTTGTCCATAGATGATAGCTTTTGTTTTATCTCTAACGTGGTGGGAATGTCATTGCGTACGTAAAACGGGGCACCGAATTCCTTCGTTAATTCATGATAATGTGTCGCTGGGTCTTTACCTGTTACTGCTAGCATCTCAGCGGCTAATAAACAAAGAATAAACCCATCTTTATCTGTTGCCCACGTTTCTCCGTTGCGTTGTAAGAAAATACCACCAGCACTTTCTTCACCAGCAAACCCTATAGTTTTTTGACTTAATCCGTCTACAAACCATTTAAAACCAACTGGTGTTTCAGTAATCTGCTTATCAATCTTGCTAGCTACTCTGTCTATCATGCTACTAGACACAAGCGTTTTACCAATACTTAAGGTATTGGCCCACTGTGGTCTGTGGGTATATAAATATTGAACCACAGTTGCCAAATAGTGATTAGGATTCATTAAGCCCGAGCCTTTACACACGATTCCGTGCCGGTCAAAATCTGGATCATTGCCAAAGGCTAAATCGAACTGGTCGCTTAATTTAATTAAACCTGCCATCGCATAGGGCGAAGAACAGTCCATTCTAAGCTTCCCGTCTTTATCTCGGTGCATAAAAGCAAAACGCGCATCCACTTCGTTATTGACTACTGAAATCGTTAAGCCCCAGTTTTTCGCTATGACATTCCAGTAACCCAATCCTGCTCCACCTAGAGGGTCGGTACCTAAATTAAGCTTGGCATTTTTAATGGCTTCCATATCGACGACTTGGTTAAGTTCATCAATATAAGGATGCATAAAGTCATCAATCATCACATTGTCTGATTGCATTGCTTTTTGCAAAGATATCCGTTTCACGTCGTCATTGTTATTGCAAATTAAGGCGTTTGCGCGGTTTTGAATACGTGTGGTAATGTCAGAACCTGCTGGGCCACCGTGAGGCGGATTGTACTTAAATCCTCCATCTTCTGGCGGGTTATGTGAAGGGGTGATAACAATACCGTCGTTTTGTTGGTCGCTTGAATGCTGATTCGCTCGAATAATGGTGCGAGAAATCACCGGCGTAGGCGTGTATCCCAAGCTTTCATTGTCACTGGTTTGCAAAACTACTTTGACGCCATTGGCTGCAAGCACCTCAATCGCCGTCGTCATCGCAGGTTCGCTGAGCGCATGCGTATCTTTACCTAAAAAACAGTGGCCTGTGATCCCTGTTTCAAGACGAAATTCAGCTAGCGCTTGGCAGATTGCTGCAATATGCATGTCGTTAAATGAACTGAGAGAGGCGCTACCTCTATGACCAGAAGTACCAAAACTTACTTTTTGTGAGGCCATGTTCATATCGGGTTGTAAGCTGTAGTAATCTGACACTAACTTTGCAACATTAACTAATTGGGTGCGGCAAGCGGGTTGTCCTGCTTGAGGATGTAAAGCCATGCGAGAAAATCCTTATTATTTTGTTTTCATGTTAAAGATAACATAACGTAAGCAAAGCTTTTGGTAAACATTCAGCAACAGACACACCTCAAAGTCATACTATCGTATGTACATATCCATCGCTTATTGATTAGATTTCGTCTAGGATGAAGTTACATTTGTTATTACTTAAGCCATTATTTTAGTGATGATTTTAAATGATATGAATACACAGATAAATGCACAGCTGGATGCAGTATTTGAAGCATTAAACAAGGTGATTTTAGGTAAAGAACACCAAGTCAAATTAGCACTAACCTGTTTGTTGTCACAAGGTCATTTACTCATAGAAGACTTACCTGGCATGGGCAAAACCACACTGTCTCACGCTTTGGCTCGGGTGTTTGGTATGGCGTTTTCCAGAATTCAATTTACGTCTGACTTGCTTCCGGCTGACATGTTGGGCGTGTCCATTTTCAATCCAAATTCGCAAGCATTCACCTTTAAAAAAGGGCCGATTTTTAATCAAATCGTCCTTGCTGACGAAATCAATCGAGCCAGTCCAAAAACACAAAGCGCGCTTTTGGAATCAATGGAAGAACAACAAGTTAGCATCGATGGCACTACCCATGCCCTTCCGAGTCCGTTTTTTGTCATTGCGACACAAAACCCAGGATTTCAATCTGGCACCTATCCGCTTCCTGAATCTCAGCTAGATAGATTTTTGATGAGAATTTCATTAGGTTACCCCAGCTTTGAGGCTGAGAAAGCCATGCTAAAAAACGCACCCGTTAAGCAGGATGAACTCACAACATTATTTTCTCCAGAACGATTGAAATCTATGCAGCGAGACGTTGAAGGGTTATATGCTAGCGACAATGTTATAGAGTTCATCTTGCGCTTGGTCGCTGCAAGTCGACACGCAAAGGACATCCCTAACCCTCTCTCACCGCGCGCAAGCAAGGCTATTTTGAACGCTGCAAAAGCTTGGGCCTATTTACATAACAGAGATTTCGTTGTGCCAGAGGATGTTCAAGCGGTGTTTGTTGCTGTTGCCGAACACCGGCTCAATGTGAGTACGGTTAATCAAAACATATCAGGATCAACCGAAGGTAACGCAGTGAGCCAACAACTTTTACGTGATATTGACCCTCTTGCTGCGGCATGACTTTTAGCATGATTTTCGGCATCATTAAGTGAGTTGATATTGCCATGAAACGGATCATTCAGCTGCGTTTTTCACATTGGCTGCAAAAACGGATCCCTGCCAACCGCATTCAGCGTTTGAGTCATCAAAAGATTTTTATTTTGCCATCGCGCTTTGGCCTGTGGTTCTTAGTGCTATGTGCATTGTTATTTGTGCTCGGCACTAATTATCAGAATAATGTAATGAAGTTACTGTGTACCTTTTTACTGTCGCTGTTTCTGTTACATCTTTTCAGCAGCTACGTTAATTTTGCAAGACTCAAAATCAACGCGGTAAGCGCGCCTTCTTGCTTTGAAGGTGCAATCGGAAACCTGCAAATTATTATTGGTTTTCAACATAAACCGGCCGAGGGTATTGTGCATCTTTCGTGGTGGAACATGCCAAGTCCCAAGGTCGTCTCAGTGCACATCAATGATGCAGAATCTCAAGTTCTTGTTCCCTTTAACGCTATGCAGCGAGGCGTTCATACATTGGGCAGATTAACGCTTAGGTCTGATTATCCTCTGGGTTTATTTAAATGTTGGACACATTTAGATCTCGACGTACAAGTGACGGTTTTTCCAAAACCCCACGCTTGTGCCTTAAACTTGGTTGATAAAAACCTTAGGTCGTATCAAGAAACTAATTCACCCGTGACACGACTGGGGAATGAAGACTTAAGTGGTTTTCGCGACTTTGACAATAGCGACCCTTTAAGCAAAGTTGCGTGGAAACAAGCCGCAAAAACCCAGCAATGGATGGTAAAACTATTTGACGATCCTTCAACTCAACATGGTTGGTTGACCTTTGCAAGCACGTCTAGCAATCAGCGTGAGCAGCAGTTGTCTGAATTGTGTTATCAGGTGCTTGAACTATCAAAAAAGGACCTCAGTTTTGGTTTGTCATTACCGGGTATCGACATTTCTCCCGATAGAGGTGATAAACATCAATATCGATGTTTACAAGCCTTGGCGACTTACCCAAATGTCTTAGGCTAAACGTGATAAGTTCTCCACTTATTCCCCTCACTAAAAACAAAGCCAGTATTTTACTAGCGATAAGTTTTGTTGTGTTAGTAGTAGGATTATATCAACAACTTATGGGCTGGGTAATAGTGATCAGCTTTTGTGCTTCTGTGGTGAGAGTGAGCTTGTTTTTAGGCTGGTACCACCATATTCCTGAAGTAAGAACGGTCAATTTACTCTCTGTTCTTACTGCTATAGCACTGGGTTGGTTGGGTATAGAGCATGGCTTGCTGAATGCCATGGTGAACTTATTAGTCTGTGCATGCAGCTTAAAGCTGATGATCATGCGCCAACAAAAAGACTATTTACAATTAATTCTGAGCTTGGTTTTTCTAGCCGGAACCGGGTTTATATTTGAACAAGGTATTGGGTTTTTATTATTATATGTCGCGGTTTTAACCTTACTGTTATTGTCTCTATCGCTGCAATACGCGTCTAATGTATCTCTGCGCCATCAAGCTGTATTTCTGCTACGATTTTGTTTACAAGCATTACCGTTAGCGGTCATTTTTTTCTTGGTTTTTCCTCAGCTCCCTCCCCTTTGGATCATGCCGTCAGACACCAACGCTTCTTCTGGATTAAGTGATACACTGCGCCCCGGTGATATCGCTAACTTAAGTCAATCAAACGATTTGGCATTCCGAGCCGAATTTTCAGATACGCTGCCAGAAGCTAGAAATCGCTATTGGCGAGCGCTTGTATTAGAGCACTTCGATGGCAATGAGTGGTCAAAAAGCCCCGTAAGACGCGGTATAGAACAGCGGAATCAACTTACCAACAATGCGTTTAATTTCACACCCAATGGCAAGAGTACCGAGTACCGAATTTACGCCGAAGCCTCTCAGCAAACATGGTTATTTTCCTTAGATGTTCCCGAACCATCTACACCATCAAGCGCGGCTAAGGTATGGCGTACTCACACTTACAGCTTAATTGCTAAACAACCTCTTATGAGCCCGATAGCGTATGATGTAAGATCTTTTCAACAACTTAAGTTGAATCAGACCAACCCTCAGATAGACATTAAGATTAACCTACAGCTTCCACAAAAAGGGAATCGACTAACCAGAGAATGGGTCAAACAGCTGCAAAAACAAACCCGCTCCGATATTGAATTCATTAATGCCATACTTACTTTTTTTAGCGAGCAAGCTTTCACTTATACGCTTACTCCTCCTCTCATGCAATCGGAAGGTATCGATACTTTTCTATTTGCAGAGCAACGAGGGTTTTGCGCGCATTACGCTAGCGCAATGGCATTTGCATTAAGGCTTGCGAATATTCCCGCTCGAGTTGTAGCTGGATATCAAGGCGGTGAACAACTCAACGAGCACGTCTTGAGTGTGTATCAATATGACGCACATGCTTGGGTTGAAGCGTGGTTAGGAAAAGAGGGCTGGGTTAGGTTTGATCCTACCGCGATGGTTGCGCCAGAACGTTTGACTCTCGGCTTACAAAACACCCTAGGTGACGAACTTTCGCTTACCCCGTACCAAAACACTTCCATTTTTAAAGCCTTGAGAGAGATGATTGAAAAAGCCGATTATCTGTGGAGCCGATGGGTTCTGGGTTTTGATAAACAACAACAGTACGATTTGTTTAAACAACTTATTGGAAAAATGACTGCTGAGCGTATCGCGTATTTGATGTTAGGTGTGCTTGCATTGATTTCATCACTGCTGTTTGTATTTTTTGTACCCACTTTGAATCGACACACTGTAGACCCAGTATTAAAGCACTACAGTAAAATCACTACAGTTATAGAAAGCGAGACAAAGATAAACCGAGGCTCCATGGATCCTAATGCTTATTTTAGAAAGGTGAGTTCACAATTACCTGATAATGTCAGAGTGCTTTTTCAGCAAGCAACATGGTTATTTATAGAAAATCAGTATGGCCCCAATTCCACTAAGCCTAGTTCTGTTTGTGTTCGAGAATTGAAGCGCATCGCTAGGCAATTGCGAAGGGCTTTAAAATAAAACGCCACTCAATAGAGTGGCGTTTTTCTAACTAAAGTGCGACTAAATGCGATTATTTAGCGTCTTTTCGCGCTTTTGCTTCTTCAATGACTTTTTCAGCTACGTTTTGTGGGCAAGCACTGTAGTGGCTGAATTCCATTGAGAACTGACCACGACCCGAGGTCATCGTACGTAAGTGACCAATGTATCCAAACATTTCTGATAGTGGAACATCTGCCTTAATACGCACACCTGTTACGCCTGCTTCTTGGTCTTTGATCATACCACGACGACGGTTTAAGTCACCGATAACGTCAC
>CAYSDZ010000066.1:0-11523 GCA_964429915.1 uncultured Alteromonas sp.
TTTTGGCCGTATTTTCTTGTTGGTCGCTATTCACCGCGGAAGTACAGGCGCTAATAGTTGTTGCCACTAATAGGCTAACAATACCTGCTTTAGCGCACTTCAATAGTTTGTTCACGAGAGCTCCTTTATTTATGCTTGTAACTGTTTGTTTGAAAGACAAATGTTAGTGAGGTTTCGCTTTTAAAAGTTGCTTGCGAATAAGTTGTTGATTCACCTTGGCATCATATTCAGGGTTAAGCTTAGTTGGAATATCTGCGCCAATTTGTTGTTGCCATGCTTGCAGCTTAGCTTTTAACTGAGCAACTTTTTGTGGCTGTTGGGCAGCTAGGTTGTTTTGCTCAGCAAGATCGTTAGCTAAGTTATACAATTCAAACTCGTTGTTTTCAAAGTATTGGATCAATTTCCAGTCGCCACTTCTCATAGCACTACCAGGGCGAGTTCTAAATAACGGGTCTTGCCCTTGGTCGGTTGGTGCATGATGTGCCTGTAAATATACTGGAAAATGCCAGAATAAATCACGCTCGGCAATGTCTTGCTGACCTAATAAGTGCGCAGTTAAATCAACACCATCTAATACTTGGTTTGGCTGGTCTGCGTTCGCCAAGTTAACTAAGGTTGGGTAGAAATCAGCATTTATAACAGGGGTATGGTCAAGGCCTGGTTTAACTTTTTCTGGCCAACGAACAATTAATGGCACACGTAAACCACCGTCATAATAAGAGCCTTTACCGCCACGAAGTGGTGTTGGGAATGACGACATGCGATAACCACCGTTGTCAGAGGTGAAAATAACCACAGTATTCTCGGTTAAACCTTCTGAATCTAACATATCAAAAATTCGACCGACATTGTCATCCATATGTTCAACCATGGCCGCATAGGTGGCTTCTCGTTTACTTTTAATGCCTTTTTCATGGTATTTATTTACTTTATCAACCACCGCTTGATAAGGGGTATGTACCGTGTAGTAAGGCACATACGCAAAAAACGGTTGGTCTTTGCTTGATTTCACCCAGTCGATCACCTCTGTGGTTAAACGCTCGGTTAAATATTCTCCTTTCGGGCCGTCTTCAATGTTCGGTAATTGGTAAGGGCTAAAGTAATGGAAAGTCATACCTTGGTGGCTACCACCAACATTAACATCAAAACCTTGCTTATCTGGATCTGCGCCTAAATGCCATTTGCCAAACGTTCCAGTTGTATAACCTGCAGTCTTCAGGGATTCCCCTATGGTGATAACGTCAGTGCTAATTCCTCGCTTATTTTTTATCGGGATCAGCTTGCGGGTTTTTGCATTACCTCGGTCTGACGGCGATACCGTATAAACGCCATGGCGTGGGCCATATTGGCCCGACATTAACACCGCACGGCTTGGTGCACAGTTAGCTGCGCCTGCATAGGCTTGATCAAAACGTAAACCTTGTTGTGCCAGTGCATCAATATTAGGCGTTTCAAAATAGTCAGTCGTTTGGTTGTAACCGACATCAGACCAACCTAAATCGTCAATAACAATCATGATGATATTAGGCTTAGAATGGGTTGAGTTTGATGCTGTGTTGGCGGTATTTTCTTGCTGGTCACTACTTACCACAGAATTGCAGGCACTAATCGTTGTTGCCACCAATAGGCTAATAATACTTGCTTTAGCGCACTTGAAGAGTTTGTTCACTAGAACTCCTTTTTTATGATTATAACGGGCTGTTGAGCAATAAACGTGAGCCTGTTGTTAGGCAAAGTTTATCGGGCGTATATATATAGGAATAGATATGTAAGCTAGAAACTACTACTTTTTTGAGTATAAGAAAGATTAACGCTATTTACTACCCTCTATGATTGCTGAATTTAAGGCTTGTTTCATGTGATGCAAATTGAAGTCTTGCAATAAAGAAGTGAACTAAATATCCACCAGATGGCTTAGTATGTTGGACATTGGTACTGAAAAATTATTCGTGACATGTGAAAGATCGTGCCTCAACAAGTTAATGTTCAAGCTATATTTTGCGGTAGGACTTTTAAGCCCCAAAATCGAAATTTCGCTGAATGACAAAGTCTTCAAATGACGGTGGTTCTATTACTTTATCTACTGGTGGTGCTCTGCACGCACTGTGGCATTTGGCGCAAATACCCCGTAGAAACGGGTAAGGTTGAGCCTATGGGGCAGAAAATCGTCGGGAACGATTTTGAACAACCGGAGGTTGGCCCGAAAGGCGCAGGACCGGATGTCCGGAGTAAAAACCTCGCTTTTTACAACTAAACGCCACCCGTTTCTCATGCTTGCAATCGTCACAGACTGCACGAAGAAAACCATGTTCAAGTCGGCCACACTTAAGAAACTCATCAAACTCTTTTTCTACATGACGTGGCAGCGATTTTCCTTGGCGTGAAAGCTGCTCAAGAAATTCTGGGTAGTGACGTTCGACCAATTGATACAGTAACGTTTGTTCTGGACGATGTCGTTTATAGGTATGCGAGTGAATTGCTAGCAATGGCGTCCTTGCTATAAGTTGTCATCTCAGTTTGCAGTCGTTCGAGTTGAAATACTACTGACCAATAGGGTAAAGAAACGCATCGCGCCAAGGTCCCGTATACGGGCGGTTTTCTGCGTAGACAAGTTTTGACCAATAGAGTTAGCATCCTCTCTGGCAATGTCATTAATAGAAAATCAGCTGATAGGGACTTTGAGATAGAGAAGTTATCCGTTGGCGAGCCTTTAGAAATGCCTATTTGCGAACAAATATACAAAGTATTGTATGAAGGAAAGTCGGCAAAAGAATCGGCGATGGCTCTATTAGGTCGCGAGCAAACCACCGAGTAAGATCTTACTTTGGTAACTATATAATTGAAGCGCTAACAACCATTAGCTATGGAGATTGTGAATAGTTGGCTAACACCAGTTTTAAAAAGCCAACTACTGACAACCGCCATGAAAGGCGATTTTAACCCTTTTATTAAACCTACGCTTTAGCTCTTCTTAACAATAACAAGCCCATAAATGCAGAACCAAACATTAGGATAGTCGATGGTACAGACACTTGGTTGAATTGCGGCTCAAAACTTAAACGGATTTCGTTCATGCCTGCCGTAATTAAGACGTTTGACGGCGTAATACCAAGACTCACAAAACTTTGGTCTGAAATAAAGTTTTCAAACGACAGCAAATCATTCGATACATAGTTAACATCAAGTCTAATAAGAGGAAAGCCAGTGAACGCTATAGCGAAATAATCACCAAAACCATTCTCTATAAATGTAGTACTCAGAGTGCCAAAACTTTCCGTGGCATTTATTTGAAAAAAGTTGGCTAGCGGCGCATCACCAAATCCAAATCCTCCTTCAAGAGGATCAAAGTGATGCAAATTATTCATCGCGCCATTTCAACGCATATTGTCAATCGAGCAGGATTTTCAAATAAACAAGCAAAGACGGGGGCGGTGACGCTTATTCAGCGTTTTGGTAGTGCGCTGAACTTAAATATCCACTTCCACATGCTGTTCCTCGAAGGCGCGATTAGAGAGAATACTTGGGGCGGGACATCGTTCACTCGCATCAAAGCACCATCGCATAACGATATGGAAAACAGTTATCTGAATCTACCTGTGGATGATGAAGATAGCCTGTTGCATTTACAAGGCGCCTCTGTCAGCTATCGTATTGCAATGGGACCACAACAAGGGCAAAAGGTATTTACGCTACAAACCTTGCCTGCTAGCACCGACGGTGAATATGGGCAATTGGCCAGTACCTCGGGTTTTTCGCTTCATGCAGGAGTCTTCGCCAATGCAGACGAACCAGACAAAATCTTCTGGAAAGATTTTGAACAACCGAAGGTTGACCCGAAGGGTGGAGGGCAGGAAGCCCGGAATAAAAGCTAGAAAGGCTATGCCGTTACATCAGTCGCCCAACGATTAGCGAGCAGCGCTTGAGCATGACGCAACATGGGAAAGTGCGTTATGAATTGAAAACACCTTATCGAGACGGGACCACCCATATTTTCTTCGAACCAATTGATTTCGTTGGGAAATTAGCCGCACTAATTCCACCACCTAGACTCAACCTCACTCGGTTTTTTGGAGTGTTCGCTCCAAACAGCAACCTTCGAGCTCAAGTCACCGCATCACAGCGAGGAAAAAACAGCCCAAAACTTGTCAATCAAGATGATAAACAATCCGACAAACCTTATCACGCCCGCGCTATGTCATGGGCACAGAGCCCGGTAACCGGCTAGTAAGAGAGAGTTTTCAACATTGATATTACCGAATGTGAAAAATGCCAAAAGCATAATGTGATGATAATTGCTTGCATTACAGACACCGTCGTTATTCAAAGAATACTGAAGCATTTAGATAAAAAATACCCTACTTCTTCACAAACAACGCTATTACCCCCTCTGCGTGCATCACCTGATGAAGCGCACGACTTCAATATTCAACGTGACTTCAACTTTGGCGCGTAAACAACCAGTCAACATACAATACTAAGAAATAAAGTACTTCATGGTAGGAGTTTTGACATGCCGGTCAACAATTTTCTGTACCAATGGCCTATCTAAGCATGAATTTGACGACTCACATGCCATGTAAAGCGTCCTCAACCCAACATTTAAAAAAACCAAACTAATCAAAAATACAGCTGTTACAGAGGGTAGTACATAGCTTTAATTCTCCTTATACTCCACAGGTGTGCTTGGACAAGATTGGCAAGTTAAAAAAGACCATCTCGCGCTTAGTGGCTCTGGCATGCAAATGAAAGCGGTTCGAGATGAAGTAGGCAATGGTATTGGTGTTGTCGTCAATGTAAGCAAAGGTAAAGCCCGTCGCCTTTATCTTTGGCATGATGGGAAAATTCGCCCGAATCACTAATTTTTTAGGTTAGCACATTGTTTGAATAAGCATAGATTAGATAAGTTATCATAAGAATAAAGTGTTTAATTACGTCACTTATCCCCGTTTCAATTGAAGGTGCTGAATCCTGCATCTTCAGTGGAATAGCGAAAGCCCACCAAATCAATATTGATATCTTCTTTTAGTGCATAGAAGAGGGTATCAATTTTACTTATTACGCCCTCTTCTAATAGAATGGTAAATCTTTGAACTGTGTGAAGCTTAATTGTCTATTAGAAAATAGCGGAGTAGATAAAGATGAGTTCAATTGATTCCTCATTCGCATCACTGTTAATAAAGTTAAATAATTAGATCGAGCAAGGTATTAATAAAATTATGGTAGATAGACGAAATTTTATACTAGGTGCTGCGAGCTGTGTTGCAGCTTCGGCGTTAACACCATTTCAAGTATGGAGTCAGCTAAAAAAACAATACCCTAATGTACTTATGCTGATAGTAGACGATCTTAACGATTGGGTTGGTGCTATGGGCGGGCACCCTAATGCAAAAACGCCCAATATAGACAAACTTGCTGCACAAGGGACTTTATTTACTAATGCACACGCTTCAGCGCCAATTTGTGGCCCATCGCGGGCAAGTATCATGACCGGGTTAGCGCCATCAACAACGGGTATCTATGGGCACATTGATGACAATAATATTCGCAAAGCCAGCGATAAAACAACCCATTCCGTATTTTTAAGTGAATACTTTAAAAAGCATGGTTATTATACGGCTGCGATTGGAAAAATATTTCATCAGCGCGTAGTTGACGGAAGCTTCGACGAATACGGTGGTCGCACTAAGGGTTTTGGCCCTTATCCGGAAAAAAACTTTAAATGGGAACACCCACTAACCAATACTGATTGGGGGGCTTTTCCTGAGCGTGATGATCAAATGCCTGATTATAAATCAGCGCATTGGATAGCCAATAAATTAAAACAACCACAAGACAAACCTTTCTTTATGGCCTGTGGTTTTTTACGTCCACATGCGCCTTGGCATGTACCTCAAAAATGGTTTGATATGCACCCAGCCAAAGACCTTTATTTACCCCCTTATATGAGTAAAGATCTTAACGATGTACCCGAAATTGCGCGCTTAATTTCCGAACACCCAATGATGCCTACAACTGAATGGGCGATAGAAAACGGGGAGTTTAGAAATATTGTGCAAGGCTATTTAGCCAGTGTTTCATTTGTTGACTCTTGTGTTGGCATTGTTTTGGATGCACTAGAAAATAGCGAACACGCCGACAACACCGCTGTAGTTTTATGGGGTGATCATGGTTACCATGTTGGTGAAAAAGACAAGTTCGCTAAAATGACATTATGGGAGCGAGCAACCCGTACTCCGCTGATTATCAAGCCACCAAAATCGACTGGAAAGCAAGTAAGTAACAAACCCGTCAGTTTATTAGATTTATATCCAACACTGGTGAAAATATGTGGTTTACCTGAAAACACAACCAATGAAGGGAACGATTTATCACCACTGCTTGAAAACCCCAATACGCCATGGGATCATGCGGCAATAACAACTTATGGCACAAATAACCATGCGGTGAAAACAGAACGATACCGTTATATTCGTTATGAAGATGGCAGCGAAGAACTCTACGATCATCAGATTGATAAAGATGAATGGCGCAATGTTGCTGATGAGCCAGCTTATAAGAACGTAAAGCAGGAACTTGCTAAACGTTTACCTAAAATCAATGCCAAGTGGTCGAAACATACTTATTACGATGGTAATGATTATTTCTTGAAAAAAACCATAGACGCTGGCGCGAAAGGTCGTATGTAGTCGAAACATCAGGTAACTTGGAAACTTCCTCTGTTATCAAGTAAAAAGATCAAAGCTGAAATTTAGTCGGTTTTGAAAGCATACTTTCAATTATTATCAAATATTAAGGTTTCATTGGATATGAAGTTTAAAAAATTCACATCTAAATTTAATTATCGCGTTAAGTTCGCTTGTTTATCGGCTGCATTGTTATTGTCAGCATGTGGGTCTGCTGATACAGACACTCATATCAGCTCAGATACAAGATCAGGCACAAGTGAGCAAGCGGAAAGTAAGGTGCAAGCAGAACAAACGTTGGCGGCAAGTAATGAAATATTAGCTGCTATGGAGAAAGTGGCAAACTGGCAATTACCACGAGTTGAATCATTACAGTACATCCAATTTAAACGTATGGAGTCTTTAGAGCCTCGACGTTGGGTGCAAAGTGTATTTTACACTGGCTTGAAAAATATTGCAGAACGTTCGAATAACCCTGCTTACGCCCAATGGATTGGTTACAAAGGAAATGAGTGGCAATGGCAGTTAGGCCCTGTTCCGTATTTTGGTGACGATCAATTAATTGCTGATACCTATGTTTGGTATTACATGAACCAACAAAATAATCCTGAAGTAATCGCTGCAACTAAAAAAGCCTTCGATGATGTTATCGCCGAAAATGCGACTAATGATTTAGCGTTCACTATTGAAGTTGACGAAAACTTAGTGCATTTATGTCAAAAACGTTGGTGTTGGGCTGATGCTTTATTTATGGCGCCACCAAGCTGGTTAGCGCTAAGTAAAGCCACAGGTGACTCAAAGTATGCAGAGTATGCACACCGTGAAATGCAAGCAACGTTGAATTACTTGTACGATGATCACTATGACTTGGTCTACCGTGATAGCCGCTTTAAAGAAATTAAAGGTGATTTTGGAGAACAATTATTCTGGGCTCGAGGCACGGGTTGGGTATTTGCTGGTCTAGCACGCTCAATGGAATACATGGATAAGAAAGATCCTAATCGTGCCATATACGAAAAACTATTTGTAAAAATGGCCAGAAAACTAAAATCATTGCAAAAAAGTGACGGCTCTTGGGCTATGTCTTTATTAGCACAAGAAAAAAGCCCACTAAAAGAAACCAGTGGCACCGGTTTATTAACCTTTGCGTTTGCTTGGGGCATAAACGATGGCATTTTATCTGAAGATGAATTCTTAAGTACCACGGTTAAAGGTTGGAATTTATTGAATTCAGCAGTTCACCCTGATGGTAAGTTAGGTTGGGTACAGGCTATTGGCGCTGCGCCAGGGCAAGTAAGCAAAGATGACTCCCAATTATATGGTGTCGGTGCTTATTTGTTAGCAGGCTCTGAAATTTATGACTACATGCGTTCGAGAGAACAAGAAGCAGGAATCAAAATAACCAGTAACCCACCGATCAGAGCTTTTGCCCGTTATGTACCAGAGCGTATAGATGATTTTACTTGGGAAAACGACAAAGTTGCCTTTCGTGTTTATGGTCCTGCGGCAAAAGGCTCCGGCATATCTAGCGGCGTGGATGCGTGGTTGAAAAAAGTAGATTACTCAATTATTGATAAGTGGTACAACGACCACACTAAAGGTATTTCTTATCACGAAGATAGTGGAGAAGGTTATGACCCATACCATGTTGGCGACAGTCGAGGTGTTGGTGGAACCGCAATTTGGCTTGATGGTAAACCGTATGCAGCTGAGCATTGGAGTAACTATAAAGTGCATGAAACGGGTGAAAAAACAAATCGTTTCACGTTAAGTTATCAGTGGGATACGCCATTAGGTAAAGTCACCGAAGAAAAAACCATTACCCTAAAAATGCATGAGCATTTATATCATGTAAATTCTATTTTTACGTTAAATGGTAAGCCAGCGAAGTTACCTATTGCAATAGGTATCACCACCCACGACGGAAAAGCTAAGGTATATTTAAATAAAGAAGCTGGGCGTATTTCTGCATGGGAAACCATAGACAATCTTGGGTTAGGTACAGCAGCTATTATGAAGCCTAATTTAGTAGAAGATATTCTCCACATTGCAAGTAAAGATAAAGATGAAAGCCATATTTGGATGTTTACCAGCACTGATGCCAAGGGCAACTTAGAATATAAAGCGGGTTTTGGTTGGCAAGCGGCGGGTTTATTTGGCCAAAAAGAAACGTGGAATTCATATCTTGATAGCACAGCCCTAACGTACGAGTGGCAATAAAGCTTGTAATAAGGTTTGCAAAAAGACTATGAATTATTAAAAAGTAAAGCCCACAGTTACTAAGATGGGCTTTTCTTGGCTGCTAGTCGTCAATGCCCGTTTTATTTGTTTATGGGCGCAACCACTTTTCAACCTATTCACTTTAAAAACATAAATATTTAGGAATATATAATGTTTACAACGGTCAACTGTTTCAAAGCACTTATTGCCAGTGCTATTTTAGTTTGTGCAGCTCAAGCTTTCGCCGTGCAAGTACCTTGGGTTCCTTATGCTGATATAGATGTTAATCAGCTTAAAACATCAGGAAAACACCCCTCTTTTTTCTTTACTAAAGATGAATTACCAGCCATTAAAGAACGTAGTTTATCGCTGCCTTGGTTACAAGAAACACGTAAACAAATACGCATTAAAGCTGACCAATATATGGAGTTGAGCACTTCTCCTTGGAAATTAGCTAATCAATACAATGGTATTGGTACTGCTGGTAGAGGCCTACAAAATTATGTAGGCACTCTGGGGTTTGCGGGTTATTTATTCGATGAACCTAAATACTTACAAAAAGCCAAAGAAATATTAATGGCGGTGGTTGACCAAACTGAGCCAAATAATCATGACCACTGGCGCTCACACTTACAAGTCGCTGATGCAACTCAAGGTATGGTGCTCGGTTACGATTTAGTTTACCCGCTGTTATCAAAAGCTGAGCGTCAGCGCGCACTCGAAGAAATTAAAAAATTTGCCCAAGAATTAACCCATAAAAAATCAGCGTGGGGTGCGCTAGCACCAGGCGTTTTATCGTGTAATCACAGCGCAGTGCATTACGGTGCATTAGGCTTAGCTTCGCTAGCGTTATGGAATGAGGACATTCCTGATAAAAAACGTTGGATACAACGAGCCATTGGTCGTGTTGACGGTTATTTAGAAACTTTTATCGATAATACAGGGTACGGTACTGAGGGCCATCATTACTTTGCTTATGGTTTAGGCGGCAGCTCAGTGTTTTCTTGGGCGTTAAAGCGCGCGAATGGCCCCGATTTAATTGCCAAGCATGAAACCTTGGCGCTAGCGGCCGATCAAGTATTGTGGAAAGTGCTACCTTTTGAAGGTCGTATGCTGGCATTAAATGATAATGTTGAAACTGTGCCTACTGATGTTGCAGGTATGGTTGGCGCATTAACTTACAACCAGCCCATGCAGCTGTGGGCTTGGTTAAAGTCATTAGAGGATTCTAATAAATTACATTGGTTAGCCGGTAGCGCAAGAACAACGTATACCACGCCATTTTTATTTATGTGGGGTGATAAACCCTTAGCTCCCGTTCACCCTAAAGATGAAAACTACAAACTTGGGCATCACTTTGAAAGTGGCCGTGTATTTGCGCGTAGTAGTTGGGAAGGTGAAGATGCAGCGCATTTTGCGATGACTTCAGGTATTGATTTTCACCGTGGACATGATCAGCAAGATGAAAACTCGGTGACTTTTTATGCCTATGGAGAAGGTTTTTTAACTGACCCTAATTATGAACCTGAGCGCAGTGAAGCACATACGACCTTAAAAATTGATGGCGTAGAGCAAATTAAAGGCGGCGACGGTAATATTGCCCGTTATCGTGAAGACAAGCACGGCGCTTTGGTAGTAGGTCAGGCCGAGAACGCCTATGACTTTGATAAAACATGGGTAGGATACGCCGAACGTAAATCCTACTTTGTACGTGGTCCTGTACCTTATTTAGTTTTTCGTGATGACAGCCAAGTAGAGCATGACCGTGCTGTAGAAGTAGTAAGTCGTTATATTACTTACCCAAATAATATTCTGGCCAAAGACGGTAAGTCAGCAACTATTAAAGGTTTTAGAGGCAAAGCCACGGCACGTTTAATGGTATTTAGCGAAAACGACCAAATAAACATTAATATTGACGATGTTTCAAACGATGGCTTTGTTAATAGAGGAACAACCTATGCGTATAAAAAATACTTAAAACGACTAAGCGCGACGGTGAATAAAGTTAACCCACAGTTTTTAAGTATTTTGATTCCCTATAAAAACGAAAAAGATTTCCCTCATGTTGATGTGAAGTTTGATGAACACTCTTATAGCTATACGCTGACTTTAACGTTTATAGGCTCACATACGGATATTTTAACTATTACTCCTTATGATATAGTGTTAAATAGAGTGTAAGTGACTGATAATAAAATGTATTTATGTTAAGGTTTTATGGGGAGAGGCTAGTAATAAGACCTTGATGGTACTATTTACCTTAACATCAATATTATTATATAGTTCATGCCCTTATTCAGTTAGTTACTCTGTTGATCGAGGAATATATTTGTCTTCAAAACAAACATTATCAAAGCGGAAGGAAGCCGAATCGAATCTATACCAGACGCATATTATCAAGTAGTTTTATAAAGTAATACACAGACAGGTAAGCCCCCTGTATTAGAGTGTTAATACACCCCCTGAGCCAGAAACTGCTGTTTATATGATTATTAACACCAGCCAAAATTATCGCCTATGTACTACCTCAAAGCGATG
The DNA here is from genome assembly GCA_964429915.1 of uncultured Alteromonas sp. Classification (GTDB taxonomy): domain Bacteria; phylum Pseudomonadota; class Gammaproteobacteria; order Enterobacterales; family Alteromonadaceae; genus Alteromonas_F. The sequence goes on from CAYSDZ010000066.1 coordinate 11,442, forward strand.
CAACGGCAAAAGCTTCCATCATTTACATCTAAATTGTCGAAATTTGAAACAATGCTTTAGCTATTACAAGCTGTCGGCCCGA
>CAYSDZ010000067.1:0-11289 GCA_964429915.1 uncultured Alteromonas sp.
GCGACGGACTGTTAATCCGCAGGTCCCCCGTTCGAGTCGGGGAGGGGGAGCCAATCATTCTTATCTGAAACCTATCCCATTCTTACAGCTTAATGCTACAAAGCTCGCCAACAGAACTTTACTGAATAGTTGCTGATGATTGTTAATTCTTTCTCCCTAACATTGTTATTTATTGAGAAAATAGAGATAATTATCGAATCAAATAGCACTCAAACTAACTCGTTTTTTAAACTTAATCGGAGTCATATCTAAATATATGTCTGAGTTTTTCTTATTGCTCATAAGTACAGTATTAGTTAATAACTTTGTTCTGGTTAAGTTTTTGGGTTTATGCCCATTTATGGGTGTTTCGGGAAAGTTAGAAACCGCAATAGGCATGGCGAGTGCCACTACGTTTGTGCTGACCTTGGCATCAGTTACTAGCTATCTTGTTGATACGTATCTTTTAGCTCCCTTTGATTTAAGTTATTTGCGCACGCTGAGCTTTATATTAGTCATTGCTGCGGTTGTACAATTTACCGAAATGGTCGTGCGAAAAACAAGCCCTACGCTATATCGCTTGTTAGGTATTTTTTTGCCGCTTATCACGACAAACTGCGCTGTTTTGGGGGTTGCCTTATTAAACCTGACTGAACAGCATAGCCTAGTTGAAAGTGCAGTTTATGGGTTTGGGGCCGCGCTAGGATTTTCTTTAGTACTTATTATTTTTGCGTCCATGAGAGAACGTTTAGCCATCGCAGACGTACCAAAAGCATTCAGAGGGGCGTCCATCGCAATGATTACCGCAGGCTTGATGTCGCTTGCATTTATGGGTTTTAGTGGATTAGTCGCAGGATAACTATGGCAATTGCATTATTTGTTCTTGGGTTTATGGCTTTGACATTTGGTTGTGTTCTTGGTTTCGCAGCAATCAAGTTCAAGGTAGATAGCGATCCACTAGTAGAACAAGTTGATGCGCTATTGCCGCAAACGCAATGTGGGCAGTGCGGTTATCCTGGTTGTCGTCCGTATGCCGAAGCAGTGGTGGCAGGCGACGACATTAATAAATGCCCGCCGGGCGGCGAACCGACAATCAAAAAACTCGCGGACTTAATGGGCGTAGAAGCAAAACCTTTAAATTCGGCTCATCCTGAGCAGCCAGAGGGAAAGAAAGTGGCTTTTATTCGCGAAGATGAATGCATCGGGTGTACAAAATGCATTCAAGCCTGTCCAGTAGATGCGATTATTGGTGCGGCAAAACAAATGCACACAGTAATTACTGACGAATGCACAGGATGCGATTTGTGTGTAGACCCCTGCCCCGTTGACTGTATAGATATGCTAGATGTGCAAGCAAGCACACATTCGTGGGACTGGCGACTTCAATCTAAGCCAGCTTCGAGCATTCCAATAAAAATGGTGTCATGATGAAAGACACAGAAGTAATCATACAACAACTTCGCGACAAAAAATTAGGGTCTTTTCCCGGAGGCGTACATCCTGAAGGCAAAAAAGCGTTGTCAAACGTCAATCCCATCGTCACCTTGCCGTTGCCTGAGCGACTCTATATTCCTTTAAAGCAGCATATTGGTGAAGAAGGTAGTATTTTAGTTGAGGCTGGCCAAACTGTTCTTAAAGGCGAAGCCCTTACTAAAACGGTAAATGCGTATTCAGTTCCAGTGCACGCACCAAGCTCGGGTGTTATTGAATCGATTGGACTTCACCCATCGGCACATCCTAGTGGATTGCCTGAGCCGACGATTGTGCTTAAAACAGATGGCTTAGACGAGTGGTCAACCCTATCGCCTCACCCGGATTATGAAAAGCTCCCCGCTGAAAATTTGGTTGAGATTATCGCCGATGCAGGTATCAGCGGCATGGGGGGAGCCGGTTTTCCTACTCATATAAAAACCAATGCATCAAAAAATATAGAATTATTGATTATTAACGGTATTGAGTGCGAGCCGTACATCACCTCAGATGACAGGCTAATGCGAGAGCACGCATGGCAAATTCGTCAAGGTGTCGATATTCTTCGCTGTATTCTTACGCCTAAACACACCATTATTGCAGTTGAAGATAACAAGCCAGAGGCTTTATCTGCGCTTAGTATCGCATTTAAAGATGCGTCTCATTGCACCTTAAGCACCATCCCTACCGTTTATCCTGCTGGCGGAGAAAAACAATTAGTTCAAGTATTAACCGGACAAGAAATCCCCAGTAAAGGGCTGCCTTCAGATTTGGGTATCAGCATGTTTAATGTAGGTACCTGCTATGCTGTCGCTGATGCAGTATGCAATGGCAAACCACTGATTGAACGAGTGGTCACATTGACCGGAGAAGCTGCCAAACAGCCGAAAAACGTATGGGCTTTATTGGGCACGCCTGCGGAGTATTTATGCAATGCAGCCGATTGGCAACCTTCCAAGCGCTTAGGTGCAAAAGTTATCATGGGCGGTCCGATGATGGGCTTCACCTTAACTAGCATGCAAGTGCCTGTTGTGAAAACCACCAATTGTTTATTGATGCCCAACGCTAATACTGCGTTTCCTGGTAACAATGAACGCCCCTGCATTCGATGCTCGGCATGTGCTGAGGTCTGTCCTGCCAGTTTGCTACCTCAGCAGCTATACTGGCATGCCAAAGGCAAGGAATATGAAAAAGCACAAGACTACAATTTATTTGATTGTATTGAATGCGGCGCCTGTGCTTATGTGTGTCCCAGTGATATCCCGCTGGTGCAATATTATCGGCAAACAAAAGCAGCGATCCGTAATGAACAAGACGAAAAAAATAAAGCAGATAAAGCGAAACTGCGGTTTGAAGCAAGAAAAGCTCGGTTAGAGGAAGAAAAACAAGCGCGTGAAGCCAAGTTCAAAAAAGCGGCGGAAGCACGTGAAGCGGCCAAGAAACAGAGTCAATCATCGTCGGACGCGCAAGCTGTACCTGAAAAACCGAAATCTGCCGCAGTCGCAGCTGCAATAGCCAGAGCAAAAGCGAAAAAATTACGCGAAAGCCAACAAAACTCAAACACCGAAAATACTAAAAATACTGAATAATGATGCGACTCACTCTTTCAAGCTCTCCTCATCAGCGAGTAAAACGCTCCACTACCCATATCATGCAATGGGTGATGCTTGCAGCCGTTCCTGGACTTTTAGGTCAAATTTGGTTCTTCGGTTGGGGCGTATTCATCCAGCTTGTCCTTGCTGTTTCTGCATGTTGCCTATTTGAAGCATTGGTTGTGTGGGTAAGAAAAAAAAATAGTGTGTTTATTTTATCGGATTACTCTGCCGCACTGACTGGATGGCTACTTGCAGTGAGTTTGCCTCCGCTTTTACCATGGTGGATGACGATAATCGGATGTTTTTTTGCAATCGTGGTCGCTAAACAGTTATATGGGGGTTTGGGTTTCAATCTCTTCAACCCTGCTATGGTAGGGTATGTGGTGCTGCTTATTTCCTTTCCTTTAGCAATGACACAATGGCTTCCATCGTCGAACTTTTCGGAAATACCCACAGGCTTTTTAGATTGCTTATCCGTCATTTTTACCGGCTTTTCCGTATCAGGGCACGACCTAGAACAGCTACGCTACACGGTAGACGGAGTAAGCTCAGCAACCCCTCTAGACGCAGTCAAAACGGCACTCTCGCAAAGTATTACCTATTCTGAAGCTATTGATACCGCGCTTTTTAATGGAGGACTATTTTCAAGCACTGGTGCAGGTTGGGAGTGGGTTGCGTTATTGTATTTGTTAGGTGGTTTAGCCTTACTCTGTTTGCGTGTTATTAGTTGGCACATACCTATCAGCTTGCTAGCGGGCGTTGCGCTAACGTCTGGTGTGCTTTATCTCTGTAATCCAGACATTTATGGCTCCGTTATCTTCCATTGGTTTAATGGTGCAGTTATGTTTGGCGCTTTTTTTATTGCTACGGATCCAGTATCGGCAAGTACAACGCGAAACGGAAGAATACTCTTTGGTGCCCTAATCGGGTTCTGGACGGTTATTATCCGAACCTTTGGCAACTATCCCGATGCCATTGCGTTTAGCGTTATTTTTATGAATATGTGTGTGCCATTGATTGATTACTACACCCAACCTCGCACTTACGGTAAACAGGCATGATTAAATCATCTATCCTTAGAAATGGAGGTTTGCTGACCGTATTTGCAGTGATTACAACGGCCATTGTTGCCGCTACCCACTTGCTTACAAAAAATAAAATCGCAGACCAAATACAACAGCAACGCATCGCTATACTTAACACGGTAGTTCCGCCAGATATGTATGATGGCGACTTCCTTGCTTCTTGTAGAAAGGTAAACGCCAAGGTGTTGGGCGGAGAAAACCTCTTATACATTGCCTACGATATGGGCAGGCCGAATGCGTATGCTATAGAAACCACTGCGAAAAACGGCTATTCCGGTGATATTGATTTGATTATGGGCGTAAAAATTGACTCGGACAGTGACGCTACGGTGTTGGGTGTTCGAGTATTAAAACATAAAGAAACACCAGGATTGGGTGACAAGATTGAATTATCTGTTTCAAACTGGATCCTTGCGTTTAACAACAAAAGTTACAATGAAAATACGCGCTCTACCTGGAAGGTTAAAAAAGACGGTGGGCAGTTTGACCAATTTACAGGTGCGACGATCACTCCCAGAGCCGTGGTTTATTCGCTTGCCGATACACTACAGTGGCTTATTGATAATCAATCAAGCTTGTTGCAAATAAGCTCAGCATGCAAAGACGAAAATGACAGATAATATTGAACGCATCAAACATTTAACTCTCGAAGGGATGTGGAAAAATAACCCCGCATTAGTCCAATTGTTAGGTCTGTGCCCTCTTTTAGCGGTTACCTCAACCTTTATCAATGGCTTGGGCTTGGGTTTAGCTACCCTCATCGTGTTATTGGGCTCAAACATCACCGTGTCGTTAGTGAGAAACTGGGTACCAAATGAGATTCGAATTCCAGTTTTCGTTGTCATCATCGCAGCCTACGTTACCGTAGTAGAGTTGTTGATGAATGCGTTCACCTACAATCTGTATTTGACGCTTGGCATATTCATTCCCCTTATCGTCACCAACTGTGCGATTATCGGAAGAGCGGAAGCGTTTGCTTCAAAAGAGCCAGTGTACTTAGCTGCGCTCGATGCTACGACTATGGGAGCCGGCTTTACGCTTGTTCTGGTAGTTTTAGGAGGGCTTAGAGAAATACTTGGGGCTGGAACGCTCTTTTTTGGCGCAGAACGACTATTCGGCGAGTCTGCTGAAAAGTGGACCATTCACATTTTTTCCAGCGAAACACCGTTTCTGCTTGCCATCCTTCCGCCTGGAGCATTTATTGGGATGGGCTTAATCATTGCGTTTAAAAACCACATAGACAATCTTGCACTTAAATCTACATCCGCACAAACCGGCGAAATACAACGCGCACGCGTTACCTCAGAAACTTAACAGTATTACTACAATGACCATAGCTAAAGTCACCAAGCAGCAAAAAGTTCAAGCTATTATTGACATCTTAGAATCACTCTACCCTGAAGTGCCCGTACCGCTAGACCACAAAGACCCCTATACTTTGCTTATCGCGGTACTGCTATCTGCACAATGCACAGACGAGCGAGTAAACCAAATTACGCCCTTTCTATTCGCTAAAGCTGATAATCCCTATGATATGGTTACATTGAGCATTGAAGAGATTAGGGACATCATTCGACCGTGCGGATTATCGCCCAGTAAGTCCAGTGCGATATGGCATCTTTCTCATATGATCATCAATCTACACAAGGGTATCGTGCCTAGCAATTTTACCGACCTTGAAGCTATGCCGGGTGTAGGGCACAAAACAGCATCGGTGGTCATGTCTCAAGCGTTTGGTGTACCCGCTTTTCCCGTCGATACGCATATTCATCGATTACTTTATCGGTGGGGCTTGTCAAATGGCAAAAGTGTGGAACAGACTGAACGCGATGCAAAACGCTTGTTTCCAAAGGATAAGTGGAACAAACTGCATCTACAGATCATCTTTTATGGCAGAGAATATTGTCCTGCACGCGGTTTCAAGCTGGAAAATTGCATTATCACTCGTCAATATGGCAGAAAAAGTTTTATTCATTCATTACCAAAATGACTATTACAAAAATAACTTAGGAGCGACTGAGCTGCACCACCACGCGCCTGTTTTTTGCTCGTGATTCTGGCGTATCGTTAGGTGCAATATGCCGTTTCTCGCCATGAGCGGTAACATCTATCCTGCTTTCGTCGACCCCCATCTCCATAAAATAACTTTTTATATTGTTAGCTCTCGCTTGTGAAAGTTGCAGATTTTTGTAGCGCGCACCGTACGCATCTGAATAACCATCAACCAAGACCAATTCAAGCTCATTATCTTCCTGTAAATAAGTGCCAATACGATTTAATTGCTTTTGAGAATATTTAGTCAGTTTAGTACTGTTCGACTCGTAAGTGAGGATCGTGTAAGCGATATCTTCAAAACTGTATGGCAATAAATTCGCAATACAATTTGTAAACGCTGAATACGGCCGAAAAAAATTGCTGGTACTTAAGCTTACTCTTACTTTGTCAAAGTCGTTATACCAATCCTGGTAATACAAGGTAGGCAAATAGCCTTTTTCTAATTCACTGAGTAAAGTCCACGCTATCTTTTCAGGTAGGTCGCCATCGTATTGCGTGCGTAGCGTCATATCAGCAATTTTCTTTTGTGGTTTACCCGGCATCCAACTCGGCGGAACAGAATAAACGGCTGCAGAATCGAATCTTTTAGGTAGCAAGCGCATATCCAATTCAAACAACATATTCAGTTGCTTGGAGGCAACGCTAGTAAATATAGCTGTTCCATAACCGGGCACGTCGTGACTCAGTGAGCACTGTATTTTAGTGCTGTTTTTTAGTACCCATCGTGAATCGTCAAATTGCGCTTCATAATGCCGTATACTAGCCCAAGTTGCCAAGCTGCAACCAAAACTAATCAGTATTACGAAAAGTCGCGTCATCATAATGCTTAATCTCCCGAAACTTTATTCGTTATCGTCATTTTCAAAAATAGCTTTAGGACAAGTTGCACCTACTCTCCTGAATAAAGCCTATCCCCAGTATTTTTCACGATGTATCGAGTAGCCTTATGTTAGCATAGTAAAAATTCTAATTTAGAATAGGCAGTATGACGAATAACATAGACACATTTTCATTTCGGTTTAGAGGGTATTTTCCAGTGGTGATAGATGTGGAAACGGCCGGGTTTAATGCACAGCAGGACGCGTTATTAGAACTGGCGGCAGTGACCTTAAAATTTAATGATGAAGGCAACTTAATCAAACACCGCACCGAACATTTCCACATTAGCCCTTTTGACGGTGCGAATATAGAAAAAGCGGCAATAGAATTTAATGGGATCGACCCATTTTGCGCGCTGCGAGGCGCAATAAGCGAAATCGACGCGATGAAAGCCCTATGTAAAGCAATAAGAAAAGAACAAAAGTCCGCTGAATGCCAACGCTCTGTGATTGTTGCGCACAACGCTCACTTTGACCAATCCTTTGTAAATGCAGCGTTGCAAAGAAGCAGTATTAAACGCAGTCCTTTTCATCCCTTTGTCTCTTTTGATACGACAAGTTTAGCAGCACTTACCTTAGGCCAAACCGTCTTGGTAAAAGCATGTCAGGCTGCTGATATTGCTTTTGATCAAAAAGAGGCGCACAGCGCTTTGTATGATGCTGAAAAAACGGCTGACCTGTTTTGCTACATGATCAACCGTTTTAAAGCATTGGGAGGCTGGCCGTTATAGCTCGTCAGTTTTTTCAGAAAGGTATTTAGCTACACCTTCTGGGCTTGCGCTCATACCAGATTTACCTTCCTGCCATCCGGCAGGACACACTTCGCCGTGTTCTTCGTGGAAGGCCAAAGCGTCAACCATTCTTAGCATTTCATCAATATTTCGTCCGAGCGGTAAATCATTCACAACTTGATGTCTCACTAAGCCCGCTTCGTCAATTAAAAATGAACCTCTGAAAGCGACACCGGCATCAGGGTGCTCTACGTCGTAGGCTTGGCAAATTTCATGCTTCACATCGGCAACTAAGGTGTACTTAACTGGGCCAATTCCACCTTGATTAATGGGGGTATTTCTCCACGCATTGTGAGAAAACTGAGAATCAATAGACACCCCTATTACTTCAACACCACGTTTTTTGAAATCTTCAAAACGCTTGTCAAAGGCGATGAGCTCAGATGGACATACGAAAGTAAAGTCTAGTGGATAAAAGAAAACTACCGCTTTTTTACCTTTAATTGCGTCACTAAACACAAACTCGTCAACAATCTCACCACTTCCTAACACAGCTGCAGCAGTAAAATCTGGCGCCTTTCGACCTACTAAAACACTCATGTTTTTTCCTCTTTTAAATTCGTTTATCCGACACGGATAGCATCTATATAGATGCTTGTATTTGTTTATCAAGTCACTGACTTGAAATTATTACTTGGCTTTTTAGTGAATAACAACTATTATCATTAGCGATTAATTTAAAGGGCCCATTTTATGTTCGTATGTTTATGTTATGGCGTTACAGACAAAGCAATAAAACATGCTGTACGTGCTCAAGGCGCTGGAAATTTGCGTGAATTAAAAGAAAACATGGATATAGGCAGTAACTGCGGAAAGTGCGTGCAGCTTATTCAGCAAATTATTGATGAAACAGTGATAGATGAATCACTGTTTAAAAATGTAGGATAGCGGTACTCAAGCTAATACCGCTTTAGATATACCCGTGCTTTATATATACCCATTCCATCTCAAAATGCTCGTTTCAGAGCTACCACAGCGTTTTTATGACAAGGCATACTTGAGAAAGAACTGGTATCGTATTTAGTCTTCTTTGTCTTTGTGCTTTTCAGCACACTCTTTAATCAGCGGTTGCAATTCACCTTGTTGAAACATCTCCATAATGATATCGCAGCCTCCAATCAGTTCGCCTTCCACCCATAATTGCGGAAAAGTAGGCCAATCAGCGTACTTAGGTAATTCCGAACGAATGTCAGGGTTTTGTAAAATATCAACATAAGCGAACGGCTCCCCACATGACATTAGCGCTTGAGATGCTTGTGAAGAAAACCCACAATTTGGCATTTTCGGTGAACCCTTCATATAAAGCAAAATAGGATTTTCCGAAATCTGTTGTTTGATTCGTTCGATTGTGGAACCTTGTTCTTCAGAGTGTTGCATTGTTGCCTCTATTTGAAAATTTCATCACAGTTAGTTATTGTGGTGCGTGACCTAGCAGTTTTCAATAGTTTACTAAAAGATTTAGCGAAAAACGCGGCCAATACATTGTTAGCTGTGTTAAACAGTTTCTGGAGCGTCTATGGCCATTTTGCTTCCCCCTCTCCCCTACGATCTCAATGCATTTGAGCCTAACATTTCTGCTGAAGCCATCGCTTTTCACTATCATAAACATCATGCTGACTGTGTCTCTAGGCTCAATCAAGCGGTAAAAGATACTTATCTGAATAAACAGAGCGTAGAGGAACTGATATCGACATCGTCAGGCGATGTACTTTTTTTTGCTACTGAAGTATTTAATCATTCATTTTTTTGGCAAAGTATTCATCCGAATGGCGGAGGGCCACCTAATGGTCTACTGGCGACGGCAATTGAAAAACAATGGGGTTCGTATGACGATTTCAAAGCGTCCTTCAATGACAAAGCAATGGAAAATTTTGGTTCCAGTTGGACTTGGTTAGTCGAAGATATTAAAGGAGAACTCGTCATCTTAAATACCCAAACTGCCGATACACCCCTTATTCACTCGCATTTAAAACCGTTATTGGTCATAGATTTATGGGAGCATGCCTACTACATTGACCATAGGCACAACCGGTCACATTATTTGGACACATTTTGGAAGCTAGTTAACTGGCCCTTTGCAGCTGACAACTTTGTAAAGTAGCGAAATCATGTAAAGTGCGCTAAGCACATAGTCGCTTAAACTAGATAAGCAATTGCTGCTAACAATCCGTAAATGACAATTTGATGCGCGAAGTAAAAAAACAAAGAGTGTTGCCCTAGCCAAATGACCGGTATCATCCACTTCTTTGGCGTTGATGATGATGTTTTACCCACAAGACCATACCCAAAAGACATCCCTAATAAAAATATCCCAAACCACGGTATCAAAGGAATATAGTCGATACTACTCGGCCGCTCACTCATCAGCCCAGTAGGATACAAAGGCGTTATATTATAAAGCCCTTGGTTGCCTACCTGCCATGCGACGACGAGGATCACCAAACTTGGCAAGGCCGCCCAATATTTTATCATTTTGAACGCAGGTGCGATCAACAAGCAAACTGCAAAAAAATGAAGTACACCAAAACGAATGAATTTATCTGGAAACATCATCCAAGTAGACATAGAAATAAGTGCGGCAAGCCCTGCTAACTTCCCTATTCGTTTTAAAAGCTTTGCCCAGCGCACACCGTTTTGTGTACTTAATATGAATGAGACCCCGGAAACAAAAACGAAAGTCCCTAAACCCAGCTTTTGGTACCCGACCCAAAACCCATTTTTCGTTAAGGCTCTCTCTATTAAACCTAAAGCATAAAGATTGTATAGCGTATGAAAAATGGGCATTGAAAGGCAAGCAAACCCTCTCGCCAAATCAACTTGGTAGAGGCGCGTTGCCGATAAATTTATTTTTAACATATTAAACAGGAAAAAGAGGAGAGGATACCAGTAAATCAGCGGTAGCCAAGTTACACGCTACGGGCGTGTTATAAACAGAGCATAAGCGCAATAAGGCTTTTACGTCTGGGTCATGCGGTTGGGCGTTTAGAGGGTCCCAAAAGAAAAATAATGCGGACAGTTGTTCCTGAGCAATCAAAGCACCAATTTGTTGATCTCCCCCCAGCGGGCCGCTTTTGAAACGATGTATATCTAAACCCGTCGCTTCTGTTAATTTCCTTCCTGTCGTACCAGTGGCAACAAGCGCATATTGACTGAGCATCTGCTTATGCTTCAAAGCCCAAGCTATCAGCTCAGATTTCTTATGATCATGTGCAACTAAAGCAAGGGTATGTTGTTTCATATGAATATTTATTTCTAAGAATTTAGCGTTTCTTTATGATAGCGCATTAGATTCGCCAGTCTACAATTTATACCTAATTGGCTGTTATTATTATTATTGAAATTGGACACCATAGAAAGCCCTATGCGCAAGAGATATTAGTGGTAGCACTCTGCATGAGTTGGCAGTCATCGGTGAGTCTTGTTTATCCAAATGCGT
>CAYSDZ010000068.1:0-10690 GCA_964429915.1 uncultured Alteromonas sp.
GGCTAAATGAAACGACTATTTTCCCGCTAGTTGCCCCCATACAGGTCTAATCTTGTAAATATTGCTGTAAAATGGTCATAAGCTGCTGTTTACTAAATGGTTTGGTTAGAACGTCATTCATCCCTGCCGCCAAGCATTTTTGTTTTTCGTCATCAAAGGCATGAGCCGTTGCAGCAATGACAGGCGTGTTTTTATACTTTTGCTGACAAATTATTCTTAGCTTTTGGGTGCATTCGTAGCCGTCCATTCTCGGCATTTGACAGTCCATCAATATCAAATCAATTGATGGGCCAGATTGCATGTAATTAATGGCTTCGACACCATCGTCACAAACCGTAACTTGTACACCCTCTTGCTCAAGAAAATTACGAACTATCACTTGATTAATGTCATTATCTTCAACAACAACAATATGTCTTCCAGCATATTCAATTTGTGGTTTGGGGCTTGCCTTTTTGTCTCTATTTATACTTTTTTCTTGTGCACATAAACCAATGGGTAGTTGAACTTTTACCGCTGTCCCCGAATGCAGTTCGCTAAGCAACGTTACGTTGCCATTCATTATTCCTACCAGTTGTTTTACGATCGACAAGCCTAGCCCAGAACCTTGGTGCTTTCGGGTTAAGCTCGTATCAGCCTGCGTAAAGGCATCGAACAAACTTGGTATCGCATCTTTGTGAATACCGATACCCGTATCGCGTACCACTACCTGTAAATGTTGTTGGTCGGTAAAATCGAGTGCTAGAACAACATTGCCAGAGTCGGTAAACTTAATCGCATTTGATAGTAAATTATGAACTATTTGCTGTAATTTTGTTGCGTCTACACGTATTTCGCTGGGTACTGATTCAGTGTTGTTATAAACAAATGCTAAGCCTTTTTTCTCTGCCATTATTCTATGGGAATAACACATCTTATTAAAAAAAGACGTTGTATCAATAACGGTTTCGCTTAGCTTATCTTGTAACGACGCAGATTTAGAGTAAGACAGCACCTGATTCACTAAAGAAAGCAGCCAGGTAGCACTGTGTTGCAAGGCGTCTAAATACTCCTTGTCTTTTTTGTCTGTTAAGCGTGTATCAAGCAACTCAGCAAGGCCTAAAATACCGTTAATTGGCGTTCTTAGCTCATGACTCATGTTAGTAAGAAATACGCTTTTAGATTGTATCGATTCTTCCGCTTGTATTAATGATTCTCTTTGTTTAGTTATATCCTGAAACGAACCACGTAACGCCTTTGGCAAGCCATCTTCAAATTCGACGTACCCTACTGCTCTTACCCAGATACGGCGTTTTTTAGCCGTAACAAGAGGCAATTCCAAATCGTAAGCTTCACCCGTTTCAAGTGACTTTTCTACGGCTTTAGCAATTATTGGCTGAGCATTTTCTGCGTAAAAGGTAACCGCCATATCTACATCTATAGGCGAACCAACAGGTAATTCATGAATTTTATATATTTGATCTGACCAAGTCAGTTGGTTCGTAGCAAGCGTTAATTTGTAATAGCCAATTTTTGCGATATTGGAGATATTTTCGATAGCCTCGGTTTTTTCGGCTAATGCTTGATTATTCTCATAGAATTTCGCCATCCACTTTTCATCTGTCGTACACTCGGTACAAAGACTGATGGATATCATAATAATCGCGCTATTCGCGTCCCCAACAGTTTGTAAGCCTATAGACGCACGGATAGTTTTTTTACCACTTAACAATGAAACATCAATTTTTTCTGAATTTTCATGCGTAGCAAGATGAGTTAAAAACTGCTCAAAAAACGTTTGATATAATTCTCTATGTGTTTCATCTATGAGACTAAAGTGATGCGTTTGAACAACGCTTTGCACTTCAACCTGGAGCAAGCGACACAGCGCATCGTTGGCGAACTGAATAACACCGGCGTTATCGACAAGCAACAAAGGCTGATGAACCACTTTCAATAGTTCTCGATAATTGATTTCGTTGCGTGCAGATTTCATATTGAGTAAAAATAACTACCTGTTTATCTATGATAAAGGCTAGCGTATAAAACGACAAAGCGTTATTTGCAACCTTATATTTTAAGTTTTTTTCCCCTTTCACTTGCGATTTTTTTGTTATTTTACAATTAAGCTTTGTTTTCTAATTTTATAATTTACTTCGTTGCGTCTACACTATATTTAAAGGCAGGCAAGGTGCAATACGTAAAGGTTGTATTGAATTTATATGCCTTCGATGTAATTAAAACTAGAGACTGGTAATTGGAAATGAAAGACGACGACACCCATTTTATTATTGAACAATTAGACGAGGCATTGGAGGAACGGCAAAGCCCTGATCGTAGACAAAATGCTGACCAAGCCGATGACATTTCGCACGAAGACCGCCGAAAAAGCGAGAGACGATCAAGCTCAAACGGCTAACACCGAGTTGTTTCAAGAATAAAAAAACGTCCTTATAGCAATATGTTAGGGCGTTTTTTTATGCCAGTTTAGATTGTCGCTTGCTTTCAAAGCTCATTGACGCTAAATTGATATCAAAATGATATCACATTAGGAAGCGTTATGATTATTGAGAAAAAAGGGTTTTCACTCAACGGATACTTTGCTTTGATTACCCTGCTGATTTTGCAAATTGCAAGTATGTTAGTTACGGGACCTAGCACTATCCTTATCGCGGTTGTAGGCTCTCTACTTGTATTAATATCGTGCTTAGGTTTTTTCATGGTGCAACCGAATCAGGCGAAAGTGATGACCCTATTTGGCAGCTATGTAGGTACCGTAAAAACAACCGGACTACGTTGGACAGTGCCGTTTTTTCTTCGTAAAACGATTTCTTTACGCATCCGTAATTTTGAAAGCTCGCAGATTAAAGTCAACGACAAACTAGGCAACCCCATTGAAATTGCCTCAATTGTGGTTTGGGCAGTCACAGACACAGCTGAAGCTATGTTTGAAGTTGAAGATTATGCTAATTACGTCACTATTCAAAGTGAATCAGCACTCAGAAATTTAGCCAGTAGTTACGCTTATGACCCACAAGATAGCAACGAGATATCGTTGTTGAGCGATCCTACTGAAATCTCAGAAAAACTAAAGTTAGAAATACAAGAAAGATTGGGTAAAGCTGGCGTAACAGTGCATGAAGCGAGAATTAGTCACCTTGCCTACGCGCAAGAGATTGCAAGTGCCATGCTACAACGCCAACAAGCTACTGCCATCATTGCCGCCAGAAGTAAAATTGTGGAAGGTGCGGTAGGTATGGTTGAGATGGCCCTAGAACGCTTGAAAGAACAAAACGTGGTTGAATTAGATGAAGAACGAAAAGCAGCGATGGTCAGTAATTTGTTGGTGGTGCTTTGTGGTGATAAAGCAACACAACCTGTTGTGAATACGGGTACAATTTACTAACAACACTGTTTTTTATAGCCTAAATTAATGGAAATGTTTTGCCCAAAAAAGCGTACCCTTTAAGAATTAACGAGGATGTTTTGGCCGCCATGCAGCGGTGGTCAGACGATGAGCTGCGCAGTTTAAACGCGCAGATTGAATATGTACTGCGCGATGCGTTAATGAAAAATGGCCGCGTCAAACTCGTCCAAAAAGTGATTACCGAACTTAAACCCACATCAGAGGATTAAAGGTATCGGGTACCTAATCCAATCCTCGCTGTGTTTGCAAATAGGTAGCAAAACTTCCTAACCAATGGCTTCCCATGTAGTGCATATCACCCAATACTGCATTTAAGCCTGCCTTTTTATGGGTTTCTACGGCTCGCTTGAGAGAGGGTATACGTGCATCATCGCTAGGTAGTCCTCTAATGACCCCCTCTAACATCCACGCTCTACTGATATTCAAACCGTCCAGGTGCGCCAGTTTGCCATCGCTTTTATCGGTTACAACACCGGGTATTAACCAATCGCTTCCACTATTTTCTGTCAGTGAGGGAAAAAACTCACTTAACCACAAAGAAAACTCAGACTGGTTCAAAACGCGGCGCATCAGATCTGCTTCGGCAAGGCACGGCGACAGAAAATCTTGCCCTGAGGGCTCGTAAGCCAGCGGACATTGTTTGTCTTGTAAATATAACGCATTAATGCGCTGCGTAAGCAAAGTCTCAAACGCTTGATTATTAGCGACTCGGCTCCAATCTAACATTAGACCAAACGCAAATGCCGTTTGACTGTGTTCCCCAGTACGAATAGGAAAAGTCAGTTTAGGGAGCCATTCACTCATATTTTTTAATGCGTGCTGCTCCAATGGCAATAAATTTTCCAACCATGTTTTGGCTTCAGGTATTTCCATTTGACGTAACTCCGCTGTAAGCTGAAACAGCCATGCTATACCGTACGGTCTTTCAAACGAGCCCATACTGGGGCGCTGATAATTGGCTAGTTCTCCAGCGATGTTGTCTGCACTTAAACTTTGAGACAATTTACTCATGATAGTTGCTACATCTACTTTATCCGCACGGGTATTCAACAGGCGCAGCAAAAGCCAGTGCCCATGGACGGATGAATGCCAATCAAAGCAACCGTAAAAAGCAGGGTAAAGCTCACGCGGAGGTTTTAGGTCTGCATCGCTATTCATCACGTGAGCAATTTTGTTGCCGTATTCTTTATGAATACAGCTCAATGCTAAGTTTGAAAATACGCTTTCATAGCTCACTTCTTCACTTGGCTCATTTGCTGATACCGTAAAGCTCAAAAAAATAAAAGCTACACTCAGGTATTTTGCCTTAATCATGGGCACTATCTCTCTGTTTTAATTTAATTATTTTAAACCAATTATTGGAAAACACTTCATTTTGATACATTGTAACATTACAATAATGTAAAATTTTTGATATCCCAAATAGCCATATATGAATCAAGGTGCTCACAAAGTCATTGTTGCGTCTCACTTGTTTACTTATATCAAGAACAAACAGGTACTTAAAGATCTAACTTTCTCAGTTCAAGCGGGAAAAATATTTGCGCTGTTAGGCGGAAACGGTGCGGGGAAAACCACAACCTTAAAAACCTTACTGGGTCTGAATGAAACGTATGAAGGCGATGCGCACATTCTCGGTCTTTCGGTAAGGTCAGCGATGACGGAAATTCGAAAAAAAGTAGCCTACTTACCTGAATCGGTAATGCTCTATCCGCATTTATCAGGCATAGAGAATATTGAGTACTTTTTATCTCTCGCTGGCTTGAACAAAGATAACGAACACGTTCATGTAGCACTCGATAAAGTGGGTTTAAAACAAGACGCGCGACAACAACCTTTGGCCAATTACTCAAAAGGCATGAGGCAAAAAACCGCTATTGCTCTTGCCCTTCTAAGAGAGGCTCCCGTTTTGCTTTTAGATGAGCCTACTTCGGGCTTGGATCCGCTCGCTATTGACGAATTTAATGCCTTGGTCTCAGAACTAGCCGAAGCAGGAACGACCGTGTTGATGGTAACACACGATGTATATGGTGCCTGTCAGATTGCCGACAACATTGGATTATTACATCAAGGTGCGTTGGTAGGGAGTTTTTCTCGTAAACGCAACGCTCAAGGATACGATTCAAACATTAACATTGATGACGTGCATGAAGCGTTTATAGAGAAGAATCGATGAAACATCCCGTTTTTCTTGTTGCCAAAGATGAATGGCGATATTGGTTAAGAACGCGACTCGCTATGGTCATGCTGATTGTCGGTTTTTCACTTTCGATCATTTGCTTAGTGGTGAATACAATTACCATTAGTCGTTCGGCACACTCGCTAGAGCATCAACAAAATAAAGCTGATACACAGTTTTTAGAGCAACCCGATCGGCATCCTCACAGAATGGTGCATTACGGCCACTATGTGTTTAGAACGCCCACGCCGCTAAGTTCAGTTGACCCTGGTATCAATGCCTTAACCGGAAACGCAATATTTTTAGAAGGACACAGACAAAATACTGCCACCTTTGCTGAGCAACAGCAATCAGCTGGTTTGAATCGCTTTAGTCGGCTTTCTCCCAGCTTTTTATTGCAAGTGGCAATACCTCTTTTCATCATAATTATTGGTTATGCTAGTGTCACTCGTGAAAAAGAAACTGGCACCGTGCAAATGTTGGTTGCCCAAGGTGTTCATGCAAATAAGATTGTATTTGGTAAGTTTTTAGCGCTACTTAGCGCCAGTTTCCTTTTTTTGGTTCCCTTATTGTGTTCAATAGTTTGGACCATAATCAATGGTGAACCCTTACTGAGTGCCATTGCCTTTGGTTTCGGTTACATCATGTATATGACTGTATGGGCCTCGTTGGTAACTGTGTGTTCTTCGCTGTGTCAAAAAAGCAATGTTAGTCTTGTACTGCTTATGAGTCTTTGGATGGTTTTTTGCATTTTACTTCCTCGCTTAAGCAGTTCTGCTGTTTCTGCGTTTTCTCCCTCACCAAGCAAAATAGAAAGCGATTTTGACGTTATCCAAGCGATGAAAAAGCTCGGTGACGGCCACAATGCGTCAGACCCTGCCTTTGCTGCTCTCAAAGCGAATCTGTTAGCCCAATATAATGTGAACGATATAAAAGAACTGCCTATTAATTTTCGTGGCGTTGTGGCCCAGTATTCTGAACAACAGCTTACTGAAGTCCTCAATACCTTCGCCGAACAGCGAATGAATGAAGAACAAAATCAGGCGCATTTAGCACGCCAATTTGGTTGGCTTACTCCGATGTTAGCGCTATCAAGTTACTCGATGAGTTTGGCTGCAACAGATTTAGACACGCATCATCGCTTTCTACGCGAAGCTGAGAATGTGCGCTTTAAATTTGTGCAAGGGCTCAATAGTCTACATGAAACTACCTTAGACTATGCCGACGACATCAATCGCAATCAGAGCAAAGAAAGTGGACAAAAAGCGCGGATCAGTGCCGACAATTGGCGGATCTTATCTGAATTTTCTTTCCAAGCTTCACCTCCATCCGATCGACTAGCGCGTGCCAGTCTCGCGTTCGCTCAACTGCTACTGTGGCTTATCTTCGGGCTAGCTTGTATGAGCAGACTTATCATCAAAAAGGAGCGCATCTTGTGATGGCAAGTGTATATCGGGAGCTGCAATTTTTGCTTCGCCAAAACCAAATAAAAGGCGCTGTTGGTGTCGCGTTTCTGTTATCTGTATTTGCAGTTTGGTCTGGTATCAGTGAAATTAATACACAACTCAACACCATAAAACAGCTCCAAGAAAAAGACCAACAAGAAAGATCAGTAGTTTTGAACAATCAGTCTGACTATGGCAGCGCAGCTTATTACAGTTTTCATTTTACCTATTTCCCCCCGTCCTCTAATGCGTTTGTTTCTATAGGACAGCGAGATGTGTTTCCGTGGAAACACCGCATACGTATGCTAGCAATTGAAGGTCAGATTTACGAATCTGACGCTGCTAATCCGGTCTTAGCTCTATTCGGTCACTTTGATTACGCATTTTTAGTCAGCGCATTGCTACCCTTACTGATTATTCTGTTGATGCATGATTTACGTTCAAGTGAAAAAGCCGCTGGCCGCTTTGATTTACTGATCGCCTCTGCAAACAACAATAAAAATTTGTGGCACAGTCGAAGCGTAGCTATAGGGGGGCTAATCAGTATCGCGATACTCATACCGCTTTGGATAGGTGCAGGTATCAGCAATACGGTTTTCTTTGATGTCTTTGTTATAAGCTTAATCACCGTTGCACACTGTGGCTTTTGGGTGCTGCTTGCAAACCTTGTAGGAAACATTCGCAGCTTAGCCGAAAAAAGTTCAGCTACGATTGCCGCTACCCTATTAAGCATTTGGTTAGTATTGACTGTTGTTATTCCTGCCACTGCGAATACTCTCATTGAAACCACTGTAGCCAGCCCTAACGGGGGCGATATATTACTTACGCAAAGAGAAGCTGTGAATGACGCATGGGATTTGCCTAAACCAGCTACATGGACTCCATTTTTAGCACGTCACCCTGAATGGAAAAACAAAACCGCAATGAACTCGCAATTTGAGTGGAAATGGTATTACGCCTTTCAGCAAGTCGGTGACCAGAAAGTCGAATCGCTCTCTCAAGCTTATCAACAAGCAAGACTGCATAAGAATAGTTTAGGTGGATATGCAGCGTTTCTTTCCCCCTCTATGCTTACCGACCGTATGCTCTCTCGCATTGCTGGCACTGATATAAAAACCATGCTGAGCTATGAGCAATCAGTTCGAAACTTTCATCAGTCTTTGAGAGCGTTCTACTACCCCTATTTATTTAACGATATTGACTATTCACAAGAGGCGTTTAAAACGCTCCCAGTTTACATACCACCCGAAGCTACTCAATAAACACACTTAAAAGGAATACATACGTGAAAAAACAGTATTTATGCACTGCGGTATTGGCTGCAATTATGTTCAACAGCCACGCGTTGGCTGACGACAACGCTGACATAGAAAAGATAGATATCATTGGGCAGCGCCAAGCCTATCAAGGCGCGTTTGAATATAAAGAAGTGCCAGCCGCTGTGCAGGAAATTGATTTAGAGCTGATTAAAAATGCCGGCGCCTTAAATCTCAATGAAGCATTAGACTTATCGGCGTCCGTGGCTAGACAAAACAATTTTGGCGGTCTTTGGAATAGTTTTGCCATACGTGGTTTTGCAGGCGATGAAAACTTACCCAGTGGTTTTTTAGTCAACGGCTTTAATGCAGGCCGGGGTTTTGGTGGCCCGAGAGATCTAGTAGGTGTTGAGCGCGTTGAAGTATTAAAAGGCCCTAAAGCGGCTTTATTTGGTCGAGGGGAACCCGGAGGCGCGATTAATTTGGTCACAAAACGCCCCACGTTTTCGACAGGGGGCGAATTCAGCGCTACCTACGGCAGTTGGGAGCAAGTGCGCTTAGAAGCCGATTTTCAAACGGTGGCTGGAGAAGAAGAAAATGTCGGTATTCGTGTCGTAGGCTTTTTTGACGACGCCGAGAGTTTCAGAGAAACAGTGCAAACTAAGCGAACTGGTTTCTATCCCTCAATCGCATGGGCAGTATCCGATCAAACTAGCATGACCTATGAGCTTGAATTTACCCGTCAAGAAATCCCCTTTGACAGAGGCGTCGTCGCCATAGACGGGGAACTGGGTCGTCAACCTATTGAAACGTTCGTTGGAGAGCCAGGTGACGGCGACATTAATACTGAAGTCGTAGGGCATCAATTTGAAATTTCACATGACTTTTCGGATAACTGGAGCTTGCTTGCAGGTTTGGGCATTCGCGATACCACCTTTGAAGGATTAGCCTCAGAAACCAATTTTGCAGGCCGCCAAACCTTATTTATCGACCCTGAGCAACGGACTTTATCGCGTTTCCAGCGATTCAGAAACTTTGATACTGAGTATATGGTATTACGTGCTGAGCTAGCCGGTGAATTTGAAACGGGCAGCTTAAGTCATCGACTTATTGTAGGAACGGATTACGATAAGTTTGAAAACGATCAAGTGATCTTACGTTACCGCCCGCCTTTTTTCTCTGCCGACACCGACATCAACGACTTGGATCTAAGCTTATATTTGCCTTTAGATATTTTAAACCCTGTTTACGGCCAAGTAGAGCAGTTTGAATTGAGCCCTAATTTAGACCGGTTGGAGGTACAAGAAGCATGGGGTATTTATATCCAAGATCAAATTAATATCAGCGAAAATTTTCAAATCCGCTTAGGTGGCCGCTTTGATAATTTTGAACAAGATATCGATAACCGAAGAGCCTCTCCTGTTACCACGGCTTCTCAGTCAGACACTCGCTTTTCTCCTCAATTTGGCGCTGTTTATTTATTCAACGAAGGCATGAGTGTGTATGCCAGTTATGGCGAAGGCTTTAGACAACTTACAGGGTCTGATTTTGCTGGTAATCCGTTCAGCCCTAACCAGTCGGATTCAGCAGAAATTGGCTTTAAAGCAGAACTTAGCCGCTTATTCGAAAATGTCACCGGATCATTAACCGTATCAGTATTTAACATTAACCAAAGCAATATTTTGGTCTTTGATGACAGCCCTGAGGCCGCCGATGGGTTTTTCCTTACCCCGGGTGGAGAAGCAGAAAGCAAAGGGCTTGAGGTTGACCTTAATGCCCAATTCGCCGATAACTGGGAACTGTGGTTTTCCTATGCCTTCATTGATGCCGAAAGCACAAACGATACTGCCGACCCGAACTTTGTCGCGCCGATTTCTGCCGGTGACCCCTTAATTAATGTGCCTGAAAATCAGTTAAACATTCAACTGACTAATAGCCTTACCCTTGCAAACATGCCAGCTACGTTTGGTGCAGGGCTACTCTATGTAGACGAACGTTTAGGCCAAACGGGTACTGACTTCTTTTTGCCAAGCTACACCACTGTGCGAGCCTTTGCGCAAATTGAGCCGTTTGAAAATGTGACCGTAAGGCTAGATATCGACAATCTGTTTGATGAAGAATTTTATACCAATTCTTTTGCAGAAGTCTGGGTAGAGCCTGGCGCGCCTCAACGTTTCCGTTTGAGTGCCTCGTTGCGGTTTTAAGTTTGATTAGTTGAACTGAAAGGGCCTTCAATCGGCCCTTTTTTTCGAACTTTTTATGTTAGAAAAGTAAAAACCTATTGAGGTAATCAAATATGAAATCGCCATTAACGTTTTAATATTTTTAAATGAAAACGTCTCTATTCCCACCAAGTGCTGATAAATTAAAACAAGTGATGCACAAAAAAGAATGAGGCATATTG
>CAYSDZ010000069.1:0-9696 GCA_964429915.1 uncultured Alteromonas sp.
GGAATGAGCAGCATTCACATATAGAACCGGATCCGTTTTACTCCATCTAGCGTCTACTACACCTTCTAAAGCCAACACATTTCGCAGCGCTTTTTGTTTATCAAGATGCACGTTTTGCGGCTCTAATACTAGACGCTGAATTTTTGCAACGTTCTGAATACGACTGCAAACCAATAAAATAAGCGCAGCACTCAATGTGCCTAAGCCGAAAACCCAACTCACTGACAGGCGTTCTGTTAGCACACCGGCTAAAGTGCCACCAGCAAACGCACCTAAAAACTGGCAACTTGAATAAATTCCCATCGCAGACCCTTTTTCACCGGCTGGGGCAAATTTCGATACCAAAGAAGGGAATGTTGCTTCGAGATAATTAAACCCAGTGAAAAACAGCGCCCCAGCAATAACGATAACGCTTAAATTAGTACCATCGTTTAACGCCAACGACAATAAAGCGCTTATCATACAAGCACCGGCTAAAAACAAGGCTTTTTTCTGCTTATTTGCGCGAGCAATTCCCATAATAAAACCTAAGCCCACAATGGATACCACCAAAACAGGCAAATACACCTTCCATTGCGCCCCCAATTCAAAACCAACGGAACTCAGTAACTTAGGGAAGGGCACAAATAGAAGAGTTATAGCAAGATGAAGTAAAAAAACGGAAGCGTTGAGCCGCCAAAGCTGAGATTTAATGGCGAGTTGGACTAAGCCTTTTTTGTTGGGTACAAGGTCGGCACTCGCGGCTGATTTAACCGCATTTGGCACTAACAAAAGAAGCATTGGGATACTGGCAATAGCACCGATAGCGGTTAACCAAAATATCCCTGAAATTCCAAAACGTGCAGTAATCACAGGGCCAACCAGTACTGCGATATAGAAGGAGAATCCAATCGCAATACCAATTACCGCCATCACTACGGGCCGAGCCTTTTCTCTGGCGACATCGGTTGCTAACGCCATAATTGCCGCAGCAATAGCGCCGCCGCCTTGAATAAAACGCCCCACAACAAGCGTTGTTAAGCTATCAGCGTAAGCGGCAATGACACTCCCAAGTGCAAAAACCAATAATCCAATAGTGATCACAGGCTTTCTGCCAAACTTATCTGATAAAGCACCCATCGGAATTTGCAGTAAGGCTTGCATCAAGCCATACCCCCCGATAGCAATACCGACAAGCGTGGGGGAATAGTCTTCAAAATTCTGAGCAGATATAGCCAATACGGGCAACACCATAAAAAGCCCCAACATTCGGAACATATAAATTGATGCTAAAACCAAGGCTGTGCGTATTTCTAGCGCATTCACAAGCAGTATTTCTCTCTGTATTGGATGCTCAATAAAAAAGGGCTGAGATAATAACATAACAAATCGATGATCTGTGTACCTAAGCCCACGTAGAAGTTCTTTCTATAAAGCAATATTAATTCTCGCCTCTATGGCATAATCTCGTTTTTAAACGTTCGCGGTTTGGTATGGATAAAATTGAAGTTCGCGGTGCTCGCACACACAACCTAAAGAATATTAACCTTACGCTCCCCAGAGATAAGTTAGTGGTCATCACCGGTTTATCTGGTTCGGGCAAATCGTCACTGGCCTTTGATACCTTGTATGCTGAAGGTCAACGCCGTTATGTTGAATCGCTATCAGCTTATGCCAGACAATTCCTTTCTATGATGGAAAAGCCCGATGTGGATCACATTGAAGGGCTTTCTCCGGCAATTTCCATAGAGCAGAAATCGACTTCACACAATCCAAGGTCAACTGTCGGCACAATCACTGAAATATATGATTATTTAAGACTGCTATATGCCCGTGTTGGCACACCCACTTGTCCCGACCATGATATTCCGCTCGATGCTCAAACCATCAGCCAAATGGTAGATAAAGTCTTATCTCTTCCAGAAGGCGAAAAGCTCATGCTGCTTGCTCCTGTGGTACAAGAGCGCAAAGGCGAACATATCAAAACGCTACAAAATCTTGCCGCACAGGGTTTTATTCGAGCGCGTATCGACGGAGACGTATGCGATTTATCCGACCCTCCTACATTAGATTTACGTAAAAAACATACAATCGAAGTGGTCATTGACCGCTTTAAAGTTAGAGATGACATTCAGTTGCGCTTGGCTGAAAGTTTTGAAACGGCATTAGAGCTATCAGGTGGTTCCGCGAAAATAGCTTACATGGACGAACCAGAAAAGGACGAAATTGTCTTTTCAGCTAACTTTGCTTGTCCTGTTTGTGGCTATAGCATTAGCGAACTAGAGCCTCGCCTGTTTTCATTCAACAACCCTGCAGGCGCATGCCCTACCTGTGACGGTTTAGGAACAAAACAGTTTTTTGACCCCGTTCGCGTGGTTGCGAATGGCGAACTATCGCTCTCAGGGGGCGCAATACGAGGCTGGGATAAGCGCAGCTACTATTATTTTCAAATGCTCCAGTCGGTTGCAGAACACTACAAGTTCGATTTAAGCATGCCTTACGACGATATGAGCGACGAAGCCAAAGACATCGTTTTATATGGTTCTCGCGGCAAAGCTATCGCGTTTAAATATATTAACGAACGCGGTGACGTAATGGAGCGTAAACACCCCTTTGAGGGTATTATTCCAAATATGGAAAGGCGCTACAAAGAAACCGAGTCGAATTCGGTGCGCGAAGAGCTAGCCAAGTATATGAATCATCAACCCTGCCATTCTTGTGGCGGTACACGACTTCGGCTAGAAGCGCGACACGTGTTTATTAACGGCACAGCCCTGCCCAGCATAACCGAAATGTCAATTGCAGAAGCCTACGACTTCTTTGAAAACTTGCACCTTGAGGGACAAAAAAAGCAAATAGCTGAAAAGATCTTGAAAGAGATTATGGACAGGCTCCGTTTTCTTATTAACGTGGGCTTAAATTACCTCTCTTTAGCGCGCAGTGCTGATACCTTGTCGGGTGGTGAAGCGCAGCGCATTCGACTCGCCAGTCAAATTGGTGCAGGCTTGGTAGGCGTAATGTACGTGTTAGATGAACCTTCCATCGGCTTACACCAACGTGACAATGAGCGCTTATTAAAAACCTTGACTCACTTGCGCGATTTAGGCAATACCGTGATTGTGGTAGAACACGATGAAGATGCCATTCGCGAGGCCGACTATGTGGTAGACATTGGGCCCGGCGCAGGTGTGCACGGTGGTGAAATTATTGCTGAAGGTACCGTAGATGATATAAAAAATAGTGAACATTCACTAACAGGGAAATACCTTTCAGGTATAGAAAAAATTGACCTTCCCCAAAAACGCCTCAAAGCCAAAAATAATGAATGGATCGAATTAAAAGGTGCAAAAGGTAACAACCTAAAAGCGGTAGACTTAAAGATTCCTACGGGAGTGATGACTTGCATTACTGGGGTTTCGGGTTCAGGCAAATCGACCTTAATTAATGATACTTTTTATCGTATTGCTCAAACTGAATTGAACAGGGCGACAACGGCTGAACCTGCGCCGTATCATTCAATCAGCGGCTTGGATAAGCTCGACAAAGTGGTTGATATAGACCAAAGCCCTATAGGCCGCACACCACGCTCTAATCCGGCTACTTATGCCGGTATTTTCACCCCCATCCGCGAGCTGTTTTCCGGCACACAAGAAGCGCGGTCTCGAGGCTACAAACCCGGTCGCTTTAGCTTTAATGTGAAAGGAGGGCGATGTGAAGCCTGCCAAGGTGACGGAGTCATAAAAGTTGAAATGCACTTTTTACCCGATGTTTACGTGCCTTGTGATGTATGTAAAGGGAAGCGCTACAATCGCGAAACACTGGAAGTAACCTACAAGGGTAAAAATATTCACGAAGTCTTAGAAATGACCGTAGAAGACGCGCGTGAATTTTTCGACGCTATCCCTTCTATTTCACGAAAACTGCAAACACTAATGGATGTAGGTTTGTCTTATATTCGATTAGGTCAAGCCGCGACGACGCTCTCAGGGGGCGAAGCTCAACGCGTCAAACTTGCAAGAGAACTGTCGAAGCGCGACACAGGACAAACTCTTTATATCTTAGATGAACCCACCACGGGTTTGCACTTTCACGATATCAAACAATTATTAGCGGTACTTCATAAATTGCGTGATCACGGCAACACTGTCGTTGTAATTGAGCATAACTTGGATGTGATAAAAACTGCCGACTGGATTGTAGATCTAGGCCCAGAGGGAGGAAGCGGCGGTGGACAGATTATTGCAAAAGGCACACCTGAAAATATAGTGAAAGTAGAGCAATCGCATACTGGCCGATTTTTAAAGCCACTGCTGTAAAGCGCGTACATGAGTCATAGAGGTGTAAACAAAAAAGAAGATTAAAAAATTTGTACCTGAGCATAAAAATATTTTGTTTTTAGAAATGTGAATTTAGGTATAGCTTTTCCTTTGTCGGAGTGTTCTTTTTAATGAGGTTTACAGATGACAGACTCAGCTATTCGTTTTGGTGCAAAACCTTTTAATGATGTAAGAAATTTTCGGTATGGTATACGCCGCAGTGGGCATTTTAGTATTTCTGAATCGTACGAGCTCGAGAAATATGGCGATACCTTGTATAGGCTAGCAAACGGATTTTTAAGTCCAGAAAACGACGATGAAATTCGCTTCGTTAGTGTGTGCAAGGGCGACTATCCTGCAGAAAAAAGGCTTGAAAAACTGTGGCTTAAATACTTAGCTAAAAGTTCTCCAACCAAGTTTCACACGCTCTTTGGTAATCGCAGAATAGAAAACAACAGCGCTTCTTCGGAAAACAGTGAAGTCGCAGAAGTTGCAGATCTAGAAGATTAACTAGGAAGACTAAGGCTCAAACGGCTCAATCGCATTGCCAGAAAGGGTATAGCCCACACTGGCGATGTCTCCCTCCCAACCTGATGTTGATAGAGTGCCCGTTATCCAAACAGCATCATAAAGATCACCAATATTTACGCCTTCGGTAAACCGTACATATACAATCTGATTGGAAGGCGGGGGCGGTACATGCACACAAGCACCAAAATAAGGTACAAGCAAAAATTCAGTTGTTTTTTCAGCTGTTCCTTCCAACGGAACGATAAAGCCGGGAATTTTTACAAACTGCCCGTCTAAAGCCTCAACCAAAGGCGCATTGGGCTGAAGTTGGGGCATTTTGTTATCATGCGAAAAATCAGGTGGCGGCAGAGCAAAAAAGTCTTTAGGGGTTAAATCTTCCCAAAACAGCTCTTTAGGCTCGGCTGCATTGGTTGTAAATGCAAATGGGCAAGCATACAGGAATAGCAAACTCAGAAACCCGATTATTTTTTGCAATTTATCACTCGCTCATATTAAGAAGGCAGATTGCTCTGCCTTGTGTATCAACTTTTTAATCGGCGTTGTAACGCTCAACGCTTTCAACTATCTCTTTCTTCGCGGCTTCTGCGTTATCCCAACCTTCTACTTTTACCCATTTACCTTCTTCGAGATCTTTATAGTGCTCAAAGAAATGCTCGATTTGCTTAAGCAATAAAGAAGGCAGGTCAGTGGCTTCTTTTACATCGCTGTAAATTTTCGTGAGCTTGTCGACTGGCACGGCAATGACTTTAGCATCAAACCCAGACTCATCCGTCATTTTCAGAACACCAACTGGGCGACAGCGGATCACTGAGCCGCTGATCAGAGGGAACGGCGTGACAACCAATACATCTACTGGGTCGCCATCATCTGACAAGGTATTGTTCACATAACCATAGTTAGCAGGATAGTGCATGCACGTTGCCATAAAACGGTCTACAAACACCGCACCGCTGTCTTTATCTACTTCATATTTAATAGGGTCTGCATGAGCAGGGATCTCGATAATTACATTCACTTCTTCAGGGAGTTTCTTACCTGCTGGAACGTCGTTTAAACTCATTGGTTTATCCTTTCAACTAAATTGACGGTTATATTGATTGACGATTACATTTATGCGCTAGTATAAATTCCTAGCTGCCATATTCCAAGCATGCTTCAACCTCGTTCTTTGAGCCAATAATCGTGGCAACGCGTTGATGAATTTCAGTAGGCATAACTTCCATAATCCTACCCTCTCCAGTAACGGCAAGCCCTCCAGCCTGCTCAACTAAAAAGGCCATTGGATTGGCTTCGTATAACAATCTCAATTTTCCAGGTTTTGAAGGGTCTCGCTTGTCAAATGGATAAAGGAAGATACCACCACGGCACAACACTCTGTGAATATCGCCCACCATCGCCGCAACCCAACGCATGTTGTAGTCTTTTTCACGAGGTCCATCCTTTCCTTTTAATAAGTCTGCCACGTAATCTTGCATCGGCTCTTCCCAAAACCGTTGATTTGACGCATTGATAGCAAATTCTGCGGTATCTTCAGGCACCTGCACTGACGGTTTAGTAAGAAGAAAACCACCGTGCGTTTTATCTAAGGTATAAATATGCGTGCCTCTTCCTGTGGTCATGACCAACATTGTTGAAGGGCCATACAGCACATACCCTGCCGCAACCATTTGAGTACCCGGCTGTAAAAACGCAGAGGGATCGTTGGGTTTCATCCATTGAGGCGCATGAGTAATTGAAAAAATCGTTCCTATCAAACTATTAATTTCAGTGTTCGACGAGCCATCGAGCGGGTCAAAACTCACAAGGTACTTGCCATCTGGATCGCACGGTACAACTTCGTCCTCTTCTTCTGAAGAAATGGCTTTTACATAACCAGACTCTTTCAATATATCTTTCAAGATTTGATTTGAAATTACATCCAGTTTCTTTTGTTTCTCGCCTTGTACATTTTCACTTAAGGTTGAACCTAACACGCCTGCCAGCGCTCCCTGACTCACGCGAAAAGAAATTTCTTTGCAGCCTGCTAGTAAGGTTCTGATCAAAAGTATCAGTTCGAGCGGGGCGCCATCGTTTTGGAGCTGAGAGTTTAAACGTTTCATCCGGTGAGTATGCCTTCTTGTCGTTAATGATTACGTGCTATTTTATTGTATCGGGGATTCACTTCGGTGTGAACGACGAATTACATCTGTTAAAGTATCTCTATTAAAACAAGGCCATAGACATTTATGCACGTTCATATTTTAGGTATTTGCGGCACATTTATGGGAGGCATAGCAGCGATAGCCGCTGAGCTTGGTCATAAAGTAACCGGCTCTGACAGCAATGTATATCCTCCCATGAGCACGCAGCTTGAACAACTAGGCATCCGCTTGAATCAATCCGACGACCTACGTCAGTTTGATAAAAGACCCGATGTAGTCATCATAGGTAATGCCCTTTCTAGAGGCCACGCTGCGGTTGAACATGTATTGAACCACAATATTCCTTATGTCAGTGGTCCGGAATGGTTACGCGAAAATGTATTGCGTGACCGCTGGGTACTTGCAGTGGCAGGCACTCATGGTAAGACCACGACTACCAGCATGTTAACTTGGATTTTGGAATATGCTGGCCTTGAACCGGGGTTTTTAATTGGTGGTGTCGCACAAAATTTCGGTCAATCGGCTCGTTTGGGCGCGTCTCCTTTTTTCGTAATTGAAGCAGACGAATACGACAGTGCTTTTTTTGATAAACGCGCCAAATGCGTTCATTACCTGCCCAGAACCTTTATCATTAATAATTTGGAGTTCGATCACGCCGATATCTACGCTGACTTATCAGCAATACAAACTCAGCTTCACCATGCAGTTCGCTTAGTACCTGAACATGGCTGCGTATTGTCGTTTGCTGCTGATGAATCGGTGCAACACACCTTGCGACTAGGCTGCTGGAGCGAGCAACGCCAACTGGGTAAAGATTGGGTGATCCATCCCAAAACCGCTGACTTTAGCGAGTTTACGGTACAATACCTTGCCACGCCGGACCTTACCACGCCGGAAATCAGTGTTAAGTGGTCTTTGTTTGGTGAGCACAATATGAATAATGCCGCTATGGCGGTTGCAGCCGCTCATCATGTAGGCGTAAAACCTGACGTGGCTGCTGAAGCCTTAACGCAATACGTCAATGTTAAACGGCGTATGGAACTGAAAGGCACCGTGAACGGCATCGATGTTTACGATGATTTCGCACATCACCCGACGGCTATCAAAACCTCATTGAGCGGATTAAAAAAGCGACAATCTGATAAACGCTTGATAGCGGTTATCGAACCTCGTTCTAATACCATGAAAATGGGCTTTCACCAGCAAACCTTAATCGACTCATGGCAAGATGCCGATGAAGTGTGGATAAAAGTAGACGCATCTATGACTTGGCTTTCTAACTTGTTACACACCCAAAATTCACCGATCCCCGTACACACTTGCTCTAACACTGATGACTTGGTTTTGGCACTCCAGTCGCACGCAAAGGAAGGCGATACCATTGTGGTAATGAGCAACGGTGGTTTTGACGGTATTCACACCAAACTATTAAATGCACTAGAATCAAACGCAATATGACTGAAAGTATATGACTGAATCAATTAACACCAAACCGAACGATGTAGCATTACAGGTATTCGACAAGCAAGTGACACTTGCGATCACGGGCGCATCGGGTGCTCCCTATGCATTGGCTTTATTGCGCGAATTAGTTGCACAACACATCCAGGTATTCGTGTTAATTTCTTCGGCAGCGCAAGTGGTGTTTAAAACAGAATCGGATATTGCATTACCCTCGCAGCCACAAAAAGCACAAGCATTCCTAAGCGATTACTTTAATGCACGCCCTGAACAAATACAGGTTTTTGGAAAAGAGAATTGGTTTTCACCTGTCGCATCGGGTTCCGCTGCGCCTAAGCAAATGGTGGTATGTCCATGCTCTACAGGTACACTTTCAGCCATTGCCAATGGCGCTAGCGATAATTTGATTGAGCGAGGTGCCGATGTCGTACTGAAAGAGCGCGGTCAGCTTATACTGTTAACTCGCGAAATGCCGCTATCGACACTTCATTTAGAGAACATGCATAAACTTTCTCAAATGGGCGTTACAATCATGCCCGCATCACCCGGCTTCTATCACAAACCTAAGTCCATCGATGACTTAGTGGATTTTGTCGTTGCTCGGATCCTTGATCATCTTGGGCTTAGTCAAACCTTGGTGTCGAGATGGGGTTATAATCAGTAACGAAAAGTAATGTTGCCTGCGCTAATCTAAATCTAAGGGTTCAGGCGACAAGATAACCCCTGTGCTGTCAGCGTAAACATGATCCTCTGGTAAAAATGTCACGCCACCAAAATTCACGGGAAGATCTACATCGCCCACCTCTTCTGAACTTGCACTAACCGGAATAGACGCTACAGCTAGAATACCTATATCGATATCAGCTAGGGTATCGACATCTCTGACACTACCAAAACAAATAATGCCTTCCCAACCGTTGTCTAGCGCATCTTGGGCGGACGTGGCATCAATAAGGGCTCGCCGAGATGAGCCCCCGCCATCTATCAGTAATACTTTGCCCTCACCCGGCTCTGACAACACTCGCTCTATCAAGCCTTTGTCTTCATAACACTTTATCGTTGTAATTTCGCCGCCAAACGAACTCAGTCCCCCATAGCTTTCAAAAAGAGGCTCTACCACGTCAACGCTATCGGCAAACAAGTCACATAATTCAGAGGTGTTATAAACCATGGTGTGTCTCAAGAAGTCGTTATCAATAGATAGTTAAACAATAACACAGGTTCTTTCAAGGTGCATATATCCGCACAGGACAACCGCATACTTTTTT
>CAYSDZ010000070.1:0-9379 GCA_964429915.1 uncultured Alteromonas sp.
TTGCAGTTTCTAGGCTGTCAGAGGCATTGGAAGCGGTTTAACTCCAAAAAATTGCTACTATCGTATCTATCCGTCTCAGTGTCCGCCTTTTTTCGCGGACATCTAAACGTGTCCGAATCGGACACTTTCCCCACACTAAAAAAATAAAAGTTCAATTAAATCAGTGTTTTAAATTTTGGCACATAACTGGTATTCAATCTTGCATAAGTAAAAAAAGTCCGCAGTCGACTTACTATGCCAAGGAGTTTTCACAATGATCTTTCTTCATTTTATTGGTCTCCCATTGTCTGTCATTTTATTAGGTGTGGTCCTTGCCAACGTAGAGACCACTGAAAGAAAGGAAACACAATGATACAAGATACCAGCAATCAAGACGTTGAAGTTGCGCCAAAGTCGAACAA
This sequence comes from uncultured Alteromonas sp., assembly GCA_964429915.1. Classification (GTDB taxonomy): domain Bacteria; phylum Pseudomonadota; class Gammaproteobacteria; order Enterobacterales; family Alteromonadaceae; genus Alteromonas_F. The sequence goes on from CAYSDZ010000070.1 coordinate 402, forward strand.
AAAGAAAGGGTTATTTGCTGCAATGGCAGGCGTGACAATAAGTGTTTTAGGGTACTTGGCATTTTCAGGGCCAACTGCCGATGTTTCTCTTGCTAAAGAATCACTCAAAGTTCACACCGTTCAAAAAGGCGATTTAATACGCGATATTATTACCACGGGTAAGATCATTGCGGCAAACGCACCGCAAGTGTATAGCCCAGAGCAAGGTTATGTCATGTTGAATGTTATGCCAGGCGATTCAATTGAAGCAGGCGAAACCATTGCTATTATTGATTCTCCGGAATTACAAAACACGCTTAAACAAGAACAACTTGTGTTAGACAGTTTACAAAGTGACCTAGCCAGACAAGAGCTAGACGTAAGACGCAAAACGCTGCTATTAAATAAACAAGCCGATTTAGCGAAAGTCGAGTTAGATGCGGCTATTCGTGAAAATAAACGTGCGGCTATATCTGTTGCAGACCATTTAATCAGCCAAATTGACTACGAAAAAGCTCAAGATGACGTGGCCAGAGCACAGGTTATTTATAAGCATGCTATGAGTGAAATTGCGCTTTCATCTGACACCTTAGCTTTTGAACTTAAAACCAGTGAAGAGAAAGTGGCAAGACAAGCGTTAATTGTTGAAGAATTTGAAAGACAACTCGCTAATTTGCGGATTAAAGCAAGCGTGTCGGGCATTGTGGGCAATGTGTTAATTCAACCCAATGCGCTGGTAGCAAAAAATGAGTTGCTTATGACATTAGTAGATTTAACTGCTTATGAAGCCGAACTAAATGTTGCTGAAAGTTACGCCAATGAGCTGGGTATTGGTATGGATGTAGAACTCACCATGGGAAATCAAACCGTTCATGGAAAGTTGGTATCGATCTCTCCTGAAGTGGTTGAGCGCGAGGTCAGTGCCCGCGTGCGTTTCCCAGAAAACAGCGCGCAGTCTATCAGGCAAAACCAGCAAGTTTCTGCACGCATTCTTTTAGAAAATCGCACCAACGTGCTCAAAGTGAATCGCGGCAGTTTTCTACAAGCCGGTGGCAATACCGCCTACCTCGTGCGAGGAGACTTGGCCAAACGCGTTCCCATTCAAATTGGCGTAACAAGTATGCGCGAAGTTGAAATTCTTCAAGGCCTTCAAGAAGGCGACCAAATTATTACTTCTAACTACGACAAATTTAAACAAGCACCTTCGGTGTTACTACGATAAGACAAGGATTATTGTGATGTTGAAAATGCAGAAAATAAGTAAAGTGTATCAAACGGACAGTGTTCAAACGCATGCCCTGAGAGACTTTTCATTAGACGTTAACGAAGGTGAATTTATTGCAGTTACTGGCCCTTCAGGGTCGGGCAAAACTACATTTTTAAATATGGCTGGTTTGCTTGAGCCCTTTACATCGGGTCAGTATACGCTAGACGGTATTGATGTCGGTGACCTTTCAGACAACCGGCGAGCCGACCTAAGAAATCAGAAAATTGGATTTATTTTTCAGGGGTTTAACCTTATTCCCGATTTAAACATTTTTGAGAATGTTGAAGTGCCGCTGCGCTATCGCGGTGTAAGCGCAAAAGATCGCAAGCGCAGAATTGATGAATGCTTAGAGCAGGTAGGCTTAGTAAGCCGAGCGAAACACTTACCTCAACAGTTGTCTGGTGGTCAGCAACAGCGTGTTGCAATAGCTCGAGCACTTGCAGGTAACCCGCGTTTTTTATTAGCCGACGAGCCCACGGGTAACCTAGATACCTTGATGGCACGTCAAGTCATGGAGCTACTTGAGGAAATCAATAGAAACGGTGCCACCATTGTAATGGTAACGCACGACCCTGAGCTGGCTCGCAGAGCACCGCGAAACATACAAGTTGTGGATGGTCAGCTAGCAGACTTTACGCTATACCAAGGTAAACCGGAAACGGGTGTATCAAGTTCAAACACCACGCCTAACACTACGCCTAAAACAGCAGAGGTGTAAGATGCTACTTCACTACATTAATTTAAGCTGGCGCAGTGTAAAAAATACGCCGGTTATCAGCTTTTTAATGGTATTTGCAATAGCGATAGGTATTGGTATTACCATGACAAGTTTTTCGGTTTACCACATGATGTCGATGGATCCTATTCCCCACAAAAGCAGCAAAATTCACTATCCTCAGCTGAAATTGATGGATGAAGGGCACGGATGGAGCTCATCAGACAATTTACCCTATCAGCTAAGCTACCAAGATTCGGTAAATCTTTATCATGCCGACATGGATTTGCTTAGCAGCCCCAGTTTTCGCACTGGCTTTTCAGTACATCTTAATACGCCCGATGTAAAACCACGCATGGAGCCTGCGAGGCTGGTAAATACCGAGTTTTTTCAAATTTTTGAGCGCCCATTTATTTACGGTCAGGCGTGGTCAAGAGATGCGCAAGACGATAAACCCTATGTAGCAGTAATTACAAAAGACATAAACGATCGCTTCTTCAATGGTGAAAACTCAGTAGGTAAAGAAATTTACCTCGATAACAAAAGCTATCGCATAGTAGGCGTAACTGAGAATTGGGAGCATCATCTTAAATATTACGATGTGAATAACGGGGCATTTAATGAAGCTGAATCTATTTATATCCCATTTGCTATCGCACCACTTGAGGAAGTAGGAACTTGGGGTAATACAAACGGTTGGAAAAACGAAGCCTTGCGGACTTACCAAGACTTGCTTAGGTCTGAACAACTGTGGACGCAGTTTTGGGTATTGCTAGAAAATGAAGAGCAAAAAGAAGCCTACGGTAATTTTTTGATGGCTTATATGGAAGATCAAAATGCCCGTGGGCGATTTCAGCGCGAAACATTCGAATACGGGCTTCGCAACGTGAACGAATGGATGGAATACAACGAAGTGGTGTCTGAGGACAATCGTATTCTAGTGGCCCTAAGCTTTATGTTCTTAATGGTATGTGTTGCCAACATTCTTGGATTGCTGTTAGCGAAGTTTCTTAAACGCGCCCCTGAGGTAGGCGTAAGACGTGCACTTGGAGCCAGTAAGCGACAAATATTCCTACAGCATATTGTTGAGGTGTCTGTTATTGGCTTCGCCGGTGGTGTATTGGGTATTGCCATTGCACAACTTGGTTTATGGGGCGTGAGAACCACTAATAGCTACTACAATACCTTAGCCACGATGGATGGGTCGATGTTGCTGGCAGCACCTGCACTATCACTGATTGCAAGTTTTATTGCTGGCCTTTATCCCGCATGGTTAGTGTGTAAAACACAGCCAGCCATTTATCTTAAAAGCCAATAGGAGGGCGCATTATGTTACATATTAAACCTATATTAAGTGCAATCTTGCGCTCGAAAGTGGGTGCTATTTTACTGTTTTTACAAATAGCGTTAACTACCGCAATTGTTAGCAACGCCGCGTTCATGATAAACGATAACCTGTCTTACTTACGCGAAGATACAGGCTATCCACAACAAGAAATTTTCAGCTTTACGGCAATGACCTTTGGTAAAGACATTGATCTAAAACAACAAGCTGAAAGAGATGAAGCACTTATTCGCAATATTCCCGGTGTGGTTAACGCTACCATTACACAGGCTGTTCCTTTATCTGGTAGTGGCTCTTCAACGTCAGTTTTACTAAAACCTCGCCCTGAAAAATCTAGACAAGGTCGCCTAAATTACTTTTATGGAGACGAAAATACTCTAGACACCATGGGAGTTAAGTTAGTTGAGGGGCGTAACTTCAGACCCGACGAAGTCATGATAACCGACAATTTTCATGATGAAGGGCCAAACACCATTATTATGTCGAAAGCGCTTGCAACCAGTCTTTTTGACGATGAACCTGCATTGGGCCGCACGGTATACGTAAACAGCAGACCATTAGAGATAATTGGCCTTGTAGAGCTAATGGAAAGTGCATGGCCGCGCGCTGACGACAGTAATACTACGGGTATCATCCCTTTTGTTAACGCACAAAATTATCAGCACTATTTGGTAAGAACAGAGGCAAGCGAACGCGCTAAAATCATGTCTGAAATTGAAGACATTATGCTAAAAGCTTATAACAAACGTGTCATTATTAATGTTGATGGGCTCGATGAAAGTAAAGAAGCCTACGATTCCACAGACGTACTTATGATGCGCATGCTTATAGTACTGGTGGTTATTCTTGTATTAGTAACGGCATTAGGAATTTTTGGCCTTACTCAATTTAATATCAGTAAGCGCACCAAACAAATTGGCACTCGTCGGGCATTGGGCGCAAGAAAATCGGCCATCATGCGATATTTCTTAGTAGAGAATGTCATGATATGTACAGCAGGGCTAGTTGCCGGAAGCGTAGCGGCCATCTTTCTTGGTCGCTTATTAATGAAGGCTTACTCAATAGCAGCGCTTGAATTGCAATATGTCATTGTGACCGCTTTGTTTATACTGCTAGTAAGTATACTGTCTGTCGTGATGCCAGCAATGCGAGCTGCGAATATATCGCCCAGTATCGCCACCAGAAGCATTTAAACAATAACAGCATGTGAATATTAACAGCGTCTACTTTTCGCCAAGCCGGCTCTACCCTTTGGCAAAGTAGGTACTGAGTAGGCGCTGATATTTTTGAAAGCTCACTTAACAAACTAAGAAAAGAATACGGGTACAAAATTCAATGACGAAAATTTTAATAGTAGATGACAATATGGCCGTTCTTGAGGCATTGTCACTGCTACTAGAGATCCATGGATATCAGATTGTTACGGCAACCTCTCCCCAAGACGCACTTCAAATTGTGAACTACCAATCGATAGCTTTGGTTATTCAGGACATGAATTTTAGCGCCGACACCACCTCTGGCGAGGAGGGGAGAGCACTATTTAATGATCTTCGCTCTCTTAATCCATTGCTACCAATTATTTTGATCACTGCGTGGACTGAACTAGAGCAAGCAGTGTCGTTAGTTAAAGCAGGCGCTGCAGATTATATTCCCAAACCTTGGGACGACACAAAACTGGTAACCACAGTGAATAATTTAATTGCATTAGGCGAAGCCAATGTAAAAAATAAATCACTGCAACAACAAGCGTCGACGAACTTCAGTGCAAAACAAGCCGCGCAACATGTAGGGCTAATATATGAAAGTGCTGCTATGCAGCGCGTGGTCGATATGGCGATGCAGGTGGCGAAGTCTGATGTGCCAGTGCTTATTACAGGGCCCAACGGTAGTGGGAAAGAAAAAATTGCTGAGTTAATTCAAGGCCATTCACCGCTCAATCAAGCGCCATTTATTAAGGTAAATGCGGGGGCATTACCACAGGAACTTATCGAAGCTGAGCTTTTTGGCGCGGAAGCGGGTGCCTTTACCAGCGCTAATAAAAGCCGCATAGGGCGCTTCGAAGCTGCCGATGGCGGCACGCTGTTCTTGGATGAAATTGGTAACTTACCGCTTTCAGGTCAAATAAAACTGCTGCGTGTGTTACAAACGGGCGAATTTGAGAAGCTCGGTTCGGTGAAAACCCAGCGCACGAATGTACGTGTTATTTCCGCAACCAATGCCGATTTGGCCTCGGATATTGCCAATGGCGACTTTCGAGAAGATTTGTTTTATCGCTTGAATGTGATTGAAATTAACGTGCCGCCTTTGTGTGAGCGCGGAGATGATGCCCTTGCATTAATTAAACACTTTTTGCCTGGCAGAGAATTAAGCTTAACTGCACAGCAGGTAATAACAAGTCACATGTGGCCGGGTAATGTAAGAGAACTAGAGAATGCCTGTCGCAGAGTCGGCATTCTTCATCCCAATGGGGTATTGAATGCTGCAGAGTTTGGGCTAGTGTGCAATGATAATATGGCTAACACAGCGCAGCTTAATCATAGTGAGCCAAGCAGAGATGATATTGAAGCGGCACTTATGACCTACAACGGCGTAATTGCCAAAGTGGCGAAGCATTTTAATCTGTCTAGACAGGCACTCTACCGCCGGATTAAAAAATACGACATAGATTATAAATCGTAAATCGTACTACCCAAATGCTCAATCAATACAATAGCTTAGACAAGAGCCCAAGCAAAACCCATGTATAAACTAAGACATAAATTAACGCTTGCTGGAGTGACCTCAACCGCGATGGGTATTGCGCCTTTGCTTTACTATGCCGACCTATCGGTAACCGTAAAAATCCTCGCTGTATTGGCTTCTCTTTGTTTTAGTGGGTGTTGCTTTTATTTTCTAACTAAACCCATCAATAAACACTTACAAGCGCTGCAAGTAGGGCTATTAAATGTTAAAGATGGAGAATATTCTTTAACACTTGCATGTGATTCTAGCGACGAATTCGACGAGCTTTACGCGTTATTTAATGCAACCGTAGACACATTGCGCAACGAAAAGCAGTGGCTGCATCAACGCGAGTTAATGCTCGATAAGGTATTACAAAGCTCTCCCGATCTATTGCTACTCATCAACAGCGACGACCGTGTTGTCTTAAGTAATTATCAAGCACAACATTTTTTTAACGCTACTCATCGTTTGGAAGGGAGTTTACTGAATACGCTTTTACAGAATAAGGCAACGGTATTAAGTGAAATGATGCACGGCAGCAGAGAAGGGCTATTTACGCTTCCTCTTGAAGACAAAGGGGTAGAAACATGGCATCTTGCAAGGGGCACATTTTTATTAAATAACCAATCGCATCGACTGTTTATTATGAAGCAGATGACCCGTGCGCTTAACCGCCAAGAAGTGTCGGTATGGAAAAAGGTGATCCGCGTTATCAGCCATGAGCTGAATAATTCATTGGGGCCAATATCTAGCTTATTGCATAGTGGCAAAATAGTCGGTAATCAAAATGGCGATGCGCGGCTTGTGCGCGTTTTCCAAACCATTGAGGAGCGCATTGCGCATTTAAATCAGTTCGTTCAAGGCTATGGCAAATTCGCAAAGCTGCCAGCGCCGCAATGTAAACTCATAAACTGGGACGATGTTATTGAGCAGTTGAAGCAGCAGTATTCATTTACTCTCATGATGCCCGAACCAGTGCAGTTACATGCCGACGCTGTGCAATTAGAGCAGTTGTTAATTAACTTACTGAAGAACGCACACGAGTCGGGTAGTAAGGAAGATAATATACAGTTAGTTATTCAACAAAGTGGTCTACAGGTGGTGATTGAGGTCTTAGATAGAGGCAAAGGTATGTCTGAAAGCGTAATGGCTAATGCGCTGGTTCCGTTTTATTCTACAAAAGCATCGGGTAGTGGTTTGGGTTTGGCATTATGCCGAGAAATTACAGAGGCACACCAAGGTCACTTGGCTATTCAAAACCGAAAAGATGGCGGTTTGAGCGTACGAGTCATATTGGGGTGACAGGAACGATTTACGGGCGTATGTTTTTCTACGACGGCTTAGCCGAAACCGTTTTTTACCCAATACCGCTAGGTATTTTTTTCATGGTTTCAAATTTACATGAATATGTTAGGCTACAATTTGGCGGTTAAAAGCCGATCATAAAATATAACTTGTTGAACACGCATGTGTTCAGGCAGAACCTTTGAAATTGACTTCTCACGCACAAGTTTTCTGTACTCATGGCCGCACCACCAAGCTATCCTGCTAACTCTAAATTCCTCACCTATCTGCAAACCTTTAATTTGTAGTACGCGAAACAAGCTCTGAATAAAGCTGTCACTTCAGGGTAATAAATAGCGTTAATCTTTCTTTTACTCAACTGAAAGGGATATAAAACGATTCATTAAAAAATACCAACGCGGATTTGATAAAAGGGAACACGAATATTTCTGGAAATTTGTCAGTAATAAGAAAAATCAACCGAAAAAGTACACTTTTACATGAAATATTTACTTGCTTGTTGGGGGACGCCTTATTCTGCGTCTATATATTTTACCGCAATATATACCCGTTCCACTTCAAGACGCATGTTTTAACACCTGAAAGTTATCGTTGATTCTGGAAGCTAACGAACCAGAAATAGTCGGTAGGGTGTTTGTGAAAAAGTTATCCACCGTCTCTCTAAATGCGCTTGCCGTTGCAAAATAACGATTATTGCGGGCATGTTCATTCATCACCTTCCACAACCGTTCTATTGGATTTAAATTGGGGCTATGAGGCGGTAAATAATGCAGCTGAATGTTTAACTCTTGCGCTGTTTCTTTAACCGCTGCCGCTCGATGGTAAGCCGCACTATCTAGGATTAAATGAAGGGGTCTGTTGTTCCTTTCATTTTCTCGTAACTGAACTAAAAACTGTTGAATTGTCTCACTATTGACGCATTCAATACGCTCAACATGAGTGGCGCCTATCGCGTTTAAATTCATGGCGCCAAGGAGGTTTAAGCGAGTTCGGCTACCGGTTGTTTTAACGGGTTTATCTTCACCCGTTCGTATCCAACCACAGCTGACTTTTGTTGCTTGTGTCGGATGAGTTGCATCCATAAACAGTATCGGCTCATCACCCAAGTCTGCTTTTAATTGCTCGTAATGTGCGATAAACGCGGCTTGTTTTTCTTCATCAAACTTATGCGGTACACCTTTAGGCTGCTTGTAGCTAAAGCCATGCTGGTGAAGCCACTTATTTAGCCCCGAAACCGAGAAGTTAACATCATAGGTTTGTTTGATGTGCTCGACTATCTGATAGTTGTAGTGGTAGGTGTTCTCACTTAAGTAAGCAACCAACTCCTCTGTTTGCTCTTGGTTCAAGTACGATTGTGAGCCACCATTGTCTGGTTTGAGCTTCTTCGACCCTTGGTAATCTTTTAGATGCTGACGGACGGTTGTCTCATGAATCAATAGTGCATCTGCGATTTCGCTTGGCGACCAACCATTGCTGGCATGAATAACTGACTTGATACGATCACGCACACGCCCATCTCGCGTTGTCGCGTGTTGCGCCAATAACGTTTGTTTTTCATCGGATGTCAGTGTCATTTTCATACCCAACAGCTTGATCCCCTATTCGAAGAAAATCAAGCGTTTTCATTGATCACGGGTATATAT
>CAYSDZ010000071.1:0-7659 GCA_964429915.1 uncultured Alteromonas sp.
GCCCTTTCACGGCGGTAACAGGGGTTCGAATCCCCTAGGGGACGCCAAATAAAAAGCCTCACTTGAAAAAGTGGGGCTTTTTTTATATTTCCATTTTAAACACAATGTCGTTTTATCATAAACTGACATATTGACGGTTATCTATTTCAGGTGAAAAAGCAGCATGAATACATCTTATTCTAAAGGTTACCCAATAGGCCAAGAGGGCCAGCCGTGGGGGCAAGAAGAAAAGCAGCAATGGTTTGAAATGCAAAGCGTGAAACGCAGCTATGCTGAAGAGGTTCTGTCTCGCTTTAGTCAATGTGTGGCTACGCATGACGTGTTTCAATACGGTGCTTTGCCCATCGATCCTGAACGTTATCCTTTATTTGCGATCCGTCCTCAACAACACAATCCTAGTCTTCCTGATATATTAGTTACTGGGGGCGTTCATGGATATGAAACGAGTGGGGTTCATGGTGCAATCGATTTTGCGTGCAACGACATTAAACAGTATGCAGATAAAGCAAATATTTACATATTGCCGTGTATTAGTCCTTGGGCTTACGAGACCATTAATCGTTGGGGGCCTAACGCCGTCGATCCGAATCGCAGTTTTTATTCTGTGTCTGCCTCGCACGAAGCACAACTGGCTATGCAGTGTGTAGCCAACATGAATATAAATCCGTTAATGCATATCGATCTGCATGAAACGACCGATACCGACAACTCTGATTTTCGTCCTGCACTTGCGGCTCGCGACGCGGTTCACCAAAGTGTGTGGCAGATCCCGGACGGGTTTTACACCGTTGCTGACACAAAAAAGCCTCAGATAGCATTTCAACAAGCGATTATAGAGCAAGTAAAAAAAGTCACTCATATTGCGCCTGCTGATGAGAATAACGCAATCATTGGCGTTAAAATAAGCAGTGAAGGAGTGATTGATTATGATAAGTCGGCGTTGCATCTTTGCGGCCGTATGACAAACGCGGAATATGTGAGCACGACAGAAGTGTATCCCGATAGCCCATTAACTCATGCTCAAGAGTGTAACTTAGCTCAAGTAACCGCAGTTAAGGCAGCCATTGATTTTGTGCTGAAAGGAGAAAAATAAGCGATGTCGGAAAACAGCATGTTAACAAGCGTAAGTTCTCCCTGTGTTGGAAAATGTTGTTTAGACAACGAGGATGTATGCGTAGGTTGTAAACGCCATTTAGATGAAATATCGGGTTGGTATTCAGCTAGTAAAGAAGAAAAACGCAATATTCTCGCGAGATGTGTTGAGCGAGGAAATACACAGATCAACGTACAGGACTAAATTTGAAAATAGTACTAGCGCCCATGGAAGGGGTAGTAGACCATTTAATGCGAGATATGCTTACTCGCATGGGTGGTTTTGATTTATGTGTGACTGAGTTTGTTCGGGTTGTTGAACACAAACACAGTAAAAAGACCTTTCTTAAATACTGTCCTGAGTTATTGAATGAAGGGAAAACGTCTGCTGGAGTGCCCGTTAAAGTTCAATTGTTAGGTCAACATCCGCAATGGTTGGCAGAAAACGCTCAGTTAGCAGTAGAGATGGGCTCACCTGGCATTGACTTAAATTTTGGGTGTCCTGCAAAAACGGTGAATAAAAGTAAGGGTGGGGCGGTGCTATTGCAACACCCACAAGCCTTATACGACATCGTATCTGAGGTGCGTAGTGCCGTGCCAGCACATCAGCCGGTCACTGCAAAAATTCGTTTGGGCTACGATGATACCAGTTTGGCATTTGAAAACGCAGATGCCTTAGCGCGTGCAGGGGCATCAGAAATTGTGATACATGCCAGAACGAAAAAAGAGGGTTACAAACCACCTGCTCACTGGGATTGGATTGCAAAAATAAAAGCACATATTTCAACACCTCTAATCGCAAATGGTGAAATATGGAGTAGGGCAGATGCGATACGATGTCAGCAGGCTTCTGATTGCAAGAATTTAATGCTAGGCCGAGGTGCACTAGCACTTCCCAATTTGGCTCGCTGTATAAAATACAATGATACGAGTATGTCTTGGGCTGAGCTAAAGCAATTGCTCATTGACTATTCAGGGTATGAAATTTTTGGCGATAAAGGGAGGTACTACCCCAATCGCATCAAGCAATGGTGCGGGTATTTAAAACGTCAGTATCCTGAGGCCAATCACTTGTTTAATGCCATCAAGCCCTTAAAACAGGCTAGGGACATTGTAAATGTGCTAGAAGCACAAACAGTTTGACCTAAAATAAAAAACGGCTCCTTTTAAGAGCCGTTTTGGTATGCAGAGTATTCACTCTACGACCATGTTGAACTGGTCTGTTAAATCAATCTTAGACTTTACTTTACATTCTTTCTTGCAGCGCAGACGCAATCGGACTTGAGTCATGGCCATTTTCGGAAATCCATGCAACTAACGTTTTACCATCTTGCTCTGGTGAACCTAAATCAGACTTAGGCATTTTCTTAATAAGAAGTGAGCCTGCACCAACCGAATCATTGATAACCGCCGTTCTTATCAAGCTATTTCCATCACAAGTGATTCCAGGATAGATATCTTTAAGTTTCAAGCGGTAATCTGTCTGAACTAGGCGAAGTTTTTTTCGTAACTCCCCCGTGTCGTCTGCCTGAACGATAGTACAGATATTGGCTAGGTCTTCATTCACATCTGCGTGAACAGGCATTGAAAAACCAGCAGTGGTAAGGGCGATAAAAAGTGAAGTTTTAACTATTTTCAACATGGTTAACCTCGTTTAACTATTTAGTAGATTAATAAAAAGGGTTTGTGTTTGCTTGATGAGTATTAAAGAGCAACCTAGATGAACATAAAATAGTAAGGTTAATTATTAGGTATGATATTTAATACCAGAGAAAAGAGAGGGAAAATGGGTCTTGTGAAATGAGTGCGGTCTGTAAAAAGAGGCGATTTGTGATGTTATTTCGAGCTAATTGTACGTATATCAAGCAAACAAAACAAAGGCAGTAAAAAAAACAAAAACTAAGCTTGCTTGCTGCATTTCGGTATGTATAATACGCCCCACTTGAGCAGCTTCTGAGTAAAAACAGTCTCTAATCAAGCAATAAATTCGGACGCGGGATGGAGCAGTCTGGTAGCTCGTCGGGCTCATAACCCGAAGGTCGTTGGTTCAAATCCAGCTCCCGCAACCAATTCTATCTATGTGAGCTTCGGCCCCATTGATAGGTTGATTATCATTCGATGCATCCAAGCATAATCTATTTAAGTCATTCATATCTCTTGCCTCCAAAGACATATTCAATATTGCGGCTAAGTCCCCAAACAAATCGATCCGAAGGCCTTTAGCACCCTCCTCTGGGGTGAGTACTACTTTGTCAATAAGACCTCTCAGATACTCTGATGCTTCTGAGCGTGTCTCGTCTGCTCCCAAAGAACGCTTTAAATTATTAATTGCCTGCTGATAGCGTGATGCCATGGCTGGATGGACTATAGGTTTCATAGCATGCTTAAACGATAATGATTTCTCTGCCTTCTCAATGCGTTCTGAAATGGCCTCGAGATCATCTTTTACCAAATTTGCAGGAATTCCATCTTTGATAGCTTGTATAAGACGTTTTATTTCAGCACTTTAAATATTTATTAGAATTTTCTACTATAAAAAAATGTGTCCCAGTTTTTAAATGTCTGTGGGTTCGAATCCTGTATCCTTTTCTGCAATTTTTATAGCACGGTTTAGGGTTTTAACTTTATCTTTTCTGTTCTGGTATTCTTTTTCAAGGCGCTCGAATATCGGCAGGTATTTATCGCCATATCGAGCCACAATTTTAGCAGCCTGATGATACGCCCTTTTAATTTGTGCCAAGCTTAATTGATCACTCATGCAGCCCCCTCTGGTGATAGAGGTGTGGGCACTTAATCCATTCATGCAGGTCTTTTAGATAAAACGCCTCTCTAATACTCTTGCCCTTTGAGCACAAAGTTCTTGGCTTTGGAAAAGTACCGCAATTAATGCGTCTTACTATTTCTTGTTTAGGAAGGCCACATAAACGCGCAGCAAGCTTGAGTGGGATAAGTGCATTACTCTGGACCATAAGCGCAGCTGTAACTTGCGCTTCAAAATCTGATTTAATGCTTTTGCCATTTAACAATTCATCCATGGGGGCTTCCCTGTTTAAAAGAAGCGGTTACAGCAAATGCTGCATCGCTTCCTTGCACCCATGTTTGAAAATTAGCTACGTGCCTGTTGGTAACAGGTAATCGCTTTCTCAGAATTGAGCCACGTATCTATTAATATCATACGCGGTGTATCTTAATTATTCGTTAACTTACTTTGTGGCCTCGATCTTAAAATCGTCCTGAAGCTTGCCCCAATGCGCTCTAAGGCCTTCTTTATGCGATTCATCCATCGGTAACGCTTTCAGAGCCTCAGGCCATGACGCTCTCGCTTTGCTCATTGTATCGTCTAAGTGTGGCTTTATCGCTCGCCACGGAATGCCTGACTTATTTGCCCATGACTGAAAATGCGCCATGGTGACAGCATACCATTCTTTGGTTTTACCTAGGTTTAATGCGAATTGGGTTTCGTTTTCGATATAGACATTGGTTGTGACTATATCGTAGGCAGGAGACAGCCGTGGCATAGTCTTGTCTGGATACAGAAAGCTCCAGTTCTTGAGGTGTGCATCACCATTGGCTAGTAGAATATTCACCAGTAATCGCCTTGCGAACTGTTGAGCGTCGGCAAGCCCGTCGCCAGAAAAGTCATAAATGACTTTGCCGATATTCTCGTAATTAGCCGAAGTGTATTTTTCGTGTGGGTACTTCACCAGAATTTGTGCGAAGTCTTCCATGTGAATACGTTGATTTTCTTCACGATCAAATCGCTTGATAGCAAAGGCCTGTTTTTCATCAGGCAAGTTAATCTGCGGTAGGTTATCTAATTTATCCAAATCTACGAGTTTGATTTCAGGTATATCAACTCCGGCCAAAGCGGCCAATGACATTGCCGTGTATTCGTTCAGCGGCACAAATTTATGCTTGGTTGAAGGCGTTTTGATAATCCAATCGCCCAACACATCACCTTTTGACAAGTTATAGCGCCCATCCTTCTCCTTCATGGAAAATTTCATTTGCACGCCAGCCAAGGAAAATTTGTTTTCGTGCTTGGCTTTATCGAACTTTACCGCTTTAGCTCTTCCATGCGTACTTAGAACATAATCAGGAACATCCTCAGGTTCCATTGGCGCAGCTTCGATTGCCCCCGGTAAGTCTTCACCAAGATACGAGAGAATGTGAAATTCATTATCTACATGCACTTTCAGACCTTGTACGATCAGCTCGCGTAATGATCCCTCTGGTAACAAGTTTGAAAGCACAGGATGCAACCGTTGATTCCGCGCCCATGGCGCAGCCATGAGCTTGTTCGCATTCGGAAACGCGGGATGAGTAATCAGGCTGAATGTCGGGCGATCAGGATCGTTTTTAAATGAGTCTGCAATGCTCAAGACATTTCGACCATTTTTAAACCCTGCGAGATAGCCGATAAGCACGCCATGAATTGAGAGCTGTAGAACATTTACTTCATCATTGCTTTCTGTGCTCATTCATTCTCTCCTAGCAGACCCTGCCATGGATCATCGGCCAGTGGGTTACTTTGTTCTTTTCCCGTCTTGCTTGGCTTGATTGGTGTCTCAGTTGATGGCGGGTTATCGTCGGCCAGTACCGCCAGCACAGCATTCAATTTTTCTTGTGGTATCAGCAGCAACTCACTTTTAAGCCCCTTAGCGACTAGCTCAAGAGTATCAAGCCGTGGGTTGCCCTTGGATTCCAAGCGCTGATATTGCTGGCGCGATATACCAACGCGCAGCATCATATCGTGCTGCTTAAGCTTTAATGCGATACGGCGTTTTTTGATCTGTTCGAGCAGTGAATTCATGATGAAACATATATGTTGCTATTTATCATTAAGAAACATATTAGTTTCTTTTTTTTGCTTTGGCAACATATAAGTTGCTTTGTCGAGATTAAAGCATTTTAGATATAAAAAGAAGCATATATGTTGCTTTTATCGAGGTAGTTTTATGTGCTGCTGTTCGCTTATTGTGTTCATTTTGAGGCGAGCCAAATCTCAAAGCCCTAAAAGCCCCCAGCCAGTTTTCCCAATTTGCAAAGCAAGCAGCGCAAAGCGCTACGGAAAACTGACTGGCCGCCAAGCCCGCCCTATATGATCTAATGGCAATGCCATCGATCATCCGACTGCCTCGATGATGATTCAGCATCGCGCTTGTAGTAGATATCGGCAGTCGGTAAGCTGGTAACGGGCGCGGGGCATTAAAGAGTAAACTTCTGCCTTCGTGGCAGGCCTTAGCACCACCGTCATCATGAAGATGAGACAAGATTGACTAGGAATAACTTGCTGCATTTTAGCATAGTTCCGCTATTGGCGCGGCTTTACGATGACCGCAAGATGTGTGCGTGTAGTACAAAATCGAAGATTTTTCCCTCCCCGCACCTATCTTGAGAAGGACGTTGCCCCGTCCGTTCTATCCTCAGGCGGCGCTCTAAGCATCGAATTATTATTCTCTGGCAAGAGCTTATCTGGTGCGCAATCTATAGTGATTGGTATGCTGCACCAGCGAACGATTGGCCGTTCGATCAGCACTTATGGAAGCCTCCGAGCTACCCCTAAGAACCCCATGGGCAAGGCTGAGATTTTGCTCTCCCCTTGCATCCCCATCAACCAAAAAGGAGAAGTTGGCTCTCCCTTCATGGACTTCCCATCAATCAAAGGGGCACGTCATAGCCCCTCATGAACTCCCTCGATCAACCCTGCGCGGATTGGATGCCGTAAGCGTTTCGACGCTTAATCTCGACCGCTGTTTCGCCGATGGAGGACGACCAAGGTGCGACCATGGAAGCGCTCGATTTAATCTGTGCCAATTGGTGAAATGCGGATGTTTAAATCAGGAAACTGGTTGCTGAGAGATTCAACTGCATCAAGGGTTTTATTACCCCATTGATTGGTTAGCACATAGGTCTTACCGTCACAGTGAAAAGCTTCACCTTCATCAGTGAAGAAGCGCTTTACGCGCGGTATTTTACCGCCTGAGTGACCATCCATAATCGCCTCATAAACCTCACTATCATCCAGCAAGCCGTCAAATACCTCAAACAGCTTGTTTCTTCTCCATGGAATAGCATTAATCACAGCATCAGGCTCACCACCGCTACGCAAAATTCCTGCAATTATATGAAACATCATCCATCGTTTACTTTGAGCAGGATAGTGATTGCCGCCCACTGAAACATCATATTTAGTAAAGTCTCTGGATGTGTTTCTAGCTTCCCGTTCCTTCTGCTTTTTCTCCCGTATTCTAACCTGATAATCGGCCACCTCTGGAATTGGTATAACTGTTTGAACGTCCAATAATGTTTCACCATCACTATTATACGGATGCATGCGCACGCAACGAATATCAAGCCCAAAATCATTAAGCCACATCACAGATGTTGTCAGCTCTTTGGAGAATTCAGCAGAGGCCAGAATAATCTTCACCTCTTGCGCAAACTGTTCTTCGTCGGGCTCATTCCATTCGAGAAATTCAAGCAGATTTTCAGTCGCATCAGCCTCAATATTATTTTCAGCCAGATAACGCTCATAGATCGCGACAAGCTTACTGAATGTAAGGG
>CAYSDZ010000072.1:0-4429 GCA_964429915.1 uncultured Alteromonas sp.
GCCAACATTTATAATAAAAAATCCGTTTCAATTTTCTGAAATTCATCACAACTATCGATTAGCGATTTTGCGGTTAAGCTTTCGACACCTATTACCTGTGTAGACACTCTATTTTTTTCAGAGACATACCGCAACAACAAATCGAAATCGCCGTCTCCACTCAGTAAAATGATATGGTCTACACACTCCGCTGCTTCTATGATATCTATGGCTATACCGACATCCCAATCACCTTTAGCACTGCCATCTTGGCGTTGAATATAGGGTTTTAGCTTTACGTTAAACCCCAAGCTTCTCAACGCTGTTTGAAACTTGTGCTGGCCATCATTATTGCTGTCTATCGCGTAGGCATTGGCGGTTTCAATATAATACTTTCTGTTCAACTGTTGCCATAGGTAGCGGTAGTTAAATTGTTTGTTATAGGCTTGCTTACAGGTGTAGTAAATATTCTGTACGTCTGCAAAAACCCCTATTTTTTGAAAATTTGAATTCATTGATATTCCACGTTTTATTACCGCCAATAACTAAGGACCACAACATTTTTTGTATTTTTTATTGCTGCCACAAAAACAGAGATCGTTGCGTTTGAGTGTTAACTCTTTGGTCCCATCTAGCATCACACCCGTCGTATAAAACCACCTTCCGTCACAATATTCAAAATTGGAACGCTCATGCATCACGAATATTCGTTTACGCAATTTGTAATAGGCTTTAAATTCAACTTGAGACTTGTTGTCGTTCTGGATGTGCTGCAACACCTGCAAACTTAGCCATGTCGTATTGTCTGCCTGCTCAGCCAAGTCTGTTTCAGACAGCTTGGCGCGTTGTAAAGCCCCGTAGGTCTTGAAAATATACTGATAGTCACCCTTTGCATAAGCGCTAAAACGAGAACGCATTAATGCCTCTGCGTCAGGGGCGTGTTTTACGTTTCGATGATAAATAGAACAACAGGTTTCGTAGTCTCTGTGACTTCCACAAGGACATAACTCGTTTAACGACATCGCGCTGACTCACAGTAATACACATATTTGTTTAGGAGCCGTTAAACTGCATTAGAACAATAGCGTAATCAAGCTCACACAGATAATAAATATCAAAAAAAACAGATTAAAGCCGAAGTGATCATGCTTGCGCCTTGAACGTTTTGCTCTCAACAATGAGGTAACTAGCGTAAGCACTAGGCAAACTTGAAGTAAAACAACTAACGCGCGGTAATATTCTTGTTTCCAGGATGTTCTTACCTGAATATTAAGGTATTCATAAAACCCGGGCGATAACTCAGGCCGACCATAATGATAAAGCCCTAATGCTATTACCATCAACAACCAAATTATTCCATTTATTACCACGACTGCTTTAAAAAGCGTGTCGTGTTTACGCGGCTGTTTTCGCCTGTCGGTATGCGGTTGTTTCATACTGCTTTAACAACACGAGCATCGCCGCATATTTGGTCTCTGCCCTGTTGTTTTGCTTGATACAAATACTGGTCGGCAATTTGAATCGTTTCATCCACCGTTGTTTTAGACGAATTGGCATGCATAGCCACCCCCATCGAGAAGCTTAGTTTCTCGCTGTCTGGTATTCCTTCTACCTTCGTCTGTTTCAATTTTTCTCTAATTTGCTCGAAAGTACGTTGTGGTGCTGTAGTGTCGTTTCCAGTAAAAACAATCAACCACTCTTCACCACCAAAGCGACCGAATTTATGGGATGCTTGAACCGTGTCTTTTAGCAGGTTTGCAAACGCTTTTAACACATTGTCTCCAGTACCATGACCATAGGTGTCGTTGATATTTTTAAAATTATCTAAATCAAGAATCGCGATGATCACTGATGCTTGCGTTTTTTGCTGTGATCCCTCAATCATCTGAATGGCATATTTCATTATGCTACGGCGATTTGGCGTATTGGTTAACTGATCGATAAACGCAAGATTTTGAAAGCGACGTTTGTTGCGAACTTGTAGGGTAAGCAAAAAAGCAAGCAAGATAAAAATCAAACACGATAGTACCGCTACGATAATCCAAAATTTCTTTTGCTGTTGTTGTTGCTCTATGGTTTGTTGCTTTGATTGATTGAGGGCCTGCAATTTTTCATTTTCTTGATCTTTAAGTTGTACTTCAAACCTCACTCTTAGTTGCTCTAACTCTTCTTCTTGTTTCTTTTGATTGTCACTCTCTTCTAATTTTTTAGTCCGTAATATAAGCTCATAGGCTTCTTTAAAGTCCTCGGTTAAGTATAACCAATGCGCCTTTGCTTCTTGGTAGTTTATTTGATGAAGAGTCTCTACCGAATCAGTTAAGTGCGTTTCAAACCTATCTAGTGTATACCTAAGACCTTCTACGTTGGTTGTTTGAATATACGAGATGGCAAGGCTTGTTAGCCCTTGAAGAACCATAGGCAGGTTACCAGTTTCACTAAATACTAAATACGTCTGCTCAAGCAACGGAATGGCCTCATTCCATTTTTGCTCTATCACGTGAATATCTGCCAGCCTTTGTTGGCCAAACGCAATGCCCACGGTGTCGTCAATTGCTTCACTCAACTGAATGCTATTTTCTAAGGCTGTGCGTGCTTGATCATAATCTTCTAACATCACAAAAAGAAAATGAAGGTTGTATTCTAATACTGATTCTGAAAACGTGTCGCTCGACGCTTTGGCAATATCGAGCGCTTTTCTGTAATAATCGATGCTGCTTTCAATATTGCCAAGATTACTATTTACGTTGCCCAATGAGGTCAAAACACCGCTGAGACCTTGCTCATCATTTAGCAGCGTAAATTTTTGATACGCTTTTTCAAAGTTAGCCACAGCATCATTGTACTTACCCACAATATACTGACTGTCGCCTACACTTGTATAAATTTGAGCGGCTAAACTCATGTCTTCAAGCGTATCGGCCGTTTCCACCAGTTTTTTATGAAGCTCAAATACCTGTGCGTTTTTACCTTCGTTGGGCAACAAAAAAAGTTCGATAAGGTCAAGTTCAATCAGCGCGGTTTGATCGTCAAGCGTTTCAGCAAGAACCCTTAATGCCGGTAACCGTGAACGAAGTGCTTGGATATTTTCTAAGTCTTTGTAAAACTTCAACGCGGTCACTGATGCGACTAACTTTCCCTTTTTCCATTTATTGTCGTCCGCTTTCTGAATAAGCTTTTCTAAGTAGATTACGTGTTCGTTAGGTGAGGTTTCAACATCATTCTCAATACGCTTCACTTCATCGAAAAGAGCTTGCTCAGAGGTGACGTTCAGCACATTTTGGGCACCAACACTGAAACATAATGTGGTACCGATGAGTACTAAATAAAAAAATTTGCGAATATTTGCCAAGGCCTTCCCAGTTGGTAATGTGATGTTCAAACAAACCATAATGAAAAGTATAGGAAATAATTTAGCGATAGACTATTGAGTAAAAGCAATCTTGTTTACGCTGCAGTTTTTGTTTGTCTGTTTTTGGTTCCAAGCATTCTAATATTAAGGCTATTTTTGGGCATCAATACAATCAAATTGCCAAACACCACTAACACAAAGCCTAATATGGTTGAACCGTACCATTCGAAACCATCGTAAAAACTCCCCAGAACGACGGCTACCACAGGAAACAAAACAATGGCATAACTGGCTTTCTCTGGACCAATATTTTTTAACAACGCAAAGTAGCTGCCGAATGCTATGACGGTTCCGAACAAGGCCAAATACCCCAAAGAAGCGAAGTACTTGAATGATCCTGTAATAACGAAACTATCGCCAGACAACAAGGCAATACAAAACAGCAATAGAGCACCATATAACATCCCCCATGCATTACCTTGAATGATCCCAATCTGTTTCTTTGAATTTCGCACACTAACCATATTACCCAGAGATGCGACTAGCGTGCCTGACAAAGCAATGCCCAAACCCATCAACATATCAGTGCCTAAGCCTTGATGAGTTTGGGTGAAATGGTGATGAATATCGTGCCAAAATAACGCAATAATGCCTGCAATTCCTATTACGGCCCCCACATAAACTTTGGGTTCAATCGCTTTACCAAAGAACAAACGGGTATTACAAATATTCATTAACAAAAGTGTTGAAAAAGCAATAGACGTCATAGCTGACGTTAAATACACTTGCGCCCAGTACATGAATAGGTAGTTTAGAGAAAAGCAACCGATTGCCAGTAGAAAAAAGAAACCATGGTCTAGCCAGTCAAACTTCATGGGTAACTTTTGCCATATGCAAAAAGCCCACATTACTATGGCGGCAATAACGAATCGATACATAACCGATACAAAAATACTGGCTTCGTTTACCTGAAACTCAATGGCAAGCCAAGTAGAACCCCAAATAAAGACCGTAAGAATATACAAAAATGTATTTTTCATTGTTTTTCAAGCCACTATTTTCAAGTTACAAGACAAAGACATTTATGTTTTATGGCTTTCA
>CAYSDZ010000072.1:4529-7567 GCA_964429915.1 uncultured Alteromonas sp.
ATGAACTAAACTTATCGCGTACTTTACCTTCACTAAAATATCCATTTATCAAACCAAAGTCACTCCTGCCGTGCTTCACTTGTTTGATGCAGGTTTCCGCGTCTCTGGCTGTGTTAATGACGGCTTCAAGGTCGTTTAACACAATGCCTAACTTCGCGTCGAGGGTATAGCCCAAAGGTAAACATAAGATACTTCCTTTTAGATCGCTCAATCGTTTTTTGTTGCTTTGCGCGCCAATGTATACTCTCACTGGAACTGCATTGATAGGATCAGAAAATAAAAATTCGCGATTTCTCTGTTCAGTATATACATAGGGAAACGTACCTAGGTATTTGCTCTCAAGCGCATATTTATAGCCCCGAGCCCATGGGAACACGTCGACTTTGGGTTGCATATCCATATTATCGAACACCGCCATAATGATGGCTTTAGACCATCCCCCTGAAGGCAGCGAATCACTGATATAGGGGAAATAAGAATCACCAGTCACAACACGGTAAGTGTCAGCCGCAACAGACCTTAGGGCTATACTGGCTGTGAATACAATCAAAAGAAAATAAAAAGAAAAGCGGTGAAAATTCCGAAAAAGTTCCATTTTTTGACGTCGAGTTGTTATTGAATATGATTAGTTTAGCATAATAGACTGCTTCAAAAAGGCGATTTATCGCGCAGATCAAACAGCATACCCACGCTCTTCATTCTCAGTGAACTGCCTTATCGCCCCATATTTCACGTGTTCTTCGATCTCGTCCGCACCCCCAACGATAACTGCGATAACGAATAGGGTTATTCTTGTAAAAATTTTGATGCACGCTTTCGTTGCCTTTGATGGGATAAAAGGTCGATGCGTCTAAAATAGGTGTCACCACAACTTGATTAGGAAACTGCGCAATTATTGCCTGCTTCGATGCTTCAGCTATTTTACGTTCTTCATTATTGGCGACAAAAATAGCCGAGCGATAACTGGGGCCTTTGTCACAAAACTGACCTTCAGCATCAAATGGGTCGATACTTAACCAAAAGTAATCCAAAATTTCCTTATATGAAATGATGTTCGGGTCGTAATCTATTTCCACCACCTCGTAATGCCCAGTGTGATCGCCATTGTAGGTTGGGTTTTTGACTGTACCACCACTGAAACCCGAAACAACCTCATTTACGCCTTTGAGCTTTTCGAAATCAGATTCCATACACCAAAAACAGCCTCCGGCTAATACTGTTTTTTCTGCATTGGCAGTCAGTGGCACAAAAAAAGACAGAGCAATCAAAAAAGCAAGAAGTGATTTAATCATACAAGAACGCTGTGGAATGTAATGTTGAATTTAATGTTATTACGACCCTCTAACTACAGATTTTATTCAACACCGCAGTTATTTTTCATTGTGCACGTGTAAACTTAACGTGATACTTCCCTAAATTTTCATACTCAATGGTAGTGACCTCGTCAAAAGCCAATTCGACGATGCCTTTAAATGAACCGGTAATAATCGCCTCGTTAGCTTTAAGCCCTACGCCTCGCTTATTCATAAAATTAATCAGCCAAAGTAGTCCATCAATTGCGCGTGGGTTGGGGTGAACTCCCTCCAAGGCCAATGTGTGGGAAGACTGTTCTATAAAAATTTTGACAGCACTCGCATTGATGGCTTGAGTCTTATTTATTTCTGGCCCTATATAGATGCCCTGATTATATAGGCCGTCTGCTAGTGCATCGTAAAAATGTTCATAGGCCTCTTTTGAAAACCGTTTTTGTATACATTCGAGTGCCATATGGGCTGAACCAATCGCGTTTACTATCTCTTGCTCGCTGTACTCGCCAGCTCTCGCGGGCAAATCTCTGTCAAGTACAAAAGCAATTTCGGGTTCAACCATGGCCACATTTTCACATTCAAACAAGGCGAGCGTTGGCGAATTGTTTTGCACCTTAAAAACCGGCGCAACGACCACTTTTTCTGGGTCAGGCGGCAAAAGGCATTTCCAGCCTTTTACCGGCTGTAGGGTAAGCATTTGCGCTTGAATGGCCAAGGCATCGTCAATACTCTTTGGGCGGAGTGAATCCGACAAAACGGGTTCATTTGCACCCGCTTTGCGCCTGTCTAACAACTCGATGGCGGCTTGTTTTGATACGCTCACGTTTCTTCCTAGCAGTTAAACAGCGCTGGTCTCAGCAGCGTCACAGATAGCTTTAAAATGTTCAGCATCCAAACTTGCTCCACCCACTAATAAGCCATCTATATCGCTGTTTTGCATATAAGCAAGTGCATTATCTTTTTTCACGCTGCCGCCATATAAAATACGAACGGTATCAGCAAACGACTGACCGAAAATTTGAGCTAACTTTTCGCGAATAAAGGCATGTGTAGCTTGCGCATCTTCTGCACTGGCTGCTTTTCCGGTTCCTATCGCCCATACTGGCTCGTAAGCGATGCTTATTTGTTCACCAGTACATTTTATTTCTGTTAATGCCTCTTCCATTTGTTTCGCTAACACAGCATGGGTCTCTCCAGCTTCACGTTCTTCTAGGTTTTCACCAATGCAATAAACGGGTAACAGACCACTTTCAATGGCGTGATTGAGCTTAACCTTGCAGCTTTCGTTAGTTTCATCAAATAATTGTCTGCGTTCAGAATGCCCAATCAAACACAACCTTGCTCCAGCTTCTTTAACCATTTGAGCCGAAATTTCACCCGTGAAAGCACCAGAAACTTGTTCGCTAATTGTCTGACTTCCCACCAACAGCTGAGACTGAGGCATTGAATTGACTAGGTCGCGTAGATAAATAAACGGAGGGCAAACACCGACATCAGTTTTACGGTCATTGTTGTAAAAATTGGCGACAAACGATCCGATAAGCGCTAATCCACCATTTAACTTCCAGTTGGCAATCACCAAAGGGGCACGTTGACTCATAGGGTTGGTTCCTTATTTAAAATGCGGCTGATTTATACCACGCAACTTTATTACGTTCAAAGAACATTCTGTTTCGAGCTATACCCGTTCCACCTCAACATGCTCGATTCAGCGAACGAATAAAAGGATTT
>CAYSDZ010000073.1:0-7338 GCA_964429915.1 uncultured Alteromonas sp.
TCGGCCATGGCTAAAACCGTGAATGGCGTGTTAAGGATCATTGCGGTATTCCCAATCGAATTTCCACCCTGAACTTATCATCGATAATGCTAGTCATGCTCCTTTCTTGATCACGGCAACAGAAAAGCAACTGGTCCAGATTAGAAATTCTATTGGTCCCACTTAACGAGCGACGTGGTGCAGGCTATGAGAAGTATTGGTCCATTTTTCGGGAGTATGCACTTGCAAATTATCAGTGAAATAAACCAAGCATTCTCCACAAATAGCCAAAGCGCTCGCTAAGCTGGACCAATGTTTTCACATAAACGGACCACTAGTGATCAATTGGTCATCAACCAGAGTTACGAGTTATACTTACTTCCAATCAACTCAACAAAGCGGCGTCAGAGGTTCAGCCTATGCCCTATTGCTCAACAGCGTTAAAAGCCAAGCATGCCGATGAAACCATCGACCTCATCTCGCGTATTGCAAAAGAACATTTTCGAACGAGGGAGGCCTATCCGCTAGAAAGTGATGGCCGCTGGAATATTGATGCAGGTGAGAATGATGTTCGAGCGATTTGTGACGAAGACGGTGACACCATCAAATTCTTCTGCCGCTACCAGTCTGATATTCAACGCACTGAGGCTAAAATTAACGACTTTGCCAGCAAGTATTCGGACGCATGCAAGGCAATACCGAATACTTACCAACTGAAAGAGGCATAATTGCCATTGCATAAACCCTGTGCGGCTGAAAAACACCAAAAGGCCAACATTATTATGAAAATCGCGAGTATTAGTGAGATGAAGGCTGATGCAGCCAACTTGCACGACAAGTTGGGGTTGGATGCAATGATTGTGACCCAAAATGGTCAACCCTCCTTGGTTGTGCAGAAGCATCAAGCTTACGAGTTTCAGCAAGAAAGAATGGCTTTCATGGAGCTTGTAATCAATTCGCAAGAAGATGCTAGGGCGAGAGGCTTGTTGCCTGTTGATGATTTCTTGGAAAGTTTAAATGAGTAAAATAGTTACTCCAGAAATGCCAATCCCGCCGGAGCGGGTTTGGTTTCAAATTAAGGTGGAGCGCCCATTTTAATCGCAAATTATTTCCTTAACTTAATCTCTATTTTACTTAATTTAGATGGCAGCAATAAAGCTACGTCTTGTAAATTTTCATGTCCAGAACCGGCTGAGTCGAATGAACAATAAGCTAAATATCGTTCATCTAACGTTACTGCCGATAACTCTGCAAAATTATAAGTTTCTATCCAATCAGGACTCACTTCTGCTATTTCCAGACCATAATTCCCAAGAATCTCATTCCAATCATCAAAGTACCCAGCTTTTTGAGCAAACTTCAACAGGCGAGTTACATTGGGATCTAAAATGCTTTTGGGTACATGCTCTTCTGTTAAAGACAAGCTAAAATTCTCTCCTGAATAGTAATTAGCTGCCATGCACAAATAATATTTTGGTGAAAAATCAAAGACCACACTTTTCATTTTTTCGATGTTTATATCGTTACTTTTGTCAATCAAACACTGAATACCATCCATGAATAGCCTTCTGTCTTCTCTGGCGGTTGGTGACATATGAAAAGACTGTGGAGCAGAAATTTTCAACTCGCCTGTTTTTTTATCGAATGTTATAGCCCCCCTAAAGTCCGAGGAGCCGTATCGAAAACGTGAAGTTAATTTTTCATCGGTAGATTGAGTAGCAAACACTGAGAAACTCGAACAATTTGGCTCCTGATCAGCTTTTGCTGCGCATGCGCAAGCAAATATCGAAAAAACCAAACTAATCAATAATAACCTCATATCTAAAACTCCCAGAATTTAACTTTGTCGTAGTCAAACGTTGAGTAATAGTTATCAGTTGTATGCTGTGCCCCTTGCACCCAACCAGTAGCATGGTTTGCGCCTGCTGCTCTTGAGTTACTCATGAAGAGGACTATACCTCTTCGATTACCAATTAGCTTGTCTAAATCCTGATTTTGAGTAGTCCACGTATTATCCGCAGCGCCGAATGTTTCCGTTAAATAATCATTAAGCTCATGAACAGACGTAATTAGCCCTTCACCCTTTGGTCTAAAACCCCAACCTGAACTAATTGGAGAACCGTTTTCGTTCATCGCTACAGAAACCCTAGTCGAGCATGCATTAGCCAGTCTGAATTCGTAAATTTGCTCTTCAGTAAAGCCTGCATCTAAGAAAACTTTTCTCGCATTCTTATCTTGCAAATTATTGAGACTATCAATGAATTTTTCAAACTTGAGTTGCTTTCTAGCCTCCGCAGCCCCCTGCTCACCATTAAGAGCTTGGCCGAAAGCAGCAGTTATAGCTCCATTTGCAAATTTGCCACCTGTAATTTTAGAAATAGTACCACCCACTACTGCGGCAGTAACTATGGGTAAACCAGCATCTTTGGCAGCGACACCTATCATCTTATTGATGTTTAGGGCTTTTGGTGAGACCTGCACTTAGGAACCCATGACCAAACTTACCACCTGCCACTCCATGCGTTAGTATGTGACCAAAACCTCCCTCAGCAAAGAATCCTGAAGCTTCCGTAAATGCCCCTCCTATTTGATGGAAGGCTGCCCCACTAAATGCACCTATCAATGCTCCTTTGAGACTTCCCGTCGCCACACCGCCAGTTCCAAACCCAAATAGCGCAGCATGCCAACCGGATGCTAGCGTCCACTCTCTGATACCCGGTATCGCAAGCAATGCTATACCTAGTAGTGGCGCAAAATCACCCAACGCTTTGTTCAATTTCTTAAACAATTTGTTAAAGAAATACCCACTAGGATCGGTATAACTCAACGGATTATTCAACACATAAGAATAACGATTATAACTCTGACTATTCATCGGCGCCTGAATATGCGGATCAGCCTGTAAGAATCTGCCCAACGTTGGATCATAAATCCGACCGTTCATATGGATAATATTAGCATGGTCGACATGCTCGTGACCGGTAAATCCGCGAGGGGTAAAGCTGGCAAGGTTTTCTATTGCGCTAGTACTGAACAGCGAGGTACTTAGGTGCTGCTTAATGATGGCGCCCCACACGCTGTTGTCTACGGCTTCACGGGCTCCCCATACATCAAAGAAAAGTTTTTTCGTTAATGCCCCTTGAGCGTTGGTGATGCTGTCTATCGTGCCTAGGTGGTCTTTTTGTAAATATTGATACACCACAGCGCCGCTTTCACTGTACGCCGTTTGAATGGCATTGGGTAAATAGCGGCGCATTTCTGTACGCTCACCATTCACTTGCACCACTTCTACATTGCCAATGTAATAAAGCGTGGTGGTATCGCCATTGGCCGTGGTGTGGCGCTTGTAGCGGTTTCGACTGGTGTCGTAAGCAAAGGTAGTGCGCTCGCCGCCCGCCTCAATGGTGAGTGGTTTATCGAACGCGCTGTAGGTAATACGACGAGTTTGTGTGCCATTGGTAAAACGATGGGTTTGATTGCCGTTGGCGTCGTAACAATAGTGCATCTGGCCCACTTGGCTCACCGCATTGGGGCCGGCGGTGCTTGCACTGGCTCCACATTGGCTGGGTTTAGTGCCGTATGTATAGGTAGCGCCGTTTTCCACATCGTGTTTCGTTTTAATATTGCCATTAGCAAAGTAGCTGACAGTTTGCTCGTCGTTAATGCTTATCAACCGATTGACGGGGTCGTATTGAAAGGTTTCTTTATACTCTCCTGAACTTTCGCTAGTAATGCGCCGTGTGCGTTCTCTCAAATTGCCAATGCCGTCGAAAACATAGCTGTGGTTTTGAATGATGGTGTTATTCGCATCTGTCGATACAATTGAACTCAGGTAGCCAGTGTGAGGGTTGTGCGCCCGGGTATTGACCACTCCATTGCCTTGCTTAAATTGGGTAATGTTGCCGTAGGCATCCATGGCTTGGTTAGTTTGATACACCACAGCGTTTGCCTGCTCACTGTTACGGGCTTCGGTGGTTTTTTCCATATAGCCTTGGGCATTGTACGTATTGCGACTCCCTAAGCACTGCGCTAAATCGTTGACTTCATAGTCTCCTGTATCAGTGCCCAGTATACAGCCCATTATGCCTTCTTCTGCGTCGAACTGTTGGATTGATATAGGCTACCACTTTTATTTTTTAGGTTAACTATCAACATTACAACACCACATAAAATCATGATTAATGATACAAAGTTTAACTTCTTAAATGTTTTACCAATTGATTGAGATTCAAATACGTCTTCTCCTATTTTAATAGAGTATCCAATATAAAGAGAATTTTCATCGTCAAACAAAACTGTTGCAACGAAATTAGTACTTTTCAGCAATTTCGTAATTTCGTTACACACAACTCTAACTTCAGTAAAAAAATTTCATTGGTGATATCTTTCATTTTTAAACTTAATTTATCGCCATATTTTTCGAGTCCCTTGCATTTATAGCCTGATATTTGTCCTGTATGCCTAACCATTTGATGTTTCGATTTAACTGATTTTGTATAGTATAAATTCCGTAGCCCCATTAAAATCAGACAAATCGCACCTAAAATAATAAATATCTTCTTGAAGCTTCTCATTTCATTCATTATGCACATCCATACTCATAGAATATCAGGTCTAACACGATCCTAAATCTTTCAAAAAGGTTGGATCGTAGATCCGACCGTTCATATGAATTTATATCCAATCCGACGAAAACAATCCACTGTTCCTTTGTCAATTTGGATACGGAGATATGTCTTATCTATTTTGGAACAACGCTGTTGCGTCTAGCTAGCGGGACTATTCAGAAATATAAGTGTACATAGTAATGAGAGGGTCAGATTCAGCCGCTTCTACATTAATCACCTTGAAGCCATGCCTTTTGTAAAGCTCAATTAGTGTAGATTTGTTCTCGCACTCCAAGATAATAATACG
This sequence comes from uncultured Alteromonas sp., assembly GCA_964429915.1. Lineage (GTDB taxonomy): Bacteria > Pseudomonadota > Gammaproteobacteria > Enterobacterales > Alteromonadaceae > Alteromonas_F. Next base: position 4,894 of record CAYSDZ010000073.1, read on the forward strand.
GCCACCAATTAACGTTCTTACTTCGTGGATGACGGCATATAATTCATTTAAAATGTCATCCAAAGAAATGGGATTATCTTCGATATTGTTATTTTTTCCCAGTTGTCCGATAAGGAAAGCTCTTATTTTCTCGGCATTTTTGCTAAAGCCATCCATCTTTTTGACTTGGCTTTTCGAGACTGTGAAATCGTCAATGACGAGTTCTTTAAACGACAAGGAGAAGTAGGCGAGAATGGCACCTTGTTCATCCAGTATTAATCTTGTTCTAGCATTGTGGGAACGCTCAAACTCAATCGCTTTATGGATTAAAAAGTCTTCAACGTCTGGGTTCTTAGGGCAGGAAAAACAAGAAAGGAGACTTGTTGTGGCATCATGACCGAATCGGTCAATCAAGTCTCCAAGTTTGACAATTGTTGTGCTAATAACTCAATCCCTTTTTTTGCATCAGCTTCGTAATCACGCTTTTGGATAACCACTTTTCGAGGATTTTCCAAATCTTTGTGAATTTGCCTAATAGACTCGCTATCTCGCACAACAAAGCTTTTATCAAAAGAGGTTGTAGCCATAATTTACCTCCTATTATTGCTGTTTGATTAACTTACAAAGCAAAGCATACCACAGAGTAGTGGAAACAGAACATGCCTTACTTATTAGTTAGTCGAACTTTATCGCGCTAAGTTCAATAGCCAAGGGACAATAATTCCATGCCACTTGAAAAAATCACAACTTAGTGTTTTTCGGCCAACCCGAACGCTTACGTGCACTCTCCATGCTCAACAACCAAGATATCAAATCCCTTATTACCTATTCGGCGACACTCAAACCGTTAAACGATGGAGACCTGAGATTGTGCCGAAACCTGTGCCTAGGCAGCTTAATCGAAGCCGAACGAGAAACAAGCATGAAGCACATCGTCCTTCCCTTTACCCCACAACAAGCCTTAGCACTCGTTCAGGATATACAAACGTTCCGCCCCCTCCTAATCCGCGCTTATGAGGGCGACTTTATGACCATAGAGCAGGAAAACCCAACACCACCAGAAAAAAGCATACCATTGCCTTTCGATGACCCACTTGGTTTTTAACCCTTAATGTCTCTTTTCGCTGCTCGCAACGCGAGTAATGAAACATAAATAGCAACCCATTTACAGCGCCTCGAGCGCTTTTTAAATAGCTAAATCATGACGTTATAACGTCAAATCGGCAAAGAAATCGATGATAATTTGGCAAACTCAAAAAAGTGTTCGATAACAATTCGGTAAAACCGCTTAAAAAACGCCTGTTCTTATGACCGCTAAATCGGTAAAAGTTATGATAAGAGCGTGGTGCGCTACAGTATCCACTTGCTTTGGCAGCACTTTCAGCTGAGGGTAAATGCGCCTCGTGGCGCACATGACCGTAAAAAGGTACGCCACAATTTGGTTTCAAATAAAGTTGTCTAATAATTTTTTATCAATCTCGAAACTAAGTCTGGTTCTAAACAACTAGATAGAAACTTCTCTAAGTCCTCACTTTTAGGAGAGAAAAATACAATAGCTCCTTGTTTATTTTGTAAAGCAAACCCTCTTAGTATTTTTTTCTGATAAGCAAATTCATGGATATAGTTAAAATCATAAAAATTTATAGTTTCATTGGAGAACTCACGATTAACTTCATATTCCGTTGTATCAAACTTAGAAAGCAAATCAAAGTTAGCACCGTAGGCATCTATCGTTCTTTGAACTCTAGAATCATCATAAATAAAACTAGCTTCTGAACTTTCACCTTCTATCAAATCATAGTGAGTGCTTATTTCCCATTCACATGAAGCAAATGAAATGCTCTCACCTTTCTCAATATAAGCGCAACTACTAACAATTAACATTGTAAACATAGTGAAAAAATTTTTATTCATGGATTTGTAATCCCTGTAAGCCGCAAACTTTGCCCCTGCATGAGTAGGCCGCTGTAAAGTTGGGAGACTCATTTAAATATAATATTGGCCAAGCTTGAAGAGCACTCCAAAAACTAACTGGACTAGCTTTGACATACCTAACCCAAACAGAAGAGCCGAAAAATGCTGATGTCTTCCCTAATTTTGCGTTTGGTAATAATGCTGGCCCTAATCCATTTACTACAACATATAGAGCTGCAGCCCGCTCGGATATTAAATCGGCGTTTATACTAAGTGACGCTGCTCTGAGATCAAATGAATCCCCTTCAAAGCCATATCCTTCTAGAGCGGCTCTAAGTTGTTTAGGATTTCGCACTAATCCACTTAACTTTTCAAGCTCAGCATCAATGGCGTTAACCCGCCGTGCAGCCGTTCTTTTGGCCAATTGCTCATCTATTTTCTCGCTAACCCAGTTATTTGCTTGGTTAAACAAATACTGCATCGCACCCGTTCTAGCACCATTTGCAAACTTACCACCAGAAATAACAGATGCCGTCCCACCAATTACAGCAG
>CAYSDZ010000074.1:0-6959 GCA_964429915.1 uncultured Alteromonas sp.
GAACTCAGGGTAATGACGCTCTACCAACTGATACAGCAAGGTGTTTTCGGGCCGATGGCGTTTGTATTGGGCAGTTTGCTGTGTTGCCAGCAACGGATTCATCCTTGATTGCACTATTTGGATGCTAGGATGACAAACGTTTGTAGAGTTTTCGACTGGAGAAGGTGGTTCGCTTATGTCGGGTTTACGTCAGATCGGGCCGACAGCTTGTAGCAAAATCAAATCCTCAAGCGAGAAAGGGCAGACTTTTTGGAACGTCAATGGCCTCAAATCAAAGAAAAAATCAAACGTTTACGACTTTCTACAGAAGAATTACTGGCTGAATCGCACAGCAGCACTGCTCATCAACCGCGAGAGGAGAATTAACATGGAAACACTCATCTCAATTGAAAACATGTCCAAAAGCTATGGAAAAAAACAGGTGCCCAAAAGCGTTAACCTGAAAGTAGAAAAAGGACAGATACTCGGGCTTGTTGGGCCCAACGGAGCAGGCAAGACAACCTGTTTGCACAGTATTTTAGGTTTAACAAGTTGCCAAGGTGATATAGACGTATTGGGTTTTTCACCCAGCAAACAAAGAACGTCTATGTTGAAGAATCTTGCCTACATATCAGATGTTGCAGTGTTGCCTAAATGGATGAAAGTCAGTCAAAGCATTGAATACATGAAAGGCATACATCCTAACTTTCGTCCTGAGAAGGCAATGGAATTTTTGGCATGTATGTTTGATGAGCGCAAAGACTTATCCATATTTTTTTGGCGCTCCTTACCTATAAATGATGCGCTAGTGATAGCTTCAAAGGTGTTTACTGGAGCGATTGTTATTCCTGTTTTTTATTTACTGGCGGCAATGCTGACTATATTAGGTAGTATTAGCGTGTACAGTCTAACGGTCTTATTTTCAGACATAAGCACCGACGGTAAGTTACTCAGTGCTATTTTTGAACTTAACCTCACGTCGAATATCTTTGGTGTATGGTTGGCCTTAATTCCCTTAGTGTTGTGGCTGTTTCCCTTGTTTGCTTGGTTAATGCTTGCATCAGCATTCGCCCAGCGCGCGCCATTTCTTTGGGCGGTATTGCCAATTTTATTGATAGGCTTAACTGAGACACTTATGTGGTCTGTGTTTGGCTATAGTAGCTTGGGAATTAGTAAAGCGCTGTCGGACTACTTTTTACCCTTTGCTTCGCTTGGTAATGTGTCCATCAATGCTGATTTCATGGCTAACAGCGAACATGCAAATTATCTATTAGCCAGAACAGTAACCGATCAATTGAGTGTTTTAGCGGTACTGATTGGCAGTGTATTTTTGGTAGGCACTTATTTTTTGCGAGTGCATCGCTCAAACTCATAGCAGTATCTCATTGCACTAAAAAGGGAAAGTTGGCATTGCCGACTTTCCCTTTTCCGTCGTAGGTATACGCAAAAAGTCGGTATTCACCTTTTTCTTTTGGTGAACGAAAACTCAAACGAAAGCCGTCTTGCACTTGTTTAAGTTCAATGTTTTGAAGCTTCACGTCTCGGGGTTTAGGTTCAAAATGGCCACCTTGGCTGCGTGATGTGACTTCTTTTCTCAGCACCCACTCGGTGGTAAGTGCATCGCCATTAGGGTCGATTACATAGACTTTGGCACTTGCTTCTTGGTCTGATGTTAACACGACACTTTGCATGGGTAATTGTTTGTTAAGCGTAATTTTAGTACTTAAAGGCGCACGGTTTTTGGGGTATTTCCCGGTCCAAATCTTGGTCAGTTCATCGATACGAGCAGTCTGTTCTCCACTAGCGTTAAACATGCCATACCAAGTTGGGGTGCGTTCCTGCTTTTGTCCCCAGAAAAAAGCAAATGAGCCAATAAGCTTACCCGTTGTGTCCTTGAGTATATTTTGTCTAATCCGCAGTGCCATGTTTTGCGCTTTTATTGCGCTAGGTTCTTCAATTTCTCTTCCCCAAGATGTTGTCGGCATTTCCCAATGACCCGTAGGGCCAAACTTTGCGTTGGCGCCAGCCAGTGAAAAACTCACCGGATGATTAGGGTCGTGCTCATGAATATATTCAACAATGTCATTCAGGGCGTCATATACTTTGGGATTGACCGGTTTGAGTTGATCCTCATCGTCAAAGAGTAAATTAGGCTCGTTGGCAATCACCCAAGTGAGTACTCTCGGATAGCTCTTGTATTTGTCGATAATTGAAGTGACTCGAGCAAACTGCTCAGCAACTGCCTGCTCATCATTATAGTCAAATCCGCGCAGTTCTTTGCCGATATCGAGTCCAACGGCAACCATTAAATCTAGCTCATCAGCTAGGGCGAGCTCCTGTTCGATATTATTGGTTCCCCATGTTCTAAAGCTATTGCCGCCAGCTTGCTTTAGTGCTTGTACCCACTTTTTGCTACGGTATCCTAAACCGACTCCATTGACGGTATACGGGCTTCCATTTATGGTAAGCGAATAAGAAGACCCATTTTTTATAATCTTAACCTGAGACGGCTTTTGTTCTTCTCCACTAACAGCAAAAGGGACAAAAAGACCTGCAGATATTGCTGATTATATGCGCTATTACAACCTAGAAAGGCTACATAGTGCTAACAATAATCACTCGCCCGTTGAGTATGAAAATTTAATAAAAAAAGTGTCCGGTTTTAGTTGACCAGAACATAATTTCAAGGTGCTATTAGAACAAATATTCTTATAGGTTAGACAACTTAATTTTTCAGTCAAGCTTCTGTTCTAGCAGATTCTCCATTAATGTTTAGGTTTTTAAATACCAGCATCAAGCTGGAACCAAGAAGATTTCTTTGGGGATACTTTTTCAAGCCAATAACCCCAACAGTGCTTAACCAGTGCTGCGGCAATTAAGACAGCCCGTACTTATCTAGGCGATATAAAAATGCTTTATAATTTAATGTAAGTAGCTTTGCGGCTTTGGTTTTATTGTCTCTACTTAGCACTAACGATTGCTTTAACAATGAAGCTTCTAAAGCTTCAAAATCAAGACCCTCTGGCGCAAGTAAAAATCCTTGTTCGCATGACTCATTTCGAATTTTGGTATCTCCATACAATTCTGATTCATCGTGCAGCAATACGTAGCGTTCGACGCGATTTGATAACTCTCTAACATTGCCAGGCCAAGAATAAGCCAACATAGCTTGCATCGTTTGAGAGCTAATAGGCACTTTTGATTCGTTGTATCTTTGGCAACATTGATTTAGAAAAAACTCAGTTAATAACGGAATATCTTCTGGTCGCTCGCGCAACGCAGGGATTTCAAGAGGCACAATATTTAGCCGATAGAATAAATCTTCTCTAAACTGACCTTTCTCTACCATCTGTTGCAAGTTTTGGTGTGACGCGGCCACAATTCTTACATTTAATTGCAGCTCATCATTACTTCCCAAAGGCGTAACTGTTCCTTCTTGTAAGAATCGTAAAAGCTTGGTCTGCAACAACGCAGGCAATTCAGCGATTTCATCCAAAAACAACGTGCCATTATTTGCATACGAAAATTTACCTTGCTTGTCAGAGTGTGCCCCCGTGTAAGCCCCTTTTTTAGCACCAAATAACTCTGCTTCAGCGATGTCAGCAGGGATTGCTCCACAGTTAATCGCTACAAATCGAAAAGTATGCCGCGATGAAAGCTTATGTAGTGCTTTAGCGGCCAACTCCTTGCCAGTACCACTCTCACCAGAAATCAATACGCTAGCATCGGTATTTGCTACTTTTCTGATCCGAGCTTGTACTTTTTCCAAAGCTTGGCTATTGCCGACAAACTCAATCAACTTTTGTTGATTACCCAAGGCATCATTTAAAGCGTTATTTTGCTGACGTAAATGAAACGCTCTGGCTGCTTTTTCAATAGATAGCAATAGCTCTTGGCGCTGAAATGGTTTGGCTAAATAATCATCAGCACCCGCTTGCATGGCTTCAACTGCATGGCCAATCGTGCCATGAGCGGTCGCCATAACAAAACCTAGGTGTGGGAAGTGACAGCGCACATACTGCAATAGAGCCAAACCAGATAACGTGGGTAATTTCCAGTCCGAAAAAATCACATCAATAGTGTTTGACTTAAGAAACAAAATCGCCTCTTCGCAACTTGCTACGTCTGTGACCTGCAAACCAGTGTTTTGCAAAATGGCTGTTAACAATTTACGTTGCGGTTCGTCATCTTCCACAAGTAAAATATTTAATTGCTTTAACGTAACGTCACTTTGCATTAAATACTACTCTCTTTACGAATATCAGGCTCTGCATGGAATAGAGACAGTGTAGCAGTGCACCCTGAATCTTTATTGTTCGTTAGGAACAAATCCCCTGAATAATGCAAAGTCACTATGCGCTTCGCGATATAAAGCCCCATACCCGCTCCTTCTGCTTTAGTTGTAACATGAGGCTGAAACAAACGCTGCTCAATGTCTGTTGACAAGCCTTGGCCTCGATCGATAACTTGTATGACATAGCGCCCCGCCGATTCAGTTAATTTAACCTGAATATAGCCACCGGCCTCACTTGCCTCGACAGCATTGCTCAGTAAGGTCATCAGCACTGCTGCTAGCTCTGCACTAGATCCTCTAATTGATAAAGCTTGCTTGGCATCAACACGTATGTTGTGCCCAGTGCCCATAGAAATCTGGATAACAGCATCATCAACAATACCATTTAAAGATACCAGTTCCATCCTTGATATACCTGCAGTTGTCAATAACAACAGTGACTTTATTGTATTATCTAAAGCAATTATTTTTTGTCTTGCCTGCGCCACAATCTCTGCCTGACGTTGCTTACCCACACCTGCCTGGGAAATCTCTTCAAGAGCAAGCCCAATAGTATTCAACGGGTTTCTAAGCGAATGCGCCATACCGCGACTCACTTCGCCCAGTTCGGCCAATTGCTGCTGCTGAAGAAACTTAGTTTCCAAACTATGTAAATGTGCCACCTGTTTAGAAGTGTCATTAAACAACCTTAATGTTTGTTGAACTTCTTTAACTCCTTCAGGCTTTAAGCGATACGAAAAATCACCTTGACTCAAAGCCAAAAGACCTTTTTTAAGACTCATTAGTGGCCGACTAACATGCCTTGATAGCCAATAAGCAAATAGTAAACTAAACAGGGCCAAAACCAATGTGCTTAAGGTCAGTAAATGAAAGTACTCAGCCACCGCAGATTCTTTTACATTTGCGGTTAACATTCGCTCTTCTCCCTTGAGAAAATCCGGCGAAGTAAACACAAATGTATTCCCTTCTGCACGTTTAATCTGCATATTATCCAGCCGATTACGTAGTAAATTTATAATTTCTTTCACTTCCGATGTTTGATCTTTTGTTAGCTCCTCTTTTTGAACAATTTCAGATTCAGCTAGGGCTTGAAGCTTTAACTCTGTCAACTGCTTCACTTGAGGAGGCTGAATTCTTGTATTTTCACCTTTTGATATAAAAAGGCGTCTCTTGGCTATTATTGGTTGATTCAGTGCAAGGCTTTCTTGCAGCTTTTTCTCTATATCGCTAAATTTGCTTTGCAAAACAAATTCAACGACTTGGCTAGAGAGCTTTGCACTCCTATCCGCAATTTCATCTTGGATCCTTTGCTCAATATGTTGGATGAAGACCAATTGGATCGAGGCGAGCACGATTAAAAATAAACCCAGAATTAAAAACACGTAAGAAGCCAACGAAATGTTTTTATTATTCTCTATTAAGCGACTATTCATGTAAGCAATATGCCCTTATCAAATCTGTAATGCACCCTGTAACCTCATAATAAAAACACTATATGGACAGAAGGAATCACGAAACATACCAAATTTAAATATAGGTTTAACCCTATGAGTAATAAAGGTTTTTAATATTGTTTTATAAAACCTAGGGTTATTATTTCCTGATATAAGGAAATAATAACCCCGATATAAGGAAGTGACTTTTCATCGTTTCTTAACTTTATACCCAAAAAAAATCTATCTCACTGTTTTAATTTGATTTTTTAAAAGTGGTATAGAGCTTGTTTAGTTCAGTGGTGAGAGGGAGGGATCTACTATTCCTCTAACTCTTCAACAAGATAACTCATAACGGAGATAGTAATAATGAAAAAAGTAATCTGTACAGCATTAATCAGCTTAAACATAGCCGCTGTCTATCTGAACTATAACGTCGCTTTCGCTGCCGACAAACTAGTTACCAAGACTACAAAAATGACCTATGGTGCCAATGCTCTTAAATTAGTATTAAAAGATGAAAGCGGCCAAACTACGGCTTCCTATAATGTGAACTCACTAGCAGATATAGACAGTGTCCTAGAAAATACCCATGGACTGAATGACGCAAGCCAAGCTAAAATTTTAAAACGTCTTAAACTCGCCAAACAGCGAAAGTCTAGTCATGCCTTAATTAATCAGCCCAAAAAAAATGGTGTGACTGTGCGTACTGAACATACTAATAATTTTGAAGATAAATTGGCAGACAAGCTAGTGAATGGCAAATACAAGGGCATAGACATTGAAAATATTGTCAAAGTCACCCAAGTGACCAAGGCTCAAAGCATTGAATCGCTAATTGACCATGGAAATTTATCACCCTTACAGCGTGATAAGTTGCAAAGCCTGTTGGATGCAAAACATCAATCACGATAAGCTTAGCCGCGGAACAGGCGGAGAAAAAACGGGCAATAAATAATGCCCGTTTTTTATATATCTATCATCGACTTGCAAAAATTTTACTGAAAAAACTGCTTGTTAATAAATACCCATTGCTCGTTAAAGTTGTCTGTGGGCCGTTTAGTAAACTCACTGCGAATAAATTGGTTTATTCTGCCGTCGGCATAACAAATCAATAAGTTTGCAATCAGTCCTTCGTCGGCGGGTAAGGTTTTGCCTTCTCGTAACTTTCGTTCACGTAAGACTTGTTTCATCTGTGTTTCAGTATGGTTTGATGTTTGCTAAAGGATGTTTTTGGTGATATTTGTGAAAAT
>CAYSDZ010000075.1:0-6804 GCA_964429915.1 uncultured Alteromonas sp.
TCCTTCTCAAGTCTGCCTTGTCATAAAAACGCTGTGATAGCTCTGAAACGAGTATGTTGACAGTGGAACGGGTATGATGTGAATTGTTCAATAACAGGTGTTAGTAAATGTCTGACAAGGACTCAAAAGGTCGAAGCGTACCTTCTTCGAGAATAAGCCGGTTTAGCCAGTTAACAGGCTTGGCCACGAAGGTAGGAGGCAGTGTTTTAAAAAACAGTGCAGTGAGTTTGTTGAGTGGTAAACGCCCTGAATTAAAGTCTTTAGTGCTAACGCCCAGCAACATAACGCGTATTACCAATCAGCTCGCCAACATGCGTGGGGCGGCGATGAAAATGGGTCAGATCCTTTCTATTGATGATGGCGAATTTATCTCGCCTGAATTATCAGCTATTTTAGCGCGTTTACGCGATAATGCTGAGCCCATGCCAAAAGAGCAACTTCAAACAGTGCTCGACGAAGCTTGGGGGATGGGATGGAAAGATGAGCTTCTATACTTTTCTTACGCACCCATTGCAGCTGCGTCTATCGGCCAAGTACACAAAGCCATTTTAATGGACGGCACCACTTTAGCAATTAAGGTGCAATACCCTGGCATCAGAAAAAGCATTGACAGCGATGTCGATAATGTAATGGGCTTGATAAATTTAATTGGGCTTATCCCCAAGGAGGCTAACATACAGCCCCTTCTTGAGGCCGCCAAGCATCAATTGCACGATGAAGCTAATTATGACCATGAAGCTAAGATGCTTGAATCATACGCTAAATGTATAGAGTATGATCCTCGCTTTATTTGCCCTTCAATTGATAAAAGCCGGACGAGCTCTTCCGTCTTAGCGATGACATTTTTGAAAGGCGTCCCTTTGTCTGCGCTTGAACAAGCTTCTCAAGATGTAAAAAACGCCATGATGTCATCGTTATTTGACTTATTTTTTAAAGAAATATTCGAATTTCAGTTAATACAATCCGACCCAAACCTCGCAAACTATCTTGTTAATTTAGACACCCAACAATGGTTGTTGTTAGACTTTGGAGCGACTCGCCCTGTTCCCGATGCGCTTCGCGATGGTTATTTGTTTTTAATACGCGCAGCCGATTCTGAAGACGATGATAAGATGATACAAGCAGCCAAAAACATTGGCTTATTGAATGATGATGTGACTGAAACACAATTAGCTTTGGTGTTGAATATGTTGGTCATAGCCTGCGAACCCCTTCATAGTGAAAAGGGATACGACTTTGCAAAGTCTGATGCTGCGACTCGCTTGCAGGATTTTGGATGGAACTTGAGTATGAAAGAAAATTTCTGGCAAGCACCGCCCGCAGACGCAGTTTTTGTTCATAGAAAACTGGGGGGACTCTATTTACTCGCCAAACGCCTTAAAGTAACGGTGAACATGCGTCAGTTACTGTTACCTTATCTTGCCCCCTAAAATAAAACGGTTAATAAGGCAAATCCATAGAAAATGGCAACGCTGCACTGACTTTAGCTTTCGGCGGATTTCCTATCATTTCTTCGTAGGGTGTGTCGTGCACCATAACCGCTTTCTTAACATTGAACGGTTCAAACAGTTGCCTTATTTCGCCCGCACTATGGAAGCGTTTTGGGTTATCAGAATCACTGAATATCATTCCTGTTTCGTTACCTACCGTTATACTCACTAGGTACACATTCATTTCATACGAATGCACTTCCAGTAAACTTATTTCGTGATTGAGCGGATCTAACTTATCAAAATAAAATTTCATAATGCACACAATTGGTTTCCTTAAAGCTTTCTACGCTGTAAAAAAAATTTGGTTTACAGGGGAACCGATTGCAAAGGCGAAAATACTAATATGTAATGGTATCTTTGTTTCGATACAAAAATTGAATAGAAGGGAGAGTGACATGCAAGATGAACAAGCGTCATCAATTAAACCGCATATTATTATTATCAGTGTCATCATTATTGTGGTGGCAGTTGTTTTTTTGTGGCCCTCAAACAATAACGACACAGCTGAAACCAGTTCTCAGACAAACCCTGTGGAAAATACAGATATAAATAGCGCAGATACCAACATTGCCGAAATTGACTCTCCCACCACAGAACCTGAGCTTTTCGAGGTTCCGCCTATTCCAGAAACAGTCGAACTAAAACCGGAGCCCTCAATCGAACCGCTACCAGAAAGCCAAGTAGAGGCACCAGAACCCGAGCCTATTGATGTGAGTGATGCTGCCATAGAATCAGCATTAGTTGCCATTTCAAAAAGCGAATTAATCACCGACCTGTTGGTCAGCGACGCTTTATTACAGCGCTTTGTTGTTACCGTTACTAATTTGGCAAACAACGAAATGGCTCCTAATCACCGCTTAGTCACGCCACCCGAACAAACCTTTAGAGTGTATCAACAAGCTAATCGATACTGGATAGATCCGGCCAGTTATAAACGTTACACACCCTATATCAATGCTTTAGAAAAAATGGAAAACGAACAACTTTTAAACTTGTTCAATCGGTATAAACCTCAGATTACTGAAGCTTACGAGGAAATTTCATCGTCTCGACAAACCTTTGAAACAACTTTATTAGACGCTATCGATACTCTGTTAAATACACCAGAAATACCGATGCCCGTAGAGGTTTATACCGATTCGGTAGCGTTTAAATATAAAGATGAGCAGCTAGAAGAATTAAATGCACCACAAAAACAACTATTACGCACTGGCCCAGATAATATGCGCCGAATTAAAGCAAAATTAAGAGAATTGAAAACACTCGTAGAAAACCAGCAATAAAGAAGCTGAGCGTATCGATTAAGCGACTCATCGTTTTTATCCACTGAGTCGCTTTCAATCTACTTTTCACTTCATTTACATTGTCAGTTAAGTAATTCATATTCATAAAATTTAAACACCTGATAGGAAAGTATCATGAAAAAAATTGTATTGTCGCTTACCGCTTTAGCGGTATTGAGTGCAGGTGCATTTGCACACGAACACGAGAGCCACAGCGTTGATGACAAAGTAAAGCAAGCGCTGCGTGCTGACATTCGTACCGACGCAGAAAAAGACCGCGATAGAAATAGACGCCCTTTACAAACACTCAAGTTTTTTGGGCTTGAGAGTGACATGAAAATTCTCGAGCTGATCCCCGGTGGAGGCTGGTACACAAAATTGTTGTATCCTGCTGTGGAAGAACATGGTGAGTATTACGCTGCAATTGGGACCGGTCGTATCAAAGATACACTTGCTCAAGATCCGGCCTTCTCAAAAATGAAAATTGTTGGCGAAGATGCGCAATTTAGTCGCGAAGAAGGCGCTCGCTTATTGTCTTTAGAAATCGATACTTTGGGTGTATCCGACCTAGACATGGTACTTACTTTTAGAAATTACCATAATTTTGATGAGGCTGGACGTAGAGCGATGAATAAAGTTGCGTTTGAAGCGCTTAAACCCGGTGGTATCTATGCCGTTGTTGATCACACCAAACGTCATATGGAGCCAGACACACCCGCAAACAAACGTCGTGTTGACCCTGTCATGGCCATTAAAGAAATTCAAGACGCAGGTTTTGAATTTATTGACTATTCAACGTTACATTATCGAGAAGACGATGAGCTTCGTTACGAAGTGGGCGTGAAAACGGTAACCGGTAACACCGATCGCTTCACTTTTAAATTCAAAAAGCCCGAGTAATTCAAGGTTTGTATTGGGGTTTTATACGTAACGGAGCCAATCGCTCTTAGCGCTTGGCTCCGTTACTTTCTCAATACAAAAGTTCGTATTCAGTGGTCTTTTTTGATAAAAAAAACATAAGGTAAGGTTTCGTCTTGCTTTGCTACCAAAGTGTGTTTCATGTAGTGACAAAAGCTTGGGATATCACGGACCGTTGCAGGATCATCTGCAATCACTTTTACAACTTCACCCACTGCCATTTTCCTTAACTGCACTCGCACCATCATAACCGGTTCTGGGCAAAGTAAACCTAGCGTATCTAATAAATGTTCACTTTCTTTTTGACTAGATACCATACGTTTGTCGGTAGGCTTTCACAGCATTTAAATGAGTATTCAGCGTACTATCTTGTTCAAGATAATGCATTACGTCAGAAAGGCTTACAATGGAGACTACTTGAATATTGAAGTCTCGCTCCACTTCTTGAATTGCAGATAACTGCCCTTGACCTCGCTCTTGTCTATCAAGCGCAATCAGTACACCGGTTAACTGCGCGCTATGTTGCTGAATAAGCGACATAGACTCCCTTATTGCGGTGCCAGCAGTAATCACATCATCGACCAAAAGAACATTGCCCTCTAACGTGCTTCCCACTAAGTTCCCACCTTCCCCATGGTTTTTAGCTTCTTTTCTATTAAAGCAATAAGGTGTGTCTATGTTGTGATATTCCGCGAGCGCGACAGCAGTGGTAGTGGCGATCGGTATACCTTTGTAAGCAGGTCCAAACAAAACATCAAAGCGGATGTCAGAGTCTACAATCGCTGCGGCATAAAACCGTCCTAGCTTTGCCAGATCACTACCCGTTTTAAATAAGCCTGCATTAAAAAAGTAAGGGCTGACCCTACCGCTTTTCAAGGTAAATTCACCAAACTTCAGCACCTGCTTTTCAATGGCAAAAGCGATAAACTCGCGTTGATAGCCTTTCATTAATTCAGTGCCGATTTTTGAATGTCAAACAATTCACGTAAACCGTGCTTTGCTAAGGTCAACATTTCGTCCATTTCATCAAATGTAAACGGCTCGCCTTCTGCTGTGCCTTGTACTTCTATTAAACTGCCTGATTCTGTCATTACCACATTCATATCAGTTTCTGCTGCTGAGTCCTCTACGTACTCTAAGTCAGCCACGGCCTCACCCTCTACTATGCCCACAGAAAGCGCTGCTACCATGTGTTTTAGGGGGTTTGTTTTAATAATATTTTTTGAACGCATATAAGTAAGTGCATCCACCAAGGCGACACATGCCCCTGTGATAGACGCGGTTCGAGTGCCACCATCGGCTTGAATCACATCGCAATCAATGATGATGGTATTTTCGCCCAACAACTTTAAATCGACCGCTGCACGTAAAGATCGAGCAATCAAACGCTGAATTTCCAAAGTGCGCCCACCTTGTTTACCACGCGCTGCTTCGCGTTGACTACGCGTATGAGTAGCGCGAGGAAGCATGCTATATTCAGCAGTCACCCATCCTTTTCCTTCGCCTTTCATGAAGCGTGGTACGCCTTCTTCAACCGTGGCATTACACAATACTTTTGTATTACCAAACTCAACCAATACAGACCCCTCTGCATGGCAAGTATATTGACGAGTAATCGTTACAGGACGAAGTTGACCGGCAGTTCTGCCACTTTTACGCATGACGTTTCCTAAGTATCCTAATGAAATCACCAACCAGTATAACGCAATCAAACATGATATACCCGTTCTACCTCAACATGCTCGATTCAGCGAACGAATAAAAGGATTTAAACAAGGAAAATGGGAGAAGGCATGGTGGTTCCATGTCGAAACAATTTGACGCAGGGTAAATCCTTTTAGGCTTCGCCTTTGGGAGCTTCACAGCGCTTTTATGACTGCGTTATACTTGTTCGAAAGGTTAGCCACATTCCTTCTCAAGTATGCCTTGTCATAAAAACGCTGTGATAGCTCTGAAACGAGCATGTTGAGGTAGAACGGGTATTTTTAAAAAAACAGGATAAAACATTGAATAAACAAAGGTCTTACAAGACACTATACCTTTAACGAAGAACTAAAAGTTGAGAGATCGCCGATGATTTACAGTATGACTGCATTTGCCCGAAAAGAAATGAAAGCGGATTGGGGTACCTTTAATTGGGAAATTCGCTCTGTAAATCAGCGTTATCTGGAAACTTATTTTCGCTTGCCTGAGCAGTTTCGCGCACTGGAGCCTGTACTTAGAGAACGGTTTAAAAAAAAGCTTCAGCGAGGAAAGATTGAATGTGCGCTTCGCTATTCTTCAAACGACGAAAATACTGATGCTTTACAACTTAACGAAGCATTGGCGACCCAGTTATTGTCTGCTGCTAAATGGGTAGAATCTCAAGGCGCATCAAACGGCGTTAATCCTGTCGATATTCTTCGCTGGCCTGGGGTAATTTCGGCAAAAGAAGCAGACATGGACACAGTGAACGCAGTCTTACTTGCCCAATTCGATGCAACGTTGAGTGAGTTTATTGATGCCCGTGCCTCTGAAGGAGAAAATTTAAAAACATTAATTGAGCAACGACTCGATGCAGTCGTTATTGAAGTCGAGAAAGTAAGCGCATTTATGCCTACTATTTTGGATTGGCAGCGCGACCGCATTCAAAGCAAGTTTGACGAAGCCAAGGTAGAGCTTGACCCAGGTCGTTTGGAACAGGAGATGATTCTGCTTGCTCAGAAAATTGATGTGGCAGAGGAATTAGATAGGCTTAATACGCACGTAAAAGAGACAAGGAAAATACTAACAAAAGGCGGCGCAGTAGGACGGCGGTTAGATTTTATGATGCAGGAATTTAATCGAGAATCGAATACTCTGGGCTCTAAATCGATCAATACTGAAATTACACAGTCTGCTGTGGAATTGAAGGTGTTGATAGAGCAAATGAGAGAGCAGATCCAGAATATTGAATGATGGATGAAGCTTGAATCTGTTTTACGCTGTTGGCATTAGCCTATATCTGCACATTAGTTCTCGTATTAGTAACAATAATATTGACTATTTTATTTAAAATTTTCCAGTTTGTAGCATTAAAAAAGGGCCATCCGTGTGGATAGCCCTTTTTGTTCTCTTACGAGAGAATGGGA
>CAYSDZ010000076.1:0-6731 GCA_964429915.1 uncultured Alteromonas sp.
ATCAACGATAACTTTCAGGTGTTAAAACATGCGTCTTGAAGTGGAACGGGTATAGAACCACCGTCATTTGAAGACTTTGTCATTCAGCGAAATTTCGATTTTAGGGCTTAAAAGTCCTACCGCAAAATATAGCTTGAACATTAACTTGTTGAGGCACGATCTTTCACATGTCACGAATAATTTTTCAGTACCAATGTCCAACATACTAAGCCATCTGGTGGATATTTAGTTCACTTCTTTATTGCAAGACTTCAATTTGCATCACATGAAACAAACCTTAAATTCAGTTGTCATAGAGGGTAGTAAATAGCGTTTATTCTTCTTATGCTCAAGTAATTATATTTTGAGGTATAGACTTCTTAATTTAGAAACCTCAGATGCTTAAGAGCAAGCCATTTACCCTACTGCAGCCAAAAAGATCAGGCATTATGGTAAATGGATTGCAATACTACAACTACCAGCTCAAATTTATAGTGTGATGTCGATGACTAACGCAAATTCATCTTCAAACTGCTCTAATGCTGTCAGTAATTCTTCAGTTTTAACGCGATCTGCAAATATGGTGACAGCACGGTCAACGCGCGCTTCGGTCAACACATTAATACGACGAATACCACTTTCTAAAATGAGGGTCGCAAAACGAGGACTTCTATTCAGAAATCTTACGGCACGCACTTCAACTCTATCAGCTTCGCCTTGTGCAAAAGTCAATATTTGACCTAGTTCTAGTTGAAACTCTTGTAGCGCAGCGGGGTCAAGCTCTGGCTCTTCAGGCTCAATTGGAGTAGGTTCTGGAAGAACGGGTGGATTTTCTACAGCAACGGCGTCACAACCATCAACGGTTCTACCTGTGCGGCTGCCGCTAAAGCTTCCGTTTGGCAAAGAACACTGAAATGTTGATGTTACTGAGGCTTGGTCGCCAGATTGCAAAGGTATTGTGCGAGTAAACGCACCATTAAATACAGTAGTTTCAAATCTTTCAACGCCATTGACGTTGATTTTATCGTTAACAGTGCACACTGCGCTCGCTTCAAGATTAGCACTTAGGCGAAATTCATTGTTGTTACAAGATGATTGAACATCTACAAATTGTGCAAAAGCACTAGTGCTTGCAAAAGCAAGCGTTGCTACTAATAGCATTTTGTTTTTCATTGAAGGTTTTCCGTTATAGGTAAAAAGTTGTAAAGGAAGTATGTAATCTAAATGATCGCTAAGAGCTTATTTAAATTGGCGAGACAGCGCATCACGAAAGTATAACGATTTAATAACGTAGTAAAACTTTGTTTTTATTAGTTAAAAAAGCTAAAAAGACTATTAAATATCATTAGTAATTTATGTAAATGTCGGCAACTTCATTCATATAAACGATACCCTCAGAAAGATAAACAACGGTTTCACCGCCATTGTCGTATATTGGATTTCAACGCAATTTCGATTTTGGCTACAACAGATTTAAGCTGCTTAATTGACGAAAAATGATGCAGGACTTTAACTTCAAGCTTATTTACATTCTGTCTAATATATTAGGGGTCAAGTTGCTTGCCCCCTGTATTCGCTTCTATGTTTTTTTAATCGAGCAACTCTTGTTTTTTTTGACCTTCTATAAGCCCAAGCAACATCTGTTACAAGCCAGTAACAAAAAATAACAACCACCCACAATCATTTACAATCAATTCTTAGTCAAATACAATCTTAAAAATTGAAGGTAGCACCATAAATCTCGGATAGACATCAGATTTTAAGCAGTCCGTTAACCTATTTGAACTGATGTTATTTGACAAGCAATATAAATTAACCCCTTAAAAAAGTAGCCAATATGAAAATAAAGTAAAAAACAACTGACAAAAACGCCAGATACACCACGGTATTTTGCCCCTTTTAGCTTAGGCATTATTTTTATGTTAATTGCGGGCGCTTTTTCATATTGGTTATTTAAATAAGGGTTAAAATGGATAATATTTTTACAAAAATAACGACTCAGTTTAAAGAAAGTCATAAATCCTACAGGATAAAACTAGGTTTATTATTGTCCGCCAGCTTACTAACATCTGCCTGCCAGTTAACGGATAAAGACACTAAAAATCTAGTATCGAACCAGCAAGAACAACAACGGCCAAACATTTTATTTATTTTAGCTGATGATCACAGGTGGGACTTAATTGGTAAATACCACCCAATAGTAAAAACGCCAACACTAGATAAATTGGCCGATCAAGGCGTATTCTTCAAAAAGGCGTTTGTTACTACACCTATTTGTGGCGCCAGTCGCGCTAGTATTTTAACTGGATTAACCGAACGCACTAGCGATTATTCGTTTCACCGTCCACCTGTATCTGAAGAAGATATGGCGATTACCTACCCTGTGGTATTAAAACAACACGGTTATACAACCGGTTTTGTTGGTAAATTTGGTGTTGAAACCTCGGGCAATATCGAGCAGCGTTTTGACTATTTTAAACGTTCAAAAATGAAAAAAACCGACATCCACAAGGGTGTTGAGCGTCCACAAACCTACCACTTTGTTGAGCTTGCTAAAGACTTTATCGAGCAAAATAAAGAGAGCGGTCAGCCTTGGTCATTATCGGTTAGTTTTTGGAATCCCCACGCCCTTGACCCAGATAAAGTAGATCAATACCACTACCCTGCTGAATTTGACGAGTATTACAACGACATAACTATACCACCTGCGCCATTATCGTCGGCAGCAGATTTTGAAGCATTACCTGACTTTTTAAAAACATCCCTTGGCCGAGAGCGCTGGCAGTATCGTTATAAAACCGAAGCTTTGTATCAAAAAATGGTTAAGCGTCATTACCGTGCCGTCAGTGCCGTTGACCGCGGTGTTGGTATGCTTTACGACAAGTTAGTTGAAGCCGGTATGGCTGAAAACACCGTTATTATTTATACCGGTGATAATGGTTACTCATTAAACAACCGTCAATTGGCCGGGAAATGGTTTGGTTGGGATGAAGATTTACGTGTGCCACTTATCATTTTTGATCCGCGTAATCGCAAAGCACAAGTGCGGGAAGAAATTGCGTTAAATATCGACATTGCACCGACTATTTTAGATTTAGCAGGTATCGAATTATCTAAGCGTTATCAGGGTAAATCTCTCAAACCAATTATGGCAGGTGAAACACCCGAATGGCGCAGCGAATTCTTTTTTGAGCATTTATTTTCGCCTAAAGTCTTCAAAATACCCCCAACGGTTGGGGTAAGAACCGAGGATTGGAAATATGTTCGTTACTACCGAGATAAACATGAACAACTTTATGATTTAAAAAATGATCCCAATGAAGCAACCAACTTAGCGACTTCTGCCCAACATGAAAATATTTTAAACCAGCTAAGACAAAAAACAGATGCTTACATAGATCAATATGAAGCTGAGCGTAATAATACGGTTAAACAACGTGCTTTTGATGGCAATAAAAAAACCGACTTTGTAAATGCTGATTCCAAAAATCATTAAAAACTATAGGTTTAAATATGTTCTCTTTCCAAACAGTAAACTGTTTGAAAAAATTAAAAACAATCCCTATTGGGCTATTGTTAGTTACTAGCTCATTAATGGGCTGTGTTCAAAAAAATGAGCCAAATAGCATAATAAATTCACCAACGAACTTATTAACTGAAGGTAAAAACAAACCACTAAATGTCCATAACCAAACAGCACGACTGTCATGGCATGCGAATACTAAGCAACAAGCTTTTTATCAAATTCAGGTTGCTAGTAGCGCAGAAGCTTTAAGCCAAAACAATCCTGATTTATGGGATAGCGGTAAAGTTCAAGGTAAAAAATCACTCAATATTGCTTACCAAGGTAAACCTTTAACAAGTAACGATAGTGCTTTTTGGCGTGTACGTGTTTGGCAAGTTGATAACACTAAACCTAGTGCATGGAGTGCCGTCGCTTATTGGCAAATGGGCTTACTAAACAAAACCGATTGGCAAGCCAAGTGGCTTCAAGTTGCCACTCCAACAATTACGGAAATAACCCCTGAAGTTAATCAATGGATAAGCTTAGTGGGCACGGTTGAAAAGGAAGAAGGCGGTTTTAAAACACCAGCAATTGCCCCCTTAAAAGTGATGCCAACAGCCAGCTTATTTCGCCATGAGTTTGCTATTGATAAACAAATCACTTCAGCAAGATTACACAGCACAGCCGGTGGTTATTATGAGCTGTTTATCAATGGTAAAAAAGTGAAAGACCGTATCATGGACCCTGGGCAAACTGATTTTGATAAACGCATTTTATACAACACCGATGAAGTTTCAGCGTTACTAAAAAGTGGTAAAAATGCCATTGGGGTTCACTTAGGGAGCGGTTGGTATGATGAGAATATTGCCTTTAGTCGTTGGGAAAATCCTGATGCGAAAAAATCAAGCAAACCAAAACGGTCGTATTCTTTTGGCCAACCAACCTTTATTGCTCAGCTAGAAATTAGTTATAGCGATGGCAGTAAGCAAATTATTGCATCTGATGAAAATTGGTTAAGCGCGCCATCACCAACCGTGAAAGAAGGTATATTTTCTGGTGAGCTTTATGATGCATCAAAACACATTCCTAACTGGCATAGCGTTACTAACGGGCATAACACTGATAACCAGAAAAGCTTTGATGATTGGCAAGCGGCTAAAGTATTAGCAAATTGGCCTACCAAGCAATTAGTGCCACAATTGTTGCCACCAATTCGCCCAATAAAAGCGATGAAACCGGTAAAAATTATGCAACCAAAAGAAAAGGTTTGGGTATTTGATTTTGGCCAAAACTTTACCGGTATCCCCACCTTACACTTAGATAAACTTAACCTAACAAAAGGCCAAGCGGTATTTTTAAAGTTTGCTGAGTGGCAAGATGAAAAAGGTAACATTAGCCAGTTAAGTGGCGGCGGCTGGGCAACACAGTTAAATGCCGTTGACGGCTATATTGCTTCAAACAACCAACAAGCATCTTGGACACCAAGTTTTACTTGGCATGGCTTTAGGTATGTCGAAATTACAGGTTTAACAGAGCAACCGCCGTTATCAGCGTTAAGTGCACAATTAGTTCGCAGCGATGTTGAACGTATTGGACAATTTAACAGTTCAGATGCTTTAGTGAATCGCATACATCACACCGCATTATGGAGTTACGAAAGTAACTTGATGAGTGTGCCATTAGATTGCCCTATTCGTGAAAAAGCGGGCTGGACAGGTGATGCCCATGCTGGGCTGATCACTGGTAATTACAATTTCAATATGAACAATTTTTGGCCAAAATATTTAGGCGATTTTCAAACAGCTGAAAACATTGCGCCAACTGTAGTACCGGGTAAACGTACCGGTGGTGGTAAAGTTGATTGGGCTGTAGCCGAAGTATTTATTGCTTGGGAGCATTATCGTCATCACGGCGACATACAACTGCTAGCAAACCAATATCAAAGTTTAGTGAAATACATGGATTTTGGTCAAAGCCAAATGTCGGACTTTTTAATCAAGAACGGCTTTGGTGATTGGTGTGATCCTGTCCCTTCACCTGGAACTCCACGAGTGGGCGGCCGTGGCGTACCACAATGGACAATACCTGCGATCACTAGTACCGCTTTATTTACGCAAGCGGCAAACTATATGAGTAAAATTTCACAAGTACTCGGTAATACAGCTGCACAAGCGCAATATCAAACCTTATATCAAAATTTAAGCCATGGCTTTCACCAAGCATTTTATAACCCAGAAACCGGCCATTACGGCAGTCAAACAGCCGATAGTATGGCATTGCAATTTGGTATTACACCGGTTGAATTACGCCAAAGTGTTGCTGATGCATTAAATAAAGATGTTGTCGAAAAATGGCGAGGTCACTCTTCTGTAGGTGCCCTTGGCCAAAGCTATTTGTATTTATCATTAAGTGATTATGGCTATACCGACACCGCATTTAATATTTTTAAAGCAAAAGGTTATCCGGGCTTTTCTTATTTATTTGATGAACTTAATGGCACAACCTTATGGGAGCGTAAAGGCGCATTTGATCCCAGCAAAGGCCGCGGCCCAGTTCGTTCTTTAAATCACCCATTTCATGGCGGTTATGACAGCTGGTTTTATCAAGGATTAGGCGGTATTCGCCCGATGGAAAACAGTGTCGGTTTTCAAGAGTTTATCTTAAAACCTGTATTTCCTCGTGATTTAGATCATGCTGATGTTAGCTTCACCACAGGCTATGGCGAGATAAAAAGTTCATGGCAGCGCGTAGGAAATCAAATAAAGTGGGATATAAGTATTCCGCAAAATACCCAAGCCTTGGTAACATTGCCAAACAAAACACCAAGTTTACATCACGCTGGACAATATAGTTTTGTTATCACCGAGGATTAACGCTAATGCGCGCGAATACGCGTTAACCCCTATTGGTAATCACTAAATAAATGAATAGCTAAGCTAATACCGCTTTAACACAGTTAAGTTAAGCTATTCATATAATCATTCTCTGCTAAATATCCCTACTAAACATATCAGCTAAACACTTCGCAGTTATTCACTCAACAAACACATTTAGCTTATTAATAGGTTAAGGTTGAATGATAAATTAACTGATAAGTTAAAGGACATGTTGTAACCCTCCCTTAAAATCAAAATTTCTTTAATTGAGTATAAGACGAATTAACGCTATGTTCTACCCATTGTTACCGCTGTCTTTCAGTATGGTTTGATGTTTGCTAAAGGATGTTTTTGGTGATATTTGTGAAAAT
>CAYSDZ010000077.1:0-6669 GCA_964429915.1 uncultured Alteromonas sp.
TAATCCTCACCCACATCACCTAGCTTAGTACGATCAAATTCCCAGCGGTGTTGTTGGGGGTTGTTCTTACACCTTACAACGGTGATTCGGTTATCTTTAGAGCCAATGGTTGCGACTTCAACGGGGCTGTCACATTCACGGCATACGCCAGTGATCTTAGTTAAATAAAGAGTGCCGTCTTGCGTACCCGTTTCTAATGTTCTGCCGGTAAATAATACGGTGAGGTACTTCTCTCGCCATAGCGCCAGACCAAGAATGAGCAAGAAAAAAGACAGGAGCATTGTCCAAATAGGGGGCGTGGGAAGAGGTGGTGCATTATCAGTCCCTAACGTTAACCATACCCCAACAATACTGGCCAGATTACCAATAACACCTAACACCCCTGCGGCGGTAAACCACCAGTGTTTAACGGGTGTGTCAGCCACTTTAATAGGTGTTATCAGTTCACGGTGTATGAGTGTATTCTTAGGCTCTGGCGGTACAGGATTGATGGTGATGGGTGCTTGATTATTACCGCCAACTTGTACACCTTGGTTGTGACTGCCTCCAAATGACTGCGTGAGATGCTGTTCGTTGGCTCCCTCTCTCAATGGTATTTTACACACCAAACAGTGACTGAACTCATTCGCGGGGTAGCTATTATTACACTGCTTGCAGCGTAGCGTTGACAGCTATGAACAAGGCATTGAGATACACATTCATCAGCCAGAATACAAAAAGAAAACCGTTTGGTATACGTGGGAACACTTAACCAACGTTGAACTTGTATCACCTTTCGATAGAGTTCCTCCGGGACTTGCTTTGCTTAGTTTTTGGCAGGGACGGCCAGGCTTTGAACTTGAGTTTGATGATGGCTTTAAAGTAATGGCTTATCAAAGAATAAGTGGTTATGCGGAGTTCTATCAAATGTTGAAAGACAAAGGTGCGCCGAATATCCAAAGTAAGTTGCCGATATATGACAGATTATCTGTTCATGGTCAGTCGCTTGATGGCAAGAAAAGTGAGTTTTTCAACAACGGTGGTAAACCTGCAGCATATGTCGATATTGACTAGATGCATCGGCCGATGCCTTTGAATATATCAACTTAAAAGAAATTGTAATTTTACAAGTTGATGGTTAAATGCGAGCACGTAGCAAAGCAAGTTTAGGAACAATACTGGGCTATTCCACATCGAATTGTGTATCAAAATATGCACAGCGTGTAGAATTATCAGAGAGCATGAGTAAACAGAGGCAATCAAAATGCGTACCGTGACATTAGAAGAAGCGCAAAGGTATCTTGAGCAGTTAGCTGAATGGGTTGACCAAGGTGAAGAGGTAGAGCTGATTCGTCCAGGAAAACCGAGCTTGACTATTGTGGCAAAATTACCGACTCAACAAAAAAAGCGCCGCTTAGGGCGGTATAAGGGGCAAGAGCCTTACTACATGAGTGAAGATTTTAATGAGCCGTTGCCAGATGCGTTTTGGTTGGGAGAAGATGTGTAGTGAGAGTATTGCTTGATACCCACACGTTTATCTGGTTTAACATCTTGCCGGAGAAGTTGTCGTCTAGAGCGCGTGCGCTGTGCGAGGATAAAAACACGCAACTTTATCTGAGTGTGATCAGTGCATGGGAGATCAAAATTAAAGTGCAGCTGGAAAAGCTTATCTTGCCAATGGCTTGGGATAAGATGGTAACAGAGAGTCAATATGAAGACGGTTTGCGCTTACTGCCTTTGGAGTTGGCGCATCTCACTCAAGGCCGGACATTGCCGTATCATCATCGAGATCCCTTTGACCGTTTATTAATAAATCAAAGTCAGGTTGAGGGTATACCCATCATGAGTGTAGACAGTCAGTTTAAGCATTACGATGTTGAGTTGATCTGGTAGGAGAAAGTGACATAACGAGCGGAGGCCTGGCATTACTAGTGGAGCCATCCCGGCTGCGCTGGTGCTAAACACACCGCATTACTTACCGTATGGTTATGGCAATTTGGTGGAAGCTGGGCGTTCCGCATGCGGAACGCTACCTTCGATGTAAGCAAAAAAGTACATCCAGGGGTTTTATCCAGTAGACTGGACAAAATGAGCAAGGTTGTTCTTTAAAAGGTACGTGGTATATGCGCTGGGCGCATCTACAAGTGTGATTGCACGTCGGGGTCATTGTGCTTGGCAATGCTATTGGGAATTCAATAGTAAGAGCTTCTCAATTTTTCGGTACAAGTACGTCTGGGGAATAAGTAACTCTTCTTTTTATGGACTATTTCTCTCAAGACAATTAGCCTACGACAAACTCGGATTGATTCAATTGGCATAAACACTGATTGCTGCAACTGTATATGAGGGATAGTCAATTCTGACATTTAAACATTCTACTAATGTGCTTAGTATTAAAAAGTATTCAGCTATTCCGAATAGTATGAGGCTACTAATTAAACTGGGCAAGTAGTCGCTTGTTAAATACGCCATTGGCGTATACTGCTTTTAGTGTTATAGTCAGTAAATGGTAATTATCGAAACGCCCATATTCACTAAGCTCATAACAGAGCTGATGAGTGATGACGAATACAAAGACTTGCAGGAAGCATTGGTTAGCAGGCCTGATAGAGGTGCAATAATCAAAAACAGTGGTGGCCTAAGGAAAGTCCGCTGGGCGCTCGATGGAAGGGGTAAGAGTGGTGGAGCAAGAGTTATCTATTACTGGATGACCGACAACGACCAGCTTTATATGTTGTTGGCTTACCCAAAAAATGTGCAAGATAACCTGACAGGCGCACAACTTAAGAAGTTGAAGCAAATCGTAGAGAGGTGGTCAGAATGAACGACGACATGTTTGAACAATTGATGGAGAGCGTGAGTCAAGCCGATGATATCATCAAAGGTAAGACTAAGCCTTCCCGAACAACTGAATTTGCTGAGCCTCAAGTAAAAGCCATTCGCGCCAAAACGGGATTAACGCAAACTCGTTTTGCTGACGTTTTGGGCGTGAGCAAACGTACATTAGAAAATTGGGAGCAAGGCCGCCGCCATCCAACAGGCCCTGCTCGTGCTTTGCTTAAAATCTTAGATGCAGACCCTAAACACGCTCTGGAAGCACTTAATCACTAAATAACTGTTGATAGTCGAATGTCACGGCCGATGCCTTTGGGAATTCCATTGTTAGCGCACAAATAACGCGCCAACGGGTAGCAGAACAGGCCAGTGCCTTTGGGGGCAGAATCGGGCAAGTATTAGATCAGCGTGCTCAAGCGATAGTGGATGGCACTACGACAGCACTTAGTGACGCGTTTGATTCAAATGTCATACAACCCGGTTTGTCTATTTTCAGCGATGCGTTAGCTGGATTTAATCAAGGCAACGGGGCAAGACAATTTGATAATGACCGTGCGTTCAGCGTGAACTCTGGTCTTGCATTGGCTCAATTTTCAGAGCAAACATCGAATGTCTTTTTTGATAACACCTCGCAATTTTTGGGTGATGTGCTAACGAGGAGTCATGAGCAAAGGCAAGAAGATATCGCGTTAAATGGGTTCAGAGCAGAACGTTTTCGGATAGGGAATGCGGCTGCCGCAGCTGATTTTGCAGCGATAGGTGATACAAACTTCATTGATTTTCAATCAGATGCGGTCCGTTTTAATATCGCCTCAGGTATTGCGCAACGAGATGCGCAAGAGTTGACGAGTCTCGCTTTAAATATCGCATTAGCACCCGTTATAGTTGGTGGCGGTTCATTGTTCGGCTCAAGAATATTGATTAGCGGTCTATCAGGCAGCGCTGCGAATGTTGGAGCAGCCAACATTATTGGTTTGTTTACGGGTGAAAGTGTCTCCATACGTGATCAAGTGCAGGCGTTTAACACTGGATTCATTGGGGGTGCAGTTGGTGCGGGACTAGGTGGGAAAACGGGTGCTGCTGTTGGTGGTCTTGCGGCTGAGTTTACTAATCAAGCTTTTAATAAAGAGTTGGATTTAACCAAATTAATTGTTTCTCCTATTGCTGGTGCGCTTACACAGCGTGTTGGGGACGTTTTTGCCGATAGAATCACGTCCAACAAATTTACTAATAATATTGTTGATAAGTTTGCATCAACAAGAGTTTCTGAATTGTTTGACCGAACTCAAGTTGGTTTGGCAGGTAGTCTAGCGACTGCTAGGCTAACAGGTTCAGCGTTGGAGTACAGTGTTCATATAGTTCAACGAACAGGGTTAGGCACGTTTGGTGGCGTTGCATCGGACGTAACGGTAAAAGGTATAAAGCGATTAGATAATGCATCTAGAACAGGGTTTGACAGGCGGCAACAAACCATTCAGTTTCAGCTAAATAATAACTTGTCGGTAATTCCTGAGCCATCTAAGTTTTAATTCACGAGTGACAGAAAACAAAGGGTTAATTGAAGTTTGATTATGGTCGACGAAAAAAAAAGAGTATTCGAATATAAACACATAACAGTATTAGCCCATTATTTTCATATCGTGTTGCTTTTATGTTTATTTTTGATTGGGTTAACGGTCGCTATTTTTACGAATTTTCCTATGAAAGGTACACTTGTCGGGTTGTTTGGATTTGCCTATACAATTATTTATTGGTGGATTCGCTTAAAGCGTGAAAATGATCGTCCAAAATTCATTGTTGATGAACAGGGTTTTGAAATCGTAAAAAACGGCACGCTCTCAGACTATGTGCGGTGGGAGGAAGTTTTGAAAATAAAGTTGCTAAATCATGAGCAAGCTGAGCATGGAAGGCCTGGGTTTATGGTTTACTACGAAAATAGTGAAATCATGGTTTGCGAGGTTATAGAAGGTTATGTTGACTTTTATAATTTGTTCAAAGAAAAGAGTATTAAAGGAACTGAGCTAGAGCTAAACCCATACGACGCAAAGGAGTTAAATATTTACGGAGGCTATAAGGACCGAGATTTCTGAATAACTGGTGAAAATATAGACTTTGTAAACATTTAAGCTTCGGCCGATGCCTTTGGCAATGCGTTGGGGAACTCGATAGTCAGCGCACAAATAACGCGCCAACGGGTAGCAGAACAGGCCAGTGCCTTTGGGGGCAGAATCGGGCAAGTATTAGATCAGCGTGCTCAAGCGATAGTGGATGGCACTACGACAGCACTTAGTGACGCGTTTGATTCAAATGTCATACAACCCGGTTTGTCTATTTTCAGCGATGCGTTAGCTGGATTTAATCAAGGCAACGGGGCAAGACAATTTGATAATGACCGTGCGTTCAGCGTGAACTCTGGTCTTGCATTGGCTCAATTTTCAGAGCAAACATCGAATGTCTTTTTTGATAACACCTCGCAATTTTTGGGTGATGTGCTAACGAGGAGTCATGAGCAAAGGCAAGAAGATATCGCGTTAAATGGGTTCAGAGCAGAACGTTTTCGGATAGGGAATGCGGCTGCCGCAGCTGATTTTGCAGCGATAGGTGATACAAACTTCATTGATTTTCAATCAGATGCGGTCCGTTTTAATATCGCCTCAGGTATTGCGCAACGAGATGCGCAAGAGTTGACGAGTATTGCGTTGGGAGTTGCATCTCTACCACTCTTAGCTTTGGGTGGCGGTGCTCTGGGTAGTTTGGCATTGAGAGGGGTACAAGTCGGGATCCGCGGAGTACAGGCTGGAACCCGAGCGGTGACGTCATTCGCTGATGATTTTGTTAATTTAGGCTTGAGGAATGCGGTCGGATTGAGAGTGCCAACAGCATCTATTCATGCTGCAGAAGCATTAGCAGGGTTCTCTGAGGGAGGAATATACACAGCATCATTTGGGACTGTGGCAATTGGCACTGGTGTTACGGTAACAAGATTTGGTGATGAAATCATTGATGCTGTTGGGTTTGGAAATAGGACATTGGCATCTCCCTCGGAAATAGCAAGACGCTTTCAAGGAAATCAAAGATTTCCAGGAACAGATACATTTAGAAATGTTACCGTCAAAAAAGGAACGATATTAGTTGCTGGAGAACCTGGCTTCAGTGGATTTTTTACTACAGAGCGTGGTTTTCGAAGATCAGGTGGAGATGCCGCTAAATTATTTGGCGGGTTGCAGGTTCCTCCAAGACAAAATCCTATCACTGATGCCTTTGAGTTTAGACCAAGAGTAAGGCGTTTTATTGTTGAGCAAGATGTTCAAGCTGCGTTTGGGATAGTTAGAAATAACCCGCAGCATGGTCTAGGAGGTCTTCCTCAAGTGGTCATTTCAAACTTCAATGATGTAGTTCGGCCACTAGAATCAGTACCGTTAACGAATATTAATCCGTAGAGGAACGAAATGAAAACCAAAATAAAAAAAGAATCTGATTCTTTGGACTCACCGTTTGTTCATTTGTTACCAATAGTTAGATTTTTGATAGAGCAAGGAAACGAACCTATCGATCCCAGAGTTTTTTACAACACCCAAGATGGATGGCGTTGTGACTTAAAGCATCGAATTAATTTTGAAACTATTAAGACAAACTTTGATTTACCTGAATCAATTGTGTTGAATGAGAATAAAGGCGTAATTTGGTGTAGAAATAGCTGGATTGAAATCCAAGGCTCGATCTAAAACTAAACAAAAATAAAGGGGCCGTAATCAATTTATAGAAAGGCTTCGGCCGATGCCTTTGGCAATGCGATTGGGAATTCCATTGTTAGCGCACAAATAACGCGTCAACTGATACCAGATGAAGTCAGTG
>CAYSDZ010000078.1:0-5777 GCA_964429915.1 uncultured Alteromonas sp.
TCGACCATGCTAATATTATCCATATGAACGGTCGGATCTACGATCCAACTTTGGGCAGGTTCTTGCAGGCTGATCCACATATTCAGGCGCCGGAGAATAGTCAGTCCTTCAACCGTTATTCTTATGTGTTGAATAATCCGTTGAGTTATACCGATCCTAGTGGGTACTTCTTTAAGAAGTTAGCAAAAGGGCTTGGAAAACTTTGGCAAGCTACAACAGGTAATATTCTGAGAGCCATAGCAAGTGTCCCGATTCTAAACACTGCTATCAATGTAGGATTGAATTTCATTCCGGGGTGTCAGGTGTGGTGTAGTGCCGCGTTTAGCGCAGCAACCACTTATGCAGTGACTGGTAGTTTGAAAGCAGCATTCACATCAGGTGCAATAACAGCGGCAACTGCTTATGCATTCCAGCAAATTGGTGCTCATTTTGATGGCCTGGACGGAAGCGGCAGTATTAATTTTGGTGGCAATATGCTTACGGGTGGACAAGTCGCCCA
This sequence comes from uncultured Alteromonas sp., assembly GCA_964429915.1. Taxonomy (GTDB): domain Bacteria; phylum Pseudomonadota; class Gammaproteobacteria; order Enterobacterales; family Alteromonadaceae; genus Alteromonas_F. The sequence continues at coordinate 500 of CAYSDZ010000078.1, forward strand.
GCAAATTACAGCGCATGCTTTGGTCGGAGGCATTTCCGCTGAGTTACAAGGCGGTAAATTTGGACATGGGTTCTTTAGTGCAGGGGTTACCAAAGGGTTAGGCGGTGCATTTCTTCCGGGGGGCGATAACTTGACTACGGGCGAAATTCCTCAAGGAACAGTCGTATCTGCAATTATTGGAGGCACTGCATCTAAAATATCGGGTGGTAAATTTGCTAATGGTGCTCAGACAGGGGCTTTCCAGTTTCTGTTTAATCAAGCGGGTAGAGCTTTAGCTGAAAGACGAGCTAGGCGAGGGCCAATCGGACCTGCTGCCGCTAGGTCTCCTGAGGAGCAAGCTGCAATATTTGCCAACTTAGGAATTACTGCTGGAGGTGTCGTGATCTGTGTAGCAACTGGATGCACTGGCTTACCAGCTTACTTGATGGCAACCGCAACCGTATTATCTGCTGACCAGATTTTAAGTATTACCGACGGCTCAAGCCCAGTTACTTTTACCCTTCAGGAATTGGGGATATCAGAGGGGAATGCGGTAATTGTGCGTGATTCGGCTGTTCTTGCCTTGGATGTTGTTTATGCTCCTAGACGAATAAATGCGGCTTTCAGATCAACTAGTAATGTTATGCCTTTAACTGATAAGCTTTCAGACTTTCTGGCAGTCGGCAGCAGTGCAAACTCGATCAACTCCTTATCACAAAGTGCAGGATCTAATTAATGGTGCCAATATGAAAAAGTTGATCTTCCTAGTTTGTTTAGTTTTTGTGCCAATTTATTCAATTTTTAAATACGTTTCTCTACCTAGTATTAGTGATGTTGTTTTTGAAGAGATTAAAGGGGAGTTAATTTGTTCGTCAAAGAACAATCACTATCAATTTTTACTTAAAGGAATTGAGCAGACCTACATAGTGAGGGTAAAGGAATCATGTGATGACAAAACGCTTCCTCTCAGGGGTAAGTATAATGCGGGCATAGTGGGTGATAAGGTATGGATTTTGAGTGTTAACAAAATTGAAATCGTCAACTACGAAACATCGCTGGAACTTGCAAAAAAAGACATACTATACTTTCTGTTTTTTTGGTTTTCTTGCGGTGTGATTTTTTATTGTATAATAGCCATTAAAGGAAAGTTCGCTAGCAAAGGAAAAATCAAAAATATTTAACTCCTATTTGAAACCAAACCCGCTCCGGCGGGTTTTGCGTTTCTTGGGCTGAAGATTTTAGCAGCAAAATTAATGGGGTCAGAGTAAACTCACGATTGATTTCAACTGGTGGTCGATATTCAGCAATCGCTTGTATTCTGTTTAGTATTAGTCCCGTAATCCCACCTAGCTTTTTGCAAACTGCTAAGGCAGCAGTTGGTCGATCTCCGGTTCTTTGTGACTCAGTGTATCAAGGCTGTGCGTGATATATTCGAATACGTTCACGTCATTGGCTTTCGCCGTTTCAATGATACTGTAGAGTATGGCGCTGGCATTTGCTGTAGCGAGCCACGCTCTCATCATAACTTTTACCGATTTAGCGGTCATAAGGTCGGGTGTTTTTTGACCTATTTTACCGAATTGCTATCGAACACTTTTTAAAGTTTGCCAAATTATCATCGACTTTTGAGCCGAATTGGCGTCATAACATGATGATTTGCTTATTTAAAAAGCGCCAGAGGCGCTTTTAAGGTGCTTGTTTTTATGTTTCACTGCTCGCCGTTGCGAGCAGCGATAAGTGGCGTTAAGGGTTAAAAACCAAGTGGGCCATCGAAAGGCAGTGGTGTGCTTTTATTTGAGGCACCTTGGTTTTCCTCAATCATGGTCATAAAGTCGCCTTCGTAGGCGCGGATAAGGATAGTGCGGAACGTTTCCATATCCTGAACGAGTGCTAAGGCTTGTTGTGGGGTACGTGCCATTTGCACCTAGAGCAGCCAGTTGGATGAAAGCATATCATGAGCATGTTCGCCCAAACCTAGCGAACCTAAAATCGGGTATGTCTTTCTTTTTGGATAATCAGGGGCTGGCATTTAGAAAGCATCAATTGACCGCATTGGTTAAAAAATACTTTTTGAAAGCCGGTGTTGAAGTGGGTGCCGCGTGTAATGCTTTTCGACATAGCGCTGCCACGCATATGTTGGAGCATGGTGCGGATATTCGGGAAATTCAGGAATATCTTGGTCATTCTGACTTATCGACCACGCAAGTGTATGTAGAGGTGGCTCAAACCCAGTTGAAGCGCACTTATGGAAAAACGCACCCTTCTGCACTTACTTCACTTAAAGTGACGGACAATATGATAAAACAATATTTGCTATAGATTGTTGAACAGCTGAGTCAGATCGCAAGGGTTGTGATTAAAGAAAATCTTGATTTCGAGTACGCTAATCACTACTATTGTATTGCGATTAGACGCTCGTTCCTAAAGCGAGCTTCTCTTTGTAGACTAGTCGTTCCGAATATTTAAGGCCAGTGCTTGATGACAACATCAGTACTGGCTTTTATCTTTTCCCACATGTCGAATATTTCCTAATCATGCCACTTCTCAGGCCTTTCAGACATTTTTTCGTAACGGCCAGCCATATAAACCAACACATCGGCGACTTGTAAAAATCGACTGTGGCGTGAGTGTGTGAAATAAACCGTATCAAACAGGCGATCCAACGGGCGACCGATTCTAGTCTCATTGGCTTAAGACGCGTGGGGATAACTTTTTCATAAGCATCTCGCAAAGTTACTAGCGAGACGCTTGCCAGTTAGTTGAAAAGCCCAAGGTCCGAATCATTTGAAAGGTGTTGCAGCTATGTATCCCAAAGTGATTGCAGATGTCGGGTATGTGTCTGTTGGCCCCTTTTTTCGACGGTTTGCTGGCTTCGGTAGTGACTATGGTCACCTTATCTCTATCTTGTAAACCATAGGCGATGAGAAAGGGGTCCCTTCCCATCTTTACAAGGTCGGCTTCAGAAGGGTCTGGAAGGTAGCCCTCAATGATTACTTGATTGACCAAAACCGCATCCACTTCACCTTCTAATAATAAGTGTGCTTTCACTTCTTCTCGCCTCGACCAATGTGCAAGTTCGTCGCGGTCTCGTTTGTTTTGATTGGCACCGTTAATTTCACTGTAAATTTCAGACGGTATTTTTATGTTGTGTTGGCTGCCCTGAAAAACTAACCACTCCCAGTACTCGGGTACGATATCAAATGAGTAATACTGATCTTTGGCATTGATTAATGTATTGGCATCCAGAAGATAAAGCAAATGGCATCCCTATCAGTTTGTCGCTGTGTTATTAAAAAGCTTGGTCACTCGTGTAGGATGCGTATCCAACACAATACCCGCCTGCGTTGAACTGATTGCGCCCGCATCAAACATTCGGTTGACAAAGTTCACTATGCCGCCTAGATAGTTTTTTTTCACCACGTTGGCATCGGGACCATTACCGTCAATACTTTTACCGCGCTGCTTACTCTGCAGCCATTGCTCGTGAAAAAATGTGCTCAATTTCTGGTAGGTATCATTGGAAAGTTTGTCTAGTAGTAATAGTCGATACGCAAGTTGTGAGCTGCTGACCTTTTTGGTCAAAGCAAACTCAGATATGCTTTGCGCTAGCTCTATGAACGTATCACTTGTAATAGTAAAGCGTCGTAACTCTGTATCAGGTAAAAGCGTCAAACTAGCAGTGCGATCGCAGAATTGTTCAATTTCATGCTCGCTAACGCCAGCGCTAATTCCTGTTTTGCCCAACAAAATATGCGTTAACTCGTGAAGGAGGGTGAAAGCTCTTGCACTCTTTGCTTCTTGATGGTTTATGACGATAAAAGGTGCAATATCATCGCTGATCGCGAAACCCCTGAACGTACCTACTTCAACGTCGCTGCGGTAATTGCCCAGATTGCCCTTGAGCAGCACAAATACGCCTTTTGCTTCAATTTTTTTCCTTAAATATTTAAAAGACGCCGCGTAATCACTTCCTTTTCTATATTTATCCAGACTGATATCAAACAAGTCTCTAATTTTCGTAGCTGCTTTTTCTGGAGACATATTCATGTCAATAGCGCCTATAAAATCAAGCGCTTGAACTTCGTCCTCGGCAATCAAAAGCTCTCGAATCATACTTTGTCTGGCACTGACGTTGGAGAGAATAGCTTTCACAATACGGTCTTGCTGCGGGTCGCCAATATTGCTAGGCGTTCTAAAGTCTTCGCCGACGTCGACTGGTCTAGGAGGCTTTTCCAAGTAATAGGTGAGTAACGGTTTTCGGTAAACTGTCTGTATCTTTGTTAATACTGTTTTAGATACCTCGCCCGTATGTTCCGCGTGCATCAGTTTTTCTGCTGCGCTCATTTTGGTGGCGTCGTTGTAGCCAAGCAAGGGGGCAGCATCAGCCACAGAGAGTCCACAATCCTCTCTGGCCCAAGCAAGCATCTGTCCATTTACCTTAATCACAATCAATCAACCGTTAGGAACAACTAAAAACGTAATAATACAAAATCTTGAATTGACGATACGATAGCATAGAATCGCGAGTGTTCTCCATTAACAAATGTCGTTGTGATAATAAACGAATAGCATGATGAAATCGGATCATAGATCGTTATCGCCCATATGAACGGTCGGATCTACGATCCAACTTTGGGCAGGTTCTTGCAGGCTGATCCACATATTCAGGCGCCGGAGAATAGTCAGTCCTTCAACCGTTATTCTTATGTGTTGAATAATCCGTTGAGTTATACCGATCCTAGTGGGTATTCCTTTAGTAGGTTGTTTAAGAAAATTGGTAAAAATGTACTTCGAGCCGCCGCAAAAATTTTTGGCGCTGAAGTGGTAGGTATTTTGGGTAACATTGCCTCCTTTGCTTGCGGCCCCGCCGCTCCAGTATGTGCAGCCTATTTTAACTATGAATTTACTCGCGCATTGGGAGGCTCATCCTCACAAGCATTGAGAGGAGCATTTTCGCAGCAGCGACAACGTTCGCATTTCAGCAGATAGGTAGGCATTTTAAAGGAGTGAGTGGTGGCCAAGGAGCCAATATAAACTTTGGTGGTAATTTACTTAAAGCTAGCCAAGTGGCGCAACAAATCGCTGCTCATGCTATTGTTGGAGGTATTGGTGCTGAACTGCAAGGTGGTAAATTTGGTCATGGGTTCTTTGCCGCCGGTGTGGCCAAAGGCTTTGGTGGTGCATTTTTACCCGGAGGTGGGCAAATTGATTCGTTTCCTGAGCTGGTTGCCAATACTACTATTTCTGCTGTAATTGGTGGGACGGCATCTGTTATTTCTGGTGGTAAGTTTGCAAATGG
>CAYSDZ010000079.1:0-4706 GCA_964429915.1 uncultured Alteromonas sp.
CGGCTTTCGATGATTTATTGAGTAATTTTCAATTTATTACCAGATCTAGAACGGTAACTCCTGTAATAAATTACACCACAAAGTGTGTGAGTGAGTTAAAGCCAACAAACTTAAGGGGTTTGATGGAAAAACTGAAATTTATATTTACACTCACCTAAAAAGTGTAAAATTAGTTACGTTTTTCCTCGGTTAAACTGTTTACTTTTACATTTTATCTTTCATTCGGATAGTTGCGTACTTATCCTGAGCCTTGATGAAAATACTAAGCCCAACATGGTTTCATCCATATAGATATGCACTTAAAATTAATTATGCTGACAAATTTGACGCTACCAATTTATGTCAGCGAATTTCCACAATGACCGCGTTGTCGTTTGATGCAACTACGAACATTAGTTGGTCGTTTGTGTGGGCGTCAACTAATAGTTTTGTTCTATTTTTCTGATTTTCATGTATAACTTCAAAGTTGACCCCATCAAAACTTAAAATATCATCATTAGATTGAAATATAATCTTCTCGCCTATGGGAATTACTATGCTGTTAAGAGGTTGATGCTCTGAAATGTTAATCGCGCTACCTCCCCAATACAAACAATCATTGCTAAAAAAGACAAGCTTGCCTTTGTCATCCAAACGGGCGTAGTAGTTAGATCCTGACTTTGCTAGCGGAGTAGAATCTTCTAAGGATAAATCGAATCTTTCAAACAAAATATTGTTCTCCCGCCTAGTGGCGATTAATATATTGCTTTCATCACTATACGCATCTAGTACTCCTATAAATTGCTCAGGCATTGCTCGGGTAATATTATTTTTATCAGCAACAGAATATTCGTATAAAGTTCTCCCCAGCGAATAGAAGATCTTTTCGCCATTCTGTGACCAAACAGGTGCTCGATAAATAGTGTGGTTTTGGGTGTTATCGTTAATCAGGTGCTGCTGTCCATTGCGATATAGGTATATTTGTGCTCGTCCTGCTCTATGTGAGACAAAAGCAATGTCTCTACCAGACGGAGAGTATCTCGCCAAGTGGTCTTGACCAGATGAATCGACAAGGGTTCTGTCTGTGACTAGCTGCTTCCCTATTTCAATTAAGTCAGTATCATAATTAGTATGCGCCGCTGCTAAGGCAGTGCCATCTGGATGAAATACAGGGTTAAAGATACGCTGGTAGCCAAGGTACGGTAAATCTTCAACGACACCGTCTAAATTAATTGTAAAAAGCTGATTCTCACGATGTAAAAGTATCGCCTCACCACTTGGATGCCAGCTAATTTCAGTGAAGCCTAATGACATCTTATGAATAGGTTTGGACAATTCCCCATCTCTTAGAGATAACAAACGAATCTCCAAGTCTCCAGTAGCTGCTTCACCCGCCAATGCTAATTTGTTTCTATCGAAAGACATTGCCAACCTGTAAGGAATAAATAAATTAGAGCTTTCAAGCATTATTACTTGCTCACCGGACACTTTGTTTCTTCGAATAAGTTGAGATTTAGCAAAATCATTGACGGTTTCTTTTACTACCAGATAATACAAGCTCTGTTTATCATCAACTACTTTCCATATCCGATTCGGTTTATTTATTGTAAAAAGTCGACTGACTGTTCCGCCATCTGAAGGGATTTGCCCAACCCATTCAAAGTGTTCATCTCGAACAATGAAGTAAAGATTATCGTTATTGAAACTCCACGTCAGCGACTGATAATCCGATGGGCTGGAAACCAAAACCTGCTCCAATCCTGAATCCACATCTTTTACAACAATTTCATTTGATGTTTTTGTTTGTCGAATGAAGGCTAATGAATTTCCAGTTGCAGAATAATTAGGACTAAAATCGAAATTTGCTGTGGAAGTAATAGGAGCAATCCTGCCAGAAAACGAGGCATTAGTAATCGATGGGAAAACCATTTTCACAGCCGCAGCTACAAGTATTAAAAGCCCGACAATACCTAACCATTTTCTGTAGGTATTATTCTCAACTGGAATTTCAGGAGTTATTTCTAAGCTATAGCCACGTTTCGGGTGAGTCAGGATATAAGTGGGCTTTTTAGCATCATCTTTTAGTACCTTTCTTAATTGTGCGATGCAACGTTGCACTGAGCCGGGACTAAACGTTGTATCTGGCCACAGCTTTTCAAATAAGAGTTCTTGAGCAACTACCTCTTTTGGGCGCGTCGCCAAATATGCCAATACTTCCATTGCTCTAGGTTCAATAGAGGCTTTTTGACTATCAATAGTAATTGAGTTTCTTTCTATATCTACCTCAATATTGTTTAACTTAAACTTTTTGAGCATGCGTATATTTACTTAACTTATTGATATTTAAATACATCATAAAATCATCAGATAAAAATCGATTTTACATCATTGGTAGTTATCGAAACATACCATTTAATCTCATTCAACATCCATTGTGCAAAACCAGTGAGTAACTGAGGGAACTTATGATTAAGACAATTGTACTTTTTACATTGTGTTTTTTTAGCGCTAATAGTTTTTCATATCCATCGGAGATTGATAATTTACTAGAGTCAAAAGTGCCAGTACTGATGAAACAGCATAACGCTTCGGGCATAGCAATCGGGTTGTTGGAGCAAGGGACTGTAGGAAAATATTACTTTTTTGGACATGCTGATTTGCCGTCAAAGGAAAAAATAAGCAAAGAAACCGGTTTTAATGTTGGCTCCATTTCAAAATCATTGACGGCATGGGGAGTAATGAAACTTGTTGAACAGGGTATGGTAGAGCTTGATGCCCCAGTTCAAAATTATATTACGCGATGGATAATCCCCAAATCGCCGTATGATGCATCTGGAGTAACAATACGCCGATTACTTAGTCATACATCCGGCATATCTCAACATGCTGTGCCCCAATTTGAATTGAATGAATCAGTTCCAACGCTTGAATTGTCCCTTTCACAAAACGCCAATTGGAACGGTGAAACAGTCAGGCTTACTAGTTCACCGGGCGAGTCATGGGCCTATTCTGGTGGCGGATATACGCTATTACAGCTCATGATTGAGGAAGTAACAAAAAAGTCCTTTGCTACATTTATGGAAGAAAAAATACTGCATCCGTTACGAATGTTTGACAGCAGTTTTAAGCCGAATGAGGAAATGCTGAAGACATTGGCTACATCATACGGAAAAGATGGAAAGGAAACCGCAAGGTTGCAGTTTGCCGCAACAGGTTCGGCTGGATTACAAACCACACCAAATGATTTGGCAATATTTGCTAATGCATCACTTTCGATAAATGAGACGCTTATTGCTGGTCGCGGTGTTTTGAAACCAGAAACTGTATCGCAAATGGTATCGATTTCGTCAAATGCACAGTTGCCGAACGGTCAATTGGTACATCGAAATTATGGACTTGGATACTTTATCTCAAATAGCAAGCCAGCTTGGTTTGGACACGGTGGAGACAATAGAGGGTGGCATTCTCGCTTTATACTATTTCCAACTACGAAGAATGGAATAATTATCCTAACCAATAGCTCCAATGGTTTTTGGTTGGCTCAAGATGTTTATTGTCTAATCGTGAAAGAGCTTGTAGGGGAGGGAGATACAGCTAATTGTAGCTGACAATACAATTGAAACTTTGAGAAAAGTGCTCAGATAAACTTTAAGTACATGGCGTGTATTATTGAGCAGTTCGCTTTTTAATTGAAAGCGCCACCAATATATGTATGGTGATAGTGAACATCATAGTCAGCAGTGTCTTCAAGTATGGAAATCAATTCACTAGCAGATTAATTAAAAAGCTCTTTCTCCTACTTGAGTTGCTGCCTGACTCCGTAATAAGTTTCATTTCTTTATAACTGCCGACTATATGGATTTCGAACTCAGCTCTTGTTATCGCAGTATATAGCCAAGCTCTATCTACGATTTTACCTTTTTGCAGAGCAATAATAACTCTAGGAAACTGGGAGCCTTGTGCTTTGTGGAGCGTAATCGCGTAACCCAACTCCATGCAATCCAATAGAGGCGGTGTTATTTCGATTTTCTCACCCGAATCAAGTGTGACTTCGCCGAAGCTTTGGCTCGATGATGAAACATTTGTCAATGTGCCAAGCGAACCATTTTGAATACCTTTGTCATAATGATTTTGGGTAAATAAGATGGCGTCATTAAGCCTAAGATTTTGAAAAAATCGTTCTCCGTGCATCTCAAACTCAAGCCTGCTGCCATCAGAATTAACAGCCTCTTGTATTTGTTTGTTGATGTCTGCCACAAGTGCTTTTTTAGAAAGTTCTTTTTGTGGAACTCAGCATATAGGTTGCGCTGATTTTTTGCTTCCCAGTCGAACAGGCATTTCAAATTTTGTAGGTGATTGTTGATTGAGTTAATTTGCAGATTGCTTGGGCGCAGCTCTACTGTGTTCCATAGCGTTGACAAGAAATGCGGCATACCATCTCCACATTCCAAAAAAGAATAGCGCTCACCGTTTGCAAATTTAACCCGTTTTAGCTTCATCTACGCCTTCCAAGTTTAACTACCAGTCGTTTTAATTTAACATTTTAAAATTACACCATGTATAAAATAAGTTAAGCTTCACAAGCTGCCAAGTGTAAAAATAAAAACCCACTAAATTAGCGGGTTTCGTCAGTTTTTCGTGTTTATTTTAACACTTTAAATTATTACAACTGCTAGAACGGAATATCATCATCGAAGTCAAAGTCAGGTTCTGCCATCGGCGGTTTA
>CAYSDZ010000080.1:0-4454 GCA_964429915.1 uncultured Alteromonas sp.
GGGGACCTGCGGATTAACAGTCCGTCGCTCTAACCAACTGAGCTAAGGGGGAACATCAATGCTACTTTTTCGCTTTAATTTTTCGTTGTAAGTTTGGCTCCCCCTCCCCGACTCGAACGGGGGACCTGCGGATTAACAGTCCGTCGCTCTAACCAACTGAGCTAAGGGGGACCTGCCTTACAACGGGCCGCAATATTAATGAGGCTGAGGCCTTGTGTCAACACTAAAAAAGGTCTTTTTATATATAACTAATTAAGCGAGATGCATTCATTAATGTTCTTAAAAATTGATTGATCACTGTTTTTATAGACAGCTTGTGTCAGCTTGATGACAGAAAAACGAACCTCAAAGGGTTAGTCTTTACTTACATAAAATAAAGCGTTGTGACATGTAAATACCGTATTTACTGAGACTGAATCAGTTATCCACTAAATCTGTGGATAACTGTGTTGACAAAAAATGAAAAACTTTGTGATCGGGCGATCTATTCATGTCAATATCTAAATCATAAAAAACAAAAAAATAAATAAAGTTATATTTAACAATGCTTTACTGATATTGAGCTGTTTATCTAAACAAATATCACAAATTTATGGAAATTCGAACTTGCTTGTGTGTTAAATGATTGCTACGCCGTTGTTTTAAAGGTTGTTTTTACATAAAACAAAATATATATACATTTTTTTTACAGGCTGTGCGTTGACAAGAATTCTGAAAAAATGAGCTTGTTATGTTTTGTGAACGGTCATCAAGTTGTCAAGTTATTGACATAATTCTATTAACATAGCTGAAATGGGTTCGGCACAAAATTTAGGAGTTCTATCTTGAGGGCCTCATAACTCAGTGTTTGTATGTGGTAGTATCCAAACAAGTAGTTTAACTTTTCGGAATCACCGTGACTTCTTTGCAGCACGATCTCGCCTCCTCTGATATCAACAAAACCTTGCGTAAAATGACCATCCCTATGATCTTAGGTATGGTCATGCTCATGAGCTTCGGTCTGGTGGATACTTTTTTCGTTAGTTTGCTCGGTACAAATGCGCTTGCAGCGATCAGTTTTACTTTCCCTGTTACGTTCACCGTTATCAGTCTCAATATTGGCTTGGGGATAGGCACGTCAGCGGTAATTGGAAAATTAAGAGGGCAGAATCGGTTCGAGCAAGCAAAAGGGACTGCGACAGCTTCTCTAGTTGTTTGTGTTCTAATGGTGGCCGCCCTTGCGTTAATGGGAAGCTTTTTTATAGAGCCGATTTTTTCTCGTTTGGGCGCAAGCGATGAGCTTATGCCAATGATAAAACGCTACATGCTTGTGTGGTATGGCTCGGGTGTTTTTCTGTCTGTCCCAATGGTGGGTAATAGTGTACTTAGGGCATCAGGTGACACACGTACACCGAGTTTGATCATGGCGACGGGCGGGGGAATCAACGCGTTACTCGACCCACTTTTAATTTTTGGCTGGGGGCCTTTTCCTGAGCTAGGGATTGAAGGTGCTGCATGGGCGACCTTATTCGCTTGGTTAGTATGCTCAATATGGATAATTTATCTTCTCGCAGTTAAACGTCGATTAATGCTAACCATGGTTCATTCCTTTACCGCTTTTAAAAAAGATGTCGCTTCGGTATTGGTAATCGGTCTTCCTGCTGCAAGCTCCAATATGTTAACGCCTATAGCAGGGGGAGTCGTTACCTCCATTGTGGCCGCTTACGGTGCAGAGTCCGTTGCAGCTTGGGGAGTGGGCAATCGGCTTGAGTCGATAGCAAGCATTGTGGTTTTGGCCTTATCCATGACCTTACCTCCATTTATTAGCCACAATGTGGGGGCAAACAAATTTGATCGAGTAAAACAAGCTTACCGTAATGTATTGTGGTTTGTCGTTCTATGGCAATGTTTCATTTTTGGCGTTATGTGGTTGTTTTCGCCGTTTATCGCTGACCTGTTCGCCAAAGAAGATGACGTTTCTCAACTTATCGTGCTGTTTTTGTCTATTGTGCCCTTAGGCTACGGATTACAAGGTATCATTATACTAACTAACTCATCGTTTAATGCCATGCACCTTCCTATGGATGCGTTATGGCTAAGTATTTTACGGCTATTTGTTTTTTATATTCCATTGGCCTATTTGGGAAGCCAGTGGTTTGGATTGACTGGATTGTTTTGGGGTTGTGTTTGCGCGAATCTATTGATGGCGGGTATCTCTTTCGCTTGGTTCAGACGCGCGGTGAATAAAAGCATCACAATGCAGTGTATGGAGATTGAAGCTCAGTGAGTAAAGGGTTTGTTTTAGCGTCGAAATATCAACCAGCGGGTGATCAGCCCCAAGCCATTGAAAATTTGGTGGAGGGGTTAGAAGATGGTCTCGCATGTCAGACATTACTTGGCGTAACAGGGTCGGGTAAAACGTTTACCATGGCAAATGTCATTCATTCAGTGCAGCGTCCAACGTTGATAATGGCTCACAACAAGACCTTGGCAGCGCAGCTTTATGGAGAAATGAAAGAGTTTTTCCCCAATAATGCAGTTGAGTACTTTGTCTCGTATTACGATTACTATCAGCCAGAAGCCTATGTCCCCAGTACGGATACGTTCATAGAAAAAGACGCCTCTATCAATGATCATATTGAACAAATGCGGCTATCGGCTACTAAAGCGCTAATGGAACGCCGAGACGTGGTCATTGTGGCAAGTGTGTCGGCAATTTATGGTTTAGGCGATCCGCAATCCTATATGAAAATGCTACTCCATTTGCGCCAAGGTGACACAATGGATCAGCGAGATATATTAAGACGCCTTGCTGAGCTTCAGTACAAACGCAATGACCTTGCTTTTGAGCGCGGCTCTTTTAGAGTGCGTGGCGATGTCATTGATATTTTCCCTGCTGACTCAGAAAAGCAAGCGGTTAGAGTTGAATTATTCGACAGTGAAATAGAAAAAATCAGTTTGTTTGACCCCTTAACCGGCGCCGTTGATAAATCAGTTGTTCGCACCACTGTATTCCCAAAAACACACTATGTTACACCCAGGGAGAAAATCCTCGATGCGGTTGAGCACATTAAAAAGGAGTTGTCAGAGCGTAAAACGCATTTGAAAGAAACCAATAAGCTATTGGAAGAGCAAAGGATTTCTCAGCGTACTCAATTTGATATTGAAATGATGCTAGAGCTTGGTTATTGCTCGGGAATTGAAAATTATTCTCGGTACTTGTCAGGCAGAGCGCCAGGCGAACCACCGCCCACATTACTCGATTATTTCCCCGCTGACGGCTTGATGATGATTGATGAAAGTCACGTTACGGTGTCGCAGATTGGCGCCATGTATAAAGGTGACCGTTCGCGAAAAGAAACCTTGGTAGAGTACGGTTTTCGACTGCCTTCGGCGTTAGACAACCGACCATTAAAGTTTGAGGAGTTTGAGCATATTTCGCCTCAAACTATTTACGTATCGGCAACGCCCGGTGAGTACGAGCTAAATAAATCAGAAGGGCAGGTGGTTGAACAAGTTGTGAGGCCTACAGGGTTATTAGACCCTGTTTTAGAAGTCAGGCCCGTGGCAACTCAGGTTGATGATGTGCTGTCGGAAATACATCTTAGGGTAGCAAAAGACGAGCGAGTGTTGATTACGACACTGACTAAAAAGATGGCAGAGGATTTGAGTGATTATCTCAACGAGCACAATGTGAAAGTACGTTACCTACATTCCGATATCGATACTGTAGAGCGCATGGAGATTATTCGTGACTTACGTATTGGTAAATTTGATGTACTGGTAGGTATTAACTTGTTGCGAGAAGGGTTGGACATGCCAGAAGTGTCTCTAGTCGCCATTCTCGATGCTGATAAAGAAGGATTCCTACGTGCTGAGCGCTCACTCATTCAAACCATAGGGCGAGCAGCGCGACACTTAAACGGCAAAGCCATTTTGTACGCCGATACCATAACTAAGTCGATGAAAAAAGCGATTGACGAAACCGAACGTAGGCGACAAAAGCAACAGCAATACAACGAAGAACACAATCAAGTGCCAATGGCTTTAAACAAACCGATCACGGATATTATGGATATTGGTGATGATTCCGCCCATCCTGATTCAGGTAAAGTCAAGTTAAGGAAAGTAGCTGAAAAGAAAAAGTCATATGAAAAAGCATCAGCCACTGAATTAATGGCAAAAGTCAGCGACCTTGAAAAGCAAATGTTTGAATATGCAAAAGAATTGGAATTTGAAAAAGCGGCCTCGCTCAGAGACGAAGTTGAGGCTTTGCGGAAACAAATTGTTGCGCTTTCATAAAGCTTTTCGGTAAAAGTATGCGCTTGTCCTGAAAAGCCTGTTACTTTTATTAAAGCTGTTCTATAGTGCGTCGATATAAAATAATATACCTTTATATACCCGTTCCACCTCAACATGATCGATTCAGCGAACGAATAAAAGGATTTAAACAAGGAAAATGGGAGAAGGCATGG
>CAYSDZ010000081.1:0-4343 GCA_964429915.1 uncultured Alteromonas sp.
ATAAAAACGCTGTGATAGCTCTGAAACGAGCATGTTGAGGTGGAACGGGTATAGGCATTAATCATCCTCATCGTCCCAATTTGCGTTATTGTTTTTTTTGGTCTTGGGTAACTTCATCTTGGCATTTTGTTTGAGTAAGAGAATGTTACCCACTATTACACCCAATACAAGGGCGATGAAAAGCCAAATCCAATTATTCATTTCCCCCCCCCAGCTGATGCCCTTTGTTTAGTATGAATTGTTCATAAATACGATCAAAGTTGTCCAACACAACGCGCTTCCCTAAAAAATTAAGCTTGCACAAAAAAGCATGATAGCGTTCCGCTGAAAACTGTGCTGCAAATTCATCAGCTAAAGGCGTATAACTTATGTGCCAAGGTTCTTGAGCAATCCCCCCTTCATAAACGCGGTAAGGACGATGAAAGTGATAGTTTGAAAGTTGATGAGACAATATGTCGTTTAGTTTTTCAAAAGGTCCGCCTGCCTCATATTCTTCAGGAATAAGTTGAAATGGAGTACGCATTTTTTCGGCGGCAACGTGGTCGTAGATATCAATATCCGTACCCCAATGATGTCGACTTGCACCAGGCAATGCAGACCAAGTAAGTATCGTGTCTAACTTTTCTTCATCCGACAATTTTTCGTGGTCAAGTAAGTCTCCATGAATGGATCGCAAGGGTAAAAGCCCTTGCCATTTTCGCTCCCAAATGCTGAGTTGACGCTCAAAACTACGATAGCCACTCACTATGTCGCAACTGACACCTTCTTGCGTGCAATAAGATTGGAGATGTTTGAACGGCTGAAAAACCGCTTTGTGGATCAAATGCTTGCCACTACTATCGTGTACTAAATGAGCTTGACTTACTCCAAATAACGCATCATCGCTTATCATGCGAGCAGCTTAACCAGTATGGCATGATAAATATCTACCAATTGTTCTAGATCACTGGCTTTTACACATTCATCAACCTGATGGATAGTGGCATTAATTGGTCCCAACTCAACAACCTGTGCACCAGTAGGCGCGATAAATCGCGCATCAGACGTGCCGCCTGACGTAGACAACGTGGTGTCTATGCCTGTGGTGTGTTTAATGGCTTCTTGAGTGGCTTTTACTAGCTCACCCTCGTCGGTCAGGAAAGGTTGTCCGTTGAATGTCCACTTTATTTCAACCTCTACGTTGTGTTTTGCGAAAATTTGCTCAACGCGCTCAATAAGCTGCTTATCGGTCACTTCAGTCGAAAATCTAAAATTAAACAGCACTTCGCATGTGCCAGGGATCACATTTCCGGCTCCCGTGCCTGCATGAATGTTTGAAATTTGAAAACTGGTCGGTGGGAAGCCATGATTGCCTTTGTCCCACTCCGTATTCGCAAGTTCGTCTAATGCGGGCGCGACAAGATGAATAGGATTTTTTGCCAAATGAGGATAAGCGACATGCCCTTGAACACCTTTGACTAACACCTTACCGGTTAACGAGCCTCGACGACCATTTTTAACCACATCACCGACTTTTTCAGTGCTCGACGGTTCACCGACCAAACAGTAGGTCATTTTTTCGTTGCGCGCTTCAAGCGTGTCAACAACACGAGTCGTGCCATTAATGAAGGGGCCTTCTTCATCACTGGTGATTAAAAAAGCAATGCTGCCTTTGTGCGTGGGATGCGTTTCGACGAAGCGTTTGGTGGCGACTAGCATGGCGGCTAAACTGCCTTTCATATCGGCAGCGCCTCGTCCGTGGATCATGCCATCTTTTAAAAGCCCTGAAAAAGGTGGATAGGTCCATTGGCTCTGAGGCCCGCTGGGTACGACGTCGGTATGCCCGGCAAAACAAAAAACGGGTTCTGAGTGACCCTTGCGTGACCATAAATTGGTGGTGTCTTCAAACACCATGGTTTCATTAGTAAACCCAAGCTGTGCAAGCCAGTTTTTCATAAGATCTTGACAACCTGCATCTTCTGGCGTTACCGATTGCTTTTGAATGAGTGTCTGCGTAAGCGTAATAACGTCCATTTTACTCTATCACCTCTTGATATTTATCTGGAGTAAAGCCGCATAACACGGAACCTTTATGTTCTAAAATGGGCCGTTTTATCATGGCAGGATGAGCCACTAATAACGACAAGGCTTTATCTTTGTCTACCTGCTCTTTATCGCTTTCTGGCAGTTGTCTATAAGTGGTGCCTCGTTTATTTAATAAGGTCTCCCAGCCTATTTGCTTTTCAATATTGACTAGCCAATTTTTATCGATACCGTCTTTTCGATAGTCGTGAAATGAAAATTCAATTTGGTGGTCGCTGAGCCATTTTTTGGCTTTGCGAATGGTGTCGCAATTGCTGATACCGTACAGCGTGGTCATTAAACATGCCTCTTTTATCTTTTGTGAGATTGTAACGTTATGTCAATCAAACATAAATACGAAGCAAGGGGTTTTCTGGAACAACTTTGGTTCCTACTGGTTCCGAGACAATGGCTTGAATTCCTTTTTTATTTAACACGGTAACAATGCAGTAGCAGTGACCCCACTGCCGTGTTAAAAACAAAGGGTCAAAATACGTTAACACTTCTTTTTTAGCGATAGCAGACGCTTCACGTTTCATTATGTTTAATCTTTCACCGTATAAAGGCGTTACGACAGGCCCAATTTGAATGCTTAATTTTAGTCCTTGTCGACTTTTTAATTCCCATTTCTGCTCACCAATATCCAAAGCCGATACGGTTCCTGATACAGGCGAAAGACATTCCGTGCTGCGAGTGCGAATAGCGATGCCTTTGCCCGTAAGTCCTGCTGCTAAGAACGGATCGTTTAGCTCTGACAAAGCAACCAATTCACCAGACACTGGGGCGTTTAATATAATCTCGTGCTTGTATGTTTCAGGAACCGTAGCCTTAATCGAACTTGGCAGTGGGATCAAACTAGGGCACCTCTTAAGTTTTTCACATTCACTACCAATTTATCCCCTGTATCTGTGGATAACACTGTGGGTTTACCTTGTATTGTTGTCTAAGTACTTGTTTCTGATTGATTATGTGCATTGTATATAGGATAACCGACTATTAAAACCTGTACTTTTTAACGCTGTTAAATTGAACATACTGAGGTAATATTAGCAGTCATTAGTCTTTACTGTTGCGATGATATTTCACGCGTGATGCCACCACTTAAACTTTACGCTGGTCGAAAAGCCAAACACAAGCTGCACAATTCTGCTTTCAGTCCCAATTTGTTTACGCATTTTTTGGGGGCGTCGGGCGGACCGAAATGGTTTGTTTTAGCCGGTTTAGACAAAGCGCTGTTTGCACATTTTTTTGATCAGCATTTTAATCATATGAATATCATTGGTTCGTCGGCAGGGGCGTTTAGGGCGGCATGTTTTGCACAGCGTTATCCAGCCAAATCAATTGAGCTATTGGCGCATCACTATTCGCGCATGGTGTATTCCAAAAAACCTACCCCTTATGAAGTGACTCAAAAAGCACGAGAACTCATTGATCACATTTTACCGACAGCTGGCATTGTTGAACTAATGGAAAATAAGGCTTTTACCGTGCACTTTCTTTCTGCGCGATGCAAAGGTTTAATGAGCTGTGCAAGCAAATGGGAACAAGGGTTAGGTATCATTGCCAGCGCAGGCTTAAATAACTGGTCTCGAAATAAGCTCAAATATTATTACGACCGCATTGTGTTTTCATCTAAACCCAACAAAATGTTCTTTTACGACCCACACCAAATTCCCACTGAGTACATAAAAATGGGTCACAACACGGTGGTGGGTGCATTATTAGCCTCAGGCTCGATACCGATAGTGATGGAAGGTACCAGAGATATTCCTGGTGCCCCAGAGGGCATATATCGAGATGGGGGCTTGCTAGATTACCATTTTGATTTGGGTTTGCCTTTTGAAGAGGGGATAACCATGTATCCGCATTTTTACCCTCACGTCAGTCCAGGGTGGTTTGACAAAGGGAAGAAGCGTCCAGTACATCGGTCGAGTTACGATAATATGCTAATGCTGGTTCCCAGTGAGGAATTTATTGCCTCGCTGCCGTATCAACGATTACCCGACAGACGCGATTTTAGCACCATGGACGACGCTTCTAGGATAAAGTATTGGCAAACGGTTATTAAAGAATCAGAAAGGTTAGGGGACTATTTCCTTGAAATGGTCCAACAACAACGCATCCCAGAATTAGCGGAACCACTGCCCTTTGAAATGCAAGCGTAATTTTGTCGAAAATTACGCTTGCACTCTTCAAAAAGCATCGCTAATATACGCGCCTCTTCACGAAATGCGTCTATAGCTCAGTTGGTTAGAGCGCTACCTTGACATGGTAGAGGTCCC
>CAYSDZ010000082.1:0-3915 GCA_964429915.1 uncultured Alteromonas sp.
TGCTAACTCAAGAAAACTAATTCTCATGGACGAGAAAATTTAGCGAGAACTGATTCTGCAGTTTTAGAACTGATTTGACCTTTTTCATAAGCGTCAATTCTTGCGTCTGATTCTTCCGCCCAGATAGCATCAATTCTTTCATCAGGATGATCCAAACTGGCGAGCAGGGCCTCAATAATCTGAGCTTTTTCCCGCGAACTTAATTCTAGAGCTCGTTTTAAAAGGGTATCTGATTGCTTGTTCATAAAAAGTCTCCAACACACTTGCGTTCATAATATCCCAGATAAAGCCAAAGAGAAAACATAACTTTAAGCTAACGGGCAAAAATACAATGCGATACTATGCGAAGCATAGCATTGTGTTTTTGTCCCAGTGACCGCAGGGAACGAGTTTAACGCCTTGTTAGCCGCGTTCATGCCAATACCCTGGTTTTCGGTGGTTATGCATGACGGCAACTACACTGATTTTTTTATTATCTATGATCTTGTAAATAATTGAATATGGGAATCGGCTAAGCACAAAGCGACGGTGCGTTTGCCCCATTTTTGACCAAGCAGAAGGAATGGAACGAATAGAGTCGATGGACTCCCTTATTTCGTGGACAAATTCATGGCCCAAGCCAAGAGATTGTTCTTGATACCAATTAAAAGACTCTTTGATTTCCTTTTTAACATCAGGGTGAAAGGAAACTGGCCACGGCTAGCGCATTTTAATGATAGATTCTAAAAGGGTTTCACGATACTTATCATCAAAAGCTGCCATTTTTCGCTTTTGTTTCAAGCTAGCCTTTTCAGTTTTATCCTGCCGATAGAGGTTCAATGCAATTTTCCTGAGCACATTGAATAACATGGGACCTGTCCCTGTGCGTATCCTCGACTCATCTTCTCTAAAGGTCATGTCCAATGTCCAGTGCATACTTTCTACCTGCCAATGACTTCTCACCGCAGACAGTGCTTGTGATGCGTTTAGCGGCAATGAACTGATGTAATAGCGGGTCTCTTGCGTTACTTTACCGGTCTGCTTCTCCTCTATTTTGCTACTGATTTTGATAACTGTATTGAGTCCTTTCCAGCGATAGGCTTTATTTATCCATTTCGTATCGATAACAAGCTGCTCACAACAACGTGTTTCAATACGCCCGTGACCGCTGTCTATGTGCTCATAACGCTGGTAACACTCATCGTTAAGTCCCTCTCGAACACATTTATGCCACCACGCTTCTAACTCCGCTTGCATACCGGAATGATTGCCTTTCAATGCCAATACGTAGTCGGCCTTGGCCTGAATAATTTGTTGAGCAATCGCTTTCTGGCAGCCCATGGCATCTAAGGTGATGATACAGTTCTCGATATCTAATAGACTTAATAGCTCTGGTATCGCGGTAATCTCATTACTTTTTTCACTCGTGGCTTTTTGACCAAGGGCAAGCTGATGTTCACAACACCACGCACTGACCGAGTGCAATGGATTACGCCTTTGGCGAGTATCAAAAGAGCGTCGCGCTGTTTTTCCATCAATCGCAATGACCTCACAATCAGTGACGTCAATGAGTCCATTTATCCACTTGTGAAACGCTTGCTCTACTTCTTCTGGCTTAAGTCTGCACAGCACACGAGCAATCGTATCATGTCGAGGAATACCTGATAGGAATGGACGAAATCGGCGTAACCACTCGAGTTTGTGTTTGCCAAATAGTTCAATGTCTTCCCAGCCTTCAGCGCCTGATATCACTGCACTTAATGTAAGGAATAAAATATCGAGTAGGTCGTACTTTTTGCAGCGCTCTATTCGCGGATCAACAATATGAGCACAGCTTGAAATGAATGTCGGTTGTTTCATAGTCAGTTCTTGGGCAAGTTTTCTTGTGTGATCTGATCATCGACTATTCTATAAGTTCAATTTAAAACGATCTTGCCGTGGGAAACTGGCAGCATTGTTTAACTTAGGTCCATTTCTATTTCTTTCCAAGATATACTTTCAACTTTTCCTGATTCCAAATCGGCGCTTCTTGATTCTGCTAGTTTGAGCCATTCCGCTTCTACGTAACCTTTTATATATTTATCTAAGCCTACACGATGAAAAGCAGCCTCAATATCAGCGTCATTGGAGTTAGCTGCACCCGTAGCGATATAAACCAGATATTCTTTTGACAAGGTTGCTAACGTTTCTCTAGCCTTGGGAAGTGGCGACACCTTTTTCCAATCGCGCATCTTTCCAGTTTCATCAGGATAATCGACCATCAGCGTGTCACCCCAGTCAAAAAGAAAAATCTTCATCAGCTAAAATATTCCGCGTGCAACTAACTTTAAGCTAACGGGCAAAAATACAATGCGATACTATGCGCAGCATAGCATTGTGTTTTTGTCCCAGTGACCGCAGGGAACGTGTTGAGCGCCTTGTTATGCGTTCCACGGAAAGTAAGCAGCTTTGCTGCCTTGTGCCGAGATGTTTCCAATTTACGCTCCCCTTAATTTGATACTTTGAGAGTAAACGAAGGGTTGCGATATTGACAAGTGCTTTTAGTGAAAATATTTGAAATAAGTATTTTAAAACCCCTGTACGACGTGCACGCTGACGCCTGTTACTTACGACAACAACACTCACTATCCAAGCTAACAAGCTCGATCAAACAACTCGCTTGCAACAAAGAAAAAAAGCTTAGGTTTGTCTACAAAATAAATACAGATTTTCAGTAAGGCTAAGACGCATAACTTTAAGCTAACGGGCAATAGCGGAATGCGAAAATTGGCGAAGCCTCGCATTGCGTTATTGTCCCAGTATGCCACGCAGTGGCATACGTGTTGAGCGCCTTGTTAGATGGCACATTTTGCATGAGCTTGAACCTCGGATTTAAAACCTTCTTGACTATAATTATTTGAGCACTTATTCATAAAGCCATGCAAAAAATTGACTTGTTTGATTTTCACATTGTTTTTGTTACTTAAACTTGCAATAAGCTCTCCAATTGAAAAATGTTCTTCTTTGATTGGAAATATCAGTTCGATTGGAAAAAGAGGAGTAATATTTTTGTTGTTTCTTATTTGTGAGCCGTAGTAACAGGTTGCACTTTTTACACTATGAGAAATCGCTTTTTCGTTTGAAATATTCCAGATTGCTGATGCTCCAGCACTAAACCCGACTAGTCGAACAGGCGCAAAATCGTTTGCGAGTAACTTTTTGAGTGTGTAAGTATATTCGTTGAGACCGACATTTTCCGAAAAGTAACGATAAGCCATTTGCTCATCTAAAAAGTTCATGCTCTTTCCATTATACGGATCTAAGATGAAATACTCCTGACAAATTAAAGAAGCTAACTCAGTTAAAGGTTGGGTTTTACCGAATATATCAGTGACAATTATGGTTTTCATTGAGCTTTCCGTGCCATCTAACTTTAAGCTAACGGGCAAAAATGCTGTGCGATACTATGCGAAGCATAGCACAGCGTTTTTGTCCCAGTGACCGAAGGGAGCGTGTTGAGCGTTTTGTTATGTGCCTGATTTGCAAACAACCGTTGCGCCCTCTGTTATTGAGATTTCCATACGCTTATGGATTTCATTATTGGTAACATACCCACACTCTCCGAGAGCTACAAGACCATTATCTAAGGTGAAGCGGTATTGATATACGCCGTCGCTTTGCTTTAATGAGTAATGGATAGTATTTGTTCGTTGAGCACCAATTGGTCCAAAGTTCAGACCTGAATTTGGGAGAGATACGTTAGCCGATTGTATATTTACATTGGTTAAGTTTTTTACAGTTACGCTTGGCATGATATAGAAGCTGATGAAGTAAGCAGCAACACTAAGAATGAAGAGTAAGATTAAAACTTTTAAAACTGATTTCATTTGGGTCTGAGTGGCACATAACTTTAAGCTAACGGGCAAAAATACAATGCGATAATATGCGCAGCATAGC
>CAYSDZ010000083.1:0-3528 GCA_964429915.1 uncultured Alteromonas sp.
CGTACCAATTGCAGTGTTTTGAGCTGCAACCACAGTTTCTACCAATTCATTGCCAGCTGTCGCTATTTTTGATACGCGCCTTATAGACTTGATAACCCACATGTGAGATTTGCTCACCAGGCAGATTGCCCGCTTCGATATCCTCTATTACCGGCTCTACATCACTTCTGACTCGCCGGTATTTTTTTGCTATCTGTTTGAGCGAGCGCTTGAACGTTGTCGAGTAAACAACCTCAATCGGCATCTATGCCATCCCATAAGGTATCGATAGGATGAACACGTCCGGCTTTTATATCTTGCCAGCCAGACTCGAAGCTCTCAGCGGCACTTGGCCAACTGACACTCTCTCTAAACAAGTGCACTATCTGAAGCAGGCGCGCTCTATGCTCTTCAGGGATTTGCTTGCCTTCTTGGCTTAAGGCATCAAGGAAGTCATCTTCATTGGTATGATGTGCGTTCGCTTGCATCGCTACATTCTCCACGGTGATTACTGTGTAGTTTATCATACACACTGTATACGTATTCATATACACCTTGGTGTCGTATTTACAACGAGCAAGTGACGATATTCACGGCGGATAAGTCCCACATACCCTTGCCAGTCACCCTGACGCGCCCATGCATCCACAACGATATGATACCCCGCAGGCAACTTGTCCATATCATTTAAGATAAACGCCGCAGCGATGATTTCACTGGTACTGCCTGCACTCCTGCCATCAAGCACCAACTCGTTGGCCACGTCGATAATGCGCTGTATCTCTGCGTTCATATGCCCTCCTTCAGGCCTTGCTGCTCGTGCTCGTTTTCAAGGGGTGAGCAGGTTCCCGATGAAGCACCGCTTCATCCTGCGAACGACTCGCCAAGGATGGCGAGGCTGGAACCCTACTACATGGATGTATCAGCATGCCTATCTCCACTATCATCTCGCTTTTTAAATTTCGCTGGATGACAACGGCTGTGGACTTCCTTTAAAGCTTTGATACTGACCTGTGTGTAGATTTCCGTGGTGCTGAGTTCGGCATGGCCTAACATGGCTTGGATAAAGCGGATGTCCGCGCCGTTTTCCAGCATCAGCGTGGCCATTGAGTGCCTAAACAGGTGGCAACTGCCTTGCTTATTCACACCCGACTTTTCCACGTACTGAGCAACCGTGCGCGATAGCCAGTTCTCGTTGAACTTCTCACCCAAGCGGGTCAGGAACAAGGTGCCGTCATCAGAAGCCAGTGCCAGCTCTGGACGTACTTCATTCACATAGCGCCCCACCCAAGCGGACTAAATCGACCTGTTGTTTGATTTGCTCAATCAGCTCATCTGATAACCGTGCCATACTAAAACCTTGTCAAGACCATACTTATGGATTATTGAATACATATATATGTATATAATGGCAACATACTTATAAACTAGGGGTTAAGATGATGACAATAATAATCAGACGATTTTTGATGATGAGCTTGCCAGCACGATTAATTGCCCTACGTAAAGACAGGAGCCTGACACAGCAACAGATGGCCGATAACATCGGTATCCATGTAAACAGCTTAAAGAAGTACGAAGCCGGGCAGGCCCAGCCTTCTTTGGATGTTTTGAAGAAGATAGCCTTAGCCATGCATATCAGCACCGACTCCTTGCTATTTGAGGAACATGAGCGTGGCCCTGACGATGAGCTAAAGCTGCAATTTGAGACGGTCTCTGGCATGCCTGATGAAGATAAGAAGGTGATCAAGGCGCTGCTGGAAGGCATGATCATCAAGCATCAGACCAAGGCACTGGTCAGCAACTTAAGCAGCTAAGGAAGGAGCCGCTAATGAGTAACAACATTCGGCAGGTTAATGCTGACGGCGTGCATGAGTTAATGGTGATCGGCACAGCCCTGAAGCAGGCTAAAGACCTGATCACCGATAACAAGCTGGATGATTCTTACCTACAACTGGATGAGGCCATCCAAATTGTAGAGAAGATCATTGATGATGGGTTTAGCTCAGTTTAATTAAGTGACCTCCTAGTTTCCTAATGGCTGAACACTCTTTAAAGATAGATGTATCCCAATCCATACTGTCAATACAGAATCGGCCAAATATGTGATCAGCCCTTTCCATATCCACTTTAGGTGTATCTGACCCCATAACTTTTAGGTAGCTGTCAAGATGGTTCCCTAGATACCACTCTAAACTATCTTTTTCATGCCTTTTCATGGCAATCGTTTTTTGTAAAGAGTCGATTTTTTCAATCAACTCTTTTTGATGTAAATCTCGTTCACTCAATTCGAGACCCTCCTAAAGACTTCTGTAAATGTAAACTTATCTAGTGACCCCGTTAGGAATGACTGATTTCCTCCACCTATAAGACCGGAACTAACCTTAATTTGAGGAGCCACTTTACCGGTAAAGACAACACTACCTTGGGGAATGGTGACTTCAGCCAGCCTCGTAACAGAATTCTTAGGCAAAGCTAAGTTAGTGATCGTATCAAGTCGGTTATCAAACAAATCTGTAGACGTAAAACGTCCTCTTAGCCTCGCTTCTAAATCATCGAATACCCGAAACTCAGTTCTGGTTTGAGCTACTTTTTCAACCCTGAATGTTTCTAAATCAAATGATCTAAGAATGGAATTGCGATCCTTGATAAAATTAGGGGAACCTCTTAAGGCATCATTTAATATATTCTTTGCCTGTCTTATATTAGTAGCTGCTTCAGCCCTAGCAGCAAGTTGAGCCGCTGTTCTAGCTGCTCTTGTACCTTCGAAAGCTTTCCCAACGATTGGTATTGCTGAGCCTGCGGATAACGCAGCTCCAACATAATCTCCTTGATAAAGCGAGATACCACCACTCGATAAATCAGCTATCTGTGATACAACGGGGATTTCAGAAGCGCCTGCTATATCAAGACCTAATTGAACTTTCTCCAATGTAGATAGGCTGGCTATAGCCTGATCTCGCGCGTAGACCTCTCTACTGGTTGCAATACTGAGTCGGTTATTTCGGATATCATTCTGAATACCCGCAATTCTGTCGCGAGAATGGAGGGCTGCATTATTGAACCCGCGTGCAACACCAGCTTTGAATGCAGCAGTTTGTTCTATCGGTGTACTCAACCTTTATTTTTTAAGTCACGTTGTGCTCCGGCGAATGCCAAATTCAGAGCCTGACCTGAAGAAGTCGTATGCAGCAGACTACCAAACTGGCCTTCTAGCCCCTGACGGGCACTAACTAGCGAGCTAAGGTCTGTGAGCTGAGATGTATCGACAGTCGCATTTGTGAAACCTTCAGCACCCACAATCAAGTTTATACCATCTTGTGTGACCGTTAGGTTGGTTGCACCTGTACTTGCGATACTTTCTTTAATGTATTGCTGTGCAAGCTCTGGTGTCACCTGCTGGCCATTGGCCTCAGCCTGCTCAATACGCTGTTTGGTTTCTTCACTTACGCCAGCCGTAGGTGAACTATTCGAGGACTGTCCAGCCCTAACGGTCGAGTTCCCCAACGCATTGCCAAAGGCATCGGCCGCTCTACTTTCGCCAAGTCG
>CAYSDZ010000084.1:0-3481 GCA_964429915.1 uncultured Alteromonas sp.
CCAGTGACCCTCGCCTTGTAAGGGCGATGCTCTCCCAACTGAGCTAAGCGTCCAATGTATCTGATTTGATTGAAGAAAAAGTGGTGGACGCTACTGGGCTTGAACCAGTGACCCTCGCCTTGTAAGGGCGATGCTCTCCCAACTGAGCTAAGCGTCCACATACTTACGCAAATTGCTTCGCTTAAGTGGGGCGGTATTATAGATATGTAATGTTTACTGTCAATACTAAATTCGCAACTTTGTTTTGTTTGCTTACTTTGTATTCAAATTAAATAAAACACACGTCAAGGTGATAAACGCAAACCAAGCCAATAAAATCAAAACATGCTTCATTTGTAAGATGGAATGGAAGTTCGACAAGAGGTTTTTATTCGGCTGTTTACGTTTAATAATAGAAGAACACACCAGCGCGACACTTGTTGCTACGAAAAAGCCTGCAACATTCCACCAAAACCAAAAGATTTGTTCAGCGAATAACCAAAGATAAGCGTTAACAAGAACGCCGCTTATCACCCCTAGATTAACAGCGAATGCCGAAACGTATCGGGTTGTCACACCCAACAAAAAGCAGGCAAGGATAGGGCCGTAAAATACCGAACCAATTTTATTGATAGCCTCAATAACGGTAGGCGCGATATCGCCAGCAAAAAATGACAACACAAGCGTTAGTGTTCCCCAAAAAGCGCCAGTTATTCGCGCAAGCGATAGATGCTGTTTCTCGGTTAACTCTTTATTCAGAACTCGCTTTACATCACTGACTGATACGGCAGAAAGACTATTAATCGCTGAACTAACTGAGGACATCGCAGCGGCAAAAATGGCAACGATTAATAATCCTATAAGCCCATTGGGTAGATAGTTTATAATGAATATGGGAAGCATCCAATCTGGGTTATTGCTTGGTATTTGAGCTTGTAATGAAGGCGTAGTAATAACTAAAGTCCCTACTACCAATCCCACTAAGCAGTATAATAAGGTAATGGGGAAGCGTAATAAGCAGGCACTCATTATTATTTTTCTTAATTCATGGGTATTTTTAGCGCTAAGTGAACGCTGCGCTTCAGATTGGTCACAACCGTAGTAAGAAGCGTATAGAACAACTCCGCCTAAAAGCATGGGTAAAAAGCCAAAACCCTGACCATCAAAACCGAATGAATTCGTGTTAAGAGCGAGAAGTCGATCTGCTTGTACGTTGTCGATGAAAGTATGCCAACCACCTATGGCAGAAACCGCAGCGATTAAACACAATCCTGTTCCTAGAACAATGAATACCATTTGAATTGCATCGCCATAGACCACTGCTTTCATGCCTCCTTGCAATGAGTAAATCAGCGTAATTATGCCGATTAATGCAATACTTTGCCATGGAACCAAGCCCATCGTTCCTTGTAAAATAATAGAGATTGCATACACCATGATACCTGTAGCGAACGCTCGGCTCACTTGAAACACAATGCTGATCAGCAAACGAGAGCTTAGGCCAAACCGCATTTCCAAATAATCATAAATACTCACTACACCCAAACGATGAAAAAAAGGCAATAGCGTACCTAGCAACAACATCATTGCTAAGGGAAGAGCAAGTTCATACGATAACCAAATTAAACCGCCACCTTCTCTCAAACCAACAAAGGCGGGTGCTGAAATAAAGCTTACCGCAGACAATTGTGTTGCCATTACAGATAGGGTTAATGGTTTCCAACCCAGTGTGCGTCCGCCTAAGAAATAATCTTTTTCAGATGATTGGTTTTTTAACACAAAACCCATCGATAACAGGCCGAGTAAATAGGCGGCAATAATCACGTAGTCAATTGTATTCATTGTGCTAGCTTTTCTAATTTTTGAACTAAGTGCAAGGACAATTGCACCTCCTTAAGGTAAAATCTACGGTCATTTATTATCATAGTTTTTATTTAAGGTTCTATTGCATGTCTGTGGTTACTCGTTTTGCGCCTAGTCCAACTGGCTATCTTCACGTTGGAGGGGCTCGTACTGCCTTATATTCTTGGCTTTATGCTAAAAGCCAAGGCGGTAAATTTGTTCTTCGTGTCGAAGATACCGATATTGAGCGGTCTACAGATGAAGCTAAACAAGCCATTCTTGAAGGGATGGCATGGTTAGGTTTACAGGCAGATATAGGACCCATTTACCAAACTGACCGTTTCGCACGTTATCAAGAAGTGATCGACCAACTTTTAGACGAAGGTAAAGCCTACAAGTGCTTTATGCCGCTCGAAGAGCTAGACCGCATTCGAGAAGAGCAGAAACAAAAGGGAGAAAAACCGCGCTATCCCGGAACGTGGCGCGATCGCAGCGATCATCCTTCCGATCAACCGTTTGTTATTCGCTTTAAAACACCGTTAGAGGGCTCCGTTACCATTAACGATCATGTGCGTGGAAATATCGACATCGCTAACAGCGAATTAGATGATTTAATTATCGCGCGTTCAGATGGCACACCCACTTACAACTTTTGTGTCGTAGTTGATGATTGGGACATGGGAATAACGCATGTGGTTCGTGGTGAAGATCACATTAATAATACGCCTCGCCAAATTAATATTTTACACGCACTGGAAGCACCAATACCCGAATATGCACATGTTTCTATGATTCTGGGCGACGATGGGAAAAAGCTGTCTAAACGTCATGGTGCGGTAAGTGTGATGCAGTATCGCGATGACGGTTACTTACCCCAAGCACTGTTGAATTATTTAGTTCGTTTGGGATGGTCGCATGGCGATCAGGAGATTTTTTCATTAGAAGAAATGATAGAATTGTTTTCGTTAGAAGCAATAGGCCAATCGGCTTCTGCGTTTAACACAGAAAAGTTGATTTGGTTAAATCAACATTACATCAAATCGTTGCCAGTTGAAGATGTGGCTTACCATGCAAAATGGCATTTCGACCAACAAGGTATTGATGTGTCTTCAGGCCCAGCAATTGAAGACATTATTGCTATTCAGGCCGATCGAGTGAAAACGCTCAAAGAGTTAGCACAAATCAGTCGTTATTTTTATCAGGATTACGATGAGTTCGATGCAAACGCAGCCAAAAAACATTTACGACCTGTAGCGAAAGCCGCCTTAGAGCTAGTCAAAGATAAACTTACACACTTAACTGTATGGCAGGCAAGTTCTATCCAAGAGGCAATCAACGAAACAGCTGAAGCGTTAGGTATTGGTATGGGAAAAGTGGGGATGCCCCTACGGGTTGCAACAACTGGAGCCGGAAATTCCCCTTCTCTGGATGTAACCCTTGCGTTGCTCGAACAAGAAAAAGTTGTACAGAGAATAGACAAAGCGCTTGAGTTTATAGCAAACAGAGAAAATTCGTAAAAAAACCGTTGACAGAAATCTCATGGGTGCCTAGAATGCGCCCCGCTGTCACGGAACAGTCACTGAGTTGAAATGTTCTCGTCTCAGTACGGGGCCATAGCTCAGCTGGGAGAGCGCTTGCATGGCATGCAAGAGGTCGGCGG
>CAYSDZ010000085.1:0-3371 GCA_964429915.1 uncultured Alteromonas sp.
TAATCTGACATACCATTCTTCTTTTGAGTTGGGTCATTGTCATGGCCTAACGCAAAAATTCAGCAAATAAACGCTAAGTCATTGAAATAAAAATTGTTATTTTTATTTACAAAGCGTTAAATATAAATTTAAAATCCACTACTCAAAATTAACACTTTTTTGAAATTTTGCTTTAAAAAGTGCGCCAAGGTTTGCGAACTCTTCGTGAATTCAACTCCCCATACGCAACATTAAAACACCGTTATTTATCTTTCTTATCCACTTAATTGAGGAAATGTTGATGGTTGCTACAAAAATGATCAAAGTACCCTTTAAAAAACAAGGTATTACTCAAGGCTTTGCTATCGGTACGGCGAGCCTGTTGATATTGGCAAACTCACCTACTGCGATTGCCCAAGAAGTCAATGCAGCGCTGAATCCAAACAGTGCTCAGCAAAATGACATAGAGGTGATTCAAGTATCAGGAGTAAGAAATTCATTAGAAGATGCGCTCAATGTAAAGCGAAGCGCCAGTTCGATTGTCGACGCCATCTCTGCGTCTGATATAGACTCGCTGCCAGCACTTGATTTAGGCGAAGCCTTGCAAGCTTTACCAGGCATTCAACTCAACACGGAAGACGGCTCGCGTAATTCAGAGATAAACTTACGTGGTTTAGGCAGTGGATTTGTATTGACGACGGCTGAAGGTCAATCTTTTGCCACGCCTAGCCGTGCAGAGAGTTTAGTAGGGAATACCAATCCGTTTGGTGCATTTGAGCCGTCGGTATTCGATGGAATTACGGTAGTGAAAAGCCCTACAGCCGATTTACAAGAAGGCGGCATTGCAGGGATTGTTGACCAAAAACTACAGCGTGCGCTTGCCAAGCCTGATGGGCGTTATTCAGTCAACTTAGGCACTCGATACGAAGAATTAGCTGATCAATTCGATACCGAGTTCCGCGTTTCTGGCTCTAAGCATCTTATAAAAGATAAAGTGGCGGTTGCCTTTAAAGTAGCTGGCTCAGAACAAAACTTTAGACGTGACACAGCAAACTGGGATCAGCGCTCGTTTGTAAACAATGAAACCGCCAACTTGGATGAATTTATTGCTCGTCACGGGCTTGAAGAAAATGCAGCAGTTTCGGCACCCACTCGAGTGCGGCAGGTGTCTGAAAACCAAAGCGGCAACCGCATCTCTGCGACAGGTAATATTGAATGGCAAGCTACCGACTACTTCAAGTTGGGCGCCAATTTGCTGTATACGAAACGCACCTTAGACGAAAGTAATCAGGAAGACTTTAGCGTATCCACTCGCCCTTTATTAGATGCACGGTTCTCACGTGGTGACAATCGTGGACAAGCTATTCAAACTGTTGACCTGATTGGCAACCCAATAAGACTAGAATCAGAGGGTGAAAATCCCATCTACACGGTTGACCATGTAGCGATAACAAACGCAACTTTTGTCAATGCAAACCGCATATTTTCATCGACTGAAGAGGCGAAAGGGCTGTTTGTCTATGGTGATTATCTTACCGAGAATTGGGAAATAGGCGGTATTGTTAGTCATTCACAGTCAACCAACGAATTCATTAACCAAGGTATTGATGTACGTCATCAAACCTCAGCGAATAATAATGCGTTTCAACCCACTGGCATCACAGCTGAAATCAACACCGGTAACGGCGATTTAAACCAAGGGTTTACGCGTATAACAGGTTTGGATACTTTTACCTATTCTGGTGATTGGGATGTCCCTCCACTTTCGCGTTTTGACACACGTTTAGACAGAAGCGTAAACCAAGGGCGCGACGTCCGTTTATTTGTAAATGGACGTGTTGACAGACCAGAGCGTGATTTCTCAAGCTTTGAATTCAATGCAAACCGGTTTTTAGACCTTGGTAGCGAAACATTCACCATCACTTCAGCTAAATTTGGCGTGCGTCGTTCTGTTGAAGAGTTGGTTAATGATGATTTTCGTATCGGCGCTGGCGGAATTAATACTAGCGGTCTAAATGAAGAAGCCATTTTTTCAAACACGCCTATTCTTGAAGGACAAGCAGAGTTTTTTAATGGTGACTTCCCTGGTGCGTTTAGTGGTGCGGATGGCTGGCGAGTCATAAGAGCGCGAGAGCTTAGAAACCAATTCCAAGAAAATATCACGGTGCTTCCCGGAGCAATACCTGCCGACGATACGGGGTTTTTTATTCGCACGACTCAAGGAAGAAATGAGTTTTTTGCCAATAACTTTACTGCGGAGCAAACTATTTCTGCCGCTTACGGTTTAGTGAACTTTGAAGGTCAGCTTGGCAGTGTATTTTATTCTGGTAACGCAGGTGTTCGCTTTGTGCGTACTGAAAACGACTTGATAGGGGCAGGTCTGGAAGGTGATGAAATTGTTGAATTGGTGACAGAAAACAATTACAACCACGCTCTTCCCTCTATCAATGCCTCTTTTGAACTGAAAGAAGATTTAATTTTACGCGCAGCGTATTCTGAAGGCTTGGTACGTCCTAACTTAAGAAGCTTAACGCCAGCGGGTGAAATTAACAGTGGTCTCAATCAGGTGCGGATTGATTTACCAGAGAGTGAAGTAGAACCCTATACATCTAAAAGTTATGACCTTTCACTAGAGTGGTACAACCGCGACGGGAGTGCGGTTTCAGTGGGCATTTTTCAAAAACAAATTACCAATTTATTTGTACGTAGACGCGTGTGTCCGGTGGGCGAAGAGGCGCAATTTGGCGGCCTTATCGGTCAGTTAGAAGAAGTCCCTCAGGCCGACGGAAACACACTATGTCGAGAAATTGGCTCTTTTGTCGACCCAGACACAGGCGATGTCTCTGTGAATCGTGATGCCATTATTAATCAATCGTTCAACTTCGAAGGTACAATTGATGTGACAGGCTATGAATTGGCCATACAGCAAAAGTTAGACTTTTTGCCTTATCCATGGAATGGGTTTGGCGGCGTGTTTAACTATACCTTTGTAGATACAGAAACCTCTGAAGATGTGCCCCCTATTGAACGTATTGCTCCGCGCTCTTATAACCTGATTGGGTACTGGGAAAACGACGGAATTAGTATTCGTTTCACCTATAACTGGCAAGACGTAAAATTAATTAATGCAGGTGGAGGAACAGCTAATTTCTTAGGCACAGACAGACGTGACCAAAGTGCAAATGGGCGTTTGGATCTATCCGCTTCGTATCGTTTGACCAAGCAAACTCGGCTAAACTTTAGAGCGTTTAACCTGAACAATCGCCAAGAATTTGAATTCACGGGGGGCAACGAAGATGCCATTAACCGCGTTCGTTTCGCTGGTCGCCAATATCAGTTAAATGTGAGTTATAATTTCTAGCGTGCTGAAAGGTAAAAAATGAAAAAGGGCT
>CAYSDZ010000086.1:0-3289 GCA_964429915.1 uncultured Alteromonas sp.
CAAAATTGTTGTGTTTACCTTGTTTAAAGGGTTTGTGGGTAAGAATGTGTATTAAAAAAAACAACAATTTATTTTTTGGTGAAATATGGTCAACGGATTAACAAAACTGGATGTAGGGATAGTCCACGATTGGCTTCCTGTTTTAGGGGGGGCAGAAAAAGTCGTTCAGCAATTCATAAATGTATTTCCGGATAGCGAAATATACACACTTTTTAATTTTCTCTCAGAAGAAGACGAAGCATTTTTGAATGCAAAGACGATTAATGTATGTCGGCTAGATAAATTGCCATTCGTACAAAAGTACTACCGCAACCTTATGTTGTTTTGTATTAGAGAAATAGAAAGGTTTGATGTCGACAAGCACGATTTGATATTAAGTTCATCTGCTGCTTTTTCAAAAGGCGTACTGACGAGAGTTGACCAGCCGCATATATCTTATATTCACAGTCCTGCAAGGTTTGCTTGGGATTTAAGTCACGAATATATGAGAGATATTCGAGGTAAAATGGTGTGGTTAAAACGAGAAATAGCTAAAGAGCTTATTTATCGTTTTCGAACTTGGGATCAACGAAGTGTCAATACCGTCGACGCTGTAATAGCCAACTCTCAATTTATCCAAAGAAGAATATATAAAGTATATAAGCGAAAATCTAAAGTTATCTATCCACCGGTAAACATAGATAAGTTCAGTTTATATGAAGGTCAAAGAGAAGAGTTTTATGTTACGGCATCTCGTTTAGTCGCTTACAAGAAAGTCGACCTGATTGTAAAAGCATTTACAAACATGAAAGAAAAAAAACTCATCGTAATTGGTGATGGGCCTGAAATGGCAAACCTAAAGCAAATTGCAACGTCGAATATAGAGTTTGTTGGCTACCAAGAACTCGATGATATGATTACCTTAATGCAAAGCGCAAAAGCATTTGTTTTTGCAGCTTTTGAAGACTTTGGCATTGTACCAGTCGAGGCACAGGCTTGCGGCACACCCGTCATTTGCTTGTCGCAAGGGGGAACATCTGAGACCGTCAAACCTTTAGGTAAGGCAGATAAGCCTACTGGAGTATGGTTTGATAAACAGCATCCAGACCATATTGTTGACGCAGTTAAACGCTTTGATCAGCACATAGAACAATTTTCTAGTGCAGAATGTCGCAAAAATGCGGAGTTTTTTAGTAATAATCGGTTTTGTTCTGAATTAGGTGAATTTATTTCCAACGGATTAGAAAATGGATTTCAGACCGAATAATAATGGAATATTAAGAAATACAAAGGGCATCAATAATGAATAATAAGCCGTTAGTGTTGAACGGTCGCTTTCTTTTACAGAATATAACCGGGGTGCAACGAGTTGAAAGGGAAATTTTGCTTGCATTAGATCATCTGGCAGAAGAAGGGCTAATTCCGGTTCCCGAAGTCGTATTACCTACTCAAGGTAACATCGTGTCCGAGCCAAAATTAAAAATGATTCGGTTAACACGAGTGGGTCGTTTTACCGGTCACTTATGGGAGCAGTGTGAGCTTCCCAAGCTCTGCAATGGAAAAACCCTCTGGTGTCTGGGCAATACCTCTCCTTTGCTGAGTTTAGCTTCAAAAAGCACTACCGTATTAACCATGATCCATGACCTATCATATAAGTATTTTCCGTCAGCATATAGTTGGAAGTTTCGTGCTTTATATTCCACATTAATCCCCATAGAAATTAAAAAAAGTGATGTAGTAGTAACAGTGTCAAACGCTGAAAAACACGCTATGACAAAGCATTATCCAGTCTTAGCCAAAGCAAATTTCCATGCACTACAAAATGGCGGTATTCCAGATAATGACGCTGCAATTGCGAAGAGCAGCGATATGCCTGCGTTGTCAGACAGGCACTACGGAATTTACGTCGGCTCGCTGAGTAAACGTAAAAATGCTGAGGGTGTGCTAAAAGCAGCCATCACATTTCTATCAAACTACCCAGATATGCGTTTTGTTATTATCGGCTCAGGCTCAGGCGTATTTGATACATTCGAAATGGCCATTCCAGACAATGTTAAGGATCGGCTTGAAATGCGCGGCCAAATTAATGACCCTCAACAAATCTATGATGCATTTAAACACGCGCGATTTTTATTATTTCCGTCTTTTTATGAAGCTAGCCCGATGCCTCCCGTTGAAGCAATGACTTTCGGCTGTCCTGTTATTTCATCGGAGATCCCTAGTCTATCTGAGCGTTGTAGGGAAGCTGCGCTGTATTGTGACCCCTATATTGCTGAAAGTATTACTTCAGCAATCAATCAACTTATGGGCTCTGAGACATTATGGCACCAACTATCAGAAGCAGGCAGAAAAAAGGCAGCAGAGTACTCATGGCGTACCCAAACTGAACAATTGCTTAGATTAAGCGGGTATTCACTGTGAGCGACGCGATAAAATTAAGGATAATCCACGAAACCAACCCAAGGAAATATTTTCCGGCCTTATATGAACTCGCTGACGACAAAATTATAGATTTGGTGGGTGAGCATCGTTATAGCATTGTAAAGGAATGGCTAAGATCTTGGCTTAGAGACAAAACAACATTCTCGGCCAGAACCAAAAATGCGTATAAGGATCTTTTGCTCAGGTTTAAAGTCCCCTTTATAACAGATGAGACTATTGTCATGGGGTTTGCGCCATGGGACTGGCGAATATTGATTTTTCGCTCATTAGCGAATAGAAATAAAATCTTGTATCAAACATCATGGCATGACTGGCGATTAGACAAAACACCGCGTCAACCCAAGCCTAATTACATAAAGCGCTGGTTACAGAAGCAATGGCATACGTTTGTTAGACACCCTAATGTGAATGTAATTGCCGTTACTCCGACAGTAGCTGACACTGTATTGCAACAAACAGGCGTTAGTGCAACCATTATTCCGCATGCTGTGCCCGAGGTGTTTTTTAAAGCAGGCAGCGAGCGAAAGCCAAAAAAAAATAAATCCTTAAAATTATTGTATGTTGGCGAAATTTCAGAAAAAAAAGGCATTAAAGTACTACTTAATATGCTTAAAGAGCTTAATTGTGATGATATTTCATTGACGGTTGTTGGCAACGGCCCTCTTGTTACCTTGGTTAAAGGTAGTGCTCACAATGTGACTTATTTGGGACCAATATACGACAGGTCAAAACTTGCAACGGTTATGTCTCAGCATGATGTACTTATGCTGCTTTCACAGAAAACACCCACTTGGGAAGAGTTGTTTGGTATTGTCATCGTAGAGGCAATTGCTGCGGGTTGTGTAGTGATTGCTTCTGATCATATTGG
>CAYSDZ010000087.1:0-3201 GCA_964429915.1 uncultured Alteromonas sp.
TAGATAGACGCGGAGGTTGAGATTGACCTTTGGGAGGGAATATACCTATTTAAAGACGCTATGAACCCGTCCGTGGGCGCTCGGCAAAATCATCCATGATTTTGACGCTTTAAATAGGTATATTCCCTCCCAAAGGTCAATCGTTCACCCTGACGTCAAACGTTCAACTGAAGTGCTTATTTCACCCTGTTTGTTGACATGAACACGTCGATAGCCAGCTTGTTTATCAGACATTTCAAAGGTTTGACTTAAATTGAACTGCCAACACGTAGACGGAACACCAAGCACTGGAACGTCACAGATTGCAGTATTCGTTTCAGCATGAAGATGACCATGCAGTACGCATTTCACATTGTTCTGTTTAGCTATCCACGATGGAAACACATTGTAGTTTTTGCATTCGTGTTGCTTCATCCAATTATCCAAAGGAAACGGTGGGTGATGCATTGCCACTATCCAGTTCTTTTCTGCCTTTTTTAGTAAGTGAGTATGCACTTCCAATAACTCTGTAGTGCGTATGTTACCGCTGGCTTTTTTGTAGCGGGTATCTAAACCAATTAAACTGCAATCGTCAAAATGCCATGGCGTTGTACTGGTCAGCAACTTGTCTTTAAAAAAGTGGTCAAAGTTTTCGTTGTTATCATGATTTCCAGCAAGAACTCGCCATTCTGTATGCGGTAATACCTGTTGGAGAGCTTCGCTGAAATTGCAGTAGCTTTCCATTGAATCATCTGCGCTGATGTCTCCCGTTACTAGCAGTGCAGTGGGAAGGTTTTCAGCAATCAATTCCAGTGTGTTAATAAGAGTATGGAAAGATGAAAGGTTATAGTGAAGCTTGTTTTTATCAGCAAACAGATGACAATCGCTAATGTGTGCAATTGTTGTCATTCATCGTCCTTTTATGCGTTGGTAGAGACAGTTTGTCGATGCTTTAAACAGAAATTCAACCATTCTGACAAAAAAGCATTCACACGTTCTTTTTCATCTTTTTGATGCATATCGGGGTTGGGATAATCGTAGGAGGGCGCGATGGCTCCAGCGTATTGACTGCTTAATACTTCGGCCATTTTGGCGTCGTGATATAAACGGACGTCCATCACTGGAGTAGGCAATATTGCCGCTCCGTTAATTTGCTCCATTTTGAGCGTGGTCGTGTAAGGCGCGGTGTCGAGCAAGGTAATGCGATATTGCAAAGTTTTAGAGGCAGAAAACGTATAGCTTAATTCGCTGGTATCAATATCGGGCAACAACGACATCAGCAACGCATAATTTTTCGCGCATGTCGCTTGTAATTCAGCCAGATGAGGAACGTACTTTTTCACGACCAGATTGCCTTTTATTCTGCCTCAGCCCAAGTGTTCAACAGCGTTTGTTTATTGATAAAAAACCATTGTAGCGCAATTATGGCCGCTGCGTTGTCAATAATACCAGTTTCGAGCCATTTTTTTGCCTCATTTTCTGAGATTCGGTGCACCAAAATATCTTCTGATTCATACTCCAAACCATGCACACCACCGGCGTGAGTGGCATCAACTTTTGCCATAAACACCGTTAATCTTTCCGTCGTCCCACCAGGGCTTGCCAAATAACTACAGGCTTGTACAAGATGGGTAATGTCGATATTGGCTTCTTCTTTTGCTTCGCGAACGACCACTTCTTGCATAGTTTCGCCCTCATCAATAATGCCCGCTATGACTTCCATAAGCCAAGGATTGTCGGAGGTTTCCATTGCACCTGCTCTAAATTGCTCTATAAGCACAAACTCTTCTCGAACAGGGTCGTACGGTAGTACCGCAACCGCATGCCCTCGCTCAAAAATCTCACGGGTAAATGGTACATTCCATCCTCCTTTAAAAAGGCGATGCGAAAGCGTGTAACGCGTCATTTTGAAAAACCCATCATACAAGGCCTCAACCTTTGATATTTTTACATCGCGCTTTGAGAATTTTGGGTTTTTACTGTTCATTCTTTACCTTGGAAATAATTTATCGTGTTTGTAGTGCGTTCTACCGACCTAAGATCACACAATCTGTTACACTTGTGTAGTCTGATGAAACATTATTTATGTATAGTATATTCTTATATTATTGGTTTTAGCTCCCATCCTTCGCTCAGTTTGTATGAACAAACACACAGGGACTAGATTTGATTAGAAAGGCAAACGAATGAAAAAAACCGTATTATCCTTATTAGTGGGGCTGTCCTTTTCGGCAAATAGTGTTGCCGACAACTTGCTAGATGTTTACGAACAAGCCTTGGCAAACGACCCCGTGGTCAAACAAGCCAAAGCGAACCGTGATTCGGCGTTTAAAGGGATTTCGGTGAGTCGGGCAAACCTTCTTCCGCAAGTTTCTGCGAATATAGAATATACCGATATAACATCAAATAGAGCGGACCCTGTGCCTGTTTTCGCACCGGCACCTACAGCTGACGATCCCGATGCTACACAAGTTGTCGGTTTCAACTTCCCTATCTTTACAAATAAACAAGATTCACTCAGCAAAGGAATCAATGCTAGTATTTCAATTTACGACCATAGCAATTGGGTTAATTTAGGCAGAGCAGAGAAAGTTGCTCAACAAAGCGATTCTCAGTATGCCGCGCAATTACAAGAACTGATTGTAAGGGTGGTTCGTGGTTATCTTGCAGTACTGAGGGCGCAAGACAACTTAGAGTTTGTTCAAGCTGAAAAACGGGCCATTGAGCGACAATTAGAACAAACGAAACAGCGCTTTGAAGTGGGCTTAACGGCTATTACCGATGTGCACGAAGCGCAGGCAAATTTCGACAATACGGTCGCCAATGAAATTCAAGCCGAAAATGCGGTTGAGTTGGCCCTAGAAGATTTACGCGTTATTACTGGTAAGTACCACAAAGGTCTCGACGTGTTAAATACCGAACGATTCAGTGCAACCCGGCCTAAACCAGAAACCGTCGATGAATGGTTATCCATTGCAGAAGAAAAGAATCTTGAAATTCTAGTTCAACGATTTGCAAAAGATATTGCTACCGATGATATAAAAGCAACCAAAGCTGGGCTTTACCCCACTGCATCGTTATCTGCGTCTTATTCAGAAAATGACGATAACACTACAATCGGTGATCAGCCCGAAGCCAACCTGCCTACTCAGGACACATTCGTGCTTAGAAGCACTATTTCTATTCCCATTTACGCGGGGAACGGTATTCGTGCTCGCACTC
>CAYSDZ010000088.1:0-3051 GCA_964429915.1 uncultured Alteromonas sp.
TTTTACTTATACTCCTGAGAAACATGAGCCACAATACCCACTTGGTCGGGGCAATCAATAACAAGACGGTAGGTTTGAGTCATAAAGATAGTGTTAATTGAGCGTTGAAAACGGGCCTGTCTTTTTAACGTTTGTAGCGGCGAATGTAAAGCCGAATTAAAGTGAATGCTATAAATTCACCGCACTAGGCCCTGTTTAAGTTGCTCTCTAATCGATAAGTTACTGGGCAATGGAAATGAAAAGCGTGAGTCATATTGCACCCCGCTTTTTCCAGACACCGATTCAAATAAATGCAAATGAGTGAAAGAGACAGGAATGTTCGGCTTTATTACCGGTATAGGCATACCTTGAGGAGAAACGTTTCTACACAAAGTGACATGAGGCCGAAATTCACTATGATTACCTTTGGCTTTTATACCCGACTGCTCGCAGACTTTGCGGCTGAAAGCATACGCTTCATTGAGTTCACGAGGACACTGTGAAGGCGCTGCCGCTGCAATTTTAGGTTTCGTCCAACAAACCATATCGTTAAGCGTTATCTGAAAGGGAGGCAAGGTTGATTTTGGTAGCCGACATTCAATATTACTGACTAAGGTATCTAATTCGTGAGAAGATATTTGGCCAATAAACCATGTAGTTAAATGAAAGTTTGCGGCTGTTACTTTTTGATGGTCACCCAGAATCAGCAAGGCTTTTTCACGCCATGCGTCTAAACCCATTTTTGCTTTTGGAGAAAGCTCAAAACCTAAAAAACATCGCATAACGTCGTTATAGCATACAGTGATACTTCAGTCACTTTAATAACGAATGCGTTTTATGAATTAATAACCAAACGGTCGGATAAGAACTCCATGTGCTTATTGAGGTGGAACGGGTATACATTACTAATACTCTAATCAGCATCAATTAATACTTATGACTGATATGGCTGAATTTGGCCAATAGTGACTTTTTGTCTGTTTTTTTTTACGCTAATTATATTTTAGATTTTTTCAAACTCTTTACAGTTTTTACTTGGAAAGTTATGTTTTTTAGTGCTTTATATTCACCAATTCAACATCGTCAATTATAAGGAAATTAAAACCATGCTTTATACAATTACTAACAACTTAAAATTTCTATTCGTATCTTTTTTCAGCCTATATATTTTAATAATCCCCGACACTGCTTTTGCTGATGACTCTTGTGAGGCAGATGACTGCATCGAAGTTAGAGGTACCCCCCCCCGAGATCTGGTATCGCTCCTGGAACGCTTGGTGGTGGTGGAGGTGGCGAAAGTAGAGGGGGTGTACTGGCGGTGAAAATAGTGGTCAAACAACACCTCCAGATGAGCCAGAAGATAATGGTATTGACGAGCAGGAGCAATGTGAAATAGATGAGATTAAACGCCACGAGGAAGTAGTTGCAAACTATGCTTCTTTACGTGAGTTAGGACTTCTTGGTTGCGCTGCAGGCGGATTGGGTGCAGGCGCAATAGCTTCATTGTTTGCAACTCCTTTTGTTGGAGGAGGTGCAGGTGTATTAGCTGGTGCGGCATGTGTAAGTTTTTTAAATTCTATGCATGCTCAAGCGATTGCAAACTTGAACGTTTTTCATCAAACAAATTTAAGAAGGTGTGACTAATATATGTTTTTTTTACTGAATATTAATTGGAGGTAGTCATGAATTCAGTGTGCATAAACAACCACTCCTTCGAAGAAAATTTCAAAAGCTTAAGTTCATTCCTTTACTGTAAGGGTTTAGGAAGAGGTGAATCTACAACGACACGATTTTGGGGCAGAGCTTGTGACCTGACGTTAGTGTTAGTTTTGGTTGATTTAATAACTCACACAGTAGGTTATTCTTCAGTATTAGATTATTTTTCTGTCGTGCTTTATGTTTTTGCAGCTTGTACTTTGGTTTCATTATTGATCTTTAAGTTAGATAAGCTTAAAAACTTCAGCGAAAAGTCACGCATACTAATTGCGTCTACTTTGATACTTGTAATCTCTTTTGCTGTTGTTGGGTATGTCATTTATAAAATGAGTGAAGCAACGAAAATAGCGGTAACAAGCAACGGTATGGTGAGTGCAAAAGAGTTCGATGAACCTAAAGTAGACCCCGAACAACTGTCTAAAAATACTGAATTTGAGGTAAGCAGCAAACTTTTGGCCAAAAATGAGTCGGGTATTTTGATAATGGAAGGAAATGAGTTTGCGCGAGTAGATGAAAACACCCCATCTAGTGACTTAGCAAATAAATACGCAGAATTGATTTCATTAGATCCTATTCAAGATCCTGATGAGTTTTTGAGTCAGTACGATAACTTAATATCACAGGCTCCTCAGGCCGTTAACTTATTGTTGGGAAGGGCGATAAGAGGTGGTTTAGAAACCAAATACTTGTTAGAGATCTTAAATAGGGGCGGTGAATTCTCTGGTGGGCATCTAGCATTGTTAGTTATCAACCGAACTCTAGAGGATATTAAACTTCTGGAAAATTTTGGTTTAGATTTAACTCAACGTTCTTTATCGGGCAGGGACATTCTTGCCGAGTCATTGCTAAACACAGAAAGAGAAGCATTATTTGACTACTTGGTTGAAAATCGACAGTTTGATTCTGACACAGCAAGCCAAGCTCTTCTAGATGTTGTGATACGTTCAGAGCAACTTCGATTAGGGGATATTTACATCAAAAAATTAGTTGATAGAGGCTTTTCTTTAAACTCCGATGATAGTGAGGTGATTAAGGAATTTAATCGTATAAATCCTCAATTTTACTCACTTTTGGAAGAAATTAAAGAGCTTTAAATACAACGTCAAAAGGTTTATAAAGGCATTTAATGAAAACACCTTAGCTCCTACTAGGGTGTTTCTGTGTAGCTAAAAATAACAAAAGACACAGTAAAGTAAGAGATCTCAGCGCGGGACGTTATGACTTTATTATTTTTATATCTTTCACTTGTCAAGACGGTCTCTAGCCTCTCGAAATGTTTCATTGAAGGAGCCTGATGTAAACGTAAGCGTCATTAGAACCACACATTTATCAAAAGTCGAATGTCATTGAAAATAG
>CAYSDZ010000089.1:0-2316 GCA_964429915.1 uncultured Alteromonas sp.
CAACATACCACTTTGCTCCGTATCGGTGCGTAGTATAAATTTCCGACGAATCAATCAGTTTGTTGGTGGCTCTATAACGCTCTAAGGCTTCGATTTTTTGAAATCCGGCAAATTGGATAGCGAATCTATCGGGATCGTATTGTGGTATCTGTTGGGCATTTTCAGGTATATTAAAGCTTGTATTAGTTCTTGAATCACTAGGTGTACTAATTTGTGGGGCAAGGAAGGTATTTGAGGACTTATCTTTTTGTTCATTGAGCTGACTGTTTGCCAATGGTTTTTCAACAGTCGCGGTTTGCTTGATCACTGTATTCTGTATTTGCTTTGCGTTTTTGGGTCTATCTTCCCAGTTGATTACTGTTTGAAAGGCGCTGTCTTCTTTCTCGAAGTCTTCTTGCTCAATGTTTACTGCACCGGCTACCAGTGCTTGACCTTTTTCAGTGATAGATTGGCTCTGAGTGTGCGGTTCAGACTTTACGGAACGGTTTAATGGTTCTTCTGATGAACTGGCTAATGAACTGTCTAATGGACTGAAAAGTGCAGAGAGTTCATCGCCCTTTTGCCAAATGGCAATACCCGCAAATGAGCAGAGTAATAGTAGTACAAGGGCCGCCCAAAACGCACCCATAGAAAATAGCGGACGTTGTTCAATTTGATGCTCGGTCAGTGCGGTTGAGGTAGAAGCAGGGTGAGACGAACGAAAATGAAGACCTGATGGGTCGTTGGCTTTATACAGTGACGCTTGCTGAGTACTTAACAACAAGGGAGCGCCAGAATTGTTTTCGGGTAGCCAGCTTTTTGCTTCTTTTGCCCAAGCCTTATCGGCAAACAATACTACGTTTAAGTGCTGCTTATTTCCGCCAAATCGACTCTGTAATACTAATTCCCATAGTTCTTGCAATAATTTTTTAGGAATGAACTCGGCTCGTGTTATGGCTATCATAACAGGGCCTTCAAAGTTATTTAGCGATGCCAAGCATTCGTTGAGTGGTCTGTGATAGAGGTGTCTTGCTTGGCCTAACAGCTGCTGACAAAGCTGGTGACGATATTCGGGGAGATCAGTTTGCGGCTCAGCAACCACATAAGAAATTTCGGTATTTTCACCTTGTTGAAATAAAAAGCCTTCAAGCGCTTTTGTTTGTGAAGCAAGCGTATCGCCGCCCACAAAAATAAGTTGGGAGGAATAATTAACTAAATAATTGAGTCGCTCTTGCAGACTTGCTGACACCTTGCCCTCTCGCCATTAA
Source organism: uncultured Alteromonas sp. (assembly GCA_964429915.1). Lineage (GTDB taxonomy): Bacteria > Pseudomonadota > Gammaproteobacteria > Enterobacterales > Alteromonadaceae > Alteromonas_F. The sequence goes on from CAYSDZ010000089.1 coordinate 1,248, forward strand.
TTTAACACACCTTGCAGCACTGAATGAGGTATTTCGCTGGTCACAAACGCTTTCCCAATGCCTTTTGGCATAATAAAACGAATCGCTCCAGCTTGTACTTTTTTATCGTGTTGCATGTGCTTCATATAGGTCTCACAATTCATGCCGTCTGGACCAACAGTCGGTAAGTCAAATTGTTCAATCAGCTCATGCACGCGTCGTACTTCTGACGCTGTCATCCAATTTTGCTGCGCTGCTACTTTACAAGCAATAACCATACCTGCTGCAACTGCTTCACCGTGTAACCAGTTGCCATAGCCCATTTCCGCTTCAATAGCATGACCAAAGGTATGTCCTAAGTTTAGCAGGGCGCGCACATTTTGCTCTTTTTCGTCTAAGGCGACGATCTCCGCTTTAATTTCACAACAGCGCTGGATTGCGTGAGTCAAGGCCGGTGTTTCCAGTGTTTTTAGCTTATGAACGTTGTTTTCTAGCCAAGCGAAAAACTCAGCATCATAAATGATACCGTACTTGATAACTTCGGCCATTCCGGCAGCGAATTCTCTTGCAGGTAGTGTAGACAAGGTTGTTGTATCGATAATCACTGCTTTAGGTTGATAGAACGCACCTATCATATTTTTACCCAGAGCATGATTGACTGCAGTTTTTCCGCCTACCGATGAATCGACTTGAGACAGCAAGGTGGTGGGTATTTGAATAAAAGGGATACCACGTTGAAAGGTAGCCGCAACAAAGCCGCATAAGTCACCTATTACGCCCCCCCCCAAAGCAATGAGCGTAGTATCGCGCGCGCACCCGAATTCAAGCATTTGGCCAATGACAGATTCTAATTGGGACAGCGTTTTGTATTGTTCTCCGTCAGGAATGATGATTGTGTTTACTGAGTAACTTTGTAAAGACTCGCTGATAAGCTTTAAATACAATGGTGCGATGGTTTCATTCGTCAACACTATGACATTTTTATGGGGTACATGATCGGCGAAAAGCGAGTGTTCAGAGAGAGGGTGTTCGCCAATATAAATGGGGTAGCTACGCGCCCCTAGCTCTACGGTTAGTCTAGACATGCGCG
>CAYSDZ010000090.1:0-2071 GCA_964429915.1 uncultured Alteromonas sp.
TTTCTCGCTCTCTGCCACATGCATTAGGATTAGCAAGTAAATCCTGAGATAACAGATAATGGATATTTCGAATAGTAAAAGAGCTTAGTGATATGTTTTCAGCATTTTCAATCAGACATTCTATGGCTTCCTTATGTTTCATGGTCATCACGGTTTCTTCATGAATCTTTCCTTCTGCTGATAATCCTTGCTCTATCAATTTCTGAGTATCTAGCTTAGAGTAAGTGTTTCCTTCTAAGCGACTTGAGTTACTCATCTTTTAATGGACAACTAAAACAAAACTGTCCATAAAAAAAAGAGTTATGAGCTCACAAACATATCGCAACTACGCCGACAATCTGGTAAATACCACTAACGCTTTGCCCCAATTTACTGGGCTTTCTGCATATACCATTGGACTCACGTAGCTGTTGTGCCTTTCCTCGAATTTGCTGAGTGATTCTATATTGGCTAGTTGAGCCTGCTGGATATGCTACGTGTCGTAGATATGCCTGATAAGGGTTTTGTCTTCATCACGTTCATGATTTCTGGCGACGCTTGCTGTTCTACGCATCATGTTGTCACGAGACTTTTTCAGAAGTGCTTTCGGAGAACGCTTGTTGCATCTTCCCATCTTGACATAACTTTCCCTTTTTTTAAGTTAAAGCACTATAAGTTATCGGCAAAGCCTCTTAATATATCGGCGGATACAGCCAACCCACAAGATTCGAGAGTATCCAAATATTCTGATACAAGCTTAGGTGGGTTTTTTAATGATTTTCTATGCCTTCTCGCAACTTGACATACAAGCCCCATATTTAGACCAAGCTGATATTGAATAAATTCATCTGGACTGATTGCCTCTATATTCCACTTTGCTAGTCTATCTGCAGGAAAGTCTTTTCTATTGAACGTTACTATGGCTTGCGCGTTTGATTTTATGGCCGCAGCCAAAACATGGTGGTCGTTTGGATCTGGAAGTTCTAGTGATGCCTCTATGTCCTCAAAATCAGTCACCAAACAATCTCTGACGTTTTTGTTCATCAGTTGCTTGGATCTATACAATTTTTCGGAAGTCAGGTCTGGCCGATTCTTGAGTAGATTACTTATCCACTCATGATGAATTTTCTCCGTCCACTTAGCCGAAAACAAATCTGTTACTGCCAAATGAAGCAAAAAGTCTCTCAAGGGTGCCGGATATAGCACATTAGCATCGAGAACTACGGTAAACGACATTAATATCCCATGTCTAATTCTTGCGACAATGCCGACAATTCATCTAACGCCTCTAGACGTTTAGCATCGATATCTTCTTTGTAAGCCTTTATATCTTTGAATAATACTCGACGATGCGAGCCTTTTTTAGTAAATGGAATATCCCCACCTTCTAATAGCTTTACAAGATAAGGACGAGATACATTAAGTATATCAGCTGCCTGCTGTGTTGTGAGTTCGGCATGAATAGGCACTAAGGTCACAGCATTTCCCTGTGCCATTTGAACCAATATTCCTTTTAGAAGTTCAAGTGCAGCAGCAGGTAAAACAACCTCTTCATTGTTTTCATCGAGAAAGATAATGCGCTCCTCAAATGAGGACTCTTGACGGTGGCGACCTAATATTTGAGACAAAATAGATGCCCCATCTCTTGCGAGATCTATTTCATGCTCATTCGGGCTGTAGGCATCAGTTAATTTTGTAAAAGCAACCATTGTATTTCTCCGTAAATTCACACACTGCGAATGTTACATATTATGCACAAAATTTTTTTGTAGCAAATAAACGAAATAAACGAAACAGCACGAGAGAAAGTTAGCATTTTCCCTGAGCTGCCGGATTGGTTTTTCCATAGACTTCTCTTGGCTTTACTCCACTTGCCCGATTTTATGACCGCTAATTTGGTAAAAGTTATGACCGTAAAAAGGTACGCAACAACTACTAAAGGAATACCCTATAGGATCGGTATAACTCAACGGATTGTTCAGTACATACGAATAACGATTGTAGCTTTGACTATTCTTAGGATCCTGAATATGCGAGTCAGCCTGAAGGAATCGACCCAACGTTGGATCGTAGATCCGACCGTTCATATGGA
>CAYSDZ010000091.1:0-2018 GCA_964429915.1 uncultured Alteromonas sp.
ACCTTTGGATGTAAGTGACTGCACCCGTTTTAGCCTGTTTCTTTAGATAGCCTGCGCGCCCGCTGCAATAATTCCGAGTGAAATCGCAACCACTTGTAGCCATTCTTGGCGGTCCTCTAGTTGCATCTCAGCGCGGTGGTCTTGCCATGTTTTTGGTTTCATATTTCGCTCCAGCTTGTTTCAACGAACCTGACCCTTTGATCATTCTAATCATTCAAGTTTGATGTTAAGAGTGACTAATTGTTACTCTATCAACTCAAAGTAAAAGAAATCCTTACAACTATCAAACTTTACAAACAACTTAGTATTAGCTAAGTGGCGCTCTGAAAGCATAAAATACGCGACTATACCATCCTTCTGCGAGGTAAAAGCAACAGGAATAGACGACACTATTTTGTTGTTTTCTTTATCGTAAAAAATTAACGTGATTTTATCTAAATCGTTTTTTTTGTTTGTCTCGATAGAAACTTCAAAGTCATAACTATTGTCTAGCGAATCACGCTCTATAGTTATCCAATTCATTTGTTTTACTTTAGATATTTTTTTATTCTCGCTTAAGCTAAAACAAGTCTTTGCATGTACATTTAATGAAATTAAAACAAATAACAAAAAAAAAGTTTTCATGGATAAACCTGGCTCATCACATGATCAGGGTTTTTGTGATGCTTTTTCTTGGGTAATCGTTTAAAAGACATTTTTTGCATATTTGTACTACCAAATCTATAAGCTGTTGCAACAGTTTTTTGATCCGTTAACCCCGCATTGTGAAGTGACTCATGTCCTGCCATCCACCTCGTGGCAAAGTTGTTACCAAATGATTGATGATCGGTTGCTACTGTGATTGCTTTACCTCCAATATCACCATTGCCAAAACTACCACCAATTTCGGAAGTCGTGGTTGCATTAGCGATATACCCTCCAGAACCAGTATCACTGAGAGCAGTTGCTCCAGCATCTAACGACTCTGCCATGGAAGTCACTTGAGATGCTGAATACCCATCAGCGGTTGTCTCTCCTTCTCCTAATCCTGCAGCGATAGATTTTAAACTCTTTGACGCATTAGACATATCTTGCGCTGCTTGTTGTTGTGCGGCATCGAATTTTTCCCATTGTTCGTCTGTCCATCCTACACCACGACCATATTCTCCATCAGGATCTATATATTTATACGGATTATTATTAGCATAAGTATAACGACCAAATGAATGTACATTACCCAGTACGAAACCCACCGGATCATTTGAGTAAAACCATCCGTCTACGGGCATTTATTCGCATAAATACCGTTCTGCCTAGCACCCGTTTTCGCTTAAAGAACAATTTTCCCGACGCCACTTTGTGCATCAACACTCACGTTTTCTAAGTATCAGTGTCGACTATTTCGCAGATGTTTTCCAGTGCTTTATTTTGGGTATGCGTGTCTGATTTTAGGATCAAGGTTACGGCAATGATGATGATCAGTTTGAGGATCTGCTTTAGGTGTTTTTTGGTTCGTTTAGTCATGTTGTCATTCACTCAGTTGTGGTTATTTTACTGAGTGTATTAATGACAACTTTTTACATTTTGGTGGGTAATGCGGTCAACGCATATTGATGTTATTCGGCTTTGGGTTCGCCATATGTTGCTCGGTAAGTGTGATGCTCTGGACAGTCGGCCACCAAGCCAAGCATATCGAGTATTTGACGCTCCCACGCACCGGGTCGACGCGAGCCATCGGCGATACTATTAAGGACGGTATTGATGAGGTCTTCGAGTATAAGTAAAACAACCACTATTGACTACTCTTTAAGACAGCTAGTTTCAAGGCTTGTTTCATGCGTTACAGATTCAACAACAGACGGCAATTACCGAGTGAGTGTCGTCAAGACAAGAAAATAGGCTGACCATTGGTACTGTAAATGTGTTCATGATACGTAAAAAATTGTGCCTCAACATATTAGTGTTCAAGCAATGATCGTTGACAATATTACCAGTTGCGGTTAGGCTTAAGCGTTTTTCACTCACCGCAGGCCTTGCTA
>CAYSDZ010000092.1:0-1860 GCA_964429915.1 uncultured Alteromonas sp.
TAACACAGTGTATTGGAATGTATCGGCTACAGGCTCAGACCCCGTATGGGTATAACTAACTGTGCCGTTAGCATTTACAATAACATTGCCGTTTGCAGGCTGTGTGGCTATATCGATCGTGTCTTGTCTTAACTGACCATCAACATCAGAATCGTTTTGTAAGACACTAACAGAAACGGTTTGACCGACAAATAAAGAAACTTGGTCATCATTTGAAACAGGCGCAGCATTATTTTGATTAACAACGACATTCACTACATCGATATCTTTGAAGCCTTCGTTATCTGTAATTAATAACGACACTGTAAAGATTTGTTGCTCAACTCTATCGCCAAGTAAAGGTGCTACAAAATTAGCTCTAGAGTCGTTACTACTATTGATAGCAAAATCATCGGAGCTCCACGCAAATGAAACGATTTGTCCTATGTCGTCAGACGAAGCTGAGCCGTTTAAATTAACTACACCTCCCTCTAACACTTCTATATCTTCACCTGCACTCGCTGTAGGAACATTTTCATCTTTCGCATTAACCGCAACAGTTCCCATCAATAGAGGTGCCGTTCGAGATTCACAGGTTTGGTGAAAGGTCGCAGCAAATGCAAACACATCGCCGTTATTATCCCTTTCAATGGTGTCGACATTAAAACTACCAAAATTTCGGTTACAGCCTCGACCATCACCAGAAACGCTTAGGCCCGGTGCTCCTGCTGACTGAAAAGGCCATCTTTCAGCATCGTTATACTCCCCCACCTCAAGTGGTTCACTATCAGGAGCTGCAAATTCTGCGCTCCAAAACTCACTTCCGGAAATAGAAATAGAAACACCATTATCGAAGGTTGAGTTTGCGGTGATAGTTGCAGAACTAAGGTCGTAGAACCAGTCCCGACCTTGGCCTATGAAATCCCCAGCTTCGCTAGACATTGAGAAAAATGTTTTTGGATCGCTCTTGCTAGCAATATTTATATCGATTTCACGCGAATCTTGCTGTCCGAACGCATCAGTAACCGTTAGCCTTAACGTAGTTGTTTCGCCGCCCAACTCTATATCAATGGGTAAAGTGACTGAAACTACACTAAGGAAAGGATCGGGAAACTCTATAACTGGACCGCTTACATGAGACCATTCAGTTTGTTGGATATCCGATGTCATTGATATTGAATTAGAAGCATCTAGCGTAACAGCACTACCTTCAAGTGCATTAGATTGGTTAACGCTAGCCACAGCAAAAGGTTGATCAAACGGGATAGGGGCATTTGAGTTGATTCTAATACTGCCTCGTAAACTTGCTGTTGTAGAATCACAGAATTGAATGAAGTCTAGCGCAAAACTTGGATCCTGAGAGGTTAAATCTAATTCATAGATATAAAACTCCCCAGATATGGTATTGCACCCTCTACCTGAAGAAGTCACCTCTAAACCCGGATTTAAAGGCCCTCTGAACGGTGTTCTTTCTGCATTAAGAAATGCATCCACTGCTATTACTTTGTTGTTAGGCGCAACAAAAGAAAAATCGAAACCACTTGGGTGCGTAATAGATATAGATGACTCGCTAGCGGTTACATTGAAATTATTATTCAGTTACTGAGTGACGCCACCCCCAATAAAGTCGCCATTATCACTTTCTAACACAATTCTAGATTGCGAGAAAACGTTAACCGACACACAAAAAGTAAAAACAAAAAATAGTAGTTTATTCATTCCATAACCCTTAATACTGCATTTCCAAAACTGTCACGGTAAATTGTATCAAACGTACGTTTGAAAACGGATAATATTGCGACAACTGGTAGTATTTTTATAACAGGGAGAAAACATCTCTCTGCCTTTGCGGTAGTTAACGGACAAGAGCCACCTATAACA
>CAYSDZ010000093.1:0-1838 GCA_964429915.1 uncultured Alteromonas sp.
ATAACACCGGTTTAGCCATGTGGAGTAAGCGCTTAGAGAAAGAAACGTTCAAGTGGCCTAACAGTAAGCAGGCGTCTATCAGTTTGACTGAACAACAACTCAATAGCCTCCTAGGTGGCTTTGATATACACGGCCATCAGCCCTTGTTTTATGCCTCTGCTGGCTTATAACAACAGATCATAAACAGTGATTATCGATCACGATTTAGTCTAAGGAAAAACAACATCTTAGCCATGGTTTACGGTAAAATACGTGCCATGAAATTAAGCCTCGAACAGTCAAGTAAGCGAATACAAATGCTCAAGCAAAAGCGCGATGAGCAAGGCTTAACGACGACTGAAAAAGACTCTCTGATTGCTTTGCAAGAAGCGCGATTAGACTTTTTAGAGGAGCAGTTCCGCTTAGCTCGCCATAAGCTTTTTGCCAGTAATAGTGAAGCCCACCCAAAGCAAGACGACCTATTTAACGAAGTTGAAGAGATTGCTGCACTTGAGCTTGAACAAGCGAATAGTGAACAAACAGATGATGAACAAGCGCCGGCTCAAGAGAAAAAGAAACGCACCCGAAATACAAAGCCCTTTGCTGATCATATAACGCGTGAAGTCATTATCCATGATATTGATGAGGCAGATAAAGTCTGTGAGTGCTGCCAAGGTCAGATGCATGTCATGGGCAAAGATGTCATCGAGAAATGTGTGTTTGTGCCCGCGACAACCAAAATTGAAGCGCATCACCGTTTAAAATATGCATGTCGAGGCTGTGAGCAACACGGCATAAAAACGCCGATTAAACAAGCACCACCAGTGCCCAGCATTTTACCGAAAAGTTATGCCACGCCCAGCATACTAGCGCAACTCATTATTGCTAAATATCAACATGGCTTGCCGCTGTATCGCCAAGAAGTCATATACAAGCAACTGGGCATTGATTTATCACGACAAACCATGTCGGATTGGTTAATTAAGATTGCCAATGTGCTGCACCCAGTGTTGTATGAATACTGGCATAAAATATTGCTGCAACAAGATGTGATTAAAGCCGATGAAACGACTTTGCAAGTCATCAAAGATGACAATGTTAAATCGTATATGTGGGTATACTGCTGCGGGGCAGATTCACCAGCGGGTAAGCTCGATGGCGATAGCGCGCCTAATATCGTGCTATATGATTATCAGCCTTCGCGGGCCGCTAAGTGTGCCGCTGCCTTTTTACAAAATGATGCCGACACTCCTTATACTGGCTACTTGCAGGTTGATGGTTATGCCGGTTATGACCAACTATCCGCCACATCTGTGGTATGCATGGCGCATATCAGGCGCAAGTTCGATGAAGCTAAAAAAGCGCAGGGTAAAAGCAACCAAAAAACAGGCAAAGCCGATTGGGCACTTAACCATATCCAAAAACTGTATCGTATAGAAAAGCAAATTAAGACCTTGCCGATTGATGAGCGATACCGCATTCGACAAGAGAAATCGTTGCCTTTACTTAATCAGTTTAAAGCATGGCTTGATAAATCAGCGCCTAACGTCATGCCCGAGAGCTTACTAGGCAAAGCGCTTAACTATGCACTTAACCAATGGGAAAAAGCGGTTCGGTATGTCGAAGATGGCCGACTAGACATCGACAACAATCGCTGTGAAAGAGCCGTGAAGCCATTCGTGACTGGGCGAAAGGCTTGGTTATTCTCTAAAACAGCCAACGGTGCGAACACCAGTGCAATACTTTACTCAATTGTACAAACGGCACTCGCTAATGGCTTGGTACCTTACGATTATCTCATGCACGTGATGGAAAAAATCGTGCAAGGCAACGCCGAGCCAGAACAATTGCTTCCTTGG
>CAYSDZ010000094.1:0-1803 GCA_964429915.1 uncultured Alteromonas sp.
AGTACCAATGGTCAGCCTATTTTCTTGTCTTGACGACACTCACTCGGTATTTGCCGTCTGTTGTTGAATCTGTAACGCATGAAACAAGCCTTGAAACTAGCTGTTATAAAGAGTAGTTAGTAGTGGTTGTTTTACTTATACTCAGTAAGAGATTAACTGAAAAACTAAAAGAGTAGTTAATTTGGACAAAATAAAAAAACAAAATTTTTTAAAAGTTGCTTCACATATGGGAAAAAGGATTGGCCTTACGGGTAATTTTAATATCTTAAGCTATGTTTACAACGACGCAGAGTTTTATATTTGTAAAACTAAATTACCAGGATTTGAGGGCCTGCAGCTTTACTTTTCGACAAATTATGAAAATTCAGTGATTTACCTGTATTTAAGTGATTCTGAAGTGAATAATGCCGCTCATCTTTTATCTGCTCTAGCTTTCCAAGCTAAAAGTGGTAAAGCCTTCGATGCTGAGCAGGTTATAAGTACAGATGATCAATATTTAAATAGCAAGGGGTTTAGTGGACTATTATTTTTATGTCCAGAAGACATCGAAATTTATGCAGATTTGACTATGTTGGAAGAAATTGAACAGCATCATGTAAAGTGTCTATGCATTATCCCTTTAACGCACTCTGAATTTAGTAGTTATGAAAGAAAGGGTTTCGACGCTGTTATTGAAACATTTGATAGGGAAGAAAGAGATTTTTTTAGCGTTGAGTGTTAACGGAAGTTACTACATCTTGAAATTGGTTTAGTTAAAAGTGAACCCAAAAACATGGCAAGAGCACCGGACTGAGATGCGCTGCGAAGACCGTCGAGAATGGCTGCGAGTAGTCGCAATTTCGCTCGGTGTTATTGCAGCGGGCGCACTGTTAGCTTATCTGGTGCAGTGACAACACCGTTAACGGAAACGCCGCCTTATTGTTAAGCAATGAGGCGGCTTTTTACTGCATTCGGTTCCCGCTCACTTGCGATTTTGTTATCACACATAACGCAAGATTCTCTTGCTAATGAAAAGCCCGTCCTTATTGGGCTGGCAGGGAATACGACCGGTGTTTGATTGAGAGTGGCCATATTCCCATCTGTCGCAACGTCAGCACGGATGTACAGTAGCCTGTATTCTGGTCGAGGATGTAAATGGTTTGCGATTAGGTTTGTATTTAATAGTTGAGATGCATCTGGCTAGCCCATGCAGAGCGATGGGCAATGTGTGACATGTTTGAAAACGCGTGGCTTATTTTTTTTAGCTGCCGTTTTTTTATTTAGTTGCCGTTGTATTAACGCGTGGGTAAGTCCTCAGCCGCAAAGTCTCGACGGGTATGCACTGTGTTAGTTGGATGCGAGTGTGATTCAATATGTGAAGCAAATCGTTCAACTGATAAGTTTCTAAAAACTGAACCAACAGATGAGCAAATAATTGATTATTTAAATTTGTATAAGGGAGAAGCACCAAACGCTGAAACGTATGGGGCTATTATCAACTGGGGATTGGAGACTCCAGATAGATTTATTGAATTGGTAAATCACCCCAGTATTACTACGAGAAATTTAGATTTAATCGTGTACAAGATCGCTGATTACGGAAATCATTCCGAATGGTGTGACATTTTCACTGATTTAAATGAGCGTACAAATGATAGATACATTCGAGATAAGTTGCTTGGTTGTAGCTACGGCTTATAACAAACCGATTAATTCATTCCCTTCGGTCATTGAGACACAGCTTCGGCTAACGCCAAACCTGCGCTCATCCATGTCATGACACCGTTGAGTGATCGAGATGCATGGGAATATGCAGTACCAGAA
>CAYSDZ010000095.1:0-1757 GCA_964429915.1 uncultured Alteromonas sp.
ATTAGCGCCTGTACTTCCGCGGTGAATAGCGACCAACAAGAAAATACGGCCAAAACACAGCTAAAACAAAAAGCAAAACAAACGCTAGAACAATCGCCACAACAAAACCAAAAACAAAACATTGTCATGATCATTGTTGATGATTTACGGCCAGTATTAGGTGTGTACGGCGACAAAAATGCTTATAGCCCTAATATTGATGCTTTAGCGGCACAAGGGATCACCTTTACTCAAGCGTACGCCAATGTCCCTGTTTGTGGTGCCTCACGCGCCAGTATGTTAACCGGCATTCGCCCGAACAAAACTCGGTTTATTGACTATAAAGCCAAAGCACAAAAAGACGCTCCTGGCGCTAAATCATTACCGCAAGTGCTTCGCGAGTCAGGCTATCACACCATGGGAATTGGCAAAATCTTTCACAACAGCAAAGATTTAGCCACGGTCAGTTGGAGTGAAAAACTGCAAAATGCCGGCATGGGCCATGCCACTCGCTTAAACCCTGATTCAGAAAATTACCTTAAAACGACTAAATTTAATAAACGTGGTAATGGTCCTTGGTACGAAACCATGGATGTCGCTGATGAAGCCTACCCTGACGGCAAAGTAAAAGAAAAAGCACTGAAAGCGTTAACGCGTCTGGCCAAGCAAGAGCAACCTTTCTTCTTAAGTGTTGGCTTTATTCGTCCGCATTTACCGTTTTATGCACCGAAAAAGTACTACGACTTGCATCCAAGAGAAAAATTCAGCCCATTTTTTGACCGTAACAAGCCACGTAACGCACCTAAATCACTAAATGGCTCTGGCGAAATTCACACTTACCATTTTAAAGACTACACCTACAACAGTGATGCTTTCCATGTGTCGTCATTACAAGGTTATTATGCATCCGTCAGTTATATTGATGCCTTGGTAGGTGATGTCATCGCGCAAATAAATCGCCTTGGCCTACGTGACAACACCACTATTATGTTAATCAGCGATCATGGTTTTAATTTAGGTGAGCATAATTTCTGGACGAAACATACTATGTTAGAAACCTCACTGCGCATTCCGATGATCTTCGCAGGCCCTAATATTGCTCAAAATGTAAAGACCGATGCTTTAGTCGAATTGGTTGATGTGTTCCCAACGATCACTGAAATCACCAAGGTTAGCCCGCCAGCAACGGTTCAAGGGCAAAGTTTTGTAAAATCGTTACAAAACGCATCGGTTAACCATAAAAAACAAATTTATAGCCGCTTTAAAAAAGGTGATTCGGTAGTGAGCGATGACTTTATCTTTACCTCGTATACCACTGACGACAACACCCTTGAAGAGATGTTATATGATCATAAAGTTGACCCGCATGAAACCAATAACGTGGTTAATGAGGCAAGTTACCAAGCGGTTGCCACTAAAATGCGCGCTCAGTTAACCGCTTGTATGAAACAGCAACAATGCCAAACGCATTAATCCTGTTGTTAACAAAATAAGGACTTAACATGAAAAACCAGTCTATTGTCACCCTGTTGTTCAGCTTACTGGCTTTGCAGTTTGCAGGTTGCTCAAATGAGCCACTGACAACACCAGCAGCAAGTAGCAAAAAGCTCGAAAAACCTATCGATACCAGTGCTAGTCGCCCTAACATTATTTTTTACCTAGCTGATGATCAAGACATTACCGATTACGGTGTATACGGTAATGAAAAAGTGCATACGCCATCAGTTGATCGACTTGCCCGTGAAGGTATTATGTTTAAGCACGCTTTTACTGCGCAA
>CAYSDZ010000096.1:0-1741 GCA_964429915.1 uncultured Alteromonas sp.
TTCGAATATGATTGGCGTACTTTATTACACCACGTTTAAATATATTAAATTGTTATGCATTCAGAGGAAAAAATGGATCTTTGTCGTAGTTTTCAAACCATGGCTCTTTATAACCAACGGATGAACACCAAGCTTATACAAGTTTGTCACAAGTTAAGTGAACAACAGTTAAATCAATCAACAGGCGCCTTCTTCCCGAGTATTTTAGATCATTGGAACCACATCTTGTTCGGCGATCTAATCATGCTTCAACGGCTTGTAAAAAATGACTTTTTTAGCTTGGAGGCAAAGGACAGTGAAGAGCTACCTGTTGCAATGTCAGTTAACGACAAATTTGTATCAAATTTGGAAGAACTTTTTACTCTCCGTCAAAAAGTCGATAGCTTGTATATTTCATTCACCCAATCTCTAATTCAAGAAGCCCTGAGCAACAATGTCGTGTATCTGACAACCGAAGGCGAAAAAATAGAGAGAAATCTTGCAGAATTTTGTATGCATGTCTTTAACCACCAGACGCATCACAGAGGTCAAATTACTTGCCTTCTGAGTCAATTTGGCAAAGAGTATGGGTCAACAGATTTGCCAATCGTTGTCCCTAAGTTAGAGAATGCATAACAAGGCGCTTAACTCGCTCACTGCGTTCGCTGGGACAATAACGCAATGGCATGCTTCGCATATTTTGCCATTACGTTATTGCCCGTTAGCTTTGCGTTATGCGTCTTAGCCTTACTGGAATACTGTTTTAATTTTTGCATAAAACCTGTGGTGTTTTCTTTGTTGCAAGCTAGTTGTTTGGTTGAGCTTTTTAGGTTGGATAGTGAGTGTTATTGTTGTAAGTGACAGGCATCAGCGTGTACATCGTAAAGTGGTTTTTATACGTTAATTTCAAACATTTTCACTCAAAGCACTTGTCAATATCGCAACCCTTCGTTTACTCTTAAACTATCAAATCAAAGGGAGCGTAAATTGGAAACATTTCAGTGCAAGGCAGCAAAGCTGCTTACTTTCCCTGGAACGCATAACAAGGCGCTAAACTCGCTCCCTGCGGTCACTGGGACAAAAACACAATGCTATGCTTCGCATATTATCGCATTGTATTTTTGCCCGTTAGCTTCAAGTTAGAACTCATCGAATGAGTATATTAGGAGGTAATTTTGAAAGAGTATATTAGGAGGTAATTTTGAAAGAGTGTAAACAATTCTTGGCACTTATTTTAGCTAGCTTATCGCTTACAGGATGCGCAAGCTCGAAAAATAATGAAGTGGTAAAATATAGCTCCAGATGCGAAATCACTTCAATCAATTCCGAAGAAAACTCTAAACAGCCAACCCATGAACGACTTTTATCAACAACGCCACCAAAATACCCCGTAAAAGCTATCAAGAAAAGAATAGAGGGCTACGTAAAACTTGAATTCGACATCTCAGAACGAGGCGAACCAATAAATATAAATGTAATTGAGTCGTCTCCAGCAAAAGTATTTGACCAAGCAGCAATAAACTCATTTAAAAATTGGCGTTATGAAGCAATTGCAAGCACTTGCAATAAAGTCCAACTTGATTTCGAGTTCGGTTAAATGAAGAACAAGAGCTCTAACAAGGCGCTTAACTCGTTCACTCCGTTCACTGGGACAGTAACGCGGCGGCGCTTCGCGATTATGCCGCCACGTCACTGCCCGTTAGCTTAAAGTTAGCTTCTTATCAAATCAGGAGGATTAAATGAAAATTTTTTTTATATTGAT
>CAYSDZ010000097.1:0-1693 GCA_964429915.1 uncultured Alteromonas sp.
CCCGCAAGCACATAACTTTAAGCTAACGGGCAAAAATACAATGCGATACTATGCGAAGCATAGCATTGTGTTTTTGTCCCAGTAACCGCAGGGAGCGAGTTTAGCGCCTTGTTAGGTGCTAACCACATGTTTTAAAAAGTGCTCCCACGAATCTGCAACCTTTATTGCGGCATCTTTAGACATGCCAATTAGGGGTAGAATATAGATTTCTCCAGAAGAGTTGAACGCATATATTTCGCCACCGCCATTTGAGGCAAAGGCAAAATAACCGGGAGCATATTCATTTATTTGAATTTCTTTGTTCATTTCTTCGATTGAACTCAGGGGTTCAAGGTCAAAGTAATCGGCATTTTCTAAAGTGGTTTCCCCATATAGTATTTTGCTCGATTCTAAATGCTCTTTGTATTTTAATGGAAGTAAGTCAATCATGGCACCTAACGCCACAATAAGCGGCTAAAAACTGTTGGCTATAATTAGCGAGGCACGAGCAAAAAGCCAACTGTTTTTTGTCCGTTTAATTGCCTTGTTATATTTTTTATACCATAATCCAATATATATTGGTACTAGAGGTGTGCATTATGGCTAAGAATACGAGCGTAACATTAGGCGAGCATTTTGATCATTTTATAAATCAACAACTTAACTCTGGTCGCTATGGCTCTGCAAGCGAAGTAGTCCGCGCTGGTTTAAGGATATTAGAAGATCAGGAAACAAAAATACTCAATTTACGCAACATGCTAGTTGAAGGCGAAAACAGTGGTGTTGCAGATTATTCATATGACTCTTTGATCTCAGAGCTAGACAAAGATAATCACTAAATGTCGCAATTCGAACTATCAAATAAAGCCAAAAGCGATTTAATTAAAATAGCTAAATATACTCAACTAACTTGGGGAATTACGCAAAGGAATGATTATTTAAAATTGTTAGATAATACTTTCCATCAATTAGCTAACGAACCAATGTTAGGAGTTAATTGCGACTATATAAGAGAAGGTTATCGAAAACGGCCTCAAGGTAGTCACGTAATTTATTACAAAGAGCACAAAACAAACCAAATTTTAATTGTAAGAATACTTCACAAAAGTATGGATGTTAGCCGCGCTCTCCAAAAAATATAACTTTGAGCTAAGGGGCAATTACGTTGCGCTAAAATGGCGAAGCCGCGCAACGTAATTGTCCCAGTGACCAACGGGAACGGCTTAAGCGTTTTGTTAGGCACGTGGTGATACAACCCACATAACACTTGTACTTTTGGGGAAGAATTCAATGTCTAAGCCCTTAGCGCCAAAATCATGATAAGTCGTTCCATACCCAACACCCGTATTTTCAAAGTTAATATCTGAATCCAAGTCCAAAGGCTTAAGATTGTGCCCAAGGTGATTTAGTTGTTCTATTATTTTTTCGCATTCGTTGAAATATGCCTCCCTTCTCGCAGCATCATTTTGTCTTACATTATCGATTGCGCCAGAGTTTTTAACGAATTTGGGATGCGTTACACGGTCGATGCTTGATGAAATCCGTTTTTCCAATAATTGCTTTAACACAGCCAATGAATCTTGAAGTTCCGAAACTGAGAGTTTTTGCATGTTGAAATAACTAAATTTGTTATCAATTTCCATTTGAGTGCCTAACTTGAAGCTAACGGGCAATAACGGAATGCGAAAATTGGCGAAGCCTCGCATTGCGTTAT
>CAYSDZ010000098.1:0-1627 GCA_964429915.1 uncultured Alteromonas sp.
TTTGCCTCTATTATAATCAGCATCATATTGCTTGCCGCTATTGCAACTATACTTGGGGTTGCAACGACAGCTAGCAAGTCAAAACTGGAGGTTCATGCTGGTTCGTCTAGCATAGAATTTGCGACAGCGCCAAAACAGTTAACAAGAGAGCAGCTATGCGAGTCACTCACTCAAGAGATAAACGAAGAGCTGTTCAATAATTTCAAAGACTACAAACTTTGCAGTTCAAATCAAGAATGTGGTTTATTCGACTACAGCGACTTTAAATGTCCATTAGTAATCCGAAAAGAAAAGGTTCAAGATTTAAAAAGTGTATTAGATGAGCAACTATCTAAATCCTGTTTACAACATTCAGTAAAAGACGGTTGTTGGGTAACAGAGTTTCAGTGCAAGGAATATAAGTGCGTAGCCACTAATAAATTATCGGGAAGGGGGCTTCCTTCACCACCTATAAAACAAGAGTTACCACCGAGCTCAGTTAAAGATGAATTTTAGATTTGTGGAAGTGTCACATAACAAGGCGCTTAACACGTGTGCCACTGCGTGTCACACTGGGACACAAACGCAGCGGTGCTTCGCATTTTACCGCTGCATTTGTGCCCGTTAGCTTAGCGTTATGCGTCTTGCCCTACTGGAAAACTGTTTTAATTTTTGTATCAAACCTGTGGTATTTTCTTTGTTGCAAGCAAGTTGTTTGGTTGAGCTTTTTAGTTTGAATAGTAAATTTGGTTTTTTATAAGTAACACGGATTGGCGAGTGCATCGTAAAGTGGTTTTAAAACATTAATTTCAAACATTTTCACTAAAAGCACTTGTCAATATCGCAACCCTTCGTTTACTCTCAAATTATCAACTCAAAGGGAGCGTAAATTGGCAACATCTCGGCGCAAGGCAGCAAAGCTGCTTACTTTGTGTGGCACGCATAACAAAACGCTAAACTCGCTCCCTGCGGTCACTGGGACAAAAACACAATGCTATGCTATGCTTCGCATATTATCGCATTGTATTTTTGCCCGTTAGCTTCAAGTTAGAAGTTCCGGTAAATTTAAACAAACGGAGATCTAAAATGAAAAATTCAATCAAAGTTAATCCATTGCTTATTGCTGGTTTGGTTTTATTGGTAAATGCTTTCGTTGCGGTGCTTGTAGCAGCGTCCTTTGGAATGTATGAGTTGTTGGGCGTGGTTATAGGCTGTTTAGGCGCAGGCATTGGCCTTACTGTCACAGGCTTAATAAGACAAAACAAACAAAAAGAAAAAAGCCAACGCGTTCTGAATTAAATAGAACTTCTAACAAGGCGCTTAACTCGCTCACTTCGTTCGCTGGGACAGTAACGCGGCGGCGCTTCGCGATTATGCCGCCACGTCACTGCCCGTTAGCTTAGCGTTATGCGTCTTAACCTTACTGAAAATCTGTATTTATTTTGTGGTCAAAATCAGACTGTTTTCTTCGTTGCAAGCGAGTTGTTTGGTTGAGCTTTTTAGGTTAGATAGTGAGTTTTGTTTTTCATAAGTAACAAGCATCAGCGTGTGCATCGTAGAGGGGTTTTAAGATACTCATTTCGAACATTTTCACTAAAAGCACTTGTCAATATCGCAACCCTTCGTTTACCCTCAAACTATCAAATCA
>CAYSDZ010000099.1:0-1514 GCA_964429915.1 uncultured Alteromonas sp.
GGCTTTTCCTAAACAAAACTCGAAATTCACGCATAGCGAATGAGAACTATTTACATCATATCGTTAAAGACTATTCACCCAGCTATGATGTTTAAGTCAAGTCAGTAAAAAAATTAAATATTGATTAGTTATGCGATTTCCAGGTCAACTGTTTTTAGACCATCTAGGCTCTAAAGCGCCAAATCGAGAGATCTGGAGCCATTGAATGGATGATTGTAATACACCATCCTCATATAACCATAAATATTCTCTTTTGAGTTGAAACAGATTTTCAGCGACACATCTATTACCTTTATCAGGCAGCATCGCTCGCTGAGCTCACACGTAATTCCAAGTTCTGATACATCTAAAAACAAATCCGAACCAAGCAGTTTAGTCTTCTCTGTTTGGCTCAAATCCCATTTTTCTAGTGTTTGCAGAGCATGCATTACTGAGTCTAAATTGATATTTCGATCCATAATCTAAGGTCTGGCCATTACTAACTATTGATCACTCTACTTTACGGTCTTTACCAGATGAAGCCCGTCGTTTACGCTCTACTTGCACGTAAACAGTATCAGTTGTTGCACTGCTTGAATGCCCTAAGTCTTCCGATAAGTCTTTTAGTGGACGATCTCTTTCAATTTCCATACTGGCACCTGTATGTCTGAGATAGTGTGTCGTCGCTTCATTTAGTTTTTGCGCCGCATCAAGGCCATGTTCAGCCTTCATCTTGGTAAAGGCTGCATCAAATACCTGCTGAATGAGTCTAGAAATCTGCCTACTGGTTAAGCCACCTCGACCACGTATTTTTTCAACCAAGATAGTTTGTTCACCTTTAGATGGCAAAGGTGAAAGGCCTCGCCATTCTCGATAACGCTTTAGAAAAGGTAGATATCCAGAAGGCACAGTAATGTCACGGATTTTTTTTCCTTTGCCATAAGCCTTAAACCACCAATTATTATCTTCATCTGTCCAAAAGTGACTCATCATTGGAGTCCAATCCTGACGTTCTGACAGCTCAGAAAGCCTCAGAAACAAGGTTTTCATTGTCGCTACAATAAATAAATTTCGCTCCAGTAGCGGGTCCTCCTCAGCCATTTCCACTGCAGTATCTAGTAAGTATTGCCATTGTTGTTCGGTTAAACGACTGATTGTTTTAACCTGGCTGTCTTTTATTAAATGTTTACAGTCACGTTTTGCTAACGGTATGGGATTACCAAAACAGATTTCTTCATCAATCAAATGTCGAAAAAAAGAGTTCAATGCCACAAACGTTGACTCGAGCGTCTGTAGTGATGGCTTATATTTCTTTGGATCAAGCACGCGTTCTTTGTCGTACTTTGGTGGTGTTTGCCTGAATGGTGTCCACTTAGGGTTTGAAGCAAAGTAACCGTTCTCTAACAAAAATCGGTCATACAATTGCGTGCTTATCCAATTAACCGGCGGCGCCACGCAAAAGTCGATATAGCGTAAAATGTCAGCTTTGCGTAAATCATCAACCGGTTGTTTGTCGACTAGAAACACCCACAGTA